>CP070767.1:990017-995996 GCA_020345725.1 Methanobacteriota archaeon | reverse complement strand
CCAATCCATACGGGTTCTTAGAGTCCATCAAACAGGATATTCTTGTCGTGGACAACACACCACCCAATTCCGGAATGACAGTCGGGGAACCCAGATACGTGGCAGGAGATACTTGGATCAAATCCTCAACTCCCCTCACAATCACAGCTGACGAGCCTGCTCTGAACACTTCTGTGGTAGAAGAGATAAGGGGAATCCAAGTGTACCTTGAACCCATTGATGATGAGGAGACATTCATTGAGTATCTAGCTCGATCAAATCATACGGTATCCAGGGAAATATGGCCGGAGCTCGAGTCTGTCACCTTTCATGTTTGGGGCTTCTGTCCGGACATCGACATTGGGGTCTTCTATGATGCCAACCACGATGGTGAAAGGCAGGTTTCTGAGTTTGTGGATTATGACGCGGACGCTGATTCAGATGAAGCGGTTGTGATCGAAAACCCAGATCCAGGACCTTACATTCTTGCCATTGCAGGATTCAGTGTCCAAGCAGGCGGATGTCTTGTTGATGTGGACATAATCCAGGAATTCGGTGGAAATACATCATCGGGTGTGGCAGATATCCAATACCGAATCTGGAGTAATGATCAATGGTCTGATTGGTCCGATTGTTCAAACTCCTTTTCTATCCCAGATGAAGGACTCGCCTATGTGAGCTTCTTCGCTGTGGATAACCTGGGAAACGCCGAGCCAGCCCACAACCGGTCATTCATCGTTGACGACACCCCACCACATTCCACTGGTCAATCAACTGCCAGAACCGATGCAGGATATGATATCCTGATTACTTTCCGAGACGATGGTTGTGGTGTGGACGAGTCCTATTATCGATTCATGGGAAATGATCAATGGACAAGTTCGACTCTTTATGAAGTCTCTCTGAATGTCACCTCTCCAGGTAACTACACAATTGAGTTCTACGCAGTGGATAATCTCGGGAATGCTGAAAATGTGAAGACCCTGACCGTGGTAATCAAAGTGGCCCCACCTCCACCAACTGATAATTGGAAACCATTGGTTGCCGCGATATTCGCCGTAGTTCTTCTCTTAGTAGGATTGTGGGTATCCAGGCGAAGACCTTGGAAAGGTCGCAAAGGTGCTGGGGCTATGTTCATTACATTCACTTTGGTATCTTTGCCATTTGTGATTGCAGAGGTTCTGACAGGCATGTTCTCTTCTCTCACCGGACTATTATCGATACCGCCTGCCTTTGGAGCTGGAACGCTTGTGGATTTGGTTATTCTGTTGTGTGGTATCTTGGTGGCACTGTACTACTCCAGGAGAGCTGGTGGAACACAGATATAGCTCCCGCTCACCAACTGGAGTTTCACCAGGGAATTATTGGACAAAAGAAGATCCGTTTCTTCCTATGCCAGAGGATCGCCTATCAGTAGCGCCCTCCACCGCCTCGACGCTCTGTTCGAGGTCTGGCCTCATTGACGGTGACCTCTCGTCCCTTCATATCCTGTCCATTCAGGTCTGCCATCGCTTTCTTGGCTTCCTCTTCTGTGGGCATCTCAACGAATCCGAATCCTCTCGATGCCCCTGTGAACCTGTCAGTGATGATCTTTACAGACGTGACCTCGCCAAAAGCTTCGAAGGCCTCTCGCAGATCGTTCTCGGTAACATCACGTGACAGATTACCTATGTAGATGTTCATTTCAATCTCCTTCTTTCTCTGGCTTAACGTCTTTCTCTATAAGAACCTTCGCTTGGCTCCTCTTCTAATTTGAGAGTTGATAGAGGGGTTCGAACTTCAACTCCAAAGCCTACATGTAAGATTCCGCTTTGGACTATTCACCCAGGTCCAGTAACATTTATAGAGAGGATTTCCCCTTTTGAGTACGTGGTTAAGAGGGCACGCTTGGAGTTGCAGGCACTTGGCGGAATCAAACTATGGGAGGATGGAAGAGAGCTATTGGTGAAACCCAGAGGGATATTGGGAAGATTGTCTGCCCTGACCTATGAAATTCACGATTTGTATGGCAGAGTAAGTCGCGTGAAATACGGTTTGTTGGGTTTGATAGAGATTAGGAAAGATGGAAGGACTTACTCATTTAATCCAATAGGATCTCACAAGTTCCAGTACACGGGCCAGACATGTAGTGTGGAAGGGAAGAGATCATCCGGGCTGTTCCGAATCCACCAGAGTGGTAGGGATTTAGCGAGTGGGGCAATAGGAACCAAATTCGGGAACATTGAATACGCGGACGACTTCGATTTGGGCAAGGAGGTCCTGGTCGGATACGGAATCTGGGCTTTGAGTTGGTTCACCGTGATGGGTGCTTTCATTGGTGGTGGTGTCTAGCTCCTCATCTCCCAGAAGCCGATGGAGGACTCGGAGGTTCGGTTTCAAACCTGGCGGGAAAGCGAGAATTCTATCCACTCTCTTCCAGTTCGAGGGTCCTCCAGTAGAAGCTTGGGATTACTCCATATCGGATTCTATTGGTCCCTAAAGCCTTTAAATAAGCTCTGGGATATTCATCTCCTAGCCAAAATATGGGGAGGTAGTGAGATGGATGAGAAGAAACCGATTATCAGACTGATGTTCGCCAAAGTCAAGGAAGCATTTTTTGACCTATCTGACGAGGAAAAGATGGAGTTCATGCGTAAGGATCGCGGGAATTTGGACGAACTCGGATGCAAGTTCGAGATGATTGACCTCCGTTGGTCAACCGAAGAGTGGCAATTTGTCGGGATTGAAGAATGGCCGAGCATAGAAGCTCTTGAGAAGCGCGCCAAATTCGAAAAGGAAGAACTGCAAGGATTCAGGTTTGCAGAAATGAAGACCTATGTGGGCACTCGTGAATCCTCTGCTGAATATGGTAAAGAATGAAATCTAGGCCAATGGAGACTGGGTTGGCGAGAACAGATAAATGAAGGGAGGATCAAGGCAATTTAGGAGAAATGCTTTTGAAAGCGATCGTATACGAGAAATACGGACCACCAGAGGTTCTTCATTTCAAAGAGGTAGAGAAACCCAAACCCAAGGACAATGAAGTACTGATAAAGGTTCATGCGACAACAGCACACGTGGGGGATACGAGAGTTCGGAGTTTCGATGTCCCTCGCGCGCAATGGCTCTTGATGCGACTGTATTTGGGTCTTAGAAAACCTAAGAGGGCCATACTGGGGATGGAGCTGGCTGGGGATATTGAATCGGTAGGTAAGGACGTGAAGCTGTTCAAGAAGGGTGATCAAGTCTTTGCATTGACCGGTTTTGGTTTTGGCGCCTATGCCGAGTACAGATGTCTGCCAGAAAAACCTGAAGAAAAATCAATAGCAACAAAAGGGTTGGTGGCAGTAAAACCAGTGAATATGTCCTATGAGGAAGCCGCCGCCGTTCCAGGTGGGGGACTCACAGCTTATAGTAAACTCAGAGAAGGAAAAATCCAGAAGGGACAGAAAGTTCTTATCTATGGCGCTTCCGGAAGCGTGGGTACCTATTCGGTACAACTTGCCAAGTACTTTGGAGCGGAAGTCACCGGTGTATGCAGTACCACGAATCTTGAAATGGTGAAATCTATAGGAGCCGACAAGGTGATTGATTACACCAAGGAGGATTTTACCAGAACTGGCGAGACCTATGACATCATTTTTGACGCTGTAACCAAGACTTCACGTTCACGTTGTAAGAGATTGCTGAAGGAAGATGGAATCTTTCTTTCCCACAAAAGTTCATCACCCTTGGAGACTGGAGATCTGAATTTCCTCAGAGATCTCATCGAGGCGGGGAAGTTAAAGACGGTCATAGATAGACACTATTCCTGGGATCAGATCGTAGAGGCCCACAGGTATGTTGACAAAGGGCACAAAAAGGGTAACGTTGTAATAACTGTGAGACATCCAAGCTCTCACTAACGGATCTTGATTTTCTCAGATTCTGTCTAACAGGCAACAACACTACTTGAAAATCTCAGCATGCTCCCTGGCGAACTGCTCGAACGTTGTGGGCTTCTTTCCTGTGACTTCTTCTACCGTGGACGTGACAGTTGACGTGCGACCTTCTCTGGTAATTCTACCCCCCACGAGATAGGCATTGAGCAACCAATCCGGCCATCCTGCTTCCACAAATCCTTTTCGTGCGTCCTCTTCGGACATCTTCACATGAGTAATCTTCCTGCCCAGTACGTCGGAAAGTACTTCCGCTGCCTGATCGTAAGAAACTGCTTCAGGACCAGTAATTGAGTAGATCTTTCCTTCGTGTCCTTCACCTGTCAAAGCTTCCACTGCAACCGCTGCTATGTCACGGGCATCTATGAAACCCTCCGTGCCCTCTCCAGTAATGGTGTAGATGGCGTTCTGTGCCTTGATTGTGTCCACGTGCATAAAGAAATTCTGCATGAATCCTGCGGGTCTCAGGAAGGTATATGGAATTCCTGATTCTTCGATGATTCTCTCTTCCTGACGGTGCCATCCAATCGGGGGAATCTTCGCTTCCTCTTCTGTGAACATGTCCATGTTAGATAGTTTCACGATGTGCTTGATTCCCGCCTTCTTTGCCTCTTCTACTAATTGTGGGGTGATTTCCATCAAGTTGTCGATTAACGGCGTCGTAACTAAGAAGAGCTTCTCACTGCCTTTGAAAGCTGCCTCAACTGTGTCCAGCCTTGTGTAGTCAGTCTCCTTGATTTCCACTCCAGGACCTCTTATCATGTCAGCTTTGCTCAGTGTATGACAACAGGCACAAACATTTACTCCTCTGGCAGAAAGCTGTCTAACGACTTCGCTACCTACCGTACCGGTAGCTCCGGTTACTAGTATTGGGTTTGACATTTTTGTTCCTTCTCCAGTGATGTGAGGAATTTCACTTTGACTATTTCAACTCATCGTGTGTCTAGTAGTGCCAGTTGATTCAACGACATTCCGCGTGCTCGTTCGCAAGGCTCGCTCAAAAGAGATATCCGAGTTGTTCTGACACATAACATTATTATATCTGGCAGCAGTCATTGGTGCTTATGAAGATGAAGGCGATTGAATACACAGAATACGGTCCTCCAGATGTCCTCAAGCTCAAAGAGGTTCCCAAACCTGTCCCAAATGACAATGAAATACTGGTAAAGGTACACGCGACAACAGTAAACACTGCAGCGATGTGGGCTCGAAGTGGCAAACACCCAGACTCCAGATTCTTCACCTTCGCGCTACGAATGGCCTTTGGACTTACAAAACCAAGAAAAACCATTCTGGGGTATGAGCTATCAGGAGAAGTTGAATCAGTGGGCAGGAATGTGAAGTTGTTCAAGAAAGGTGACCGAGTTTTCGGGACTACCACCGGGTTGAAGGCCGGAGCCTACGCTGAGTATGTATGCTTGCCTGAAGAATGGAAGAAAGGAGTTGTGGCCAAGAAACCTGCGAGTAGCACCTATGAAGAAGCCGCCGCCGTTCCCGGTGGGGGTATGGCAGCATTGCAAATTCTCAGAAAGGCAAATATCCAGCAAGGTCAAAAGGTTCTCATTTATGGAGCTTCGGGGAGCTTGGGTACCTATGCAGTACAACTTGCAATGAACTTCGGTGCCGAAGTCACTGGGGTGTGCAGTACATCGAATCTTGAATTGGTGAGGTCACTGGGAGCCGATAAGGTGATTGACTACACCAAAGAGGATTTCACAAAGGACGGTGGGATCTATGATGTGGTCTTTGAAGCGGTAGGTAAGATCCCCAGCTCGCGTGGAAAGAAATCTCTGAAGAAGAACGGAGCATATTTGACTTCCGGATCTCTGACATCCGAAACGACAGAAAAGTTAGTCTTCCTCAGAAAGCTCATTGAGGCTGGAAAAATCAGACCAGTCATTGACAGAAGCTATCCCATGGAAAAGATTGTTGACGCTCATAGGTATGTCGACAAAGGTCACATGAAGGGAAATGTAGTAATAACCGTGGTACATGACAAATGCTACCTGAGCGCTGGACCCGACTGCTATTCCGTTGAGTTTCATAGCGATAGAGAGACCCAGGGTAGTAGGCAAGGGAACTG
>CP070767.1:986000-989917 GCA_020345725.1 Methanobacteriota archaeon | reverse complement strand
GTAGCGACAGTCTCGGGGACACACCATATGTCATTGATGCGGACAGTCAAGATAGGTATCCATTACTTGCTCCTTTCGGGACGACCCTTCCCCGTCCGCCAACCATGCTTCGAGCGAACCTTTCAGGTCTCAATTTTGGCAACGTTACAGTGGTCTGGACTCTCTCCCCCGATGATGGAATGGGTTCCAGTTCATTCATTGGCTATCAGCTATACAGAAACACAACCCACAACTCTGAAGGTCTTGCGTATCAATTGATCGCCTTTGTTCCCAATGGGACGTCTGAGTACACAGATTCCTCAGTTGGGGAAGGCGACCCAGACAACTACTTCTACCGTGTGTGTGCTGTTGACGCTGTCAACGGAACTAGATGCACCAGAGACCAAGCTGCCAAATTCGCCCGTCCTCTTTTGGAAGGCATGAATCTCATCTCCGCACCAATATACCAGGATAATGACAACTTGACAACTGTTCTGCAAACTGTGTCCTTCGACAACAGCTGGTCCTACGATTCATATGAGCAGAGATGGAAGACCTTGATGATATCAAAACCCTATGACCCTACTCTCCCTTACTTCAATCATACTAAGAGCCTTTGGATCAATGTCACAAGAAGCTCGAACTTTACAGTTGCTGGACTTGTTCTCCAGTCAACAGATATACTCTTGAAAGCTGGATGGAACCTCGTTGGTTTCCCTTCATTCAACACGACATACACTGTAGGAGACCTCAAGGCCCAGACGGATGCAGCAAGAGTGGAAGGTTTTGATCCCCTCTCCTCACCATACTTCTTAAGAAAGATGGGCAGTAGTGAGATAATGAAGCCCGGATACGGCTATTGGGTCTGGGTTGATGCCGACGCTACATGGACCGTCCCAGGATTCTAGTACTTTCACCAACCTCCCCCGAAGCATTAATAACCCTTCTAGTGATTCTCCAGCAAGCGGGGGATAAGAGGATGAAAATCGAAGACCAAATGGCAAGAACGCTTGTGAATGAGAGTTTGAGAATAAAGAAGCAGGATGTAGTCGTGGTCAGCACATACCAGCACACGATCGACATGGCCAACGCAATAGCAATGGAATGCTTCAAGAAAGGTGCGGATGTCCTGATGACACTGGACACGGACGATGTCTTCTACGGTCATCTGAAAGTGCTGTCAAAAACAAACTTGAGGACCACCTCGGCCCACTGTCTGGGTCTGGCGGAGTACACCAACGTGAACATCTTCATAGGAGGGCCAGAGGATCCGTCTGATTTGAGTAAGGAACCTCCCGACAAGTTCTCGGCACTATTCAAAGGAGAGCAGGCCCACTTTGAGAAGTCCAGAAAGAAAGGGATAAGGTCCGCATACCTCCCACTGGGGCTCGTGACGCCTCAGAGGGCGAAGGTGTATGGGTTCTCGTATAATGCGTGGATGAAGGACGTAACTGGAGCATTGCGAGCTAGCCCAAAGAAGATGTCTGCCTTTGGAAAGAAGCTGGCCAACAGGCTGAGCAAGGCAAAGAAGGTGCACATAACATCCAAACAGGGTACGGATCTCACCTTCCGGTTGGGAAAGAGACCCGTGCACATCTATGAGGGCATACTCGACGCGGCGGACGCGAAGAAGGGCACCAACTATGTCTCACTGCCCTCGGGAGAGGTTGTGGTCACACTACTGGAGAACAGTGCGGAAGGCAAGGCAGTGTTTGACGTCCCTGTTGCACATGCAGGGAAATTGGTCCACAACATGAGATGGAAGTTCAAGAAGGGAAAGCTGGTCGATTTCAAAGCATCAAGGAACCTCCGGTCCGTCAAGGACTTCTACGACCTGGCGCATGGTGACAAGGACAAGATAAGCTTCTTCAACCTGGGGATGAACCCTAACTCCAAGGTGGGATTCCTCATGAACTCTATCGCCAACGGTGCGGTGACAATTGGCATCGGCGGAAATGATATGCGTGGTGGAAAGAACAAGTCGGACTACGAGCTCGACGGTACAATGAGCAAGGCCACTGTCAAGCTTGACGGAAAAGAGATCATAAAGAACGGCAAGTACACGATATAGACTACTCAGCGATCTCCATCTCACTGGACGTCTCTTCAGCTGAAGGACTCACTTCTTCTGACTCCATGATAGGACATTCTCTGCAAATCAAAAGCCGACCCTTGAATACCCTGCAATCCTCTCGATTACAATACATCCGGTCCCTTCCGCGACAGGTATAGACAAAGATGATATAAGGATTTCCGGGTGGGAAAATAGCCTTCGGGATTGATCTCGCCAACATTCTGTTCCTAATATCCAGATCCTGGGAATTCGTGCGTTAGAGATCTGCAAGTTCTGTGGCCAGTCATCCTAGTTTCGTTCACATGATAGCCTGTTGTCCTTGATCACTTATCTTATCAGAGCCGCATGAATCTGGCAATAACCTCAAATACACGTTGCAACATATAGTCTAACGGAGAGGTCGCGTTTTGTAAATAGGGTTTACAGGAGGGGAGGAGTATACTCGCCAAATCTTTCCCATACAAATACGGATGTTCCATCACTTCTACTCAGAGTCAACTTATTATAAGGAGCGCCGAGGTGGGGCGCCATGAGGAAATACCAATAAGCCTTAAGGAGGAGGGCAAATGAAATGGAAATACGCGGCAGTTCTAGCATCATTCGTGATGGTAGCAATGGCATTTACAGTCGCAGCTTCTGACATCGATGAGGAGGCTTCTCCCGCAATGACGCCTCACGAGAACTACTTGTTCGCGAAGGCGCAACTGGATGAACTGAAAGCAAAGGGAGTGGTGCCACACAACAACCCCGATGATTTCGGCTTCTCGTACACGGACGGAGCTTTCCCTGAATTCCAGGACGATGGACGTCCGCCCGGACCCTATGATCTGCCACCATTCGATCACTATGCATCAGATGTCTTTTGGAACACTCCAAACGGTCCTGGTGGTTGGTGGTCAAGTGATGCCACTGGTGGTGCCGGTGCATTCGCGGGTGGTGACACTCACGAATCATGGATCGGCGACCAGAACGGAAATGGTATCATTGAGTGGATAGCTGGGTTCAGTGACAGGGAACGCGGTTGGAACGATGTGGACGACGATGGCGATGGGTGCATCGATGAGAAGACCTACGGTCTTGGAGGCGCTCATGGACATGAACCCCAGTTCGGATGCGACCTGGTTCCTGATCAGATCGTATACTACGAGACTGGCGGTCTGGTCGATGCTGGCGGCGACGATGGCACTCTGCTGACAAATGTTGACTGGTATTCGTCAATCCAGGCCACCGAGGTGTATAGGGCATATGTCTCACCAAGGTGGATGGGCTACCAGCTCCGAGGCTTCACCAACTATCCTCAGATGGCAGGGGATTTCATCTCCTACTATGCCTATGAGGGCTCAAACGGTGTGAACGCCAACCCGGAGATGGACAGCGACATGTCCGACCAATATGTCGGAAACATTGACGCAAGAGGCTTCCCTGGAAGACCACCCGTTGACACAGCCTGCGCAGCTGGTTATCAGCTCTACATGGGCATTACTTTCCAGCGGGACGATGGCTGGGTTGTCACGAGCTTTGAGCTCTGGGAGTGGCAAGATGCCAACACTGACTGGAATGGTGATGGAGACACTAACGACTACGTTAGTGCCTACTACGCCATTGATCCAGTCACTGGCAGTTGCAGGGACAACGTAGTGAACACTGGTGTTTACGGAGAATATCCAAGGAACACTGGTGTCCTGTTGACACCTGGCTTCACCTACGAGAACAGTGACGGCCGAGACTGGGACCAGGATAGCTACATGTACGAGTACATGCAGCTCTACCACGACATAGAATCCACATGGGCCATGAAGGGCCATGTCTACACCTCATTCACGTTCACAGCACCCGTTCCCGCTTGGGGATTCGGATGGTGGGC
>CP070767.1:982389-985900 GCA_020345725.1 Methanobacteriota archaeon | reverse complement strand
CGAACAAGTGGATCGTGTTCGATCTGATTCCATTCGCCCTTCTCGTGGCTGATACTATGATCCTGGCTCAGCTTCACAAGTTTTCCGCTCATAAGTTGAGCCAAAGAACGCGGATGGATGCACTTTTCGTCGTCCTCGATAATGAACTACGCCATTTCGACTATCCAGTCCACGTTTGTGTCCACCTTCACCCAATACGCGTATCCCGCCTGAAGCACTTCTGCGTCTCCGAGCACTTCAAGGAAGTTCGGCAGAGCGGTGAAATCGTAACCCTCCACTCTAGTGGCTCCAATCTCCGCCCTCATGTCCGCGATGGTGTAGCTCTTGTTGAAGGAAGGGAAGGACACCAGATTCCATCCCCTGTATAGATGTATCGTAGTCTGATCGGGGACGATCCCCGCAATGGTGAGATTCGAGGACGCGGTGACATTGACCCATACTCCCATTATATGATTGATGCTCCATAGATCTCTTCTGTAGCCCTTGGATTTCATGTACCATTTCCATTCTTCAGATGGGGAGTCATAATACCATGCCTTGTCGTATTCCACTGTCTGCAGAACCATCTCGAAGGACTCGTTGGACTGAACGAGCGGGACGGAAATGAGATTCGGCCCTTGGTTGAGTGGGCGGGTGAATTTCCCCACTTGACTGGAGGTGCAAGAAGACCCGTTAATGAGGCTTACTCCGCATACATAGTAGAAGTAGTTGCTGGGGTCACCCTCGCCCGCATTCTCATGAAGATAGTTGTATGTCTGCTCCCCTGAATCCAGAACAGAATCGAGAAGTTCATATCCGTTTCCGTTCCAATCGAGTACATTGCCGTAAAAGATATCATAGTGGTGGACCAAGGACTCATTCCCTTCATTTCTTTGATATGACCAAGAGACGTTCACATCTTCAAGAGCATATTCTTCGAGATGGGCAGACAGATTCGTTGGAGGCGGGGGAGGACTGGAAGCTCGTGGGTCGAAATCTGTGTAGGAATAGAAACTGGTCGTGTAGGCATCATAATCCAAGAACCAACCAGTGGAATTGAAGAGAACCAGATTGGCGTGGTAGGGTCCATTCGATTCCGAAGCAAATATGTGACTGCCATTCAATAGGACTTCAACATGTCTGCTGCCCACTGTCAGAAACTCGGTGGTATTCCCCATGGTGATCTCGTCCGCCCCGAATAGGTCAATCCAGATATCATAGAGCCCCTCCTCATAGACGTATATCGAAGCGTTTATCACCAGATGGTCGTACAGACCATTTGGCGGAAGATCCATATCGAGTCCATAGTCCGAATGAGGTGGGTCGAAAATCGCTCCAGGTGGGTCAAAATCGGTATAGCTGTAGTCAGATGTGAAGTTTTCATTACGATCCAAGAGGTTGAACTCATTGTCAGCCAAGGTGATTTCAACCAGATAGGGTCCATCAATCCCTGAAATATATATGTCGGAACCACGCAAGTTGATGCCCACTACCTGCGATCCTGGAAGAAGGTAGGGTACTTCCAACTGGAAAGTGATACTATGACCTAGCCACACATCGATCCAATAGACACCTTCCGCAGAGACATTGACCTGGACTTCAATCAACAGAAAGTCAAAGAGACCATTCGGCGGGATGTCATCATCATGCCCATAGTCAGCATGCGGAGGATTCAGCATTGCCCCCGGAGCATCAAATTCCGTATGCGAATAGGGGGCTGTGAGGTGTGTTCCTTCGGCCAGGAAATCATACTCGGAGTCGAAAAGGCTCACCTCCACCAGATAGGGTCCGTCGATTCCCGATGAGCATATGGCAACACCATTGAAGCCTAGAATTCCCACGTTGGATCCTGGCAAAAGATTGACAGTGTTTTACGCATTGGCTATTACCCTCGTCTTGCTCTGATCGTAGAGATAACCCTCAAAGGAATAGGCGCCACTGACTTCGACCGCGACGGAAATCTCAACGCGGAGGTAGTCGTAGAGGCCGTCTGGAGGAGAATCCAGGTCAATTCCATAGTCGTTGTGGGGCGGTGTGAATCTGGCGATTGGAATCTCTGTGTAGAGTCTCCCAAGGAGATGGACTGCCAAATCCAAGGATGATGATACATTCAAGAGAGCGATAGTGGAGCCCGTCGCAGTTGGAGGAATATCCACTCGAGCGAGAATGGCCTTTCCGACTCCCAGGTCCAGAGAGCCAGTGTCATTGAGACCGTCCGAATCCGTATCCGTCAAAGGGGTGCCTAGCAGCAAATCATAGAGCGTGACATTCCAAATCGAAGAGACATTGAAGTCAAAAACATCTGGAGCCATCGTACCTTCATTCATCACAGTGAAAACATAGTCAATAGAAGTACCGGGTTCACCAATGTTCCATTGTTCGAGTGGGTCGACAAGCAAATCAGCAATATCAGGAGCCGCATTGATGTTCAGTGTTCCAAACTTATCAAGAGACTGGGGACCAAGAAATCGACGAGGCCAGGTGCTCTGGGTGAAGTCTGAATAGTCAAGAACGCCAGCAAAATACTGGCTTCCGGCAAGGAAGCCTATCGCATCTCCTGGGGAAACACCAAGCAAAGGAAGAGGTATTCGGAACTCGTAGATGCGGTGGACGTTGGAGGCGAAATCACTCTGGCCGAATCCGTAAGCCACTGCCAGACCTGTGTGGTTTGGCAAAGAGTCATTCACTGGAGAGTCGTGGACAGTCCAATTCCCGGATCCATCGCTAATCAGATGAGCAGAGTACACGCGAAAGCCTGCAATGAACTGATCCTCCCTCCCAGCAGTCTCGATTCCATCGTGATCGGTATCGAACGCCATCGAAGCAGTATCCAGCATGTCAAACGAGTCGTCTCCAATCGCATCATAGCAAAGATAGAGGTACCTGGCATCATTCTTGACGAGCAGATAACTCGCCAATTTGTTTCCAGGAATGGATGTCAGATTGACCACGGTGGCATCACTCCATTCAAGCGAGGTCATGTTTCCGTCAATCAGTGGTGGGCTCGTCGTCCATCTTGAATCGATTGATGTAGGGAAATGCGCTCCTGTGTTGATCAGGAAGCCTTCTGTGGAAATCATCAAAATGGCCACGATGAGACCTGACAGAACTGCCCTCTTGAGTCTCAGCAAATTGCTTGAAGGTCTCGGTCTCAATCACCTACCTCCTGTGCGACTACGAGTCTGGCGAAAAACCAAAACAAGATGTCACGTTGTAGTCCATCGACGTTCAAGGTCGGAAAAATCACAGCCAAAGTTTTCATAGGAACTGTCAATCGTATGCGGGAGTCTTAAAGAATTTGGAAGAGCTTTTTGACACACGTAGTCCCCCGACAGCCTGTAAAAAAGTTGTTCCATATACATTAAGTCATCCAAAGGCGATTTGCACAAATATGCGGAATTCGACTGCGTGTCTTCTGACACTGGGCCTAATTCTCTTACTCGTCCCCCTTTCGAATGCACTTGCCTCTCCGGTTCTCGTCTGGCCTCAAGCCCCCCTTGCGAATCATGAGGCTGCGCTGAACCTCACATCT
>CP070767.1:977698-982289 GCA_020345725.1 Methanobacteriota archaeon | reverse complement strand
GGGATGTGGTGATATCCATGGACTGTCTCCCTGTGATGTGATTGGTGCCCCTCATTTTCAGTACTTCCAGGTACTTCCGCCTTATCTCGCCTTCTTCCTCCATTCGCAGCAGAACGATTCCATCCACTGAATAGGCAATCTCGGGAGGATAGAGCATGCCGGGTTCCACCTCTCCAGTGACAACACTGACAGTCTTCCAATTCTTGAGGCGATTGGTCATGTCGTACAGGAACTGACGATAGCTGGAATCGGTCTTACCAACGACCGTCATTGGGTCTATCACAATCCTCTGTGGCTGGATCTCTCTGATCCTCTCATCCAAGTAGGAAAGGAACTCATAGGGTCTGGCCTGAGTCAATTCTCTTCCCAGATCAACGTAGATTATCTCTCTCCCGAAGAATTCCTGGCTTACGAAATCGAATCTGGTGGCAAATCTTAGCATCCACTCGGTAGGCTCGCTCAGTGTTGTGAAGTAGATACCCTGTTCGCCCTTCCGCGCTCCATCAAAAAGGAACTTCTGAGCGAACGTTGTCTTCCCAGTCCCTGCAGTTCCCGCAACCAGTATGACCGAAGGTAGGGGAAAGCCTCCCTCAATCATGTCATCCAGACCTACGATGCCCGAAGTGATTCTTGGGAGTTCGTTCTCCATCTTCTCATCCTCTTTTCTGACATCCCTCAAAATGGGGCTCTGCAGTTCTACCGAAAAAAGACAATATGGGCGTTTCGGGTTGATTATCGATTATGATAGTGAAATATCCGGAGCTATGCTGGGCAGAAAGGACCGGCAATGGGGCGACTATTTCGCGAAGATCTTCATATAGCCATTGCTTTCCATTATCTTCAATTTCCTCTTTTTCAGTAGGTCCTCGAACCTGTCCCAGGAGATTATGTTCACACGCGGATTCCCTCCTTTTGTGAACTGTACAACCTCAGTTCCCTTTATGATGCCGGGGTGGAGTCTTTTTTCCTCCGCAATTTCCTTGGCCCTCTTAACAGATATCTCCTCCATCTGAATCCCACAACAAATCGGCGGAGGGATATTTACCCTTATCGTTGGAAGATACCAGAAGCTAGCGGATCACAACCTTGCCGTCCACGACCTCAACAGGAAGCAGGGTCTTTATCTCGATATCCAGTTCCCTTTCCAGTTCCTCCCTCTTACCCACCTTTTCGAAGACTGTAAGAACATCCACAATCTCGGCACCCATCTGCCTGAGGGCGATTATGATTGCTTTGAGTGTCCCGCCGGTGCTCAGGACATCGTCCACGAACACCACTCTGTCCCCTCTATTGATGAAGTTGATGAACATGTCTGATCCCGAGTACCCGGTCGTCTGGACGAGGGAAATCTCTCCAGGTAGGTCGTATTTCCTCTTGCGGATGAACACGTACGGGATGCCAGTCCTCAGCGACAGGGCGGAAGCGAGAGGAAAGCCCATGGACTCTGCAGTGACAATCTTATCGCAGTCAAGGTTCATCGTCTTGACAATCGCATCCACGACTTCTTCCAGCACCTCTGGATCTCCTTCTGGGATTCCGTCCGTGATTGGATGGACGAAGTACTGGTAGTCACCAAACTTGACCACAGGGCAAGTGGCAAGGGATTCCTTCAACTTCTCAAGCATGCTACCCCTCACCATCCTGGATCAACCTCTCTGTCGCCTTCCTAGCACCTTCAATGATCTCGTCTTGGTCCTTCACGATCCCCGCCTCCATCAGCACTTTTCCGTCGCAGATGACGGTATCCACACATGATCCATTGGCAGAATACACAAGGTTGGATATCAGGTCATGGCTGGGTTGGAAGAAGGGCATCCGAGTGTTCACCAATATCAAATCGGCAAGCTTCCCGACCTCGATTACACCTGCATTGAAGCCCAGTGCTTGAGCACCGTTGACAGTAGCAAGCTGGAAAGCCTCATTGGCAGGCATGACGGTAGGATCATTCAAGCTGAATTTCTGAAGGAGGGTTGCGAATTTCATGGACTCGAACATGTCAAGGTTGTTGTTGGAGGCACAGCCATCGGTCCCAAGTGATACGTTGAGCCCTGCTTTCCTCATCTCAGAGTAGTGTATAGCCTTCCCAACAGCCAGTTTCATGTTGGAAACAGGATTATGAGATATC
This sequence comes from Methanobacteriota archaeon, assembly GCA_020345725.1. Lineage (GTDB taxonomy): Archaea > Thermoplasmatota > Thermoplasmata > RBG-16-68-12 > SOIM01 > SOIM01. Next base: position 980,164 of record CP070767.1, on the reverse strand, counting down.
TTCACTCCTGCACCAGCCAGTATGCTGATCTCCTTCTCATCCAGCCAAACGGAGTGCGCGGCCAGTAGCCTGGGTCCAAGGAACCCAATCTCTTCCAGAAAACGAACGGGGGACTTGCCATACTCCTTCACGCAGTTTTCCACTTCATCCTTGGTCTCGCTCAGATGGAAATGAATCAGCAAATCCTCTTCATCTGAAATCTGCTTGATGCTCTCAAGTGATTGCCTGGAAACAGTGTAGAGTGCATGAGGACCTAGCGCCGGCTTGATTCTGTCACAATTCATGTTCCTGACTTCTTCAACCAGCTTCATCGTCTTGGTCAGGAGCTCCTCCCCGGTTTCGGGTTTCATTAGGTCTATGAATCCTTCTGATAGGACAGCCCTCATTCCGGACTCCTGGGTAGCCTTGGCCTGCATGTCCAAATGGAAGTACATGTCGTTGAAGCAAGTAGTGCCAGATCTTATCATCTCGAGGCAGGCCAGTCTCGTCCCCCAGTAGATGTCATCGGGAGTGAGCTTAGCCTCAATAGGCCAGATCTTATCCCGCAGCCACTCATGAAGTTCCATGTCATCAGCGTAGCTTCTGAAGAAGGTCATCGCAGCATGGGTGTGAGTGTTCACCAGGCCAGGAAGTAGAGCCAGATTAGTCCCATCTATTGTCTGTTCCGCCTCGACGGAAGGACCGATGTCCGAAATGAAGTTATCCTCCAGGTACACGTTTACTGGCTTGCCCTGGTGAAGCACATTCGTGATGAGAATGCTCATGCCGTCTCCCCTACGAACTTAGAAATCAACTCCTTGGCATTCCGTGCGTTCTTCTTCTGGTTCTGCACGATCTTCTCGTAAGTGAGCGGTTCCTCCTCGATTCCGTGGCAGTAGTTGTCAACCATACACAAGCTGGCGTAGCCCAGATCCAATTCGTTCGCCAAGGTTGCTTCAGATGCAACAGTCATCCCGACCACTTCGCCGTAGGTCGACAGAGCTCTTATCTCAGCCCTCGTTTCCAACCTGGGACCAATTGTCTGGACGTATGTACCATTGCCATGCACAGTGAGTTTCAGCTTCTTTCCAGCTTGTATCAGCCCCCGTCTCAGCTCCTCATTAAAAGAAGGGGTTATGTGCTTGACCCTCGAGTCGAAATAGGTCAAGATGTTCCAGGGAGAGAAGAAATCATCTGGGACAAGGAAACTTCCTGGCCTGATATCCTTCTTCAGGCTTCCTACCGAGGATGTGCTCACCACCTTCTGGACTCCCAATTCCTTGAACGCCCACAGATTGGCCTTGTGGGGCAACTGGTGAGCAGGGATCTCATGGCCCTTTCCGTGCCTGGAGAGGAAGGCGACCTTCTGCTTTCCGAACCTACCTATCTTTAGAGGATTGGAAGGCCTCCCGTAAGGTGTATCCACGTTCCGAGTTTCAAACCTCTCGAAGAACGCGACATCGTAGATACCAGACCCCCCCAAAAGACCTAAACGAACCTCCTCTTTCATCGGAAGGACAAAACTGTCGCCAGAATTAAAGTTTGTGGATGAGGAGACATAGGCCCATCTGTATGATAGCCAATGACCATAGAATCAAACATGATACTGATTGCAATACGTATTTGAATCTGACCAACCTAGCAAATAGCGATAGACTGTGATATCTTCGTTGGCGCTACTGCTAATCAGCCAGGTCACTGGCGATGAGTTATTCAACTCGCTCGTGTTCGGAGAAGCCGGAGGGCCGGTCAAACCCGGATACAGCTACGTGTTCAAGGAGAAGAAGCCACAGAAAACATTCATTCACTTCTGGGAGATGATGAACAAGGGATACAGGGGACTCCTGATAACGCGCCAGCATCCCGATCATGTGGAGAAGAAATTCGGTCCTGGGGATTTGAAGGTGGTCTGGTTGTCAACAACGTTGGGCAAGGACTACGTGGACCCTCACAACCTAGGCAGCCTGACCAATTTGGTCAACAGATTTGTGGAAGATGGGTCCAAGACAGTCATCCTACTGGATGGCCTGGAGTACCTAATGGTCAACAACGACTTCTCCAGAATCCTGAAGTTCATTGAGTATGTCAATGAGATCGTCATGCAGAAGAAGTCCCTGCTGTTGATATCCATCGACCCGAAAGCGTTCGAGGAGAGGGATCTTGCCCTTCTTGAGAGGAATGTGAAGGTAATCTAGCAAGGACCAGTATTCTGAATTCTTATCCAAAAACTGATAATCAGCAGTGATGACCGAATCGTTGCCTTAAATACCCCACATAATGATAGTAAAGGTCTGCAAGAGGTGACACTACGCTGCGAAAAGTGAGAACTGTACCTGGGGACGAGGCGGGGAGAATCCTTCTGGCAACTGCCTCGAAGCCCATGACTGCAAGGCATTTGAGCGAATTGTTAGACATCCCAATTGTGGAGTGCTACAGGAAGATCAAACTCTTAGAATCCTTGGGACTGCTGACCAAAGCGACCACCCT
>CP070767.1:974293-977598 GCA_020345725.1 Methanobacteriota archaeon | reverse complement strand
GCAGGACAGGTATGAACTTGAGAGGGTCAAGAACATAGCGGACAACATCAACAACGGCATAGGCATTGCAGTGGCACTGGTGGAATTCACGGCAACTGCCACGGACCCAGGTGCGGATGATCTGACATTCAGCTGGGACTTTGGAGATAGCACGACACAGGACAACTTCTACCCGAGTGATGGAACATTCCCGACAGAGGTTACGGATAGTGTTTCACACTGGTACTTCTCATCTGGTACACACACGGTCGTGCTGACTGTGACTGATGATGACGGAGGACAGACATCCATATCGATTGTCATAAGCATTTGAGAGAGATGTTGTGGAGAACGGGTGAGCGCAATGAAGAAGGCCAACCTCCAAAGCCAATGGGATGATTCTGCAGAAGCGTGGGTAGATTTTGTACGCAGTGGCAAAGACTACTTCAGAGATCATTTGAACAACCCGGCAATGTTTGAGGTGTTGGGAGATATTAGTGGAAAGAAGATTCTGGATTTGGCATGTGGAGAAGGTTACAACTCTCGAATGATGGCAAAGAAAGGAGCGGATGTTACAGGCGTAGATTTTTCTGAGAAGATGATTGGGCTGGCAATCCAAGAAGAGAATAGGAATGGACTTGGGATAAACTATGCCATGGCAGATGCAACTGACTTGCACATATTCAAGAACAACTCATTTGATATCGTTGCGTGCTTTTTGGCTCTTCAGGATATCGAGGATTATCGGATCGCCATTAAAGAAACGGCAAGAGTGTTGAAGAACCGTGGACGATTTGTCTTCGGCATTACACATCCGTGTTTTGAGTCAAGAACGATCGAAGGAAAGCAGGTTGCAGGATGGATGTATAGCAGTGGTTTCAAAAGAAAGGCGAAGGAGGTCTCAGCCTATTTGAGGCCAGAGGAAACTGCACAATACTTCGTGGTTGATAGATACTTCGACACCCATAGTGAAATCATACAGTGGAGAATGGAAAGATTGATTATACACTTTGAGACCACAGCATTCCACAGAACCTTGACAGACTACGCAAATGCACTCAATGACGCTGGTTTTCTAATCTCCAGACTGAAAGAGCCCAGACCTACGAAGAAAGGAGTAGAGCTTTATCCCATAATGGAAGAGATTAACAGAATTCCACACTCAATCATTTTTGAGACAGTGAAAAGCTGACATTCCGCGTAGAGAAACGTAATTCTCATTGGAGGGCGGCATTCAAGAGACAATGCGAGAACTCAAGACTTTGGACTTCTCTCTATGGCCACGAAGACCGTCCTGCCAGCGATCTCAAGAGGCACTGTATTCTTGCGGCTTTGCGTGAGGATTCTCTCGGAGTAAGTCTCCTGCATAATATAGTCCTTCCATTGACTCAGTATCTCGGCCAGATACGTGTCCTTGTCTTCCACGTACAAGTAGATCCTATCTTCCACATGAAGGTCTTTCTCCTTTCTCATTCTCTGCACGCGGCGAACTAAATCTCGTACAAAAGCTTCATCCATTAGCTCCTCAGAAATGGTTGTATCAAGCCATATCTTGAGATGAGGTGGTCCGAATTCCTCCTCTATACAATCGCACTTGAGATTCTCATCATATTCCTTGACATTCAGTTCTTCGAGAAGTAAGTCTCTAAGATAATCCATCAATTCTGCATCATCGATCATTGCTCTGAGTCTCACCAATGGCTGTCTTACTCTCAGTTTCATCTTTGACCTCAGAGAAAGGCCCATTTCGACGAACTTCCTGACGACAGCCATTTCTTCTTCGAGTTTCATTTCGATGAAGTTCCGGTCGTGCGCAGGGTAGTCACATAGGTGAACACTTGCAGATAGCGACTGGCCAGCCATTCCAATGAGTCCTTGGTAGATCTCCTCGGAGAGGAAAGGAGTGAATGACGCCAGCATTTTAGACGTTGAAAGGAGAACATGGAACAAGACAGAGTATCCTTGAGTCTTTTGCTCATCACTCTCAGTCTTCCAGAATCTTCTTCTCGACCTACGAACGTACCAATTCGCCAAATCGAGAATGAAATCTTCCAACGGCTTGGTGGCTTCGTACACCTGATAATCATTCAAGGATTCGGCAACTGAGGTAAGAGTCGAGTTCAGTCTTGAGACTATCCATCGGTCCAGAACACCATCACACTTCCGGACAACAGTTGGGTCGAGAGAAGGCCTATCAACGGATGCATATGTCATGAAGAACCTGTACACGTTCCATAGAATCGAAAGCAATCTCACAGCTTGCTTCCCTGACGAGTAACCGAACCTCAAATCGACTCTCGGGTTTTGGGAGCAATAGACCCATCTCATAACATCGGCGCCCATTCTCTCTATCGCCTCGTCGAACCAGATCACGTTGCCTTTGCTTCTGTGCATGGCTTCTCCATCCTCGTCTACGACTCTTGAGTACATGACAACACTCTTGAACGGCGCCCTCCCTTCCAAGACGCAACTCATCACAAGAAGGGAATAGAACCACAATCGAACCTGTTCCCTCATCTCAAGTACGAGTTCTGATGGAAACCACTCATTCCAGTGATCCCTGTCGTCCAGATAGTTCAAAGTGGAAAAGGGGACAATCCCCGCATCTAGCCAGCAGTCTCCCACCTCAGGAATTCTGGTCATTTCTTCTCGGCATTCGCGACATCTGATTTTGACGCGATCAATCCAGGGCCTGTGCAGTTCGGGAATGGCTTCATTCCCGTCAATTGCCCTCTCGAATAGTTCTTTCTTGGAAGAGATAACATCCAAATGCCCGTTCTTGCACTCATAGAACGGAAGGGGAAGTCCCCAATACCTTTTCCTGGAGATGCACCAGTCTTCCATTGCGGCTAGCCAATCTTTCATCAGTTTCCTGCCGAACGCTGGCTTCCACTCAACCTTGTCAACTTCATCTAGCAACAACTGGCGAACTTTAGGAACCGCCAAGAACCATTCATCCACGAGACGGAAAACAATCTCCTCATGGCAGCGCCAACATTCAGGATACCTGTGCTCATAGTCATGAATCTTGTACAGCGTGCCCTTCCTTGACAGAGAGTCGAATATCTCTTCGTTGGTGTCGAAGACTGATTTTCCGGTCAAAGGCTCAAATCCCTTGAGGAAAACACCGTGCTCATCTATTGGAGAGATTGCGGGAAGTCCGTATCTCTCCCCTAACTCAAAGTCCTCCTGACCGCATCCAGGAGCTATGTGAACGATGCCTGCCCCTTCCCTTCCCACTTCTTCCAACAAGACTACTTCGTGAAGAACTTCGCTTTGAGCGGGAAGTTGGTCGAAGGGTCCCACGTATTCCATTCCCTCCAGTT
>CP070767.1:968746-974193 GCA_020345725.1 Methanobacteriota archaeon | reverse complement strand
CAGTTGAATGTATGGCCTCTCATCTTTCTGTTCTACCGAATCACAGTTATTCTTCTTCAATCTCCCTTCCTCTATCCAGCATTGCTACGCTTAGTAAAGAAGCTTTATGAATCCACTTCGTCTGTTTCGTGCAAGGGGAGGGTAGAAATGAGAAAAGAATCGAAAGTTATGAAAAGACTACCAATTGTGAGCACAGCAATGATGATGTGCATGGTGGCAATGCTTCCCATGATTGCACTATCATCAGGATCGAGCGACTATTTTGTGTATGGAGACGTAGATGCGAGCTACAGTCCACAGCCGACAAGTGTCGTGGTGGCAATACATAACGTCAGAACGAACCGGACAATGTATGAGTTCACAGACAATGGGAGCTACTCGGTGAATCTGGCTGAACTTGACGGAGGTTTCGTCGTAGGTGATCAGATCATCGTGGAAGCGGTGGACAATAATGTGTACGGAGGAATAGGAAGAAGCTCCTCAAACTTTGGTGTCAACGGGGGCACGACCCTCCATAGAGCGGATCTCACTTTGTCCAAGGATCCCTTGCCACTTGATGTCCCTGATGCCCCAGAACCGCCTGGTCCTGGAGAGAAAGGGGCACCGAAGAGCGGCTCAGGGGGTTTTGCGGGCTCATCCTGTCAACCGCCCCCAGGAGACTGGATCATAACGGGATATGTGGAATGCCAGAACGAGAACATTATCGTGTTCGATGGTGATCTCATAATCAGAAAGACCGGCCATCTTAGGTTCATAAATGACGTGAATCTATACATTGCCAGCTATCCCTCAGACATGCACGGAATAACAATCGAGAGAGATGGACTTGATAGAGGGCTGTTTGAAGTCTGGAGTGACTCATTCATTCTTCCCGCGACTTCCCAGAAATACTCGTTCTTCGTCGATGTGTACGGAGAATATGAGATGTCCGACAGTACCATTTCCTATATGTATGGTGATGCGAGTTCTGGAGGCATATACTTCCACGGCGGGAGCATTGGAAGGATACTATCTGGAAGTGAGGTTTCCTACGGGGACACTCACGGGATATTCGCAGACGGCACTTCCGAGTCCGTCAGTCTTACTATACAGAGCAGTACCATACAGAACAACGGGTACAGCATGGCAATGATTGCTGGACACGGGATATACCTGAAATCAGTTGATGCAACCATCTCTGGGAACGACATTTTGGACAATGAGATGAACGGAATACACCTGGAAGACGGTTCATCACCAAGCATAACTTCTAACACGGTTTCCGACAACCGCATGGGTGTTGGGAGCTACTCTTCGTCACCCTCGATCACTAGTAGTAACGTCTTTACTGACAACGTCTACGGCGTCTACATCAATTTGGGAAGTCCTCCAACGGTAAGCGGGAACGCCTTCTCTTCCAACTCTGCGTACGGTCTTTACTTCAGATACGCTTCTCCGTTGGTTCAGGGCAACACCTTCTCAAACAACTACAGGGGACTCTATGGATACAGGACATACTCTGATGTCAGAGGCAATACTGCGTCCGGAAACACCTATTGGGGAATGTATCTCTCCTGGTCTTCGTCAGATATTGACGAGAACACAGTGAGCGGGGGGCAGTATGGAATGATTGTCGCCTGGGACATGGGCACTCCTCCGACCGTCACTGACAATACTATCACAGGCGCAACATATGGCCTGTACATATACGGCACTGATGCAGATGTTCGAGGAACAACACCATGGGCGCAGGTTCTCAGAAGCAATGTCCACAACATGTTGATTGGCTACTGCTCACCAACAGTGCAGTGGAATTACATAACCACCGATTTTGTAGGGGCAGATCCAGTTTCTCATGTGGGGATACACATAATTGGCCTGTCATCATCGCCGACGATCCACATCAACTACATACTGAATATGAGATACTTCGGCATAGTTGCCAACAACCAGACCTCGGGCACAATATCAAATGGCTACATATACAGCTGGTACTGGAGATCGAGATCTGGAGTGCAGATCTATGACAGCACTGTTCAAGTTAGGTACAACTGGCTCTCCGTTCGCATATACGACATCTATACCGAACAAGCTTCTGCCACGATCGAGTACAACAACATGTACCCATTCTTCACATCCAATTACAGGGGGATTCTCAACTACCAATCAACCGCCTTGAATGTGGTCAGAGGAAACACTATAACGGGCCACCAGCGAGATGGAATATATGAATCCTGGTCAGCATCCCAGATCGAGGGCAATACCGTCACTAACAATTACGCGGGAGTCACGCTCTATCGCTCGACCTCAGTTGTTTCAAATGGCAACCAACTGAATTCGAACTCTTACTACGGTATTCGCATATGCACTCCCAGTCAAGCACCATTGGTCACAGACAACACCATGAACTCGAACCGATTCGGTGTGTACGTTTATTGTACCAATTCGATGCCCACGATCACCGGCAATACGGTAAATTCAAACACGGAAGATGGACTCCTTTCGGTGCAATCAACGCCCACAATAGGCAGTGCCCTAAATCCCAACACCTTCAAGTTCAACGGAGGCTGGGGCATCCATTCTCAGTTTGCAGCACCGCTGAATGCCGGAGTCTTGGGGGCAACTCTTGAAGCCCAGAACGTATTCGGGAGAGGTGCCGAGGTGAATGCTCTTGGAGACATTGTCCAAGAGTGGCGTGTCAGGGTATACGTGACTCACTTGGGAGTGCCTGTCGCGGATGCCGATGTAACCGTCTGGCAAGAGAACCAATAACCACCTGAAGATGAAGTCTGGACCGGAAAGACCAATTCCATGGGATACACACCTTGGATCAGCAATCCCTACCTGAAGGAATATGAATGGGACAAAACCGGAACCCTGCACGAAAGAGACGACCACCTATTCCTGGCAGTCAAGATGCCCGAAGGTTGGACTGACTCTGACATTGAGAAGGTTGATCACGATATGATAACGGTGCATCTGGAGATTGACTGATTACAGCTTGACTCTCTCAACCTTGCACCCAATTGAAGAGTGAGAGACAGCTTTCCTGCCCTCATCATTGGAGTCCCTCCGCTCCTTGAGGCGCAGGAAAGCTTAAGTGAGCGACTAGCAGATGAGATGATAATGCACCGCCAACCATCACCGAGGATACCTAGCGCCATTCTCATGGTCTTTGTGATAGCCTTCTCAATCCTACCTCATCCAGTCCAGCGTTCTTCCAACGTCGATCACATGAATCTGGGACCGCAACCGCCTCACAGACCACTAATCAATGAGAGCCTTCCCGCGAATGGCTGGAGCCAAGACATCAGACTGACGGAGGATTCGGGCTATTCTATCTATCCAGACATCGCCTCAAACGGACGGAGTGTACACGTCGTGTGGGAACACTACGGGAATGAGACAGGAGAGTGGAAGTACTATCTCATGTACAAGAGAAGCAGGGACAGCGGATTGACATGGGATGATGGCCTTGGAAACGTTGGTGCTGTCAGACAACTGGTCGATCTGGGAGACTTGCCTCCATTGGTCTCAGCCCGAATCGGAGCGAACGGATCAAATGTCCACCTTGCCTATCTCGGACGTCACGGCAACTTCTGGTGGCCATCCTATCTGAATTCGACTGACAACGGAATGACCTGGTCTGCCGCCAGGATGATTGGGAATAAGTCTGATAGTTGCCCGGGAGCCCTCGACCTGGCAGTCATGGGCAACAACATCCACATTGCTTGGCTCTATGGAATCAACCCGCTTGATATGCAAGTCCACTACTCAATGAGTTCCGATGGTGGGACCAGTTGGTCAAGTGCTAGCAAGATGTCCTCCCTGCCCGAAGGTTCTCAAAGACCTAGCATCGCAGTCGAAGGAAACAACGTGCACCTTGCCTACTTAGGAGGTAACTACCATGGAATGTACTACAAGAGGAGTCTCGACAACGGAAGGAACTGGGATGATGGACTTGGAAATACGGGTGTACAGAGACTGCTTCTCATGGACATGGAGAACCGGTCAATCGTCTCCCAGATTGCAGTGAGCGAAGGCAGAGTTCACCTAGTCTGGAACAGGGAAATCCCTCATTCCGTGTGGAATGAAAGCGAAGGGTTGTGGCGGTATATTCCCTACTATCAAATGCTCTTCGTGAATTCTGAAGACAATGGTGGGAACTGGAGTGGCGAAAAGGTCCTTGTGGATCACACCGATCTTCCCTTCAACATATGGGGTGACAAGCCCTATGGCCACACAGTCGCTATGTGGGACATGGATGCCAATGGCCAAGAAGTTCACGTTTTCTCATGTGACACAAGAGATGACAAGTCCACATGCGAGATCTACTACAAGAGGAGTGATGACGGCGGCCGCAACTGGAGTGGGGACATCAGACTTACAAACGCACCTAATGGATCCTTCAATCCCAGAGCCGCGCTCAATGACGGACAGGTCCACGTGGTCTGGTCGGACAGAAGAGATGATAACAATCCTCACATTGATACTGAGGAAGAAATCTACTACAAGCGCTATCCGTCTCTCGGCCCTCAACCTCCGGAAAACCTGTCAGCAGACCTCAACGGAACCTCTTACGAGAATGTGAACATATCCTGGCAAGGACTAGTGTCATCTGGGGACCAAACAGTGCATCGGTACTACATATTCCACAGCGAGACATTCCGCTTGAATCGATCAGGATATGCACTCCTGGATTCTGTCCAGGCATCCAACGAGAGCTACTACTCCTACATCCATGAAAGAGCAGGTGAGGGCGATTCCAAGAACCATTTCTACTACGTTTGTGCAGTCAATTCGACCAACTGCTCATCTTGCTCGAATAATCAGGTAGGAAAATTCACGCGCCCACTGTCGAAAGGTCCAAATCTCATTTCCATTCCTCTAATTCAGTCGAACGAATCGATAGAAAGGGCCCTGCAAACAGTCAAATTCGACAAGGCATGGACGTACGACACTTCCAGTAGCAGATGGATTTGGTATATGAGCTCTAAACCCTACAAGGGGCGGCTGAATTCCATTACCAACACGATGGGTGTCTGGATGAACGTAGTCGAAGCTTCAAATCTCACCATTGCTGGGATCGTCCCGGATTACACAGTGATTACCCTACACAAAGGTTGGAATCTTGTTGGCTATCCATCCTTCAATGAGAACTACACAGTGGCGGATCTTGAGATGGCAGTGACTGTGGAGAGAGTCGAGGGATTCAACTCATCTGGTCCGCCATTTTTCTTGAAGCTGATGGTCGGTACAGACCCACTTGTCACAGGATACGGCTATTGGATACGGGTGGGGAGCGAGACGTTGTGGACACCATCCAGTGCCTGAACGTATCAAGAAAGGCCAAGAAACCGAAGATGGGTTAGCTGATTTGGTGTCTCCTCAGTGCTCTATCTAGAGCATCCACAGTGACCGCGATGTGGATACCCACATTGGACAGGGAATAAGAGGAGAAAACCTGT
>CP070767.1:962932-968646 GCA_020345725.1 Methanobacteriota archaeon | reverse complement strand
GTCACCCAAATCAGGGGCTAGTATGTCAATCAAATCCAAAAGACGCTCATCCTCGATTGTCACCTCGATGTCACCGAGTGGGGACCTCTCTGCGAAACTCACCTTACCTACGAATGCTACCTGCTTGTTCAATCGGAATTCAAGTTTGTCACCTTCGACGCAGTTGAGAAAGATGGATCTGGCAGCGGACCTGATCTGCTGTTCCCTGAGTAGCTTCTCCAGCATTTCTGTAGATTCGGTAGTCCCAATCAACTCCTCTTCCTTCCGCTCTATCTGCAGGTCGGGAAAGATGTTCAACATCGATTTTTTCACTTTGTCCGGATTCTCGGTAGGTTTGCAAATCGTCTTGACGATGACCGAAGGCACGCACCTCAATAATGCTACTTAGGAAAAATGTTGCCGTAGGAAAGTTTATAGTATTCGGTTTCAAATATCTCCGCGGATGAGAGATCGGCTTTTGACTTTTTTCACCGAGAAGGGCACCCTCGTCGAGCCCGAAGCGATGGATCGTATCCTTTCCGTGGAAGATCCCATTGAATTTGCAGAGAGCATCTACTCCAATCTGGAAGCAAAGCCATTGGTCCTGACGATGGAGGATGTGATGAAGGTCGAGTCGGTTATCAGAGAGGTCACAGAAGAGCACAAAGTGGAGAAAGAGGTTGAGGAAATTAGACCTTCGAAAGGAGGAAAGAAGACAAGTGCAAATGCAAAAGACTTTAATTCAGAAGTAAAGATAAAAAAGGACATCACCGGCAATTCAACCTGCGAAGGCACAATCAAGGACTTTCAGAAGTACTTCAAACACCGCTTCCGGACACTTGGAACGATGGTCAAGAGAAGGAGAGAGATGGGAGGCTGCATCAACATCGCCCGGGCAAGGAAGAAGACCACCGAGATGAGGTTTGTATGCATAGTGAACAGCGTCAGGGACACCAAGAGCGGCCATCAAATCGTCGAAGTCGAGGATGAGAGTGACGTAGCCTCCGTATTGGTTCTGGAGAACGCAATCGGGGGCGAGAACATCGTCCCGGACGAGGTGATCGGGGTAATAGGAAAGAGCGGTAGGAATGACCTGATCATCGCAGACAGGATCATAAGGCCCGATATCCCGAGCAGGAGAGCTTTCGAGGGGTGCGAAGACCCCGTTTCGGTCGCCTTTGTATCTGACACTCACGTTGGAAGCAACACATTCATGCAGGAGAAATGGGAGAAGTTCATGGCATGGATGAACAACGGGGATGAGATTTCCTCTTCCATCAAGTACATAGTTATTCCAGGTGACGTGGTGGATGGTATAGGCATATATCCCAGACAGGACGAGGAGCTTTCCATTCACAACATATACGAGCAGTACGAGGAGCTGGTCAGACTATTGGAGGATGTTCCAGATCACGTTCAGATCATCATATGTCCAGGCAACCATGATGCCGTCCGACCGGCAGAGCCGCAACCTGCGCTACCCAACAACATAAGGAAGCTCTTCCCGTCCGAGGTGATGTTCGCGGGGAACCCCTGCACTATGACCTTGCATGACGTGGAGGTCCTGGTCTATCACGGAAGGAGCATAGATGACTTCATAGGCTCTGTGCCGTCCTTGACATACGAGAATCCACTGGAGTCCATGAGAGAGATGTTGAAGAAGAGACATGTGGCTCCGACCTACGGAGGTAAGACCCCTATCGCACCCGAGAACGAGGATCATCTGGTCATTGATACCGTTCCAGACATATTCGTGACAGGCCATGTGCATTGGGTGGGTGTGGACGAGTACAACGGGGTGAAGCTTGTCAACGCATCCGCGTGGCAGTCGCAGACCTCCTACCAGAAGATGAGGAACATCGATCCCATTCCGGCCATGGTGCCCATAATAGACCTGCAAACCGGGAGAGCCAGGATAAAAGAGTTCTGAATAGGCTAATGTTGCTTTCCCACAGAAAAGAAGATAATGATAGTCGAGGATTAACCGCTGACTGATAAGGGGAGGAAGATGGATTTCTTTTTCAATCCTAAATCGGTGGCAGTCATAGGAGCTTCCACGAAACCGGGTAAGATAGGTTATGAGATAGTGAAGAGTCTCCTCAACTCAGAGTTCGAGGGAAATGTATATCCAGTTCACAAAAGGGGAGAGGAGATTGCTGGGAAGACTTCGTACACAAGCATTTCGGAATTGCCCTCAGATGTTGATTTGGCCGTCATAGCATTGCCGTCCAAACTCATCCCGGGAATGATAGGGGAATGTGCCAAGGTGGGGGTCAAAGGCATAGTGATAGTATCAGGCGGGTTCAAGGAGCTGAATGAAGAAGGTGCTGCGTATGAGAAGGAAGCTGTGGAATCAGCCCGGAAGAATGGAATCAGAATAATCGGTCCCAATTGTGTGGGCGTGTTCAACGGCAAGAGCCGGTTCGATACCTTCTTTCAACCAAATTATGCGATGTCAAGACCCAAGGAGGGCAACATCTCGATTCTGGCCCAATCTGCCACATTTGGATTGACACTGCTGGAATGGTTATCCGAGGAAGGTCTAGGGGTGAGCAAGTTCGTGAGCTGGGGCAACAGGTCGGACGTGGATGAGGTGGATACGTTGGATTACCTGCAGAAGGACACTGAAACGAAGGTGATTGGTATTCACATGGAAGGTGTCCCGAGAGCAAGAGAGTTCATGTCTGTGGCGGAAAAGGTGTCTCCGAAGAAGCCGATTGTGGCTCTCAAATCAGGCAGTACGGAAAGAGGAGCGAAGGCGGCAGTGAGTCACACAGGTTCAATGGCAGGGAGCATGGAGGTTTTCAAAGGTGCGATGAAGCAGTGCGGAGTGGTAGTTGCGGAAGATCTAGAACAGATGTTCGATCTGACGAAGATCCTCTCACTTCAGCCTGAGATCGAAGGAAGGAGGATCGCGATGGTCACGAATGGAGCTGGTCCATGTGTTGCTGCCGTGGATGCTCTCCAAGATACCAAGCTTGAACTTGCTAGACTTGCTGAAGACACCATTGACGAGCTCAGATACAGGCTGCCACCGTTCTGCATAATTGACAATCCACTTGACATCACAGGTAGTGCGGACGCGGAGATGTATGAATTGTCTCTCAAGGAATTGGCCAAGGATGAGAATGTGGACATACTCATGCCCTTCTACGTGTTCCAGGATGGCCCAATCGCTGCCACGGTAGATGACATGGTCGAATCCCTCAAGGAGCTGGCTACAGGAGAGAAGCCCATTGTAAGTGTCGCTGCGGGAGGAGCGTTTACCAAGAAACAACAGCTCAGGTTCCAGGAAATCGGGATTCCAGTAATTCCGACAGCGGACAGGATGATATCTGCTCTTGCCAGAATAGACTGGTACCGAAATTGGATGATCAACCACTAATCACCTTCAATCATTCTACGAAGTTATTTATACGCATGGAAAAATATTCACTGTCACTAGGTGTCCAGATGGAGGAGGAGGAAGAGAAGCTCTCCGAACAGGAAGAAGAGCCCTCTGAAGACGTAGAGGAGGCGGTTGAATCAAGGGATGAGACGCCTGAGCCGACGGAGGAGACGGGGGAAGAACCTGATGAAACGGAAGAGCCATCTGATGAAGAACCGAGTCCACCCAAGGAAGAAAAGCTTGAGAAAGTGAAGAAACCGAAGAAGAAATGGGTCGGGTCTGCTCTCCTGATTCTTAGGGATATTGGAATCGCTCTGCTCATTGTTCTGATAGTCTTCCTTGCGCTCTGGGCTTACGCTGGCGTCTGGCCCCCGATGGTTGTGGTGGAAAGCGACAGCATGCAACACGACAACTATGTCAGCCACGTGGGTGTGATAGACACGGGTGATCTGGTCCTCGTACAACACGTAAACGACCCCTCAGAGATCGAGACCTACGCCCGCTCAAGATGCAATGGACATATGACTTATAGTGATTATGGGGATGTAATCATATACAATCAGTTAGGTGGAGGAGACAAACCGATAATCCACAGGGCACTAATTTGGTTGAAAATCAACACCACTACGAACGACAGTTTCGACATTCCAGATTTGGATTGTGGTGCATGGGAACTGGGAGTCAATTGGTGGTCAACCAATATCTCAGTGACCGAGCCTCTAAATCTCAGGGAATCGATCATGTTGAGGTTGGAATCGGACTATCGAGATGCCAATTTCACCATCAATCTCGCGAATCTTCTCGCCGATTATCAGGCACATCAACCCTGGAGGGGTGGTGGTTTTGTCGCCTTGGGAGACCATAATCCAGGAGTCGATTCCAGTTTCATTAGGCATGATTGGATCATAGGAAGAGCGAGAGGGGAGCTTCCATGGTTCGGCCTGATAAAACTCGCAGTCACAGGAGAGGTGCCCTGGGGCAAGACCTGTCAGTACGAGAGAGAAGAGAACTGCGCAACGGGGAACAGCTGGACATCTCTGACTGTCACACTGATCCTCTTGATAGTAATTCCAATATCACTGGACCTGGGCCTAGGTTACTATCAGAAATGGAGGGAGAGGAAGAAGGGCAAGAGGCCTGAGAAAGAGGAAGAAGAAGAGCCACTACCACCTGAGCAGAGATTAGAAAAAGTGATTGCCAGAGATTTGGCTAAGAAGAAGAAATTAAAAAAACCGCCTCCTGAAGAACCGTCAGAGGTAGCTGCCGAAGAAGCTACTCATGAACCAGCAGAGTCGTCTGATGCCTCAGCCGATAATTCTTCATCCCGCTGAGTACATCGTCCTTTTCCAAAACCCTCTTAGTCTCAAGAGTTGGAACGCTTGATTGTATCTCTTTTGTCCTGCCGCCCCTGCCAAAGGACTTCACCCTTGCATTCACCAGACCCAGCATATCGAGTTCTGATATGAGATCAGTAATCCTCCTTTGTGTTAGGATACCTATCCCTGCCTTCCTTGAGAGTTCTTTGTACGCTGAGTAGACATCACCGGTTGTGAGCCTCTTGCTCCCCCTCTCCTCGCTCAGTATTATACCCATGAGCACAAGCTTGGATTGTGTGGGAAGGGACCTAGTAGCTTCCAGGACACAGTCCAGCTCCACCTTGTTCTTTGCTTTCCGCACTTCCTGTTCTGTTATCCTGTCCAATCCAGATCTTTCTGCTAGCTCTGCTGCCACTCTCAGAAGATCGAGAGCTCTCCTTGCATCTCCATGTTCCTGAGCTGCCAGTGCTGCACACAGTGAGATAACCCCTCCGTTTATCACACCGTTCTCAAATGCCAACTTCGACCTTTGCTGCAGTATGTCCCTCAGCTCGTTCGCGTTATAGGGCGGAAAAACCATCTTCTCATCGCTGAGCCTGCTCTTGACCCTGGGATCAAGAAACTCGGTGAACTTCAGGTCGTTCGATATTCCGATCAGGCTGATCTTTGCCTTCTTCAAATCATCGTTAATCTTTGATAGGTGGTAGAGAACATCATCACCGCTCTTGTAAACCAGCTTGTCGATTTCGTCCAGAACGATGACAACGACCCTCCTCTCTTCATCCATCTTCTCCCGAAGGATGTTGTAGACCCTCTCCGTGGACCAACCTGTGAAAGGGATTCTCTCATCGAAATCCTGTACGAACCTGTTCCCGACATTTTGCAGAACGGCGTAGGGAGTGCTGGCTTGAAAAGGGGCTCGGCCCGTGAGCATCTCGTGGACCACAGTCCCCAACGAGTAGATGTCTGTGCGCCAGTCCATCTCCTCCCCCTTGGCCTGCTCGGGTGACATATACTCAGGTGTGCCGATC
>CP070767.1:957093-962832 GCA_020345725.1 Methanobacteriota archaeon | reverse complement strand
TGGGAGGGGGATGTTAGCTGCAACATCTTCGGTGGTTTCATCGAAAGTTCCGTCAGTTGCAATCATTGGCGTTCCGGGCCAGGAGTCTGCCAAAGGTGTCGTATAATTCGCACCAAAAATCATGGAGGAACCGGTGGATGTGTCATCTACCGTAGCGGTAAGTGTTGTAGTTGGTGGTGCCGATGAGAGGAAGAAAGTTGCGGGGGTCATGACAATATTGTAAATTTCCGGTGCCATGTCATCCAAGACCGTCATAGAAATGCAGGAGCCAGCTGTGTTGTAGTTGAGCAGATAATCCCAACCATACACACAATATGTTGTAGTTACGGACTGTGGCACAATCATCACTGTGACTTCTTCTGAAACCGAGTCAAAGGAGCCATCAATCGGGTTCATGGGAGCACTGCTGGCCCAATTCTGGATTCCAATGGTATGATTTGCCCCAGCAATCGGAACGTTCCCGAGACTTGTGTCATCGATGGTGGCGTTCAGATATACAACAGAAGGAAGCTCGGATTTTCCGTAAGTCGGAGAAGCCATATCGTTCAACAGCACGTTTGACACCTGAGGTGGTTCCACATCTGGAGCCCCCTGGCCGACGGTTAGGTTGATCCAAATGCTGTCGAAAGCGTCGAACGGGTCTGGATCCATAAGGGGATCAATCACAAAATTCTGTGAGCCTATGCCAGAGATTGTGACATTGTTGGCAGGAAGATATCCCCAAAGACCGAAGCTTGGTGGCAGCAGGCTGTTGTGGACAATGGTCTCTTCACTGGAATCGTAAGTCATATTCAACTCAAGCCAGTGTATGCTGGAAGCAGGAATGGTGCTATTGGAAGTGTAGTTGGCAAACAACGTCATAAAGGACGGTTCTAGAGAAGTAACTGGGCCGATACCTTCAAGGACGAGCGCATAGGAACCGGGTATGAAATCAAAGTGGATTCCGTCCAGAGAGAACAGGTCAATTGTATTCGAAGGCGGTGGTGCTGAGAGCGCGATCAACAGAGCCATGATGTTCAATTCAATCTGATCCACGTACCCATCCTTGTTTCCAACCATCAAATCTACCATGAATCTGGTCGACCTGTTGTCCGTCTTGACCTCCGATCTCATGCTGTATTCGATGTTATCCCAGTCAGGTTGTACCATATTCTCAGTCACGACATTGGGAACGGAGTCCTCTAGGTATCTTGTAATCTCAGTTGACCCAGCTATGGGCAAGTATGTGATATTCGCCTGCAGGTCCCGACTGTCGACAAGTACGCAGAAATCCCCGTCAAATGCCTTGATTTCATAGTACCCAGTTGCGTTGGTTTGCATCTGACTTATCCAGCCGTAGGTGTAGTTCACAGCGGTAATCTGAGCCCCTTCAACAGGTGATCCATCCGAGTCTCTGTAGACATACCCCCAGATATTGGCATTGATTGGGGCCATGAAATCGGTGTAATTGTAGGCATTCGTTATGTGGATGTCAGAATCGGCATGAATTGGTGTCTCCCCCGAGATGAGATAAAGGTCCATATAGACGACATAGGGCCCATCCACCCCGTTCCTGCTGATGTTCATCCCGTTGAATTCGAGAGATAGAGAGGTTGGGCCTGCAAACAGGAATGTGAACTTCTGGGCGGTAGTTATTGCATTGAAGTAGGTGTCCGTAAGGGTACAGTAGAGCGTATACCATCCAGGATCCCTGACTCTAATCGAGGCTTCCACAATTAGGAAGTTGTAAAGGCCATTTGGAGGTACGTCTGTATCCAAACCGTAATCGGTATGTGGAGGCTCAAGAACAGCGGGAGGCAATTCGAAATCGGTGTGAAGATATGGTTGAGTCATGAGGACGTCGTTATCAAGTGAGTAACCCCATACATCATACAGAGCGAGTGCAACATTGTAGGGACCATCAATACCGGAATCAAAGATGGTGAGGCCATCGAACAGGACAACGAGTGATTGCAAGCCAGTACCGAGAATCCTCGAACTCTCAGCCGAGAAGATCAAGGTTGTTCCGAGCGAGTCGATAAGATCTGCACGCACTTTGTAGAAGCCATAAGCGTCTACAGTGACGTTCGCTGTTACCGCCAGAACATCGTGCTGAGAATCTCCATCGATGTCAATTCCTCTTTCCCTGTGCGGAGAGGAGAGAGTACATGGAGGATTGAGCTCGAATTCATTATCGCCGTACGCAGATGTGTTGTATAGGTTGTAATCAAGCATGTTTAGGAATTCATCCCGGACAATGATGTCAACGCTGTGGCGTCCAGATGCCCCGGCTTTTCTTATCTCTACCCCAAGGAACCAAAGGTCGACCGACTGTACCCCAGTTGTGAGGTTCGTCATGTTCTTCGCAGTGCCGAAGGATGTGATACCCTCGACGTAGTAAGCACCATCAGAGAAAACGGCCACCGAGGCTGTAACTACAAGATACTCGTAAATGCTGTTTCCATTCAGGTCCACGCCACGATCGCTATGAGGAGGCATGAAGGAGACTGGCGGTTGTTCGAAGCTATCTGCCAAGTGAGCGTTGGTGAAGTATGTACCAGTGGCCAACAATTTTGAGGATTCTTCAAGCAGCTCCAACTCAACTCGGTAGGGTCCATCAAAGCCAGATGCCCGAATGGCGTATCCAAGGAAGGCGATATCCACCGTATAAGTTCCCACACTCAACAGCGTCCCATTGTAGCCTGAAGTTATTGGAGATAGACCCATGGATTCGTAGAGCACCCCCACAACCGTGTATTCACCTGAGACATTGACCTCAATCTTCACACTGGTAATGAGATAGTCGAAGAAGGAGTCCAAGTCATTGTCAAGCCCGTAGTCCAGATGTGGAGGAGATAAATGGGCAGGAAGGCGCTGGAAACTTGCCGCGAAATATGGGCTTGTCGTATGAATGCCAACATCCAGAACCATGAATTGGTCATCAAGCAGGGTTAAATCGATGTGGTAAGGTCCGTTGAAGCCTGACACTTGTATCAGGTAGCCCGTAAACACCAGCTGAATCGTCCGCACACCAGTATCGAGTCCTACTGGCACGAATTGATTCTCTATGAGTACTGACCCTGATGAGTCGTACAGATTGCCATTGACGTAGAAGAGCCCGCTTACTGAGACATCGATAGTCACGTTCACAACAAGCTCATCATACAGACCGTCTGGAGGCAAGTCAGTGTCTACAGCATAGTCCGAATGAAGGGGCAGAAACAATCCATCCGAAGCTCTGACAACTCCAATCGTCCCAGAAAAGGCAACAAGAAGGGTGGATGCGATGACAAATGCGGCAAATGACCTCACGGCTCGCTCAGCTAAGGATGTCGGATTATCCATAATGCACAACTCCTTTAGGCGTGTGTTGCACCAAGCTGGCGAGTTGAAACTTGGATTTTATATCTTGGCTTCTGAATCTCAATTTGGATAACGTGGATTCTGGAAGCTCGTTGCCGTTCATTCAGCAACAGCTGAAACACGGACGAATCGAGACGGTGATGGTGAATCTGTACAGGGATAGATAGATGCAAGAGAAGGCAAAAACCGAGATTCCAGGTCGGCTCTCACACTGGCAGACAGTAAAACCCTCATACTAGTAAATTGATTACAGTTGAAGTTCTGGAGGGCAGTCGCATGGTTCCATATAGTTGGGCATCGATCTTCTTCCTTGCTGGAGGATACAGCATTCTTGGGGGCGCTATGCTTTTCTTTCTGCGCTATGTATATCCCGACATCACTGGGTTGTTAAGTTTTGGCTCAATCTTCCTAATGCTCCTAGCAGTGGGTTTTTTCCTCTTGTCTCTCCTGGAGGTGATTAAGTCAACGTTCATAAGATTCGCTTGTCCGCAGTGCCATTCGAGAAGAATAGTCCGCATCAAGTATATTCCAGTCAAGTGTCCAGATTGTGGTTTGTCAATCGAGCGGTTTGATGATATCAAAGCGAGATATAGAGGGCTATGAGAGGCATAAGCCGAGGTTCTAATGGACTATTTCTCGTATATGCTCTTCAACCATGCTTCGTATCTCATTTTCAACGCAAACCCAATGAGAACAATGATAATCGCCAAGAATATCACAGCGAGTGCGAGAATGACCACATCCCATGCCAATGGCGTAAGCCAATCACTTCCTATGGTATCGCTAACAGTCCGTACTGCATTCATGAAAACAAGATAGATGGCTATTGCGAGAATTGTGCGCCATCCTCCTATACGGCGTAGATACTCCTTCAGAATATCCCAATTTCCGAAACCCTCCCCTTCCCTATTCTTTCGAACTTTTCTCGCCTTCGGAATGTCAAACCCTCCGAGACCTCCAAAGACCGTCTACCACTCTCGCAATGTTGCTGGCAAAGCGAGGGTGATAGGTGAGGCGTCACAACGGAAACGACATTGGCGATATTTCAAAGCACCGCGAGAGGTTCTAGACATATATCTGACAACGATGGCAATAGAATCTCCGATTTTGAGGCATCCATGTCAATGCCTCATTGCACGTCGAACAAGGATAGGGAGTCAGTTGTGGTTTCAAGATGTATTTCTGACAGCGATAGCAATAATATTCTCTATGCCCAGGCATCCAGGTCAGAGGGTCATGACAAAGTGGACATGGATGCGAGGTCGGTCTCGGTCTCATAAGCGCCTGAGTTAGAGTAATCGAATCAGTTTTCTCAAGTACAAATCCTAGAATCTAGAAGAGTACACCTCCCCCTATGAAGATTGGGGAAATCATCATGAAGATAATGCTGATAGGCCAATTGCCAGAACCGCCGAACATAGCCATCAGAAGTAGCGAAATGCCAATCACAATCAGAATAAAGCCAGCTATGATCGGATTATCCCTCATTGCGTTCCCTCTCCTTTTCTATGGCTCCCTCAACACAAAATGCTCCAGTCTCTATTTGAAGATATCGCGTGGCTATCAACATCTCTCCAAACTCCTCCATGCAGTCGACACGGAAAAGCCTAGATACTCCGCGATCTGCGTGAAGGAAAAGCCTTGACTCCTTTTCACAAGAGAGGTTAACGTATGAATGCGGAGGCGAGGATTCGAACCCCGGAACTCCTGCGAGACAGGACCTTGAATCTTGTATCATTGGCCAGACCCAAATCGTATAGATAGAAACTCGATAAGGAAAGACGATATCTCATCTTCGGACATGATTCTATCAAAACAATGATGTGCACGAACACCCCTAGAAATCATCTGGAGATTAGGAGTGATGGAATGCGGAAAGTGATTCTTATTGGGATGGTGATAATAATACTGGGAGCAATCATATTGATAGCAAGCACTTGGTTTCACAACGCGATATCCGAAGAATATGCACAAGATAATCCCCTTGATAATTCTGGCCCTTGTGAAGGAATGAGTCAGGACAGAGCAATCTGTAGCAGCCTCAGAACGGCACAAGCATTGATTACGCCTGGCTGGTTCATCATATTCGTTGGCTCATTAGTCATGACAGTAGGAATAACATTACAAATGTCCACATCAAGAAGACCCGTAATCCCGTTAACCAAGGGTGCAATTGAATCGAAATCAGATCTATGTCCCTTCTGTTTCCTCAAATGGATTCCTGAAGATAAGGACTTCCACTGCAATCGTCTAAGTGTGCCAGTCAAGGAAATGATCTGAATGCGGAGGCGAGGATTCGAACCCCGGAACTCCTGCGAGACAAGACCCTGAATCTTGCGCCGTTGACCAGACTTGGCTACCTCCGCACCTACAGCCTATCTTCCACCACCCTGATAC
>CP070767.1:942798-956993 GCA_020345725.1 Methanobacteriota archaeon | reverse complement strand
CATCATTGCCAGGAACAGGACGGAAACGAAAATGGTGACCCTATCCCAAATGTCATGATTATAGAGCTTGTGTAGGGGAACGGTCTGTCCATTGAAGGCGTGGAGCCGCTTCCATGTGAGGCTGATGTCCTCGGTAAGGTTCTCTTTATGAAGCTTCTCCCCGAAGTCGTGTGGTATCGGTTTCTTCGCATTTGCCCTGAGCTCGTTTATCCTCATCTGAAGGTCCGCTTCCTTCCTTGCTTCATCAAATGCGTCCACCAGCTCAATCAAGGTGACTGGTCTTGTGTTCTGGGTTCTTACCGGCTTTGTGACTGGTGGGTCCGGTCTGTTGAGCACGGCATGGGTAAAATCCAAGTCTTCTGGATCCTGATAGACAGTGGGATCGAGGTCCCAATCTCCGAAGAAGTAGTCCTCCTGTTCTGTTGGGGGTTCTGCCCAGACAAGCACTTCCTCACTCTGCAATTTGAGTATTGACCAAGCCATCAGGACAAGCTTGCCCGCAACCACGAAGTTGACATAGCTGCCTTTCTTCATTTGCTTGAGGTACATCTTGGTGAACTCCCGCAGATTCACGTCCCAAGGGTCGAACTGGTGTTCTATGACCAACTCAAACATCGCTGCTATGCTCTTCTCAAACGGATCGTCCACGACAATGTGCATGCCCTTGTCGATTTCTTCGACCATGTGAAGGTACCTGTCAATTCGACGTGAATCGTCTTCCTCGCTGATAAGGGACTTGTGGAAAAGGAGATGATTCAAGACGGCCTCGTAGTTCACCTTCACGCGGCAACCTCCTGCTCCTCTGGCACCTGTTCTTCCTCAGGTATTTCACTGATGTTGACCTTCATGACCACGTCCGAAACGGCGTTCTTCTGCATTGTGACACCGACGATGTGATCGGCCTCCTTCAGGGTCACCTTTCTCAGAGAGACTTGAACGAACTGTGCGGTCAGTGAATTCCGCTTAATCATGTTGGCAACCTTCTCTGCATTTATGGCATCCAGATTCTGGTCCACCTCGTCAAGCAGATAGAATGGGGACGGATCGTACTGCTGGATAGAGAAGATGAATGCCATGGACACCAGGCTCTTCTCTCCGCCTGACAGGGCTTCTAATCTCAGAACCCTCTTGTTGTGGGGCTTCGCCTTGATTATGAGCCCACCTTCGAACGGCTGCTCTTCGTTCTCAAGGATGAGCTCCGCCTCTCCACCACCAGAAAGCTCGGAATAGACCGTCTTGAAGTTCTCGTTTATGCCATGGAACACTTTGACCAGTCCGTCCTTCTTCCTCTCGTTCAGCTTCTCCACCAGTCTTATCAGGTCCCTTTTCTGGGATTTGAGCTGTTTAAACTCCTCTGCAAGCTCCTTGTGTCTCTCCTGTTGTTGATCGAAGTCTTCCAAAGCGCGCAGATTCACAGGCCCCATGGTCTCTAATGCAACCTGACATTCATTGATCGTCCTCTTCAGTTCTTGAGTGGGGGGAATGTCCTCCCCGACCTCTGCATCGAGATCTTCCAATTCCAGGTTGGCCTCTGCCAGTTTCTCCTCTCCCACCCTCAAATCTGCCTGGAGACCCAGCACAAAATCCTCCTTTGTGTGAAGCTGATGGATGTTTTTGTCGATTTCATTCTCGATCCTTGTCTTCGTCTTGTAAGCCTCATCCCTCTTCTCCCGCAGCTCAAGTGTCTCCTTGCCCATGGAGTCCTCGATCTTCTCCATAGCCTTGATCTCGTGTTCGAGCTTCTCCAGCTTGCCTTGTGAGGACTTTGCCTTCCGGCCGTTCTCCTTCATCTCTTCTTTTATGAGTTGCATGCGGGAGTCCATCTCGTTGATACGGTCTGTGATGACGTCAATCTGCGTCTGAAGCGTTTCCGTCTTGGACTTGACCGAGTTTGCCTCGTCCAATGTCTTGGTTCGCTCGGACTGCAGCTTTGTGATCTTCCTTGAGAGTTCCTCGGGAGAGGACGCTATGATCTTCTTCTTCTCCGCATCCCTCTTGGACTTCATCTCTTCAAGCTGACCTTTGAGCTTCTCTATCTCTTCCTCGTTTGCAGCCTTCTTCCCCTCCGCGTCCTGAAGCTCTTTGTTCCTCTTCTCCAATTCCTGCTCGAGCAGCTTCGCCTTGGATTTGAACTCCTTCTCTTTGGCTGCCAGTGTTCCCACCTTGATCTGTGTCGATTCGGTGGATTCCTCTGCTTCCTTGAGATTGGATTCGGTTTCCAGTATCTTGGCCTTGACTTCTTGGAGTTCCTTGGTAAGCTTGTCCGATTCGGCTATTGCCTTTCGAAGTTTCTCTCCGACCTTATCGATTTCCTTTTGGCTTGGCGCCCCGAACTTGAGGTTGGTCTTCTGGAGGGTTCCTCCAATCATTGCTCCGCTGGCCTCAATCAGCTCCCCACCCAAGGTCGCCATGCGGACTCCGCCCATGAGCTTTCTTGCCTGCTTGAGATCTTCAACTATGATCGTGTCTGTAAGGACGTACCAGAATGCGTTCCTGAACTTGTCATCGTATGTCATAAGGTCAATTGCATACCCAAGAGAATCCTTGTGTGCCAACACGGCCTTTCCCCTGGGCCTTCCTGGCATCATCTTGTTCAATGGGAGGAATATCGCCCTTCCAAGCCCTTTCTTCTTCAGGTAGTTGATACAGCTCTCACCAGTACGGTCCGTATCCACAATTATCGCTTGGAGCTTTGCGCCAGCGGCAATCTTGATGGCGGTCTCGAACTTCTCCTCAACCTCACACAGCTCTGCCACAGAACCGTGAACGCCTTTCATCGTGCCCTTGTCCCTGGCCTCCAGTATTGACATGACAGCACGGTTGTAACCTTTCTCAACAGAGGCCGCTGCGTCCGCCTCCGCCTTCAGGTTGTTGTACTCCCGGGTAAGAGATCTGATGGCTTCCTCCAACTCCCCAGCCTGCTGAGCCAGCTTTCTTTCCCTTTCCCTGAGGGAATCAAGTCCATCCTTTAGCGGTCCAACGTTCTTCCTTGATTCCTTAGTATTGGACCTAATCTCACCCATCTGCCATCTGGCATCCTTAATCTCGAATCTGTATGTCTTCAGGTCCTCCTCGATCTGAGCCAGTTCCATCCCGATTCTCTCAATTCTCTCAGTGAGACGGTCATCCTCGAGCGTGAGATTATGGATGTTGTCCTTTGTCTGGTCCACCCGCTTCCCTAGCGTGATTACCTCCTTTCTTATGTGGACAATTTTGTCATCGGATTTGGATGCAGACTCCTCAAGAGAAGCCAATTCCTTGCCCCCCTCTTCGAGTGTTCTCTCGAGTTCGGCCAGCCTGTTCTCCATCTCCTGCTTCTGGTCTTCAAGTTTTGAGATTTCCTCATCGACCTTCTTTTTCTCCTCTCTGATGCTCTTCATTTCAGTCTTGAGCTTGGAATTCTCGTCGGCAGAGGTTTCAATTGTATCTTCCGCCCTGGCCCTCTCTATTCTCATCTCGTCCATCTTCTTTTTGAGTTCCCTGGCCTCTTCTCCTGCTCTCTCGGCGATCTGGTCTTCCATCTCTGCCAGTTCCTTCCCAGCCTGTTCAAGACTGCCCTGGAGCTCTTCCCTCTTCCGAGTGAGATTCGCCTTCTCGGCTTCGAACCTGCTGATCTGTTCTCGGGTGGTGTTTATCTCGGCCTGTATCATCTCCACATTCTTGTGGACCATCTGTGCTTTTGCCAGGTTAAGTCTGCTGGTGAGCTCTTTGTATTTGAGGGCACCTCCTCGGTCCCTGTCAAGCTGGCGGATCTGCTTCCTTATCTCGTCTAGAATTATACCAATTCGTTCAAGATTCCCTTCCACATCCGTCTTCTTCTTCTCTGCTCTCGCGATATCGTCGTCAAACTTGGTTATCCCAGCGATGCTGTCCAGAATCCTTCTCCTTTCAACATTTCCCATCGCGACAATGCGGGAAACATCCCCTTGCTGGACGATGTTGTATCCGTCCGCACTTATGCGGGCGTGAGCCAGTAGGGAATCGAACTCTGTCAGGCTGGATTTTCTGCCGTTGACATAGAAGTAGGAGTTGTAACCATCTGGAGTGGTGGTTGACACCTTCACGAATCTGGTCAACTTCACCAAATCAGTGTCTATCGGGATTGTTCTATCCTGGTTGTCAAGGACGAGTGACACTTTACAGTGCTTCGCCCTTCTTCCCGTCTTCCCTCCATTGAATATGAGATCTGTCAGACGACCTGCTCTTATCGCCCTGGAACTGCGGGGTCCGAGCACGAAAAGGACTGCGTCCGCGATGTTTGATTTTCCGCTTCCGTTGGGGCCAGTCACGGTGGTGTAGCCCTCCAAAAAAGGTATCATGGTTTTCTTACGGAAGGACTTGAAGTTCTCCATCTCTATTTCTCTCAAGTGCATCGCAATCACCGGTATGGGAAAAAGCTGGGACTAACTGGCTAATTCACTTGATGCTATCCCATTACTTCCCTTCTTTTGGTCCGACGTTTTGTCGGACAATTCGTGGTATTAGAAACACCATATATAAATGTTGCGGGACCACTGGCAAAAGATTGTTGATGGCTTTCAAGGATGGAAACGTGTCGCAGGCCTAGGACATGATTGTCCTCTCGGTGTCCTCAACCTGTTTCTTGATCTTCGGATCCTCCAACAGCTTGTCCATCCATTTATCCATGAACTCTATGTCTCTCTGCGCTTCAGGATCATCCTTGGCCACTTCCCTGAGGATCCTCATTTGGCATCTCTTCCAGAGCAGTATCTCCTTGGGCATCAACAGGAACCTGGAATATGGATTCCTCTCTACGGCCACTATGGATTGCTCTTGCCAAAGCCTGAATACTCTATCGTACACGACACCGATGAGCACTATGAAGACGATGACAAGAATGAAGAGGACTGTCATGCCCAAACCGACGTTCTCGGGTGGAATACGGAAGATTTCAGTGAAAAGCCACCATTCTCGAACATACTGGTAGAAGACACCAGTAAGGGTAAGACTCCAGAACAGAATACTGATGAGCATCTGGCTTTGCTGAATTCTCCAGATGTAAGTCATCAGACCCTTTTTGACCCGTCCAGGGCTTGCCTTTTCTCTGCTTTCCGTAGCCATGACGAGCTATCAGAAAAGGGGATGCATATAAAAACCTAGTGGATGGAAGTCAGATTGTACAGTCACGGAGGTGGCTATTTGGAAGAGTCCATTACTCCCTCGAGAATCCCTTCAAGTTTCTCTGCAAAGACACTCCAATCATGACCCTTGACGTCCTCCAAGTTCCTTTCCCTCATTTCCTCGACCAAAGCCTCGTCTCGAAGCAGAACAAGCATTTTCTCCTCAAGCGATTTCTCATCACGCGGGGGAACGAAGAAGCAGTTCCTATTGTCCTGGAAATAGTCACCCAGGCCCACAACATTCGACATCACGATTGGCAGGCCCGAGGCCATTGCCTCCAATACAACATTAGGGAAACCTTCGCTTGTGGACGGATGCACGAACAAATCGGAGGCAGAGAGGTACTGAGGCATCTTCTCAAACGGAACCCATCCATGGAACAGTACACTGTCCTCCACCTTCAGGTCCCTGGTCAATCTTCTAAGCTGTTTCCTTTGAGCTCCGTCACCCAGGAGCAGAAGTCGGGCATTGGGAATGCTCTCAACAACTCTGGTAAAAGCGTGAATCAGATAATCTATACCCTTGAAAGGCAGAAATGCACCAACGCTGACTATGTATTTTGACGATACATCCAATCCCAACTCCTTCCTGGCTTCATCCTTCGGAATAGGTTTGAATCTCTCAACATCCACACCGTTTGGCAGAACAGCAGAGGTCACTCCGTATTCCTTCTCAAGGAAATCCCTCTGATAGCTGGTCTGCGCGATTATCTTCGAGGATTCCTTCACCACGATGGGCCTAAGCCGATCCACTGTCCAGTGAGCTTCATCGAAGTTGAACAGATCGTTCTCACCCTGGAGCATCAGCACGCTAGGCATTCCCTTCAGTTTCTGCAGCATTACGCCGCCATGTCCGCAGGGAAACACATTCCTCACAAGAACGACGTCCACATCGTCCACGGTGCGGGCCAATTTGGAAAGGTATCGTCCATAGCCTAGGAGTGTCCCGAACCTCTTTCTGTCCGCCCAATTGGGAAATCTGCCCACAACCACTTCACCCGGGTAGGATTCTTTATCCACTCCCCTGAAAAGAACGCTGTAGAGCGGGACCTCATGCCCTCTGTCTGAGAGTGAATCCGCAATGTGTCTCATCACGACCCTGTTTCTTGAGCGTATCATTGCTATCTTCATGTGAGCACAGTTTCCGCTGTCAATGGTTGGCGTCACTAAATACCTTTTCCATTCCAGGGAACACGACTCACAAATATATTTAAGGGAATGCTATTCTCGATATCCATTCAGGAGACGTGACTTTGCATCCTGAGACGCTGACCGACAAGATCAGGAACAAGACCGCGAGAATCTGCATTGTTGGCTTGGGTTATGCCGGCCTTCCCACAGCGGTAGCGTTTGCAGAGAAGGGATTCGACGTTCTCGGAGCGGACATAGATGAAGATAAAGTAGAGATGATCAACAGAGGTGAGTCCCCGATCAGAGACCTGATATTGGACAATCGTCTCATAGAACTGGAGAAGAGTATACAAGCGACTACCGATATCGCCAGCGCCGTCTCAGAATCAGATGTCGTTTCCATTGTTGTCCCCACGCCAGTGACGGAAGCGAAAGAACCCGACCTGAGCTATGTGTTTTCAGCATCACAGTCCGTATCCAGGGGCTTGAAGAAGGGTCAATTGATAATACTTGAATCGACCACCTATCCTGGCACGACAGAAGAGGTTGTCAAGCCGGTACTCGAAGAATCTGGTCTGAGAACTCCGGAGGATTTCGGTCTGGGCTACTGTCCAGAGCGCTTCAATCCTGCGGACCCTGATCACACGATGGAGAAAATGACCAGAATCGCATCTGCCAATTCAGAAGAGTGGGCCCAAGTTGTGAAAGCTCTATTCGAGTCTATAGTCAGGGAAATCGTCCTAGTCCGAAACATAAAGACGGCCGAGGCGGCAAAGGTGGTGGAGAACGCCCAAAGGGACCTCAATATTGCTCTGATGAACGAGCTGGCACTAATCTTCGAAAGAATGGGCATAGATGTGATAGATGTTATCGAAGCCGCCAGCACCAAATGGAACTTCATAGAGATGTACCCGGGTCCTGGAGTTGGTGGGCACTGCCTGCCAGTTGATCCATATTATCTCACGCATAAATCGAGAGAGCTGGGATATGATCCCAGAGTCATCCTCGCCGGGAGGTATGTGAACAGCCTCATGCCAGATCATGCTGTAAGTCTCGTGGAGAACGGCCTCAAAGAAGTCGGCAAGTCGATAGACGGATCTGAGATTGCAATTCTTGGACTTGCGTTCAAACCCAACATTGGAGACATGAGGGAGAGCCCTTCCGTCGAGATTGCGCAGAAACTGAAGGAGGGAAGAGCAAACGTGAGAGTTCACGACCCAATGGTCGAGAACGAGGCAGTCCAGAAGATATTGAAGTTGGAGAACATGCCCTTGGAAAGCGCGCTGGAGGGTGCGGACTGTGTTATCATCACGACAGATCACGACCGTATCAGGGAGATTGCTATTGAGCAGATCCAGAGCCTTGCGAAGGATGGTTGCGTCCTTGTGGATACTAGGAACGTGTTTAATCCAGATCGGATACCCGAGGGAATGGTTTACAGAGGCATAGGGAGGATTCGTTTCTGAAGGGCAAGAGGGTTCTTGTTATAGGGGGCGCGGGATTCATTGGCTCGCACATTGCTGAGCAGCTGGCAGATGGGAATGATGTCCGTGTTCTTGACGACCTAAGCACCGGTAGAGAGGGTAACCTGTCCTCATTTGGAGAGGTGATTGATTTCAGAAGAGGCAGCATACTGGACCTAGACTTGGTGAAGGAGGTAACAAAGGACGTTGACTATGTGTTCCATGAAGCCGCCCTACCATCCGTCGAGAGAAGTGTGAGGGATCCAGCAACCACGAATTCTGTCAACATAAGGGGTACCTTGAACATCCTAGAAGCTTCAAAAGAGAACAACGTCGAGAAGGTGGTCTATGCATCCTCTTCATCCGTGTATGGGGCGTCGCAGACCCTTCCAAAAGAAGAGTCGATGCCGGCAGAGCCCATTTCTCCGTATGGCGTGAGCAAGCTGGCTACCGAGCACTATTGCCGCATCTTCAATGAGATATTCGACCTTAGAACTACCTCTCTCAGGTATTTCAATGTCTACGGACCAAGACAGGACCCGGAATCCGAGTATGCAGCCGTTGTACCGAGATTCATCACCAGAGCAATGTCGGGAGAGGAGCTGGTAGTATTTGATGATGGCAACCAAGTGCGGGATTTCACGTTTGTACTTGACACTGTGGAAGCTAATGTTCTGGCAGCAGAAAGGAAGGAAAGTGATGGAGAGGTTCTGAACGTGGCATGCGGTTCGACCACAAGGGTCAACGACCTTGCGGAGATGGTCTTTGAGTTGGTCGGACAGAACACTGGTGTGGAGTATGCTCCAGCCAGGCCCGGAGAGATAAGAGATTCTTGGGCTGATATTTCAAAGGCCGAGCGTTTGCTGGGATTCCAGCCAAAATACTCGATGAGGATGGGGATGGAACTCACGGTGGAGAGCTTCAGGGCCTAGCTTCTCTCTGTTCTTTCCCATTGCTCAACTGTCCATTCTATCAGGTCTATTTCCTTTGATATTCTCTCCTCGATTGTGTCTAGGTTCTCAACAGCCCATTGCCTGGCGTTCTTTCCTATTCTTTTCCGAAGCTCGTCATCGTCAAGCAGGGGAATAAAGACATCCTGTAATCTCTCAAGATCTGGATATTCGATCAAGACTCCTGTTTCCATATTCTTCACAAATCTATCTGTCTCTCCGAGATCAAGAGTAACCACACACTTCTCAGACAACATTCCCTCGAAGAGGGGACCTATGGACCAGATGGCGGCAACGATATCTGCGATGTTGAAGAATCTGTGAACTTCTGAATGGGGAACCCGTCCCATGAATCTGACCCTCTCACCCACACCAAGAGATTGTGCCAGCCTTTCCAGATTCTCTCGTTCCGGGCCGTGTCCGACCACTACGTGATAGACATCACCGTATCTTTTCAGGACATCCGGCATAGCCCTGACCACATCTTCTGTCCTTTTGAGTTTGGTCAAGGAAGCCATGCTTAGAATCACTCTTGAATCTGGAGGGATCCCGATCTCCCGCTTGAAGTTCTCCGCATCGAAACTCGGGTCGTATGCATCCTTGTCATGTCCGTCCACCAGGTAGTGTGCTTTATGGCCCGGAACACCCCATTCCTCTGATAGGGATTTGACCTTGGTGCCATCGTCCCCGATAATGTACAAAGCTGCTGGATGTTTCATTGCATATGGAAGCTCGAAATTGAGGAACCGACGAAATGGAGAATATGTTGAATACAGCACGTGTCCATATGTTCGGCTCACGTTGGGTATGTCTCTTAATCTTGCCACAAAAGAACCAATGGGGATTCCATAAGGTCCATGAGAGTATATTATGTCAGGGTCGATCTTCTTTGCCAGCCTGCTCAACTTGAACGCGCCGAGAAACTGGAAGATGAAGTACTGCATCTTCGCTAGTACAAAGCCGGCTCCCTCACCGAACTGCTCAGGTCTATCATCATAGAATGGCATCCAGAACTTGTGAATCTTAACGCCCTCGTGCTCCTCCTCGTGCTCATCATACATGTCTCCAGCAGAAGGTATGGTGTAGTGAACATCGTGCCCTCTTCTGATGAGCTCCTTCCTGGTAAGGTAAATTGTTGGCATCCCGCTGACTTCTTTTCGCCAGACATTCTGAGCAATCTCAAGGATCTTCAACTTCCGCACTGCACCACAATCCGTTCAGAAGTTTCAATCTGCCTTCTTCTTGACCTCTGCAGGCACACCTATTGCCACTGAGTTGGGAGGGATGTTCTTGGTAACCACCGACCCAGCTCCGATTATTGTGTGGTCTCCTATCTCAACACCCGGCAAAACTGTGGAATTTGCGCCGATAGCCACGTAGTCACCTATCTTCACTGGACTGTGCGTCTTAGGCTTCTTCCCCTCGGTCACAACCCACTCCTGCACTGAATGCGTGTAGATGTGAACTCCTGACGCGATTGAGCAACCATCCCCGATTTCCAGACCACCGGTAGCATCTAGGAGTACGAAGGGGCCAATCCACACATTCTTCCCAACTTTCGGTTTGCCATACACGTACGCGTTCTCGTAGATGTTGGTACCTTCACCAAATCCCAGGATCTCCGCCTTGTCCCACCTGTCCGCAACCATCTCATCCGTTGGAAGGACCCTGTCCCATTTCTCGCTCGTTTCCTTGGCGAAGATTCTCCTGATCTTTGAGAACAATGACCTAATCGATTCGGACGGCACGTTCATCCCTTCTTCTTCTGGAAAAGACTACATCGTAATTAAGTCTAGCTATGTCTGATTGGTGACTTGGGCGGTGCCTGTGCTATAGAGAGCGTAGCTGGAGTTCTCGAACACCAGTGGAAACCTCGTAAGGTCCCTGTAGTATCCTCTTGGAGCCCTATCCAGGCTTCCTTTCCAGACAAGCAGATGGTCTGCTCGATATTTCCTGATGAGAGGATCCAAATCATCCGAAGGGAATGGAAACTCGTGCTCAAAGATGAAATCGAAATCGTCCCGTGAAAAAGGCGGCTCGGGGACGTTACCACCCCAGAAAACCGTCCAATGGTGGGACTTGTAAGAGACCTCGAAGCTTGTTGTGATGGGTACACAGAGCACTGCGCTCCCTGGGATCTGGCTGAGGTGGGCAAAGAGCTCTTCAGTATCTGTCTGGCTTGGCGGTCTTTTCACGAATTCAGTGACGGCTTGCTGGTGGCTGAAATAGATTAGGATCATAGAATACAGGAGAAGGAAGCCAAGCAGGATCCACGTATATGAGCTATCCACCAAGAAGGCTGCAATCGATATCACCGCACAGAGAGGGATTGAGGAGTACTCCATGTACCTCTCGGCCTCACCAAGATATCTAAGCTCAGGTGTTGAGATGACTACAACCAGCAGGAGACTTGTGCCTGACCAAGCGAGGAGTGCCAGTAAGATGTTATTATTCACAAAGACATCAAGTTTGAACACAAGGAAGAGGAGGAGCAAGACCAACAAAGGTGAATAGGCGATAGCGTAGAAGATCGGGTTCTTCAAGGCAGTAATGAGCAGTCTCTCGCCACTTGTCTTACCCTCTCCAGCCCCAGAGATTTGCTTTGTCCAACTGTGCTTGTGGACGATTGCTCTTCTGTAGAATGCCGAATGACGAATGTGTCCCTTCAGAACCTTAACATAGTGACCCTTGGAGATCAAGATAGCCAGGAGAAGACCTCCAAGGAGAATCAGGATGATGTATCCATTCAGCAGGAAGAAGGTGAGAGCTATATAGAGGAAGACTATGGCCTGGGTTCCGAACTTGCTTGACAGAAATACGAAAGACAGACAGAACATGGACAGCGCAAGCGAGGGAATGTCCCCAAACCATACGAAGAACAGAGTGAGGATTATCCCCAAGGAAGCGAACAGTTCGCCAAAAGGTCTTGGGCTCAGAAAGAAGACTCTTGCATCCGCTTTCACCAGCATGGGAAAGAAAGCGAAGAGGATTCCGGACAGGAAGGCGGCTTGGTAGTTGCTTGTTAGAGAGAAGGTGAAGAGGAACAGGGCGATAGCCTGGACAATGTCAACACCCGAACCAAAGAAAGGCTCCAGTCTTTCTCGATTCTTCCTAGATATGAATGACAGCAGATAGTGCACCAGAGGAGGATAGTCGAAAGGCGTCTTTATCACGAAACCATCCAGTGCCTCTGGCATCTTATGGCTGTTCTTCCGTATCCCTTCGGACGCGTGAAGGTGGAACCATACATCACTTCCTCTTGCCTGCGGATGTTCCAGCCGAAAGGCAGATCTGACGGCGAACACGATTATGCAAACCAGCAGAAGCCATATGAGCATCACGAAGAGTTCCATGATCGTTACATCCTCTCGGAAAGGCCGAGCTCATCTCCGATTTAAGATTCCTCTTCTGCTAAAAGTGGTATTGGTAATGAAACTTTCTCAGAGAATTGGTGGAGATAGTGCTACTCAGCATTCTTCTTCAGCCAATCGAATGTCCTGGTCAGTCCTTCTTCCAAGGACGTGGAAGGTGCGAATCCAACAACACTCTCCAGCTTTCTCGTATCAGCTACGAAGTTGGCAATCTCCCCCGGTCTCTCTGGCTCATATTTCAAGTTGGGTTCCACTCCGAGCACCTTTCCTGCTAGCTCGACCGTCTCCAGTATTGTGGCTCCCTTGCCTGTGCCCAGATTTACTATTCCCTCGTCAACGTCCGCTTTGCACCCAGCAATCAATACGTCCGCAAGATCCTCGACATATACGAAATCCCTTGTTGCCGAGCCGTCCCCGAAAATCGTGAACTCCAAGCCGGAAGCCACTCTCTTGTGTATCATCGGGATGAGACCTCCGCTCTCTGGGTATTGATAAGGACCGTAGATGTTGAAGAACCTGAATATTATATGATTCAATTCATAAATTTCTTTGTAGACACGAAGATAGTTCTCAACGGTATACTTGGCGACCGCATACGGAGTCTTAGGAACACAGGGATGCTTCTCGTCCACAGGGTTGTACTGGACGTCTCCCACGACGGAGGAAGCTGAAGAGAATATCACCTTATCAACGGAAGATTCTCGTGCAGCGTCCATGATGTTCAAGGATCCCTCGATGTTCACCCTCATGTTCTCCACAGGCTTCTTCAGAGAGGCCACAAGAGGTGATGCGGCCAGATGAATGACCATATTCCCCTCCTGAACAACGTTCTGGACCGCTTCCTTGTCAAGCATGTCGATCTTTCTGTAGTCGATGTCTCCCCCAAATGGAGAATCCACGAAGTCCGTTGCAATGAGGTCTTCACCTTTCTCTCTAAGTCTTTCAACCACATTTCTTCCAATGAAGCCAGCTGCACCAAAGATGACGGTCTTCAAGTCTATCCACCCGATTGATACTTTCCAAGTAATTCATCCAGAGTTGAAACAACACGTTCCTGGTCTTCAGATGTCATGTAATGGGATAGCGGCAAAGCGAGCAGGTTCTTGTACAACATTTCGGAGGTTTCAAGATTACCAATCCTCGCGACTTCCGCAAAACTGGGCTGAACGTGCAAAGAATAGGTCCCAATTTGGCTCTCAATGTTCCTCTCTCTCAAATCACCGATGAGCCTGTCCCTCGCACCATCCACCGTAATACTGACAGCATATGTCTGGTAGACGTGCCTGACGCCCTCGTCCACTTTGGGCGGGATGATTCCCTTGGCATCCTGGAGAAGCTTGTCGTAGTTGTTCGCCAGTTCAATCCTTTTGGAAATAATCTCATCAATCTTGCTGAGCTGGACAACGCCAATTGCACCAAGTACGTCACTGAGCTTATAATTGGTTCCTGCGCGGGCGAAATTCGAAACACCTCCCGCTCCCGCTGTCATGCCGAACTTCTTGATGGATCTCGCAAGTTCTGCGAGTTCGTTCGAATTGGTCGTGATCATACCACCCTCTCCAGTCGTAATGACCTTCCTGGGATGGAAACTGAAGGAAGTGAGGTCCACCATACTTCCGGTTCTTCTCTGGCCTCGCCTCGCGCCTGCACTGCATGCGGCATCTTCGATCAAGTAAAGTTCTTTCTCTTCTGCCAAATCCTCTATTGGTTCGATATCAATGGGATTCCCAAAGAGGGAAACCGGCATAACGCATCTTGTCTGTGGCGTATATGCCTCCCGGATATGCTCAGCTGTGATGTTATAGCTCTCAGGGTCAACATCGACAAGGATGGGGGTTGCACCAACGAATCTCACGACATCTGCAGTTGCTGGGTACGTGAAATCGGGCACGATAACCTCATGACCCTTCCCGATACCGAGAGCTCGAAGGGAGAGATCCATAGCGGTCGTGCAAGATGTGGTCGCAATCCCATGTCCCGCACCGACGTATTCCGCGAACTTGGATTCGAACTCCTTGGTCTTTGGGCCTTCGGTCATGTAGCCAGACTTCAGGACTTCATCGATTAGGGCAAGCTCCTCCTCGCCGACTAAGGGCTGAATAAGTTTGATTCTGTCTTCGGTCATCTGGCTGAAGATAT
>CP070767.1:921911-942698 GCA_020345725.1 Methanobacteriota archaeon | reverse complement strand
GACAAGAGGCTGGCTGAACTACGGCTTCTGGCATCAAGTGTACAATGACTCGGCCGCACCCCCCTGGAACATGAGCCACAGTCCTTCGCATAGTTGGTGGTACGGTCAAGATGCGTTTGGACACTACGACAACGGTGCCCGGAATATGGGCTATTTGAATTCTCCCGCACTAGATCTGACATCAGCGTCGGATGCGACCTTGGAGTTCTATTACCTGTATGAAACCGAAACAACAGGGTCACTCTTTGATCAAAGGTGGATTGAGATTAGAGTGGGAGATGGTCCCTGGCAGGGACTGGAGCAGGTGTTTGGAGATTCCATGGATATCTGGATTCTGAAAGCGATTGACCTCACACCCTATGTTCGAGATATCGTCCAGATTAGATACTTCTTCGACACTATCAATGTCCTGAATAATAACTACAGGGGTTGGTACATCGATGACGTTTCCGTGGCGGAGATGGGCACCAAGCCAGTCGTCGATGTTTGGGAACCAGGCGGCTCGATAGGTCAAAGCTACACAGTTGGGACAATGCTCGCTGTGACGTGGAGTGCAACCGACGACCAGCCAATGCCCGCCAATAACATAAACATCACATATGGATTGGGCCCGGCTTGGACAGAAATCAACGCGGGCATCTACAGCCACGCGAATGATGGTGTGGAGATTTGGGATACGACCAGTGCTTTACCTGGTATATATTCCATGAACATATCTGCTTATGACTCCGATAGTCAGACAACCTATGCTTTGAGCAATCACACCTTCGAACTGACCGCTCCAGACACATTCCCGCCAGAGATTGAGTATGTACAACTCAATGGATTCCAGACGCTTGCTGTCGCACCCAACGATCCTGTAACAATAACTGCCAGAGTTAATGATGCGGCATACGGTGGGTCCATAGTAGAAGAAGCGGAATGGATGTATGATACCTGTGGACCTTGGCCCGGAAATGCAATGGGACCTGAGGACGGAAGTTGGGATCAGACCGATGAGATTGCCACAGATTCAACGAATGCTCCTGGAGCAATCGGAACCTACACTGTCTACGTTCGGGCTAGAGACTCAGCAAACAACTGGAATGAAAGCTGCACTGTCTGGGGCACGTTGATTGTCTCTGTGGATGATGTCTGGCCACCAATGATATTGTCGCCTCTGGTAGAAGGTCAGCCGCAAATCCGAATCACTCCCGGGACTCCTGTGTTGTTGACTGCGACAATAGATGACACAAACATAGTTACTTCAAATGTGAGCTCGGCGGAGTACCAGATTGATCCACCTTCAGCGCCCATAGCCATGAGTGCGTCAGATGGAGGCTTCGGAAATTCTGTGGAAGATGTTGAATCGACCGTCGATACCACCGGATGGCCAGACGGAACCTATGATCTCTGCATATACGCTTCGGATGACTGGGTACCGCCCAACGTGAACAGTACTGGAAGAGCTTGTGCAGTAATCGTGATTGATGGCTCACCACCTGACATCTTAACAGTAAACCTCCCCCAGACTGTTGTAAATGGAACCATTGCCGTCCTCACTGGAACGGTAGATGATTCAGCGGCAGGTGGGTCAGACATCAAGAGCGTGAACTTCACTTACGGAAGTCAAGCTTGGCCCGGTACCGACATGAACGCTGTCAACCCGCCGCTGGACAGCCAAACTGAAGATGTGTTCTACAGCATTCAGACAGGGGTATTCCCTTACTGGGTGGGCACCAACCACGTGGTATGCGTCTATGCCAGCGACATACTTGACAATGACAACACAAATGGTCCTTGTGTAGCTTTCGGCATCACAGCTGCAGACATCCAGGCTCCCGAGATTTCCAACGTGCTCGTGGATGGGGCATCGTTCATTCAAATAGCTCCAGGCAGTTCCTTCACTCTCAACGCAACTGTTGACGACACGAATACGGGAGGCAGCAATATCGCAAATGCAAGCTATTTGGTGCGAGACAGCACTGGTGCGTACTTCGCTGATGGTGCAATGAACGCCCTCAATCCACCCTTCGACAATCCTTTGGAGGACGTCACACGTCTCATTAGTACCATGACCTGGCCAATGGGAGACTACACCGTTCATGTTCTTGCTTGTGATGCTGCTATAGTGGCTAGCTGCAATTACGACGAAGCCTTGGAGGCCACTGTGAGGCTGAGTGCTGCCCCTCTTGACAATGAACCTCCTGAGATTATGAATGTCCAGGCAGATGTGACATCCTTTGAGGCTGGAACGCGGACCACGATCAATATCACCGCGACAGTGGATGATTCCAATACTCCAACCTCCAATCCATCACCAATTGCCTCATCAAACTACACGATTGGGGCAGCGAACTGGCCAGGTTCGCCAATGGATGCTGAAGATGGAGCATTCGATGAAGTCACCGAGTTGGTCAAGAAGAACATCACAGTGTCCGCATGGGTCCCAGGTACTTACCAGATTTTCGTTTATGCATCGGATGTAGCAAACAACGACAACACGACAAGCATCGAGAATGTGACGATAGTGGTTACACCAGTGGACAACACAAGACCGACGATAACAAATGAACGCATTGACCCAACAGATCCAGAACCGGACGAAGAAGTGACAATTTCTGCCAATGTCACAGATGACCGAACATCACAGGATGACTTGGTTGTTGAGGTCACAATCACAACCCCTGAAGGCCAAGACCAAACATACGATATGACTTTCAACCCAAGCACAGGAGACTTTGAGTACACATCCACATTTACGTCCGAGGGAACCTATGCTGTTTCAATAAACGCCACGGATGAAGCAGGCAACTACAGAACGACAGAGGTAGCTGGAGGGTTCACCGTTGCCGAGGTGGTTCCACCGCCCAAAGAGGACGAAATCCCGATCTGGATTTGGCTGCTGATAGTCATCATTATCATAGTAGTGATAGTGGTAGCCGCAATAGCCGCCCTGAGGAGGAAGCCTGAGGAGGCCGAGGAACCGGTCGAAGATGTTGAGGAAGAGATGATCGAAGAAGCTCCATCCGAGGAGGAGGCACCAGAAGGAATCACCACCGAGGAAGTCTCCTCTGAAGAAGTTGTTGAAGATATTCCCTCGGAAGATCAGCCCTTGTCCTAAGACAGATCTACAACTTCGACTCCGCTGAATCCTTCCACGAAGTATGCCATGTTGTCATAGACGCGGATTTGGTTGACCCATGAGATTGTGTGGTAGATTCCGAAGAAGGTCGGGGACGTTGGATCTGTGACATCAAAGATGAATACACATCCCATGTAGGATGTCAGGAATGCATGTCCCTCTTCAACCTTCCACAAGTGCGCATATGTGTTCAATTCGAATTTCCCGGCAACAGTTGGATTGTCTGTGTCTCGAAGGTCCATGACGATGAAGTAGTATTCGATTTCCACCTCAGGATATGCCCATCTGTAGTAATAGTCAGTGCTGTTGCTGAGGTAGGCTATGCCGTCCTCTATTATGACACCGCCCACGTAACCGTCAACCCTGATCGCCGCTTTCAGAGTGATTTCATTGACGCCAAGCTCTAGAACGTTCAGGGTCTGGAGGGAATCATCACCCCATTCGAAACCTGCGAGCGTGTATGCTCGTGAGCCTTCCACATCCAACATTACTCCCGGAATGCTCAGTGAAGGCAACTGGATGGGGAACCACAATTGGACCAGAGCTATTCTTCCCAGATAGTCATTGGTCTCGTAGCGATAGGTGCCGTTTTCGTCTTCTTTCTGCACGTACTCGATATCTGTGAAATAGAGCACATCATCCACCAGAATCATGTTTCTTACATAGGTTGCGTCGAATTCATATTTGGTGATTAGAGTCGGGTTTGATGGATCTGACAAGTCAACCAGTTCGATGAAGTGCCGGGTCTTGTACTCTGGTTCCCAATCATAAGTGGAATAGTACTGAACCAAGTAGTCATCACCAAACAACACCTCACCTCCGCCCCAGGATCCAGGCATGATTCCCATCCCAATATCAAATGTGATGTAGCCCCATGGGTTCGTAAGAACATACACTCCCTTGAATTCCGGATTCAATGGGTCAGAATAGTCGAAGATCTTCACGGAGCGCTTGTAGGTTTCATAATTGTAGCCGACAAGGTACAGGTAGGGCTCATCAATGTGGACTGTAGCAGAGTAGAATTTTGTGTCTATGGAGGCAGCAACACCTCCCGGTGGATCAACTGATAGTGTCTCAAGTCTGAGGGTACTGGACCAGTCGGATGAAACTAGGCGCACAAAGCATTCACTTATCCTGAAGTAGTCTATCACATTCTGTGCAAGTTCTACGACCGCCGTAACCTCAGGATTGTCTCGATCTTCATACTCAATGACCTGAAGGGCTCTATCAGATGTTGCTAGGATCCTTTCACTGTGATAGCGAGTCCTGGAAACCGAGGCCGGAGTCTTCACCAGTCCTCTTGTGACCAGATCTCCTGAGGAGAGATCGAAATCGATTATCTGTACGCCGCTTATCCAGTAGGACCACATGTCCCTTTCTGCAGACACAGTATTGAAGGGAACCAGGACCATGTTGAGGTCATCCAGGACCGAGAGCGTCTTGGGATCCGCATTTGCGCTGGACCAGCTCCATTCTTCCCCAATCGCCACACGATCTAGTAGTACCGCGTTGTATGGATCGCTTACGTCGAACAAGGAGAGTGCAACCTTCTGCCTGCCGGATGAATCATCCACGCCAAGGGCCAGTATCTTGTAGCCGCGCACCTCCATGTGTGTGACCCAGCCCGGTATCTCGAGTATGTCAGTCAGTTTGGGATCAGTTGGATCTGAAAGGTCCAGAACGTCCAGTGGATCAACGGGAACTCGTACTGGTAGATGAATGGTGTAAGCCCTATCTCCTGCGAATCTGGTTGCCATCAAGCTTCCCGCGTCATCCACCAAGAGCCGTCCGAGCAGTTCCATATTCGATGGATTGCTGACATCCAGTATCCACAGCTCAGATTCCTGTACTCTTCTGAAATAGTGAGTAACAACGCGGAGGGTTCCATCGTAGTAGTCCATTTGGTAGCGATTGTTCAATGAGCCACCGACATCAAATGAACCTCGAATTGTCATCTGCCCGCCGGGGTGGGATATGTCCAAGTACACAATTCTCGTTCCAGCAGTTTCGTTCCAATCATTGCCTTCAGTTGGCTGTGCCACGTACATCGCTGTTTGGGTGACATGAATCTGATTATATCTTCCCCCAAACTCGATTCTCTGGACCTCCTTTATGTCCTCAGGGTTCGAAATGTCGAAGGATATCACATAGGTCTTGTCCTCAGTCTCATTGTATCCTCTTCCATACCAAGCGAATTCGTTCGAGACCGCGTATATGATCTTGCCTACCCTTCGGGTGTCCTCTATGAAGCCTGGCACCTGGAATTTCTCAACGATCTGAGGATTGGCGGAATCAGAGACATCTACGACCACGATCTGACTGCCGATACTGAAGTCGCAGACCTCTGAAATGCCTTCTAAAGCAATCATGTCGTACCAATAACCATAGTTCGTATTCTCCACAAGATATGCCATGTCATCGACTATGTACATCTCTTGAGGTATGCCATAGACCGCCGCCCGTCCAAGCAGTACCGGTTCGTCAGGATTCTCCACGCTGAAAATGAGGAGGCCCCTGTATGGATTGAGTATGTAGAATGTGTCACCCACAAGCTTCACAATGTCTGCTTCCTCAATGTCTCGCGGTGCCGGGGATCTGGACATTTCCGGGAGGGCTGATATAATCGACGTGTCGTCATACGTACCCGTGGTCATGAACTGAGTGCCACTCCCGTAATAGCCACCGTACGCAGAACCGAACGGGTGTTTGTTCCCGAAGTCCTGTTCTTCCTCCAATTCGGCAAACCTCTGGATATCACCTATCGGTAGAGTCGTCACAAGCTCACCTTGCTGGCAAGCTTCAGTCTGAAGGTTCATCGATGGTATGGTATACAAGAAACCATCATAGGTCGGGAAGTAGGGCATGTCAGGATCAACATTGTCCTGATCGCCCTTATCCATTGCCAGGAGAGCCATCGAAGCGACGAACACCGAAAGGACCAATATGCTCGTCAATACGACAGCCTTCATCTTCCTGGACATCATTCTACTATTCCTGCCCACATTTTCAACAGGAGCTCTTTTCAAGTTCATTCCTCCGCTAGGATTGCATACCTTAGCGCACTATATAACTCCGTTCTTTACATGTCAAGAATATCATATCTTAAACGAGCTTCTCTCCCTTTCTTTTGGAGAATCGCAAGGAGGATCATGGATGGCCCGAAGTCGATTGCCACGCCCCGGAAGGTCATAATGTCTTTATATGATTCTTCCGTATTCTATTTCGGGACTGAAAGATTCTATCAGTACACAGGAGGTTATCGGGCTATGGAAGCACCAGTAGTCGTACAGGCAAGAAAGCTCCACAAAATCTACGATACCGGGACGGTGAAGGTCCATGCTCTCAGAGGCATTGACCTCGATATTAAGAAAGGTGAGATGGTTTCCATAATGGGACCTTCTGGTTGTGGTAAGACAACACTTCTCAACTGCCTATCTGGTATTGATGATCCCACTAGTGGAAAGATAGTCATTGAGGGAAAGCCACTGGCAGGCATGTCGGATGACCAGAAGAGCGAGTACCGCGCCAAGCGTATCGGTTTCATATTCCAAGCCTACAATCTTCTGCCCGTTCTGACGGCCATTGAGAACGTTGAGCTCCCCCTTCTTCTTGGTGGTGTGAAGCTGAAAGAAGCCAGAGCAAGAGCCCTCAAAGCCCTTGAATGGGTTGGACTGGAACAATGGGAATCCCACAGACCTTCGGAGCTGTCAGGTGGAGAACAACAGAGAGTGGCGATCGCCCGCTCCCTTGTTAACCATCCTGCAATCGTTTTCGGGGATGAGCTCACCGGTAATCTGGACGAAGAGACATCCTCACAGGTGATGGACCTGGTTTGTGACTTGAACAAGAAGAACAATCAGACCTTTGTCATTGTCAGCCATGACCCTGTTGTGGGAGAAAGGGCTCATCGGGTTCTGAAGCTCAGGGACGGAACAATCGAGAGAGAATATCGGCCAGCAAGCCCCGGATGAGAGCATGGACTTCACACTGGCTATCGTTGTTTTTGTCGTCGGACTATTCGTATTCGTACTAGCACTCGCTCTCAGGAACAGAGTCCTGTTCAGGATTTCTGCGAGAAACCTTCTGAGGAAGAAGACGAACACGGTTATTGTTGTCGCGGGACTGCTGATCGGGACGGCTATCGTTACATCCTCTTATGTGATGGGGGATACCCTCGCGTACATCTTCGAGGAGAGCATCTATGACGAGCTGTATACAGTTGATGAGATTATCGGAGCGAGAAGTGGAGATGCTGGGACCTTCGAATACTATCCATATGAGTACTACACGAATCTCTCAGTTGCAAGAGATGCTGGACAGCTTCCCAGCGTTGACGGTCTCTGTCCCATAATCATCGAATCTGTTCCTGTGAAGAACAATGATACAATGCTTTCAGAGGCCACTGTGAACATAATCGGCGTGGACCCACAGAACTATACTCAATTCGGGGATTTCGTCGAGTTCGGCGGAGGGCAAGTCGATGAGGGAACCATCCTCTCTCAGCCAAATGCGGCCATCATCAACAGACGGCTGGCGTGGAAGATCGATGCCCAGGAGGGGCACCTGCTAGCCGTATACGTTGACAACCCCTTCATTCCAACAGCCGAACTAAACATCACCACAATAGTGAGCAATGACGGTAAGGCCAATTTCTTCAATGGTGACAACGTGTTCATCAGT
Source organism: Methanobacteriota archaeon (assembly GCA_020345725.1). Lineage (GTDB taxonomy): Archaea > Thermoplasmatota > Thermoplasmata > RBG-16-68-12 > SOIM01 > SOIM01. Next base: position 934,894 of record CP070767.1, on the reverse strand, counting down.
TTGAGTACCGCTCAGCAACTCTTCGGAGAACCTGGGTCCATCAATCTCATGCTGGTGTCTAACGTAGGGGACATGGAGAGCGGGGTGGAGAAGACCGATTCTGCAGTTGCTGAAATAGAGAATGCCATCGGGACAGAATTGGAAAGCCTTGGTCTCATCATCGAGCCAATCAAGGCGGAGGAGCTGGAATTTGTCGAGATTACTGGTGAGCTGATAACCGAAGTCTTCGCAATAATGGGCACCTTCAGTATTATCGCAGGCGTCATTCTCGTTGTCAACATATTCGTGATGCTTGCCGAGGAGAGGAAGCCTGAGATGGGGATTTCCAGAGCCCTCGGAATGAAAAGGAAGCACTTGATCCAGACCTATCTGTTTGAGGGATCGGCATATGCCCTAATGGCATCTTTCGTGGGTGTCTTCGTGGGGCTACTGATCGCATACGTGATGATTGCCGCTTTCGCCTACGTATTCGGCGCGGCCGCTTTTGAGATATCTTTCCATTTCGAAATCGAGAGTCTGATATTGGGCTTCTGTATCGGAGTCCTCATCACTTTCTTCACCGTGGCAATTGCTTCCTGGGTGGTGAGCAGGCTGAATATCGTTCGAGCAATCAGAGCGATTCCAGAACCTGCGCTGACAGAGCCTACCAAGAGGTTCATGGTCGGAGGTATTCTCCTAGTGTTGCTCGGCGTGATAATCTTCCGATATGGAATGGTCATGATGTCGGGAGCTTTCTTCATGACAGGGCCCTGCATAATCCTTCTCGGGGCAGCCATGTTGGCCACACGTTGGATTAGACCAAGGATATCGTATTCCGTTGCCAGCATAGCAATTCTGTTCTGGATTCTGGCTCCCATCGAATGGATGGAAGGTCTCGAGATTGGCATGGAGATGTTCCTGCTGAGCGGGTTGTTCCTGGTCCTTGCTGCAATAATACTGCTTATGGTCAACTCGACCTCTCTTCTGAAAGCTCTCACTAGGATAATCGGAGGGAGTAGGAGGACACTCCCGGTAATGCGTGTCGCGCTGTCCTACCCCATGAAGAGAAAATTCCGAACTGGGATGACACTGTCGATGTTCGCCTTGATAATCTTCACCGTCACCGTAATCGCAATGATCTCCAGTTTTCAGAAGAACAGCGTTGAGACCGCATATGTGCAGCAGGCTGGTGGCTACGACATTATTGCTTTCTCCTTTCCAGTCCCAAATATCACGGACGGGATTTCATCAAATCCTGATCTGAACAATAGGTTCGATGAGGTGTCTAGCCTGAGTTTCACCTCTGTGGAGGTCTACCACCAAGGCGAGAGCCAAGATACTAGTCAGCAAACGCGAATATTAGGTGCTGATGATTCTTTCTTCGAAGATTGTGATTTTACCTTCTACTCTGTGATGTCAGGATATGAGAGTCCGGACGAGGTCTGGGATGCTGTCAGGACGAACTCTTCTCTAGTAGTTGTGGATGGTTCGGTAGTGACCACTGCGTATGGTCCAGCAATGATGTTCGTTGGCTTTCAAGCTGAAGTGGGCGACACTGTCGTGGTTCAAAAGGATGGCTTGATCTACAACAAGACCATCATTGGGATTTTGGATGAGGTCTTCTTCTTCCAAGGTCTGATCACTTCACGTGAGTTTGCAATTAACGAGTTCGGATTTCAATTCCCCACAACCTTCTTCTTTACCGCCAGTGATTCGAACATAGAAAACGTGAGGGAACTGGCAAAGAACCTTGAGAAGGGCTTCAGCACAAGTGGAATGCAGACCATCGTTATCAGAGACCTCATAACAGACATCCTTGAGATTATGAGTTCCATCATGGGGCTCTTCCAGGTATACCTTGGACTCGGGTTGATCGTCGGAATTGCAGGGCTGGGAATAATCACGGTAAGAAGTGTTGTCGAGAGAAGGCAAGAAATTGGGGTGATGAGAGCCATTGGCTACAAGAGGAAGATGATCAGACGGACATTCATCATGGAGATTACTTTCATTTCTCTCTTGGGGATTTTCGTTGGAGTGATCCTCGGGATTGCTCTGTCATACTACATGTACCAGGACTTCTTTGCTGGGTCTGCTTCCCTCCCAAATTTCTTCACTTTGATACCCTTCTGGAACATCTTTCTCATAGCCACCGTTGCCTTCATAGCCACATTGCTGGCTACCATGTCCTCAGCGTTCAGGGCATCTAGAATTGTCCCCGCAGAAGCTTTGAGGCTCAAAGAGTAATCAGTCCTTTGGTTCAGGTGCGATCTTCTCTGGCAAGGCAACCTCTGGTTCGGCTTTCTCTGGTAGAATCCCTTCCAGACTAGCAACATCGATTTCTGATTCCAAAGCGGATTCGATTGCTAGGACCGCCGCCCTTGCAGCCTGAACAGTCGTCAAGAAGGGTACGCCCAGGTCTATCGCCACTCTCCGCATCATGTGTCCGTCCCTTCGCGCGCCTGAGGACTCGGTGGGGGTGTTGATGATCAGCCCGATTTCGGATTCACGCATCAGTCCAATGGCAGTGGGTGTCTTCTTCTCCTCAATTTTGTGTACTGGTGTGACGTCTATTTCATGTCCTCTCAGAAACCTGGCAGTACCGAGTGTCGCATAGATTTGGAATCCCCATTCATGGAGTCGTTCGGCAACTGGCACTATGCCATCCTTGTCATCGCCCCTCACACTGATGAAGACGCTACCTTGCAAGGGAAGCTCGTTCCCGGCAGCCATCATCGCCTTGTAGTATGCCCTTCCGAAAGAATCGTCCAATCCCATAATTTCCCCGGTGGATTTCATCTCCGGCCCCAAGATACAGTCCACGCCCTGGAGTTTCTGGAATGAGAACACAGGAGCCTTCACAGCCACTCTCCTCGTAGCTGCTTCTCCAACATATCCCAGCTCCTTTAGCGTATGTCCGAGCATCACCTTGGTGGCGACCTTTGTCAGTGGAATCCCTATCGCTTTGGATACGTATGGAACTGTTCTGCTTGCCCTTGGGTTGGCCTCCAGAATGTACACAATCCCGTCCTTGACAGCTATCTGGATGTTGATTAGTCCTATGATCTTCAAAGCACGACACACCTCTGTCGTTACTCTCGTGATTTCCGCAAAAACCTCTTTGGTCAGGTTCTGGGATGGCAGCACACACACTGCATCTCCGGAGTGCACCCCAGCCTCCTCGACATGTTCTTGTATCCCCCCAATGAACACTTCCTCTCCGTCCGAAATGGCATCCACGTCCACTTCGATAGCATGGTCAAGATACTTATCCACCAGTACTGGATGTTTGCTTGAGATTTGAGTTGCTTCGTTTATGTACCTTTCAAGTTCTTCTTCGTTGTAGACTATCTCCATTCCTCTGCCACCCAGTACGTAGCTGGGTCTTACCAGAACTGGATAACCAATTCTCTCCGCGACGCTCCTCAGTTCTTTGAAAGAGAAACCCGGCCCCGCTTCCGCTTGATGAATGTTTAGTTTCCTCATGAGTGCCTCGAACCTTCTTCTGTCCTCGGCGATATCCATCGATTCAGAGCTGGTACCCAGTATCCTAGTCTTCCATCCGTTATCATCAAGTGCTTTCTGAAGAGGCACAGCTAGATTGACCGAGGTCTGTCCGCCCAACTGCAGGATGACTCCTTCAGGTTCCTCCTTCTCGATTATGTTCAGCACATCTTCCAGCGTGATGGGATCGAAGTAAAGCCTGTCGGAAATGTCGAAGTCAGTCGAAACCGTCTCCGGGTTGTTGTTGAGCATTAGTGCATCGATTCCCGCTTCTCTGAGTGCCTGGATACCATGGACGCAACAAGTGTCGAACTCGATTCCCTGTCCTATTCTTATTGGCCCCGCTCCCACGATCAAAACCTTCCTGGATTTGGTTTCTTCGATATTGCATTCTTCCTCATGGGTAGAGTAGTAGTATGGAGTCACGGCTTCGAACTCGGCGGCACAAGTGTCGACCATCTTGAAGGTCGCTCTTCGTCTGTCCTTTCTCACTTCCTCCTCGTCTGATTTCGTGTTTTGGGCAATGTGAACGTCGCTGAATCCCAATGTCTTGGCATCATCTATCTGAGAAGAATCCACCTGCAACTTCCTTTCCATGTCCAGAATATTCTCGATTTTTCTCAAGAAGAACAAGTCCCATTCGGATATCCGAGCGATTTCCTCCAACTCAACTCCCCTTCTCATCGCTTCGCCAATCGCAAACAGTCTCTTGTTCGTGGGCCGTCTCAACTCTTCCAGCAATTCGTCATCACTCATTTTCTCTGATTCCAGGGCTATCTTGCCAATATCCAGCGATCGAATGGACTTCAGCAAAGCCTCCTCAATGGTTCTGCCGATGCCCATGACCTCTCCTGTGGATTTCATCTGCGTACCGAGCTTCTTGTTTACGGTTCTGAACTTGTCAAAGGGCCAACTGGGGATTTTGATGACAACGTAATCCAACATGGGTTCAAAGAGGGCCGATGTCTCTGCAATGATTGGGTTCCTGATATCATCCAGTGTTAAGCCAACAGCGATTTTGGCTGCTATTCTTGCTATGGGATATCCGGTTGCTTTGGATGCTAATGCCGAAGACCGGGAGACACGAGGGTTGACTTCGATGACCCTATAATCTCTTGTATCTGGATGAACCGCAAACTGAATGTTGCATCCACCCTCTATCTTCAGAGCTCTGATGATTTTGAGTGCAGCATTTCTCAACATCTGGTGTTCTCTATCGGTGAGGGTCTGGGCAGGAGCTATGACGATGCTCTCTCCTGTGTGGAATCCCATCGGGTCCAGGTTCTCCATGTTGCAGACGGTGATGCAACTGTCAGCCGAATCTCTCATGACTTCGTACTCATACTCCCTCCAACCCAGTACGGATTCCTCTATCAGCACCTGATTGATTCTTGAATAGACCAACCCCAGTGAAACTGTCGTCTCCAACTCCTCCTCATCTAGAGCAATACCGCTTCCAGTTCCTCCCAAGGTGTAAGCAGCTCTCACAATCACGGGATATCCAAGTTCCTCTGCAGCCTCCTTTGCCTCAGCAACTGTGTGACAATGAAAGCTCCTTGGAACTGGTTCGTCGATTTCTAGCATCAAATCCCGAAAGCTCCTCCGGTCCTCGGATTTCTTGATTGCCTCCAGGGAAGTTCCTAACAATTTGACGCCATACTTGTCGAGGACCCCATTTTCCGACAGTTCCGAACAAAGGTTCAATGCAGTCTGTCCGCCCATTCCAGACAGAACTCCATCGGGTCTCTCCTTATCGATGATTTTCTCCAGGAAGTAAGGGGTGAGGGGTTCCAGGTAGACCGCATCTGCAATCTCTGGATCCGTTTGAATGGTGGCCGGATTTGAGTTGACAACGACTGTTGTGTATCCCTCTTCTCGGAGAGAAGTGAGTGCCTGTGACCCCGAGTAATCAAATTCCGCTGCCTGACCGATGACGATGGGCCCCGAGCCGATGACCATCACCTTTTTGATGCCATTGTCAAGCATGGGAAGCCTCCATCAATATCTCAAATTGCCTGAAGAGGTGGTTTGCATCGTGTGGCCCTGGTGAAGCCTCGGGATGATATTGGACTGAGAGAATTGGCAAGGACTTGTGCTTGATGCTCTCAACTGTTCCATCATTCAGATTGATTTCTGCTACCTCAAGATCTTCTGGTAGCTCGGGTTTGACTGCAAAGCCGTGGTTCTGAGAGGTTATGTAGGCAAGTCCTGTGGTGAGGTTCTTGACTGGTTGGTTCCCTCCTCTGTGTCCGAATTTGAGTTTGTAGGTTTCTGCACCCAATGCCAGGCTCAGGATTTGATGTCCGAGGCAGATACCCATCAATGGAATCTCTTCGGAGAGGCGCCTCACCGTTTCCACTGTTGTCTCCATAATCTCAGGATGTGCAGGATCGCCAGGTCCGTTAGAGACTAGCACGCCATCAGGTTCGAAATCCAGTATCTCTTCTGCTGTCGTGTCGTAAGGTACCTGCATGACCTGTCCTATTCGAAGACAATTGTTGATGATGTTGTTCTTTACACCGCAGTCTATTAGTACAATCCTCTTTCCGTTGTTACCATCATGCAGTCTGGGTTTTTGGCAGGATACCATCGACACCAAGTTCGTCTCAGTGGGATGCGGCATTGAGATGACTTCCTCCACAAGCTCGTCAGGATTTCTATCGGGATCGGTTGACACTGCCGCCTTTAACGTGCCATGTTTGCGGATCTTGATTGTTAGCATTCGAGTATCCACATCTGAGATTCCAGGGATGTCATTTGATTTGATGAATTGGGACACTTTCATTTTCGAGTCCACGTTGTAAGGGAACCTGCAGAGTTCTCGCACTACAAATGCGGAAGGCTGAATTCTATCGGACTCAGAGGTCTCGGGTTGGACTCCGTAATTTCCTATCAAAGGATAGGTCATCATCAGTATCTGGCCTTTGTAAGAGGGATCCGTCAGGGCCTCGCAATAGCCCGTCATGTTAGTGTTGAAAACTATCTCTCCAAAAGCAGTCGTCTTTGAACCAAAAGCCTCGCCCCTCAGAAGTGTTCCGTCCTCGAGGGCGAGCAGTGCTTTCATTTTTTGACCTTTCGGTGATAGCGCTTTTGACATAAGAAAATTGCGATAACTCTCGTCTTCGATCTAGAGCGTAAACCCTTGAACTATTTCAAAATCCTCGACTTCTCCGAAACGGTTTGGATCAAATTCCTGAAAATCACTTTGGGTCTTTCTCTCAAGGATTAGGTCAGAAACAATCTCTCCAATAGCAGGCGCCCTCATCACGCCCAGTGCGTTCATCCCAACTGCCAGAAACAACGCTTTTGCCTCTGAATGAAAACCGATTAGCGGACGCCTATCGGGGGTCGCGGTGCACAATCCTGCCCATCCTCGGACAAGGCTGGCCTTCTCTGAACGAGGAAGCCTCCCCAACATCTTCTCTGAGATTGATGTCATGAAATCGAATCCTGCCCTCTCCTTGAAGTCATCTGGATCACTCTCTGTGTCTTCTGTCCCATTCCCCGCCAAGACAGTTCCGCCTGTTTCTGGTTTCATGTAGAAGGAATTTGTCACATCGTGCACCATTGGGATTACGGCGTCTCCCATGAAAGGCGTCGTGATCGCCACCTGCGTTCGATATGGCTTCAGTGGCAGGTCTACTCCCAACATCTTCCCAACCTTCTTCGACCACGGTCCTGTACACAAGATAGCGACATCAGATTCTAAGACATCTTGGGTTGTCCGTAGCCTGAAAGGTCCACCATTCTTCATTTCTACTTCATTGACTTGACTCTTCTGCAGAAACCGAACACCATTGGCCTCGGCACGCTTGGCAAATTGAATGCAGAGTTGATAGGGGTCCACATAGGAATCATCCGGACAGTATGTGGCTCCAACGACATCACTGACAGCGATCTCTGGGGCAGTCTCTTCAACTTCGTCTGGCTCAAGGTATCTGACGTCACAGCCTACAGAGTTTTGCAGGTCCACGTTCCTTTTCAATAATTCGACTTCCATTTCTGTACAGACCAATTTCAACAACCCATCTTGATGAATTCCAAATCCTTCTTCCTCCTCGCTCACCTTCTTTATCCAATCAATGCTCTTCTTCACAAGTCCGATATCAATCTCATTCCACAACTGCTGAGATAGAATGCCCGCCGATAGGCCCGAACTTCCGGAAGCTATGAAATCTCTTTCGAGAAGTACAACCTCTTCCCCCAATTCCTCGGAAAGATGATATGCAACACTGCAACCAATCACACCCCCGCCTATGATTGAAAACGAGTACCTGTTCTTCAATTCGACCACGGAAACCAACGAGGATGTTCTATATTACTTCTTCTTATATTCCAGAGGTTCTCTTTCCACTTCCAACCTATCTGCTGTGGGATATTCCTCTATCAAAAAGCAAGGGAACTCGAGTTCGCTTGAGATTTCCTTCAGAATCCAAGGCGCCACTTCCAAGCGCGATTTCTCGTAGTCTATGTTCATCAGCTCATTTGGTATCTCAAACCGCTCCATCAAATCGTTCTTCATTTTCACAAGTCTAGTTCCCTCGACAATTCCTTTGAACAGCAAACCTTCAGGAGTGATGATCTCCCAATCTCCTGCAACATTCTTCGCCCTTCTCATTATTCTATTCCTCAACTGGACAGCATCCTTGAAGGAAGAAGTGCAGTAATGGAGGGACATATCCACATCAGTCGAAAGTAACTCCTTTGCTAGTCTGTCACATCCAGACACCGCGCTGGCGATGTCGTCCTTCGTGTCGTAACCCTTCTTTCTCAATTTCATCCAATTCGTTTCAGAGAACTCAAGCTCGTCAAGGTTCAGGAACTCCACCCCAAGTTCGTCAAGGTTCTTCACTAGAGCCACCATTTCCCTCTCTTTGTCCGGAAGAACAGGGACCTCGACACCGAGATCCATATTCCCTCTCCTGACTTGATTGAATGCTTCCGCGAAATCTGTCTTCTCCAGTACGGTCCAAACGTGTTGAGGAGGGTGAAATCTTATCTCGTCCAAGCCAGAGTCTTCAATGTCTTCGAGAACAGAAAGGTCGGTGCATGAAGTGTAGAGATGGATGTGAAACCTCTCACCAAAGGTGTTCTTAAGAAGTTCAATGTAATCGTCTGTCCTCTCTGCCACATGAAGAGGATCCCCGCCAGTGATGCCCGCACCGAGAGCATCTATTAGTCTAGCCTCATACAAGACATCATCATCTTCTCTCACCCTCAGTTCATCTGCATACACTACATCCCTACCCCTCTTCCTTCCGGACAAAGGGCAGTAGAAGCATCTCCTCATGCACTTGCCAGTGACCAGAAGAACGAGCTTTGCGCCCATTCCACAGTAATGACAACCCTCAGGGAGCTTCCCCTTTAACAATGATCCTTTCTGAAGCTTCTCAGTGTCCACAATGAGATATTGGGTTTGGGATAAAAAGAGTGGTGTTAGCTATCTCAGTGATTCTATCGCTGGACCCAAAACCTCCACAAATCTGTCGCAATGATCCTCGGGCACGGTGAAGGACACGCGAAAGAACTTGGGACCAAATCTCTTGGATACGTAGTTTCCGGACCTCACGAACACATCATGGTCGTACAGCAACTTCTCTTCGAATTTGTCCGGATCAATCCCCAGTTCGCTTATATCAATCACGAACATGTTCGTGAAGGAGGGGAATACCGGAAGGAATGCCCCATCTATCTTCTCGACTGCCGATTTGATCTTCTCCTGGTTGTTCCTGCTTATTCTCAGTACATTGGGCAACCAATTCTCCTTTGTCTGAAGGGCGGTCAGTGCCGCTCTCTGGGCCAAGACGTTGACCGAAAGAACGTTCGTGTCATACTTGACTAGGTCTTTCATGACATCTGGGGGAGCCAACATAGCACCTATCCGCATTCCTGCCATGCCGCAGTTCTTTGAGAAGGAATAGACAACAATGCTCTTCTCGGGGTAGAAATCAGTTGTCAGGGTATGATCCTCTGAGAAATCCCGATAGGTTATGTCATCCACAATCCACAGATCGTTGTCCTTTGCCATCTCGCAAATTGCCTTGACCTCGTTCCTCCTGTAGTCCGTTCCCAACGGGTTCAGAGGGTCTATCAGAAGGATCATCTTTGTCTTGTCAGTGATTGCTTCATTCACCTGTTCCGCTTTCATCTTGTACGGATCTGCGTATATTCCGATTTCGACCGGTTTCGCCTCCGACAATGTCATTTGGTGGTGAATAGGCAAGAAGCTGGGGTCTGTGGCAATCACCTCATCTCCTTTTGACAACAAGGCTCGATTCAGAATGTAGAGGGCCTCTATCCCCCCATTTGTGATGTGAATGTCGAAGTCAGGCAGGCCCAGATCATCCTTTATTGCCTCGGGCAAGCCGAAAGAACCCTTCTTGTATGGATAGAGGTTGTACACTCTCTCCTTCGCCGCTGAAATGATAGCGTCTATGATTGCTGGATCAGTGGGAATGGTGTTGGTGTTCTGGCTCATCCAGACTACGTCTTTCCAACGTTCATGGGCATATTTCCACTCGTCCATATGCACACGCTGCCAACTGTGACTTCATCTAATTGTGGTAAAGTGGAGCAAAGCGCCTGATCCGTTCAATTTGGCCTGAACCTCGTCCACAAACTCGATGACCTTTGTCGAAGGTACATTCCTCTGTTGCCATTCATATACGAAATCAAAAGTCCCCAGTGTAGTCCTGAAACCCATCTCTTTCATTTTGTCTGCCACTTCCGACGCCTTCTCCCCCTCACTCCAGACATACACGGTTACATAGGTCCGCATGCGACCTCCCCACTACTGAATAGCCACCCCAATTCAAAATACTTGTGGTCGAAAACGCAAAACTTATGAGTTATTGGCACTCTTTCCCAGCGGAAGGGCTTATAGTCTAGAGGTTATGACGTCACCTTGACACGGTGAAGGTCGGGAGTTCGAATCTCCCTGAGCCCATTTCATTGTCTTTTCTGAGCATTGCATGAACTTATCCTCGTCACATAATCAATGAAATCACTTTTGATATTCTCAAGACAACCACAAAATAACCAGCAATCGATTTTTCAACCGAACACTGAACCCCAGAGGGCGCCAAAATGCCCAAGCAAAGGAGAGTCAGGGTAAAGGTCTGTCTAGTCGGAGAAAGCGGTGTAGGGAAGACAAGCCTGATAAGACGATTCATTCATGATCAATTTGACGAGAGGTACATACCCACTCCAAGCACACTCGTCTCCAAGGTCGACCTCTTGTTCCCTCACAATCACGATTCAGAGATAACTCTGGAAATGGATCTCTGGGACATAACTGGCCAGAGTGCCTTTCGCAAGTTCCTCAGTGATTCTTATTTCCACCATGCCAGAAGCATAGTTGCCGTATGCGATGTATCTCGGTCAAAGACCCTCCACCAACTGGAAGAATGGATCAATGCCGGAAGGGATATTGCTGGGAAGGTACAGACTCATACCCTGGCCAATAAGGTGGATCTGCCGAGTAATGTTGTGATCAATGACCCCAAACTCAAGCAGATTGCCAATCAATTCGGCGCGCCGTACTATTTCGTAAGTGCCAGAACTGGTGAGAATGTCGACTTCGCCTTCCAGACGATTGCAGAGACGATTCTGAAGGAGATTCTCAGCGAACTGGACGAGAAGGAAGGTGTCATGAGGAAGGAATGGGAGATACTGGACGCCATAGCCAAAAGAGGAAAGCTCGGAGCTTCGAAGGAGTATTTCTTTACTCACATGAGAGGAATAGGATTTGACACACTCAAATCATACATTGAGAGGCTGGAGGAGAAAGGTTTCCTTCGAGTTTCTTGGACCGATGCCTCCAACTTCATTGCCTTTGCTACCGATGCAGGATTGGAGAGAGCCCAGATGGGTCCTGAGCTGATTGAAGACGAATATCTGGATATGGTTGTGTAGGATCTATCCAAGTGCGCTTCTGGCGATGACCATTTTCTGTACTTCCGAAGTTCCCTCGTATATTTCTGTGATTTTTGCATCTCTATAGAACCTCTCGAGCGGAAGATCCGTCATGTAGCCGTATCCCCCGTGCACCTGGATAGCTAGACGCGTTACGTCAACAGCCGTTGTGGATGCGGCAAGTTTCGCCATTGCAGCTTCTTTGGAGAACCTCTTTCCGGCGTCCTCAAGAAAGGCTGCATTATACGTCAGCCACTTGGCAGAACATATCTTCACTTCCATCTCAGCGATCATCCATTGAATGGCTTGAAGCTTGGAGATGGGCTTTCCGAATTGGATTCTCTCATTGGCATACTTCACCGAGGCATCCCTCGCACCCTCAGCAAGACCCAAAGCTTGTGCAGCAATTCCTATCCTTCCCGAGTCCAGGGTTATCATAGCGATCTTGAATCCGTCCCCTTCGTTACCAAGGAGGTTCTCTTTTGGAATCTCGCAGTTCTCCATGATTACTTCCGCGTGTTCAGTTGATTTGATTCCCATCTTGTCGAAGATCTTGCCAATCTTAAGTCCAGGCGTATCATTCTCAACAATGAATGCACTCATGCCCTTGACCCCTTTCTCTGGGTCCGTTATGGCAACGACTATGAAGACTCCTGCAATCGTGGCGTGGGTGATGAAGTACTTTGTCCCATTGAGCACATAGTTGTCTCCTTCCAGCACTGCAGTTGATTCCATTGAAGCCACGTCTGTACCTGCGTTGGGTTCTGTCAGAGCAAACGCACCAATGACCTCCCCCTTCGCGAGAGCAGGAAGATACTTCTGCTTCTGTTCGTCATTCCCGAAATTGAGGATGACCTGTGTGCATAGTGTGGTATGTACGCTCAGACTGCCTCCAAGCGAGGCCGAGACCTTGGAAAGCTCCTCAATGACATTCACGTAGCTTATGTGGTCCGCTCCAGCTCCTCCATATTCCGCGGGAATCGGTACTCCTGTCATGCCTTCCTGCATCAGTTTCTTCCACAGTTCGGTCGGGAATTCTCCCTTCTTCTCGATCTCATCGATAACTGGTGCAACCTCTTTCTCAGCAAACTCCTTCGCCTTGTTCTTCCAAGACAATTGCTCTTCATTAAATTCGAAGTCCATCTCCTTCCCCCTGTTTCGACCGTGTCATGGTCTGGAACGTTATTAAGATTGCTATCCGCTCTTTTCGAAAGAATGAAATATCGAGTCAGTTGTTTGAGTAGTGTTGGAATAGCCAGGGCTGTGGGCACCTAGAGGATTTGCCATGGATGTTACGATTGTCGGCTCTCTGATAACATTAGTAGTGATTCTTCTCATCATCGCTGTTCTGGCTGTGCGTTCTCCTTTGGTTTTCAAGATTGCCCTCCGCAATTTCCTCAAGAGGAAGCGGTCCACTGTAATGGCGATATTCGGTCTTGCCATCGGTGCTGCGATTGTCACCGGTTCTTTGGCCGTGGGGGATTCCTTGGAGAATGCTGTTGTCCAGTCCACCTATCAGAACTTAGGAAGTGTGGATGAGGCGATTCGTTCAGTGAGTGCTTTTGATCAATCAATCATTGATGAGCTCA
>CP070767.1:900555-921811 GCA_020345725.1 Methanobacteriota archaeon | reverse complement strand
GAGCACATTCGTGAGGATTGCAGTACTCATCAGGGACCGTTGCCAGTCCAAGAGATGTTCGCTTGAATGCATACGATATTGCCCACCTGTTAGGACAGGGAAGGAAGCGGTAGTGATGGGGGAGGATGACAAGGCTATCATCTCAGAGGAGCTGTGCGTCGGATGCGGTATCTGCGTTCATAAGTGTCCATTCGATGCCATAAGGATCATTGGCCTGCCAGAGGAACTGGAAGAGGATTTGGTCCATCAGTACGGAGAGAACGGTTTCAGACTCTACAGACTCCCCTGTCCCAGGAGCGGAATGGTCGTGGGGTTACTAGGTCCGAATGGAATTGGCAAGACCACCGTCCTTTCGATCTTGTCTGGTGAGATCATTCCCAACCTTGGCGATTATGATGAGGAACCGAACTGGGAAGACGTTCTCGAGGCGTTCTCAGGATCCGAATTATACGATTACTTCGAAAAGGTCTCCACTGGTGAATGGAAATCCTCGGTCAAACCCCAATACGTGGACAAACTCTCCAAGGTCTACAAGGGGAAGGTCTCAACACTCCTCAAGAAGGTGGACCACCAGAGCAACCTGTCCGAGATTAGGGACCAACTTGAGTTATCCAGCTTCATAGATAAGGATATCAGCAAGCTGTCCGGAGGAGAGCTTCAACGGGTTGCTATAGCTGCCACCATCCTGAAGGAGGCCGATGTTTACTTCTTTGACGAACCGTCTTCCTATCTGGACATCTATCAACGCCTGCAGGTTGCCAAATCCGTGCAGAAGCTGGCGGAGGAGAAGCCCACCGTGGTGGTCGAGCATGACCTTGCCGTTTTCGACTTCCTGGCCACGAACGTCCATCTCATGTACGGCTCTGAGGGTGCCTACGGTGTCCTAGCCCATCCGCGTCCAGTGAGAACTTCCATAAACGTATATCTGAGCGGTTTCATGAGAGAGGAGAATGTGCGTTTTCGGGAGACGGAGATCAAATTCGAGTCACATCCTCCAAGGAAGGAGTGGTCCAAGGCAACTCTGTTGCGGTTCGAGCCTTTGAAGAAGAGGTTCAAGAGCTTCATTCTGAACACTGGAGAGGGCAGCATCGGTGTGGGTGAGGTCGTAGGCGTGGTGGGACCCAATGCAACGGGAAAGACCACTTTCGTGAAAATGCTGGCGGGAGAGATAAAGCCCACCGCGGGTGAAGTGAGCACCGAGGTGACAGTCAGTTACAAACCCCAGTATCTTGAAAGCAAGTTCAAAGGGACAGTCAGGGAGCTCTACATGACCGAGATCCTGGAGGAGTTCGAGTCCAACTACTTCCAGTCCGAGATACTTAAATCGCTGGCCGTTGTGCCTCACTTGGAAAGAGAACTCAATAGTCTATCTGGGGGGGAGCTGCAGAGGGTGGCTATCGCGCTGTGTCTGGGTAGAAAAGCGGACCTCTATCTGATAGACGAACCTTCCGCCTACCTGGATTCCAACCAGAGAATGCAGGCCGCCAAGACAATAAGAAGGAGTATGGAAAAGAGAGGCCTCAGTGGTCTGATAGTCGACCATGACGTGTATTTCTTGGACCTCGTCTCGGACTCATTGATGGTGTTCGGAGGCGAACCTGGCGTGACGGGAACTGGAGAAGGGCCTTTTGGAATGCGGGAGGGCATGAACAGGTTCCTCAAGATGGTTGAGATCACCTTCAGGAGAGACAACGATACGAACAGACCCAGGAGAAACAAGTTCGGATCCTCTCTTGACAGAGAACAGAAATCGAAGGGCGAGTACTACTACTCGGCTTGACGCTTTTTTCTTCTCCACAGAATGTAGGCTATGAAGGCTATCAGCACAATCAGAATAATTGCGAGGTCGAAATACTCGAACGTCTCGGCCAGTGCAAAGACACCTTGTCCCAGGAAGAATCCCAGAAGAGCAAGCACCGTGTTCCAGACCATGGCTCCTGCGAAAGTGAAGATCATGAAGTTACGAAACCTCATCTTTGCAATGCCAGCGGGGAATGATATGAAGGACCTTATCCCAGGCACAGAGTGGCCAACGAATACTGCCAGATCACCGTATTTCTTGAACCAGTCCTCTGCCTTCTCAATATGCTCTTCCTTCAATCGGAACCATTTCCCGTACCTTCTGATGAATGGACGACCCAGGCTGTAGCCGATGTAGTACGCTCCAGTCGCTCCAAGAACTGCTCCAAGCGATCCAACGAGGATTACCAGGATGATGTTGAAGTCAGGTGTTGTGGCTGCCAAATATCCTGCAAAGGGCATGATCACCTCGCTTGGAATGGGTGTGAACACGCCCTCAATGAGCATGGCGAAGAAGATGCCTGGATAACCGATTGTACGAATCAAGTCCGTGAACCAGTATGCGAGTGGTAGGAAAATGGACGGCATTGGGTTCAGCACCGAAAGGGCAGGGGTAGTTAAGGTTTTTCTCTCTTCTGAATCATCATTCCTCTACCAGTTTCCTGGATATCTCCATCCTTGGATACCAGCTCCCCTCTTAGGAATGTCGCAAGCGGAAAGATTGCCTCCCACTTCTCGAAAGGTGTCCATCCGCACTTTGAATGTAGATTGTCAGCTCTGATATTGGTGATTCTCCGAAGGTCCACGGCTATGAGGTCCGCGTCCATACCGATTTCGATCGAGCCCTTTTCCAGTCCCATCATCATGGCAGGCGTTTCCATCATTGCTGACGCGAGCCTCCCCATATTCAAGTTCCCTTTCTTGACCTGCATCAACATGAGGGGAAGTGATGTCTCCACTCCTGGAACTCCTGACGGTACTCTTGAGAACTCTTCCTGCTTTTCTTCGATTGTGTGTGGTGCGTGGTCCGAGGCAATGATGTCAATCCTCCCGGAAATCAGTCCCTCCCACATAGCCATTTGGTCAGCCTTTCTCCGCAAAGGTGGGTTAGTCTTCCCGAATCCAGCAAGGTCCACGTGCTCATTCAGTAGCAAGTGGTGTGGAGTCACCTCGGAAGTCAAGTTTGGGTTCTCCAGAAGAGGCAGGCTCTCTCGAGCACTCACATGGCAGATATGGGCCTTCGCATCAGCCAATATTCCGATAGCGGACGCCTCAGCCTCGTTCGGTCTGGATCGGAGATATTCTTCCAGGCTCTTCCCATCGTTCTTGGCGATTAGATTTTGATCCTCACAATGAACGCTTGTGTGCATCTGTGTATTCTTTGTTTCTTCCAATACGTCTTTCAGCCTACCATAGTCTCCGAAAGCTAGACCTCCCTTCTTACCGGCCATGAATATCTTGAAAGGACTCCTCAGGTCCGACAGGTCCTTTGGCCTACTGTCCTCCTGCAGGGCCAAATAAAGACCAAAATCCACATTCGCCTTGCCTGCCGCCAACTGGCGTTTCTCCTCGAAGGTCTGGGCATCCATGGTGGCGGGGAGGTTGTTTGGCATATCGAAAACGCAAGAGATCCCACCACAGGCTGCAGCTTCTGTTCCGGTGTCGAAATCCTCCTTGTGTGTAGGGCCTGGCTCACGAAAATGTACATGAATGTCAATGCCAGCTGGGAGGATGTAGTTGCCCCCGAAGTCGAAATGTGGGTCTCCTTTGATTATCTTCTTTATTGAAGATATCTTGCCGTCCTCAATGCCAATGCAACACTGTTCAAACCTACCCCTGAGGAGGGCACGCCCCTCAACTACCCTCATCCTCGCCCCCTGGGGTCTTTCTTACTATCTTTCCTCTCGGATCAACCTCTCCAAAAATCTCGGAATTGAACTTGTATATCTTCGTGTCTCTATCGAACCACGCGTCCGGCGGAAGACCCGCCTTCATGCATGTTTGTGACAGGAACTCCTCCTCATTCCATTTCCATTCCACTGGGACCTGGGGGAGGAGCAGACCCCTGTCAATACCTTTCTCAACGATTAGTCCGTCCTCACCTATCTTCACGTTCTTTGGATAGTCCAACGCAGATTCGACCTCAATCAGCTTCGGAATCGTCAAGAGGCTCACTTCAACAGTTATCTTATCCAGCTCCTCTGCCGACAAGCGCGGGAATCTTGGATCTTCTGTAACGCCCTCTGCCGCCTTCACCAGTGCCTTTCTGAGAGGATATACCGGTGATGGATATCCAATGCAGCCCCTCAATCGGTCATCAGGATGAATGTTTATCGTTACAAAGACACCCGTCTCAATATCAAAACCCTTGGGAAAATCGAAGTCTGGATATGGGTTCCCCTTGGTGAAGCTCTCCACCACCTGGCGTGCAATCTTCACGGCTACCGTACCCTCTTCTAGGGTGTACATCGACCTTACAAAAGGGAATATTGATTTAAACTCTCCGATTCCATGCTCAAAAATGCCAGGAATTAGTTTTCCTTGCCATCCTCTTCCATCGTTCTTATTTTATAGTCAACTCTGAGTTTCTTCAAGGTTGCACGAACATTTTCGATTCGTGCAAAAAGATCCTCTGCATTTGTGTTGTTCTCCTTGAGTATCTTCTCCCAGGGAAGGGCGAAGATGGAATCTTTTTTGACCATCATCCATCCGTTCTCCTTGAGAACCTTCATCAATTCCTCCGGAATCGTTCTACCTCCATCTAGATTGACTATGATGAATGTGGATAGGTCGTTCATGTGGACTGCTCGGTTTCATATTCCCAGACGAAATGATATTGGTTTCCGCAAGATTATCATGGTTGATTTTCTCGCCCTTCTTTGGACACCGATATTTGTCCATACCAAAGTTTTTATTTGTCCAACCAGATTACTGTCAGATGGTGAACCAATTCAACAACAGGGTACCTGTCATGGAGGTCATGTCACGGAGTCCCGTGACCATTACAGAGGACGAGACCGTCTCGGTCGCGGCAGCCAAAATGAGGGACATGGACGTAAGCAGTCTGATCGTGGTCGAGGGTAGCAAAGTCATTGGCATCATGACAGACTACGATGTGGTTCACAAGGTTGTGGCTCAGGACCTGTTGCCATCCAAGCTCAAGGTCAAGGAGATAATGACCGCACCAGTTGTAACGATTCACCAGCACGAAGGAGTGGAGGAAGCGGCCGCCAAGATGTCCAAGGAGGGCATAAGGAGGCTGGTGGTCACGGACGATTCGGACCTGCAGGGCATTGTAACAGAGAATGACATACTCAAGATATGGCCAGAGCTCATTGAGGTTACCAGGGAATATCAGAAGGTTGGCCTGACTGATGTGGGATTGGAAACAGCCAGCGGGTATTGCGAGAGTTGCAACGTTTTTTCGGGGAATCTTGTTGAGATAGATGGCCAGTTGGTCTGCCCTGAATGTCGGGAGAGATAATTGGCTCAAAAGTTATATTAATATCAACATGAACTGAACCAAGGAATGAGATTCGTCAAGATCTCTCAGGATGAGATAGCGAAGATTAGGAACCTATACGAGGGGGTCATGTCCTACGCTTCGCACGGTCTCTTTTACCGGGAAGGCCTCTACCTCGGGGAAGGAATATCTAGGATTGCGAACAAGACTCCAGATGAGTTCATCCACGTGATTTCCAACGTACTTGTTGGCAGAGGGTGGGCCCAGAAGGTTGTGTTCGAGAATGACAGGATCGTTGTTGATGGTTGCATCGAGGTCACGGAAGATGGCATAGGTATGGAGACATGCCATCGGATGAGGGGAATCCTGAGCAAGGTCTGTGAGGTTTTCATGGATCAGAAAGTAAGAGTCCTGGAAATTGAATGCCAGAGTCTGGGTGATGAGAATTGCGTATTCACAATTGAGAAAGAGGGATTGTAATGATGTACGGGGAAATGTTAACATCTCTGAAGAATGACTGCAATGCGATGGCTTCTGCCATAGTCAGCAAGGACGGGTCCGTTGTCGCCTCCGATGTCCCGGAAGACATCTCGAAAGAGACGTTCGCGATAATGAGCGCCACGATCTTGGGTGCCAGCACGACGGCTGCGACAGAACTAAAGAAGGAAGCTCCCACGAGGGTCGTTTTTGAATCTGAAGACACGAAGACTATCATCATGAATGCCAGCAGAAGACGGATACTCGTTGTGGTCGTACCAGTCTCAACAGAATCAGACCTTGTCGAAGAGTCCTCACAGGTGATATTGACCGCTTTGAGAAAGGAGTAGCTAGCCCTAGAGGCCTAGTTCTTCAAGCTTCTCCCGTGTTGGTGTTGCGTTTTCGTCCCATCCCCGTGCGTCGAAATAATCCCCCAGCATCTTGTTCATGCCTTCTATCGTTATCATATGGCCGTCTGATTCACCTTTTGGAATCGGCATGGTGGTTACCTTCTCGGGCAGAACATAATCTTCTCTGGTCATGCCTTCTCTAAGGACGAACAGTTGCTTCAGATTGTTTATCCTCTCACCGACTTGCAAGATATCCTCCTCGGAATAGTTGGAGCCAGTCGTAGCTTTTATGAGATCTATGAACCCTGAAGCGAAGAAGTATCCTCTGGAGAACTTGCATACGCCCAGGGCATCGTACACCACGACCAGGTCTTCCATGTCCTTTATCTCCGTACCTTTTCCCTCATAGGAGAACCTGTCCACATCCTTGAATTTCCAGAACTTCCCAGTCAGTTCCAGTGCATATGCGCACGTCCTCAGATGACACGCACCACGCGTAGAGGTCATGAAGGCAAGAGCCATACCCTTTATCCCACGCACATCGTAAGCTGGAGGTTCCATTCCTTTCACGTGGACCGCGTATTTCTCCGATCCTTTTCCTATCTTCTCAGCGGCAAGTCTTACACCTTCTGCCAGAGTGTCACCCAGACCTTCTCTCTTTGCCATCATTTCCAGCAGTGCCAGTTCCGCCTCCGAGTTCCCGAACCCCAGCTCCAGCCCGCCGGTGTCCTCTTCGGATATGATTCCGTTCTCATACAGGTCCATTGCGAAGGCGACAACATCACCGGCAGATATGGTATCCATCCCCATCGCGTCACATATCTCGTTCCCTTTTGCTACCGATTCAATGTCCCCGTTCCCACATGCTCCGCCCAAGGAGTAGAGCGTTTCGTACTCAACTCCGTCGATGGCCAAGCCAGCGTACTTCCCGCTTTCAATTATGAACAACTTCCCGCATGGTTTTGAACATGAGAAGCAAGCCTTGTTCTTCTTCGAATACTTGGGCGCCCAGTAGTAGGGGTCGATTTCCTTTCTCTCCTCAAATACGGATTCCCTCCAATTTCGTGTCGGGAAGGTCCCTTTCTCGGAGTTGATCCAATCAAGGAACTCACCTGTTCCATACTTGGTATCCGCCTCGTAGTCCGGGCTTTCAGTCATCTTGCCAACCATTTCCAGGTTCAGTTGCATCATTGCTGTCGGGTCATGTGGAACAAGGTCCCTTGTGCCCCGTATGACGATTGCCTTGAGGTTCTTCGATCCCATGACCGCCCCAGTTCCCGCCCTTCCAGCCTGTCTATCCTCGCAGTCTATACCTGCAAATCTTACGAGGTTCTCACCTGCTGGGCCTATGCAAGCGACTCTTACGTTTCCTTCCATATTCTTTATCTTTGTTGCAGTACTGGGTACGTCCAGACCCCAGAGATCATCGGCATCCCTTATCTCGACCTGGTCATCCTTGATGAGAAGATAACACGGATTGGCCGCTCTTCCAGTTATCACCAAGGCATCGAATCCCGCGTGCTTGAGCTCTCCACCAATACTTCCACCCATGACAGAATCTCCCATCAGCCCAGTAAGCGGGGACTTGGTGCAGAACACGACCTTTCCCCCTGTCGGAACTGGGAAACCGTTGAAGAGGCCTGGAGCCATTATGAGCGGGTTGGAGGGATCGAATGCGTCCCCGTTGGGGACGGATCTCTCAATGAGGAGCTTCACGGCGAATCCCGAGCCTCCAATATAGTCCCGAGCCATCTCTTCTGTAACCTGTTCGAGAGTGACATTCCCCGAGCTCAAGTCCACATTCAGTATCTTCCCGCCATAGCCCTTCACTCTAGTCACCCCCCACCAGTGCCTTGGCTTCCTTCCATTTCTCTTCTCTCCCTTCTTCTGATCCTTCCAGGTAAAGAATGGCCTGCTGAGGACAGAACTTGACGCAGGTCGGATCTCCGTGACACAAATCACATTTCACTGCTACCTCATTCTTCATCCATATGCAAGCAAAGGGACAGGCGTCCACACAAGCCTCACATCCAGTGCAATCCTCCTCCACCACTTCTATCGCGGATCCTTCGACCACCTTGATGCAGTCAACTGGACACACCTCTGCGCACTCCTGCTCACATGCGTTCCCCTGCGTACACACTATTGGTACGTCCAGACGCACACCTTCTTTCGTTACCCTGATTCTGGACTTCTCCACGTTGAGAACATTCTCATGCTTGAGAGAACAGGCCATCTCGCACAATCTGCAACCAGTACAAACCTCAGGAAAGGGAACAATTGCCTTCGCCATCCTACCCCCGGATGGGAGAAACATAACGAGATAGAAAAATCTTGCTCAGCTGAGATCCTTCAGAGATAATCCTGCACTTCAACCTTCCAAGCGTCATACATCACTCGGGACCTGTCCGCCTTTGCCGCGCTTCTCATTGCCAGTTTGATTGCCTTTCGATACTCCCCCTTCTCCATCTCGTTCTTGGCCTGGTCCAGGAGGTCCAATGCTTCCTCTACATCCCCTCCGCGTTCGTTCGCGACCTTGATCTTCCTTTCGGCTCTGCCCATGCGAACGATGAGAGCATCGAATTGCCTTGCCACGTCCTCTGCTTCTTGACCGCTTCTGGATGCCAGTTCCAGGGCGAGCGGGTAATTACCATCAGCTAGTGCAACCTTTGCTCGGGCCAGCAGAGCCTCGGCATTTGGGAATTTGGCTCCGTCCCTTCTCCTGTTGGCGATGAAGGTGAGCGCATACGCCATCGCTCCCTCCACAATGGTCCTCATTTCCCTTGCCTTTGGATCTGTCTAATCCAAGAACCTGGCGGTCTCCTTGACCTTTGCACCGCACCAAGGACAGACAACATCGTAGCTATCCAATTGGGTGTTGCATCCCGGACAATTGATTACCGTAAGGTGGTCCTTGTCCAAAGTCCCCCGCCTCGCGCTACTCTAGTAGATCCGCATCCTCTGCATACTATTGTGTTTTGTATCGATAAATATTTTTTGGAGCAGTTGTCCATATCAATACTGAATAGGAAACGATTACTACATTTGATTAACAATTGATTGAATCACTTGAGAAAACTAGTCGAGTGTTTCGGCATCAATCATCAGCACAGCTTCCTGCTGTATCGTGGACTGAGCAAGCACCTTCCCTCTGATTGCCATCTTGAGTGCTTTTCTGTAGTTCCCTTTCCCGACCTCCTCTCTGGAAGCGTCCAGGAGTTCCTTTGCCTGAACCACATCTCCGCCTTTCTCATCAATCAGAGTTACCATCCTCTCCGCCCTGTGCATCGCATCCGTGAGTATCCTCTTCTGAAGTCCTGCTGACCTTGCAAGGTCGACACTGAGTGAAGCGCATCTTGCTGCCCGACTGAAGTCGTTCATCTGGTAAGCTTCCCTAGCAACTGTGAGAAACTTCACCGCGTTGGCGAGGTCGGAATCGGTTTCTTCTTTCTCAATCTCCAGTTGGGTCTCGGCCTCTTCGATTTTGGTGGTGGCCTCCTTCTTCAGAATGTCTTCGTCCCTCATCCAGACATCGGCTCCACATGACGGGCACTTCTCCGATTCTTCCTCCACGCTTTCATCGCACATGGGGCAACGGTATTCCTCTAGTTTGCGAACCTCTTCTCCCAAATCCAGCCATATCCTTGCTTTGCAGTTGGAACACTCTTGATCGTCCACCTTCATGTTCTCTTGGCAAACAGGGCATCTGAACTGAAGCTCCACCCGCTCGTCCTTTCCTTCTAGGTTGATCCCGCAACGGGAGCATTCGGCAGCGTCCATATCCATTGGCTCCTCGCAGACTGGGCAACGGTACTCTTGGGATTCTTGTTCTTCTTGGATTAAGGGACTATCGCACATCGGGCAGGAAGTAGACTCTTCGGTGAGAACGTATCCGCATACCTGGCAACTCCCCTCATGTGTCAGTTCGGTCGATGGAAAGGGCTTTCTTGATGGAATGGCCGCGCTTTCTTGCAGCACCACCTTGTAACTCTCACCGCACACTGGGCAGACCATATCCTGGTTGAGTTCGACACCACAGTGTTCGCATGTTCTGGTCTCCCCACTTTCCATCTTGGAATTCACCGTCTTCAAATCGAGGCTTGGATACTAAAACGTTTGGCTTGGGTTTTCCTCAATGAGACTAACTTGAGTGGATTTTGAACATCAGAGCATCCGATCTGCATGACCGTAACGGATATATAATACACAAAACACAATACAAATCTCTTTTTATATGACTCAGCACCTTAGGCAAATTGCACAGTCAGGAAGAAAAAGAGGATATATAGTCTGACATAATGTGCAAGCCCCTCTCGATGGATGCTTGTGGGAATAACGAGGAGGGAAGCAAGATGGACGGGATTTGCGAGAGAAGAAGTGTCAATTCGGCTGTGAGTGTATTCTTAGTCTTTGTATTGGTCTGGGGCACCTTTACTCTGCTCGTAGCGGAGGATGCAATCGGCCAGGAAGAAGAACTGATATTGCGAATTGGAAGTCAGGACGAGATGAAGACACGCAACATCCTCGCTTCGAATGATATTTGGACTGAAAACGTACTGGGTCCAGTGTACGATTCAGTCCTTCACACACACCCTGAGACAGGAGAATTACTTCCGTACATACTGAAAGGAACCGATGTCAACGGGAATGGCGTTTTTGACGAGAGTGAGTACGGAATCTTCACGAGCGTGTCGGGCAATCCGCTGGAAATCACAGCTTTCTACGATTTCAATTGGGTTCTCTTCCATGACGGGTATCAAGCTACTGTTGAGGATGTTCTGTTCACTTATCATCTAGATG
This sequence comes from Methanobacteriota archaeon, assembly GCA_020345725.1. Taxonomy (GTDB): domain Archaea; phylum Thermoplasmatota; class Thermoplasmata; order RBG-16-68-12; family SOIM01; genus SOIM01. The sequence goes on along the minus strand of CP070767.1, from coordinate 910,921 downwards.
CATTGAGTCTGAAAAGCAGAGCCCTTGATGTATTGAAAGACAAGAACAATATCGCAGGGAACTACACTGTGACCAAGTGGCTGTGGGTCAATCAAGTGAAGGATTTCGATTCTGTTAATGATTGGTCGGTTTTTCGAGGGTACTACGGCAATCCAAACTATAACGCGTCGTTGAGGGCAGCCGTTCACTTCGTTCAGCAGGTTCCATACTGGAATTTCTACCACTCAACATTATCTTGGAGAATTCTTCCGAGACATCTCTGGGAGGGTACTGGTTGCATCTATGAGAAGGATCAAGGGACTTTCACCTGCGACATTCACAGGAAGGGGGACGGATTGCTCATGGATTTCGGTTTTGCTCTCGATCCTGCTACTGGAAACGGTAATCCTGGCCCAACACCGAAAGAATTCGATTTCGGACTCGCGGAGAGTTGGGATGTTCCTGATGAACATGTGATTGGAACTGGTCCTTTTGAATTTGGTACCTGGCAGAAGGGTGCGTTTTCAAACCTTACAAAATTCGAAGATTTCTATGAGGGTGAGCCCTACATGCATAGACCATTTATCGATGGTATGCTGTTCAAAATCTACAAGACCACCCAGACAGCTGTGTTTGCTCTGAAGAGTGGAGACATCGACTACATTGCTTATTCTATCTTCCCTGATTTCGTTCCCGACCTTCTCTCGGACCCGAATATTGAAATTGTGAGCACGATTGAGACCGGATTCACCCATCTTAGCTACAACATGAGGAATATTCCCTTCGGATATCCTGACGGTGATCCCGCGAACGGTGACGTTGGAAAGAACTTCAGAAAAGCAGTTTCATATCTTATAGATCGAAAGACTATTGTTGTAAGCCTCCTTCAGAATTTCGGTGTGGCTGCCAACGGTCCGGTGAGTCCATTCCTAACGAAGTGGTTCAACAGTAGCCTTCCTGTCGTCGGTTATGATCCAACATCCGCCGATGTCCATCTTGACACATACGATCCGTGGGAGCCGAGCGACGGTCCATGTCTGAGTTCTGGAATGGGATGTAGGAGCTTCCCCGGTATCGGGACCAGTGAGATAGAGATTATGACTCCTCCGGCTGACTATGACCCAATCTTAGCTGCATCAGGTAACCTGATTGCACAAGCGATGAGAGCGGCCGGGATAAACGCGAGGGCAGTGCCAACAGCCTACGGTGAAATCATCATGAAGATCGATGCTAGAGACTTTGAGATGTATCTCCTTGACTGTGAAGTCGGTCCCGATCCACCAGACTATCTCTTCGATCTCTTCTACTCCAGAAACAAAGACGCAGGACAGAACTACCCAGGCTACCAGAGCGATGAGTTTGACAACATAATCATTCAGGCGAGAGAAGAACTTGATTCGCAACAACAGGCTTCTCTGATAGAGTGGTCTCAAGGCATATTGGCCAACGACAGACCGATTGACACTCTTTTTCACAAAGTGAATATTGAGGCATATCGCTCCGACAGGTACGTCAATTGGACTGTTGGTGAGATAGGAAGCATCTACTGGTACTGGTCGTGGTTGGGTATACATCCACCATTCCCTGAGCCGCTTCGAATCACGACATCGATGAGAACCTCAGTAGCAACGGACGAAACAGTCGAGTTCGTCGCAGCGGTTAGAGATCCTGAGGGAACTGTCCTTTCTGGAGCCACCGTTCAAATCTATGTAATTGCCAGTGATGGAAACTTCACCCTTGGACCTGTAACATCGAACGCCATATCAGGTCTTACAGATCTCAATGGAGAGCTGAGGGTCACGTACAACCCACCACCTCTCAATATTCAACTGGTGAGTAAGACCGTTCTAATACACGCAAGGGCTACACACCCGAGCTATAACGAATCAAGGAACTCAACAACAACAGTTTTGGTCTACTATCCTGACGGCACCAGATATCTCTCATTGCTGGTTGAACTACTTGAAGGAGACTTGGTGCTGGAAGGACGTACGACTCAAATGAGAGTTCAAGTCACAGAGCACAGCGGAAGCCCTGTATCAGGTGCAAATGTGACAATCTCCTCAATGCCACCTGCTGATTTTACTCCTCAGATTGGAGTGACAGATGTCAATGGACACATCAATGGGCAGGAAAATGTCGAATTCGAAGCCCCATCCGTGGACAGCAATGTGACCTTTGTTGTTACTGTCGAGGCAGACAAGACGGGATACGTGGATACGTCAAGAATTCTGTTCATAACTGTCAAGAACAATCAATGGCCAACCATCTCAATCACTTCAATCTCTCCCGGTCAGATTGTGGGCGGTGTTGTGAATGTCTCAGGTTTTGCCAGCGATCCTGATAATGACAGCCATTTGGTCGGAGTAGAGGTCAGCATAGATGGAGGAGCCTGGCAAAATGCCATCGGAACGACAAGCTGGTGGTTCGAGCTGAATACCCTCCCGATGTCCAACGACAGTCATATGATTTCTGCGCGATCCTTTGACGGGGTGGATTACTCCATTCCCGCATCAGTTGACCTGATCGTGGACAATGCCAATCACCCGCCCTCCGTGTCGATTTCCTCACCCTCCTCCAGTGAGATTGTGAGTGATGTTATGAGTGTTATAGGGACTGCAAGCGATCCTGATGGAGACAGCCAGTTGGTGAGCGTAGAGCTCCGTGTCGACGACTCCAGCTGGCAAAACGTTATGGGCACCACGAGCTGGACACACGAGCTGGATACATGGTCGTTGTCTAACGGTTACCATACGCTCTATGCCCGGTCCTATGACGGAATTGTGTATTCTAGTCTAGCCTCAGTGAGTGTGGTTGTGGACAACAACCGACCTCCTATCGTCTCGATCACTTCCATTTCCCCGGGTGATGTGCTCAGTGGCGTCGTGCTCATTGAAGGGGATGCAAGCGATCCCGATGGGGACGACCAGCCAGAGAGAGTTCAGATTAGGATCGATGATAAGGATTGGGAGAATGCCAGTGGCACCTCACAATGGAGCCTTAATCTGGACACCACGCTTCTGGACAATGGCAACCACACTATCTACGCAAGAGCATATGATGGCAGGGAATACTCCCAAGTGGTGGAATTGACGATTAGGGTTCAGAACGAGATTCAAGTAGAGGCCGAGAACCTCCTTTGGCTGTGGATAACATTAGCCATTCTCGTAGCGGTTGTGGTTGCTATCATTCTTCTGCTCTTACTCCAAAGAAGACGAAAGGTCCCACAACTCGATGATTTGTCGTAGGCTCTTACTCAGGAAGAACAATAACTCGATGTAGGAGTGAGAACATAAGCGTTAAATATAACACAAAAACACATACAAATGAACTTATATACTTTATAGCCAAATATGATTATTGGGAAGAGATAATGCGTCCCAAGGCGATTATCATCACTTGCAGTGTTGTGTTTCTTCTAGCCTTTTCACTGTGTTTTGTCCCCCAAGAATCAGATGGTGCAGATTATGTGTCCCGGGCGGTGCCCGATATTGGCATGGACGTGAAGAACCATCTGTTGATAATCTTCCGTGATTACGATGACGTCGAGGCCGGGTCGACAACATATATCGAAGCCAGGATCATAGAGGATAATGACAATCTCTATCCCGTTGAAGACGTGCCCATCCTCTTCACGATAGAAGATCCAAACGGAAATGAGCAGAGGTATTCGCTGTATCCCTATCTGGACGGATATGTCAAACTAGAATTCTCACCACCTGTGGGTGTGGTGGGCAATTATACTATAGATGCAATCCCCAACGACCCTGATTGGGATGGATGGAGTCAGATTGTAGTGAAGGTGGTCGGGGAACCTGCAAGCGAGACTCCCGTCCTTCTCTACTTCCAGATTGGCGCAGTGATTGCCGCATTCGTATCTCTTGGCATTGCCAGCACCGAGACGTTCGGTTACTCGCTTTTCAACATATTCGCTTTCCCGCTGTATTCTAGGATTAAGAAGGAGGAGGTCCTGGACCACTTTGTCCGTGGTCAGATCTACGGGTTCATTGTTTCCAATCCAGGTGAGCACTATAACGCCATAAGGGAGAAGCTCAAAGTAACGAACGGCACTCTCTCCCATCATCTCAGGACATTGGAGATTCAGGGTTTCATCAAGTCCAGGAAGGAGAGCATCTATCGCAGGTTCTATCCGATCGAGATGAAGTATCCGCGGGACCGGGGCGTGAAGCTCAGCGACCTGCAGATCACCATTCTAGGTCTGATGAAGAGGAAGACCGCCCCCACACAGAAGGACATCATCCGAACGCTCGGCATAAGTCAGCAGGTGGCAAGCTACAATCTGAGAATCCTCACAAGGAAAGGCATCGTACAGATGCGAAAGGACGGCAGGAAGAGGAAATACTACCTTGCGGATGCTAGCGTCTCAGGTGTTCGGTAGCCCTGCTCTGCCTCTCTTGGTTCTCTTTTTTGAACAGCCTTTTTCCGTAGTCTCATGACCCGATTAGCAATGGACGGTTCTGTTGAGTCCCACAAAATGCCATACCAAAATCATTATATAATATACAAAAGGGCGTACAAATTTCCTTAAATATCCTGGGAAACATGAACAGAATAGGTATGGTTGAGAGATAAGAAAAGTATATATCGTGACCTCTTAATATGCCAAGCCCATTCGGGCAAGTGGTCTTGGCCAACAAAGAGGAGGATAAGTATATGGGCGGAACCATTGGACCAAAAGCATTCGTATCAGCTGTGAGCCTTTTCGTAGTCTTCGCCATGGTTGTCTCAACATTCCCCGCGTATGTCGTGGGGGACGACACAAGGCAGGATGAAGAAGCGATTTTGAGAATAGGAGCTCAGGATGAGCCCAAAACACGAAACCTACTTGCATCAGGTGATGTCTGGACCCAGAACGTTCTCGGTCCGGTGTATGATTCGGTTACCCAGCTTGATCCTGAGACAGAAGAGTTGAAACCCTACATCCTGAAAGGGACGGATTTGAACGAAAACGGAGTGTTTGACGACTCGGAATACGGACAGTTCGGACCTCTCCCATCTAATTCTCTGGAAGTTGTGGCTTTCTACGATTTCAACGGCTTCATATTCCACGATGGGTATCAGGCGACAGTGCAAGATGTTCTGTTCTCCTATCACATGAATGCGAACGATCCTCGATCCATATCCCTTGACGTCCTGAAGGACAAGAACAACATCGGGGGGAACTACACCACCTCGAAGTGGCTATGGGTGAACGAGGTGAGGGATTTCGATACCGTCAATGGCTGGGATGCAGCACCACCGTATGCTGATTATAACGATCCAGATTACGATACAGATCTCAGGGCAGCTGTTCATTTTGTCCAGCAAGTGCCGTATGCGAACTTCTACCGATATACGATGTCCGGAGGCATCTATCCACAGCATATCTGGGAAGGAACCGGATGCATCTACAACGAGGCCACGGAAACCTTCAACTGCGACATCCATAGGAAGGGGGACTGTTCGCTCATGGACTTCGGATATGCGTACGATCCTGACACCGGAAACGGCAATCCCGGCAAGCCCAGTCTGAAGGAATTCGATTTCGGCCTGGCAGAAAGCTGGGATCTCCCTGATGAATATGTGATAGGAACGGGACCCTTCGAATTCGATACCTGGCAGAAGGGCGCATTTTCGAGCTTGACCAAGTATGACGACTTCTATGAGGGAGAACCATACATCCACAAACCCTACATTGACGGGATGCTCTTCAAGGTGTACAAGACCACTCAGACAGCTGTTTTCGCTCTGAAGAGCGGAGACAGCGATTACATCGCATGGTCCATTCCACCTGATTTCGTACCCGATCTTCTCAACGATCCGAACATCGGGATAACCAGTACGGCTGAGAAGGGTTTCTTCTACCTGTCATACAATATGAGAAAGGTACCTTTTGGATATCCTGATGGAGACCCCGCCAATGGTGACATTGGGCTCAACTTCAGGAAGGCGGTCGCTCATCTCATCGACAAGAAGACGATAGTCACCAGCCTCTTGCAGAACTATGGTATCGTTGCGGACGGACCCGTGAGCCCGTCACTTGCCAGATGGTATAACAGTTCTCTTCCCACATATGGTTTTAATCCAGCAGCTGCCGATGGCCTTCTGGACACATACTGGCCGTGGGATACGACAGACGGACCTTGTCAATCGGACGGATCAGGTTGCAGGAGCTTCCCAGGTATCGGTGTGGAAGAGATAGAGATTCTGGTGCCCGCGGCCGACTACGATCCCATCAGGGCAGCCGCAGGCAACCTGATTGCACAGGCGATGAGGGCGAATGGACTAAACGCAAGAGCGGTTCCCACTGCATTCGGACAGATTATTCAGGACCTCGATGCCAGAGACTTCCAGATGTTCATCCTGGGTTGGAGGATAGGTTCGGACCCACCGGACTATTTCCATGCCTTCTTCTACTCCAGGAATGCGCCTGCAGGACAAAACTACCCAGGCTACATGAGCGACGAGTTCGATGACCTCATAGTACAGGCTAGAGAAGAGCTCGATCCAACACAACAGGAATTCCTAATCAAATGGGCCCAAGGCGTGTTGGCGAATGACAGACCGTATGACGTGCTCTACTTCCGAACGAACATAGAGGCGTACAGGTCGGACAGGTTCACGAATTGGACTGTCGGTGCCGCTGGGACCATATACAGCTATTGGTCATGGCTGGGCATCCACAGACCTCCACCGAAACCTCTCCGAATCACAACCTCCATCCAGTCAGCAGTCAGCATGGACCGCACTGGCAAGTTCATTGCCACCGTGAGGGATCCGCAAGGGGACGTGCTGGAAGGTGCAACAGTGACGGTTTACATCGATTCCACTGACCTAAACAACTATAGAGACGGGAATCTGACCTACCAAACGACCACTTCCAACATAATCACTGGAACGACAGATGTCAATGGACAGCTCAAGGTCACTTTCTTACCGCCTGCGGTGAACAAAAGGAGGACTGTTGGTATCTTTGCACAGGCCACGCATCCGGCTTATCCTGAATCAAGGAATGCTACCATTGGTATTGTTGTGTATCCTCTAGGTGAGCAGTTCCTCTCCTTAGTGGTTGATCTGCTGGGAGGGGACCTTGTGGAAGAGGAGCGCCCCACGCTTTTCAGAGTCGAGGTCCAGAATCAGGATGAGGATCCTGTAGCGAATGCTGACGTGACCATTACAACCGTGCCACCGGGTGCCGAGATTACTCCGAAGTTCGGATTCACTGATGCGAGCGGTTTCATCGAAGGGGTTGAGAACGTGGAGTTCTTAGCTCCCAGAGTGGACGATGACGAGGACTACCGTATCGAAATCAGAGCTAACCTTACAAACTTCGAAGGAACGAACAGAACCTTCGCAATTACGGTTGCGAATAAGGTTTCACCGCAAGCCCCGCTCGACCTGACGTTGGTTTTCGTGGGGATAGGTGTGATCGTGGCCATTGTTGCAGTGGCACTGATAATTGCTGCATTGAGGGGCGGAAAGAGTTCGAGAAAGCGGCGTATCAAGAAACTCAAAGCCGAGAAACTTGAGAAACCGGATGAACCTGAGATAGAAGTTGAAGAAACGGAAATAGAAGATTAGCTCATTTCCCCTCCCCAGGCATAGACCGGAGATGAACAAGTGAGGCTGAGAGTATTCCTCTTCAAGAGGATAATACACACAATAATCACTCTTCTCATTGTGCTAGTCCTCTTGTTTGTGATATTCCGCTTGATGCCTGGAGACCCCACGAGATTCTTCATCGAGCCCGGTCAGACTGAGGAAACAAGGAACCAGCTCCTGGTGAAGTTCGGTTTCAGGCAATGGGCGGATGCCCCGGGAATCTATCGCGAGGTTGCCTTCGATGCCAAGGAATTGGGTGGGTATCAGATTGTCTTTGAAGTCAATGACACGCAAGAGAATAGCATTGTTCTGTATGGGAGCTTCAACAAGTTCGAGATGCCCACTGGCTCGGACGACGTCGAGGTATTCGTGCGGACGGAGGAGATATTCAATAGCACTACAGGAAGGCTGGGTACTGCCGAGAAAGGTGACGATTTAACGATAAAGGCAGATGTTTCGTCTTCGTCTTCGACCCCAGATATCCAGGTGACCGGAAACATCTCGCTCTTCAAGACAACAGACTTGGCGGAGGTCCCTCAGCTCATCTACCCCAATCTGACTTTCACGCTAGAGACGGGTAATGTGTACGGCTACGACATCCAGAACATAGATGAAGCCGGGGTCTTCATCGCGACAATTACCGCTCGTGACAATAGCATAGGACAAGAGAAAACCATCACCCACGCCTTTGCTGTCAACTTCAACGAAACTGAAATGGGTTCTTTTGTACTGGTAGAGGATGAAGACAAGATCTACACGTACGAGGACGAGTTCACCCCGAACCAAATGAGAGCTAGTATCGCAATAACGTCCTCAGGCGGAGCCATCGAGCATGTTCACGGCACGGCCATAAATCCCAGTCGTAATACGGTTGAGAGACATGAGAATCTCACTCATCCCCAAATCACTGTGCCAAGAAACATCTTCGAGCAGTTCTGGGTGTATTTCACCAGCATGATACAGGGCGATTTCGGGGAGTCGTTCTACTCCAGAAGACCCGTTTGGGCTCACATAGAGGAGAGGGCCCCACCCACAATCCTCCTTTTCGGGTCGGCCCTTGTCCTTCAAGCGGTGTTCGGCGTTCTCATCGGTGTTCTACTTGCCTGGAGGAGAGGTACCAGGATGGAACTTTCCGCAGTGGTGACCGCGCTCTTCTTCTACTCCATGCCCCTCTTCTGGTTCGGTTTAATTCTCATCTGGGCGTTCGCTTTTCAGTTAGGTTGGTTCCCGTTAGGTGGGATGGTCACTCCGGAGTTATGGATAGGGGGACCCCCTGACATTTTGACCCAGATTGCCGATATTACCAGCCATCTGATTCTACCGTTAGTGACTCTGATGATCGTGGGCTTGGCCTTCACCATTCTTCTGATGAGGAACTCGATGCTCGAGGTTCTTGGGGAGGACTACATCACCACTGCCAAGGCGAAAGGCCTCAGCGAGAGAAAAGTCATGTACAAACACGCGGCCCGGAACGCGATGTTACCAGTTGTTACTGTGATTGCGATATCCGTTGGAGGCGTGGTTAGCGGAGGCGTTCTTACTGAGACCATATTCTCTTGGCCCGGCATGGGGCACTTTCTGGTTCAGTCCACCCTTCAGCAGGACTATCCCGCAGTCCAGGGCGTGTTCTTCCTCTTAGCTTTAATGACTATCATCGCGAACGTTGTTGCAGATATTCTGTATGCATTTCTAGACCCGAGGGTGAGGCTGTAGAATGATTTCGAAGAAGAGATTGAGAGAGAAGCTTCGTGCCTACAAGAGGTCCTTCAAACAGAACTGGGACCTGTTCATGGCCAGCAAGATAGGCTTTGTTGGGATCATCATAGTCTTCTTCTTTGTTGGTATGGCCGTCATCACTCCTTTCCTGAATCTCAGAGATCCAATTAACTGGAGGGCACCTGATGCCGATGTCATTGACGTGACCTCCTACTGGGGGCCGCTTGGTATCAACACTTCAGAACCCGTGGGATGGGTTGCTGGCTCCCCCATCAATCATACCGTGACTTTCCGAGTGAAGCAGGGTGCAGGACAGCAGTTGTTAGCTGACAGAGTGTATTTCACTTCCGGTAACCAGTTATTTTCAGTGCGTCCGGGAATCGGGGATTCCTATTGGAGAGATGACCTGACATTGGAATATGGGTTCAAACACAACACATCAGCTGCGTTTTCCACCGACGTTGCAGTCGCCAACTTCGGGTCTCAATTCGTTCCTGAAGATGTGGACTACATATTGGGAGCCGGGACATACGATGGTTACATCTATCTGATTGAAGACTACGATGGTTTGGCTGATTTGACAGAAAGGGAAGCCATACCCAGCGGGGACATGGTCTATCAGGAGAAGCTGGATAGTGCAGTAACTTCCGTTGCTCTATACAGCGACACGAATATCATCAGAGGTCCCAAGGAGAGGTTCTATTTTGGCACTGAAGAGGGCTATCTCTACGCCTATTCTGTAACCAAGTTCGACAATGAAGACTGGACATTCGATTCAACCTCAGGGACTTGGACTCCACTTGCGAGAGGCGAGGGAGAGGTCGGACCAACCCCGAGGAAGGATTTCGGGATGGCATACGATTCTTCAAGCCAGAGGGTTGTCCTGTTTGGTGGGGATGATGGAGCCCTCAACTATGAGACATGGATATATGATCCTGCGAATCATACATGGACCCGGGTTCTCACACCCGTTCATCCGTCCGCCAGGCAAGGTCACGCAATGGCATACGACTCTGATACAGGCAAGATCGTCCTTTATGGCGGAATCACTGACATGACGCCTCTTACG
>CP070767.1:887686-900455 GCA_020345725.1 Methanobacteriota archaeon | reverse complement strand
TTTACACAGCCACAGGCGCAGTTGCCGTTGTTGGCGGTTTGATGGTCTTCCTCGGAGTGAACGTTGGCATAATCTACTTCTTCAAAGCATACGCTGTTCAACCGTACGAGTCAGCTCCTGGTAGGTCTCCTGCTCCGGCAGGAAGGGAAGGAGCCCCTCCTGCGGGAAAAGGAGGGGTGAGCCCACCCGTCAAGCCCAAGCACAGTGGCGTTGTCTTTTTGGGACCCATCCCGATTGTCTGGGGATCGAGTTCAAAGATGGCTCTCCTGGCAATCATCATAGGCATAATCATAGCAATGGCAATACTCTTTGCAGTCCTTTTCGGTGTATTCGCTCGGTAATCTTCTTTGGATTTTGTAATAGCTTTAATACAGAAATTGTGTTTATCCGTTGGGGAAGAAGATGAAAGTACTTGTGAACGATGCGATAGCTGAAAGCGCAATAGAGATGTTGAAATCCAAACACGATGTGACCGCTCAGTTCCATGAGAAAGAGGAGCTTCTGAATATCATTCCAGAATATGATGCCATCATCGTCCGAGGAAAGACGAAGGTGCCCAGAGAGGTCATAGAGAAAGGGGTGAACCTGAAGGTCATTGGCAGGGCAGGCATTGGGGTGGATAACATAGATGTCCAGTACGCGACCGAGAGGAAGATACCTGTTGTGAATGCTCCAATGTCCAGCACGGTATCAGTAGCTGAGCTCGCAGTCGGCCACATGATATCTTTGGCAAGGCATCTTCCCTATGCTGACAAGAGCATGAAAGAAGGGAAATGGGATAAGAAGAAACTGATGGGCAACGAGCTTATGGGCAAGACGTTGGGCTTGGTTGGATGCGGTAGGATCGGTGCTGAGGTGGTATCACGCGTCAAAGCCTTCGAAATGGAGACCATCGCCTTCGATCCATATCTCCCTCAAGAGGTCGCAGACAAGATAGGTATCAGGCTCACCACCCTGGATGACCTGCTCGAGAATTCGGATTATATCTCGATCCACGCTCTTCTCACGGACGAGACTAGGGGGATGATCGGCAGGGAACAGTTCGAGAAGATGAAGGACTCCGTGTATATAGTCAACTGTGCCAGAGGTCCGATAATAGATGAAGCGGCTCTGGTCGAAGCTCTGGAGAACGGTAAGATCAGAGGTGCAGCACTTGACGTTTTCGCAAATGAACCACCAGAGGGAAGTCCCCTACTTGGTGCGCCAAACGTAGTATTCACACCCCACCTAGGTGCTTCCACTGTAGAGGGTCAGAACAAGGCAGGAATGACCACGGCCGAACAGGTGGACAAGGTACTTTCTGGACAACAGCCCGATTTTGCGGTGAATAAAGAAATCTACAACCCTTGAGCTTTGACTATCCTTCTTGCTGCCTCAACTAGGTCAATCTTCTTCTTGGTTGCCAGCTCTCGGATGTCAGCCATTAGATCCATGTAGTCTTCGTAACTTCCCCTTCGGTTCCTTACCATTCTTCCCAGTGCTCTCTCGAAGGTTTCATTCTTGTGCAGATCGCTCAATGCATCCAAGATTACTCTGGCCTTGTCCTCTTCTCTCATCTCATCTCCTCACAGACCTTGAGGAAGTTCTTGAATATTTCATACCCGTGCTCGGTATGTTCCACCTCGGGATGGAACTGGACCCCGTATAATGGTCTCTTGGTGTGCTTCATGGCCTGGTGCTTGCAGTTATTCGAATGAGCCAATGAGATGAAGTCCTGGGGCAGTTCGCTGACCTCATCGTTGTGTGATAACCATGCCTGGAAGCTGACGGGCAAATCTACGAACAGTTCGTCCTCCTCGTCCACGACCACCTGAGTCTTGCCGAACTCTGGTATGCCTGCAGGTTCAGCCTTTCCTCCGAAGTATATCGCCATGAATTGGTGACCAGCACATATCCCCAGTATCGGAAAGACCGCCTTCTCGAGATACTCTCCATTCCTACCCATCTTCTCGGTATCAAGCCCCACTCTGGGTGCTCCACCAGAAAGTACCAGACCGTCCACATCCAAATCCTCATATGGAGATGAGTTCGGGATGATCTCCGTTTCCATTCCCAGATATTTCAGCACCCTCCATTCCCGGTGCGTCCATTGTCCTCCATTGTCCACCACGAAGATTCTCACAGTTGGGAGATTGAAAACCACTCTCTTATAGATTTTTGAGAAGTCATTCCCACTCTATCGTGGCTGGTGGCTTGTTGGTTATGTCGTACACGACCCTGTTGATCTGGTTCAGTTCATTCGTAACCCTTATTGAGATCTTGTCCAGAACATCGTGTGGTATCTTGGAATAGGAGGCCGTCATGCCGTCAATCGATTGGACTGCCCTGATAACCACAGTGTAACCGTAGGCGCGAATGTCTCCGCGGACTCCAACGGATTTGACCTGAAGAACGGATGCGAAGTACTGCCAGGGGAGTTCCATCCTGCCCTCTTCGGCAGCTCTCTCTATCTCCTCCTCAACGATCGCACATGCTTCCCTTGCGAGCTCCGCCGACTCTGGTGTGACCTCTCCCAGAATTCGTATCGCCATGGCGGGACCCGGGAATGGCTGCCTCTCGGAGACCTCGATTCCCAACTCCCTTGCGACATTTCTCACCTCATCTTTGTACAGGTCCCTCAGCGGTTCTACCAGTGCAAGTTCCATCTGTTCTGGAAGACCACCAACATTGTGATGTGATTTGATGGTGTCCCTCAGGTCCCCTCCGCTTTCTATCCAGTCCGGGGCTATTGTTCCCTGAACCAGATATTCAGCCCCCATTTCCTTGGCCTTCCTCTCAAAGATCTCGATGAACTTCGCCCCAATGATCATCCTCTTCTCTTCTGGGTCCACCACTCCCTTCAATGAGGAAAAGAACTCATCACGGGCATCCACCACTTCATAATTGACGTTGAGCTTGTCCAGTATCTTGGAAATTTGGTCCCCTTCCCCCTTTCTCATAAGTCCAGTGTCAACATAAATGCTTAGAAGGTTCTCTCCAATTGCTTTACTGACCAGAACGGCCGCCACAGTACTGTCCACCCCTCCAGATGTTGCGACTATGGCCTTTCCCTTTATATCAGACTTCAGTTTCTCTACGCTCTCTTCGATGAACTTGGACGGATCGAACAGCTAATCACCCAAGCTCTTAGAGTCCTCGATAATCCACGCCTGCAGTTGCATTCTGTGCTTCTCAAGGTCCTTGGCAAGCTTCTTGTCCGAAAGAGCTAGTATCTCGACAGCCAGAAGGGCCGCGTTCTCACCTCTGTCCAGACCTACGGCCGCGACGGGAATGCCCGGAGGCATTTGAACAATTGAGAGAATGGAATCCAGATTCACATTTCCGCTTACAGGTACCCCTATCACAGGCTTTGTGGTGTGAGATGCCACGGCTCCCGGCAGTGCCGCTGACAGACCAGCAATTGCAATGAAAACATCTGCATCGGACTTTTCAACTATCTCAGCCAGGTGTCTGGGTGTGCGGTGTGCAGAGGCGACAACCATCTTGCTCTTCACCCGAAACTCGTTCAGGATGTCCTTTGCCTTCTTTCCGACCGCTGAATCGCTCTTGCTTCCCAAGATAATGAGCACTGACATTGTGCACTTAAAAGGCGACTTAGGAAATAATAGTTTCCCGAATCTAGGACTTCATTATGGCCAGCAAGAACAGTCCAATGGCCGCCGCCGCTCCCAGGACCGCGAAGAGAAGTACCCCAATGGATTGGACTATTACCTGTCCAACATTGGCCACATCATCAAGAGGTCCAAAGCTGCTGCATAGGAATGACCACAGTATGCCGATTACCAGGCCTATCACCAGAAGACCCGCTCCGATCTTTCTGCTCTTACCGCTTCCAAAATAAGCAGTGAAGGCTCCCGTTATAACGAGGAAAAGCGCGAAGTATAGCAGCAAAACGGTAATGATGTTCCCTAGTCCCCAGAAATCTACACCTGCCATCTTTCAACCTCCTAGAACCTGATACCCGTGAGGGTCTTCGTGTCAATTACTCCTTGGATTGTTCTTATTTTGTCGACCACTATCTGTCCCAGCACATTGAAGTCATCCGCCTCTATCTTTGCGATGAGATCATATTCCCCGAAAAGGGGGTGAAGCTCCACGATCTCGGGCACTCCCCGAAGCTTCTCATAGACGTCATGCTCCTTTGCGGGAGCCGTGCTTATGAGAACGAATCCAATGGCCATATCTAACAACCCAAGATGGAAAAGTTATAGCTGTAGTTAAATCTTTCTATATGCAATAGGGAAGACCCACTGACCAGTATTTTGCAGAATCAGACCAAATTCTCAAGTCTCTGCTCAATGGATTCCCAGGTGGGTATGTTGGTCTGAGGACCTCTTTCTTCTATGACAAAACTGGCTGTCGCAGAACCCACCAAGCCACACTTCTGCAGGTCGAATTTCCTTTCCAGGCCAGCGTAGAAGCCAGCTCGATAAGCATCCCCGGCACCAGTGATATCCTTCACAACATCTGGCTTGATTGATGGAATTGACAAATGGTCATCCTTGGTCGTGATGGAACTGCCCATCTCTCCCTTTGTGACTATGAGAACATCCACATATTCCAGGAGGTCGTTCGTATCCTTCATACCCAGGTAGGAAAGCGCCTGCGCAACCTCGGACTCGTTCGCGAAGAAGTAATTGGAGTTTTGGATTATGTTCCTGAAGGTTTCTGGGGTGTATACATAAGAAAGCTCTTGTGCCGGGTCGAAAGCAACCTTCTTGCCAAGACTGGTGGCCGTGTCAATCACCTTCTGGTAGTATTCCGGCCTTCCAGTTCCTATGTGGATGACTTGGGAGCTCTCAATGGTGTGTTTCTGTAGCTCGAATTTGGCGGCATCAGCCATTGGACCCTGATCAATCATTGTCATCTGGTTCATGTCTGGGTCTTCGAATATCCAGGCCTGCGGCGTTGAATAACCCTCGATAACCTTCAGACCCTGCAGGTCGATGTTCGCCTCCCTCAACAGCCGTTCATACTCCTTCGGGAAATCCTCTCCGACAAAGGAAGCCAGCGCTGTTCTGACTCCCAGTCTGGATGAGATCACGGCAATGTTTGCCCCAGTGCCTCCGTATAGCACTTCCCGTCCCGATGTGGCTATTGAAGAGTTCGGAGCGGGAAGCTTGGAAACGCTGAATATATTGTCAACAACCACATGACCGAACACTCCCAGGAAGTTCTCTGTCAAATCCTCACCACCTCTCCATCTCGGAGATTATGTCTCTGAAATCCTTGAATTCTATGTGATCCAGTTCCTCTTTCTTGAAATGTGAGAGCAGATCCCCTTTCGCAAAGACCACATCTGCCGATTCAGCTGGACATATATCGCTCAAACCATCTCCTGCATATACTATGCTTCTTCCCTCCTCCTTCCAGTCCTTGAGCAGCTCAAGCTTGCATGTGCCACAGTCATCACACTCGTCCGAGGAGTTGGGGAAGCTTATCCTTATTCCTCCGTTCTCGAAGTGAGCCTGGTTCGTGAAGAATTCTATCCCAATCTCATGTTTTGCCAGCAGGTGTTCGATGTAGAAGTCCAGTCCCTCGCTTACAATCCTCACTGGAATGCCTCTCTTCTCGCATAACGATAGGAAGGATTTGAAGTTGGGGTCAACTCTAGCATGCTCGTCCACATATTCCAAGAGCTGTTGTCTTCCACCCCTTAGCAGCTCGAACTCCCTCTTCAGCGTCTCTCTGCAACTGATCTTCCTGTTCAAGAAATCCTCCTCGACTTCCAACCATTTCTCGTCCGCGAACTCATGGAGCAGCATTGCGGCCACATCCTTTTCGGTGATGGTTCCATCGAAGTCGGAGGCGAATGCAAGACCACTACCAGATTGCATGGTCCAGCCTCATTACCCAGCAGCTCATGTTCCTTCTGACCAGCCGGAGAGATAGTCCTTCTGTTCAGGAGATAGCTTGTCAATCTTGATTCCCCAGCTCTTCAGTCTTATCTTTGCCACCATATCATCGATGCTCCTAGGGACGTCATAGACCTTGTTTTTCAGTTTCTTGTAGTTCTCCGCGAGGTATCTCGCACAGAGAGCCTGTATGCTGAAGCTCATATCCATGATCTCGACCGGATGGCCTTGGCCAGCTACCAGATTTATCAGTCTTCCCTCCCCCAAGAGGTATACCTTCCTGCCGTTCTTCAAGCTGTACTCCTCCACGAAGTCCCTGACCTTCCTCTTCTTCTTTGAGAGCTTCTTCAGGGCGACCTTGGACACTTCATTGTCAAAATGGCCCGAGTTAGCCAGTAAGCAGCCATCCTTGGCTATTTTGAGATGCCTTTCTGATACCACATCTTTGCAGCCAGTTGCAGTTATGACAAAATCAGCATCTCTTATGGCATCCATCATCGGTTGGACCAAGAAGCCGTCCAGTCGTGCCTCAATAGCTCGGACACGGTCCACTTCAGTGACAGTGACATTTCCTCCCATCCCGTCAATCCTCATTGCTATGCCTCTGCCACACCCACCGTAGCCCGCAATAACAACCTTCTTCCCAGCCACTAGCAGGTTAGTGCTTGATATCACACCGTCTATTGTCGATTGGCCAGTGCCGTATCTGTTATCGAAGAGGTACTTCATCTTGGCATCGTTCACCGAAATGACGGGGAATTTCAGAGCTCCGTCTTGCTCCATTGCCTTGAGCCGAATTATCCCTGTGGTTGTCTCCTCATTCGCACCCTTTACGACATCCAGCAGCTTCTTCCTCTTAGTATGTACAAGTGAGATAAGGTCGCATCCATCATCAACGAGTATGTCTGGCTCGTGATCCAGAACAGAGTTCAGGTTGGAGTAGTATTCCTTACTTGTCTCACCCTTCTTGGCGAATGTAGGCAGCTCATAATGTTCATTCAGTGCCACAGAGACAGAATCGTCCGTGGAGAGTGGATTGCAGGAGGCCAGTCTCACATCCGCACCAGCTTCCCTCAAAGTTAGAGCAAGCATGCCTGTCTTAGCCTCTACATGCAGGGCCATTCCTATTCTCATTCCCTTCAAGGATTTCTTCTTGGTGAGCTCATTCCTGACCTTCTCGAGGACCTTCATGTGCTCTTTCGCCCATTCCAGGCGTTCGACTCCTTTCTTAACAAGATCCTTAGACATCGCAGAGTCCATACCTAGGGCTGATTATTTCCTTTTCGGTCGGGTTCACAAAAAGGGGCTATTCTTCTTCCTTTCTGGACTTCGCTCCTCTCCAGGCCCCCACCAGTACTACAGCCAGCAATACTGCTAGAACAACTATCACTGCTTCGAATCCAGGCGTTGGCTGGGCAATTGGGTCCACAATCACAGATGTTGCCTGAGAGGTTCCAGGCTCGTAGCCATCAACTACCGCGGACGCATCCAGCGTGAACTGCATGGAGGTGGTCACATCAGCCGTGAAAGTGGTCTCGAATCTTCCGTTGACATCCGTCAGACCTGTGGTTGCTCCGAAGCTACCAGGTCCGGCCTCAGGCCGTACAATGTTCAGAATTACAGTTGCACCTTGAATCGGAAGTCCAGAGAAATCATCCCTTACCTCCACCGTGACGACTGTCTCACCACCTGATTGTATCTTATTGGGGGTCACACCAATGGTGACATCCAATTCCTCCAGCACTGGGTGAACGGTAATTGAGTTCTCAACGATTTCCTTGTCATACTGTGGAATAGTGACAGTGGCCGTGAAGTCGACTGTTGTAGGCGAGCTGACAGATGGTGCCAACCACTCGAATCCGGCATATCCGGTGGAGTCAGAGTAGTTTATGAAGACCTCGTCTGAATAGGTGTTGACCAGTTTGACCCATGCTCCCTCGAGAGGCACATCAATCAAGTCGGTGACCGTGACGCCCAGTTCCAGTATCTCTCCCGAGTTTATCGAATCAATGTGGATTACCAACTGAGCCTTCATCTCACCCTTTTGCTGGTAGTGAACGTACAGATATGACCAGAAGTTGTTGACTCCTCCAGTCATCTGAACCCAGCCCTCATAGTTGGCCTTCTCATAAGCCTCTAGAAGATTGAAGTGCAAAATGGTCGCCACGGGAGCGTTCGAAGCTATCCATGCTAGAGCTGATTGGACATAGTATTTCCTACTGTCTTGATCCAATTCTTCTTTGACGTCAGCCAGAAGGGAGTTCATGGTAGCATTGTTCAGTCGGACATAGTTCCTTGCAGAGCCAGAGGGTGGCACGTTGTCGACATGCAGAATGTCATAGAGGAAGATAGGATCCGCCTCAACCTCGTATGTAGTGAGATAGAGCTCAAAATTGCCAGCTATGACCTTGGGCATGAAGTCACTGGTTGCTTCATATATCGTCTCGGCATCGATACCCACATCATTGAATGTCTGTCCAATATCTTGACCGATGGAGGATGCCGAGGGGTCTTCAGCAGAGAGAGGGACATACAGCCTCAACTTGAAATCAGCTCCGGTCTTGTCTTCCATGAAGCCATCTTCGTCCGGATCCAGATAACCGCTGTCCTGGAAGTGATTGATGATTTCGGTGTAGATTGGATTACCGTCTTGGTCCTTGGGTACTCTGAACTTGTCTACCGACTCGTTATACCAGAATGAGTTTGAGGGATGCATCACGGAGTCCGCGATCACCGCAGTAGGAATGTAGTCGTTCGCGAGCTCTCTCTTTATGGACATTGACACTCCTCTTCGGAAGAGGGGGTCATCCAATGGGATGAATTCCGTGTTCATACCTAGATACAGGAACTTGAACGTCGGGTTCTCCGTCTGGACCTGGACGTGGGGCACCAGGAATGGGTCAAATAGCTTCATCTGGTCGGGATCTCCCTCCCATCTCACCACGTTCTGGCTTCCCTCATCCAACTGGAACCCTATGAAATCCACCATCTGATCGATCATGGCCTTTGCGGCCCCGTCAGTGGCCTCATCCACCAATGGCGTTGCGGGATTGTCCGGGAAGAAGGTGTAGTTTATCGAGTCCAGATATGGTCTTCGTTCGAAATGTCTCTCGAAAGCCACAATGCTAGTGAACTTGCTCGTTATGGTGTAGTTGGCGGTAATCTGCTCGAATTCGTTCAGACCCGGATTGAAATCTAATGTGCCGTTCTCTTTATGGTAGAAATAACCCGCCGTCATCAGGGTACCATTCTTGTAGAAATCGACTTGAACGTTTGTGTCATACACGGTGTCCTCAATGTAGTGGTAATGAGCACCTCCGATAGCGTACAATTGACCGTCCTCTGCACTCTCCACGACTTCATCATCCCCAATCACATAATCGTGTGAGCCTCTCATTCCGAACATGAAAGGTCCTGAACCACTTTCACTGGAGGCTGATGAGAAGTTCTCTGGTATGATGGGAATCGTCATAATCTGGCTTTCGAATATACCTCTTGAGCTGGGTGCACCTTCAAGATTGAAGTTCACAGTCTCATTGTCAATCTTCGTGCATATGACGCCCATCAACATGGTGCCCCAGTGCGCGGACGATTTCATTCCTGATGAACCGTACGTATACACTATGTCTTCGGCAGTTATATAGTGGGGCGTTTCATCAGTGGAGTCGTGCCATTCAACATCCGTTCTGATGCTGACATTGACGGTCGTGTCAGTCGTTACATTCCACTCGGTCGCAACCCACGGCATGGGGGTCAGGTCGACCGAATTGATTCTTGCCAGGGAATCGTATAGCAAGCTGACCACCATCAAGCTTGCATCATCGTTAGCAAGGAGCGGGTTCTCCTCAATATCCGCTTTCAAAGCGATTCTCAGATCCCCCCCGTACATACCCCCCTGGGGTTCGTACTCATCAGCCGGGATGGTCATCCCGAAGAAACCTGACAGTGTGAGTAGAAATGCAATCGCGAAAATAGCTCCCCTTCGGCTCTGTTGATATGCCCTCAAGGTCAGTCCTCCTTCTTGTCCCCGTATGCCCACATATTATGAGTGGTGGAAAAGGGTAGCTAATCGGACTATTAAATAATTTTCTAAACTCGAGAAGAACACTGGCTCGCTACTGTCTCCTGGCCTCTCTTGCCTTGGGCCTGAGCTCCTTGCTTCCGCACTTCCTGCACTGGGTGGCTCTGGGAGCATTTCTGGCGCTGCATTTCATGCATATCTTCTTGTTGAGCGTTCTTGCCTCGGCCTCTGGAAATCGAGCCATACTATCTTCCATCGGATTGGGAATCGCGTATTTAAACTCACTTCTTCTTTGAGGGGCAGTCCGAGTTTATGCAGAGAAGCCAGGGCTTTCTGCCCTTCTTGATCACCTTTATCACGTTATGTCCACAGCTCTTGCAGTCCAAGTCCGTGGGCTGTATCAATCCTGTTTGGGGTAGTGAATGGGTTTCTGTGCATTTCGGGTAGCTGGAGCACCCCAGGAACCTCTTTCCACGAGCGGAGTGGCGTAACACAAGGTCTCCTCCGCACTTCTTGCACTCCCCCATGAGCGTCCTTTTCTTGGACGTCACGCACTCGGAATCGACACAGATGTCCTCCGATCTCCCACTGGCGATCATTCTCACCTTGGGAGAGCCACATTCTTCGCATACCTCGTCAATGGGAATCACGATACCGCCTTGGGGCAGCGGATGGGTCACATTGCATTCCGGGTAGCTGGAGCACCCGATGAACCTGTTCCCCTTTCTTGACCGAAGAATCAGCAGGTCCCCTCCACACTCTTTGCACTCTCCTATCCTGTTCTGTTTCTTGAGGGCCTCTGTGATCTCCTCCCCAATGGCCTTCTCATTGGCCTGAAGGGTATCCAGTGTGTCCAGCAGCATCTCTTGGGACTCGGCCACAACATCCTTCAAAGTCTTATCACCTTTCGAGATCCCCAACATGTCCTCCTCGAGGGTGCTGGTCATGTCAGGCTTGGTTATCTGATTTGCATGCTCCTCCAAGGCGTTTATCACAGCAATGCCACTGTCCGTGGGAGTCAGATACTTCCCGTAGATGTATTTCCTCTGTATGAGTTTCCGTATGATCTCATGGCGGGTGCTCTTGGTACCAAGTCCAAGCTTCTCCATTTCCTGTATCAAGAACCCTTGTGAGAATCTGAAAGGAGGTTTTGTCTCATCCTTCTTCATCTCGACCTCGTTCAGTCTGACGTTCTCTTCCTGCAGTAATTCTGGCAATTCTGTCTCCTTGATCTCTCTGTAGGGATAGTATTTCAACCCACCCTTCTCAGTGACCGTCGTGCCTTCGGCCTTGAATTCCTCACCCTTCACGTCCATGGTGGCCTCGGAAACCAGGAGGATTGCGTCGGGAGCCAGCGTGGCCAGGAAGCGCCTGACGACCAGTTCGTACACCTTCCACTTGTCCCCTTTCAGTTTAGTCTTCTTTGCGCCTGCCACGGGATGAATGGGAGGATGATCCGTCGAGAACTTTCTTCCTCTGGTGGGTGTCAGCTTCTCCTGCTTCAGGATCTCTTTCGCCTCTTTCGAAAGGGCCGAGTCCTTGAGCTTCTCAAGTATTCTTTTCAGACTGAGGGTCTTGGGGTAGACTGTATTGTCCGTTCTTGGATAGCTTATCCAACCTTCAGTGTACAGGCTCTCTGCCACTCTCATGGCCCTTGATGCGGAAAAGCCGATCTTGTTTGGCTCTGTAAGGAAGCTGGTTGTGTCGAATGGGGGTGGGGGTCTCTTCCTCTCCTCCTTTGTGAAGTAGTCCTTGACAGTCCCAGATTTTGCAGATTGGACAATCTTATAGATTCTCTCTGCTTCTTTCTCCACCCAGAATCTTCCATTGGTGTGATTCGCATAGAATACGATGTCCTTCTCGAACTCCGCTATCAGCTCCCAGAAGGGTTGCGGGACGAAGTCCTTGATTTCCTTTTCCCTGTCGACAATCAATGCAAGAGTCGGACTCTGAACCCTTCCAACCGATAGATACTCTCTCCCCAGTCTGTTGGTGGCCAGTGACAAGAACCGCGTCAGGCTGGCACCCCATGCAAGATCGATCATCTGTCTTGATTCGGCCGATTGGGCAAGTTGGAAATCTATCTCGGACAAATCACTGAAAGCCCTCTCGATCTCGAATTTTGTCAGCGCACTGAATCTCGCCCTCTTCTTGGGTCTATCGGAGACGGATTCACCCATTGCCTCGAGGACCTCCACGCCTATGAGCTCCCCCTCGCGGTCGTAATCGGTCGCGATGATTATCTCATCCACACCCTCCAACACGTCTCTTGCGGTTTTGACAATGGAGGGAACCAGGACCTTCTTCTCCGGCTCGGTGACTGCAAGCGTCTTGAGCTCCACCTTGTCCCATTGGTTGTACTCTTCTGGGTAGTCCAATGCAACTATGTGTCCTCTGAGCCCCATTACAGAATAACTGTCCCCATCTCTTTCAAATGTCCAGACAGGGATCTTGTTGATGTATTCCCTCTTTGCTTCTCCGTCAGAAAGCATGAAGGATATGCGGGATGCAGAACTCCTTTTCTCGCATATTACGAGTTTTCGCATAACTTCCGTTCAACAGTAGATAGTCTATTTAATCATTTCCAAAATAGTATTTTCGAGGATCTGCACAATTCTGTGGTCTCAGCCAGTAATGAGTTTCGGAATGTCCGAAGGCAGTGATGCGACCGGAACCCCGACCCTGTCGAAGGCTTTGATCTTGCTCTCGGCCGTTCCTTTGCCCCTTGAGATTATCGCTCCGGCATGCCCCATCCTCTTCTCCGCAGGGGCAGTCTGTCCTGCTATATAGGCGAATACTTTCTTACTCATGCTCGGCACAAACTCAGCAGCGTCCTACTCGGCTGTACCACCTTTCTCGCCCACGAGTACTATCGCCTCAGTATCTCTGTCCT
>CP070767.1:880013-887586 GCA_020345725.1 Methanobacteriota archaeon | reverse complement strand
GAAGAGGACTCTGCGCCAAAGAATAGAGGAAGACACTGATGGCATCCAGAGAAAGGCCGATTATCAGAGGTTTCTTCCGACCGATCTTATCCGCCAACCGACCTAAGATGATGTTTGCAGGAATGTGGACTATTGAATACATGGCCACGATCAGCCCTGTCATCCACAGGTCAGCACCCAACGAGCCAGCATAGATAGCTATCACTGGAATGAGCGCATTGCTGTCCATGGTCCCGATTAGGGATGAAACTAGTACTGTGAAAGATTGGCCTCTCTTTCCCCTCATCGCAATTTGCACCTCAAGGTATTATTTGACGTAGTAGTTCCCAATGGGAAGCCAGAAAGGATTCCACTCTTTTTGCTGATTCAAATCGATGTCCCGCCGATCACAGATTATCAGGGTCATTTCTCTATTGAGACCCCTTGGTCCCAAAGATATTCCACAAGGTCCTCACACCATTTCTGGAATGGTGGCTCACTCGATACGAATCCGTCCGAATAGTCCGCCTCCAACTTCCTATCTAGGAAGAAAACCATCGCCTCCTTTTCTGTTACAGCCACAACGGCCGGAATCTTGGGGATTTGTCTCCAAAGCTGGGGTATGGTGGGCTCGAACTCTGAAGGTGGTTTGAAGGTCTGGTCAATGATGAAACGGAAATCCAAGCCTTCGTCAATCTTCTCTCTAATCACAGGTACGACATCCAACATGACTTCATTGGCCACGACCCAGATTTTTCCTCTTGATTCACGGATGACTCTCTCTGCACGCTGGATGTTGGTCACACTTCCCTCTGTCAGCTCTCCTTCTCTCAGATCTCCTAGGCGTGCAATGAATCGGTCTGGAAGAAGAGAGAGCTCATGGTCGCGGAAATAACCGCTATTGGATCCGACGAAGTCCAGTCCAGGCAAGAGAGATAGGCTGACTTGCCCAAGAGGGCTAGCCCCATACGAATTGTCGGAATGCTTGTCTGCAAACCCGCCATTGCGAAGCCGTTCGAGATGTGTTGAGGTTTCCTGAACGCTTGCACCAATCTTCTCAGCGATTTTTTCCAGTTGTTTTGCCTCAAGTGCAATTGTTTGGAGAATCTTCAATCTGGCAGGATGGGAAAGCTCACGTAGGAGTTCCGATGTCATTGTCCTTCAACCCCCTCAAATACCATCAAATCTGCGGTGGGTCTAATGTGGCAAGCTCATATTTGGAGTTTGTGCTTTGCTCAGTGACGCAAATCAATCGGTTCCTTTCGAACTGATATCCTAGCGGATATCCTCATCATCCCGCTTCTTCCTTCTACTCAGTAGAAGCAGTGCAAAAATCAAGATGATAACTGTAACCAGGATGACGATATACCAAGGAAACATTTCTGTCGGTTCGCTTTGAAGTGGCGGGCTTGTGTCTATGACGAATGCAATGCCATCCTCCGCGAAGTTACCTGCCTTGTCTGTGATTCTAATAGTCACGAGATGGGGACCGTCCTGCAAATCTGGGAAGGCCTGGGTGGTTTCCGATCCAATCTCAACATATGTTCCATCATCCAGTCTGACTTCGTAGCGGTCGACTCCCGATGTTGCATCAGATCCAGTCCACTCAGCAATGGCAATGGAGGACGCCAGAACTCCCTCATCGTCCAGATCATTCACGTCCAATGTGGCCAAGCTTGGCTTGGTCATGTCGATACTGACGTAGACTGAATTCGTGTTCTCCACGTTCCCGGCCACATCAAATGAGCGGAAGTCTATCCTATGCACACCGTCTTCAGTTATGGATATTGATCCAGAGTAATTGAGCCATGCTCCACCATCCACTCTGTATAGTGTTAACTCGACCCCACTGGTGGCGTCCGTGGCGCTTAAGGAAAATCCAAGCGTTGACACGTACCATCCGTTCATCCCTACTGTCCCAGAGACAGTCTCGGTCGTGTCGGGAGCCACTGAATCGACTTTGATTTGCAGCGATACTACGCCCTCAGTGTTTCCCGCATTGTCCACGGAGTAGTACTCAAGGGTGTGAATTCCATCTCCGCCAATTGATATCTGGCAACTGTAAGGCTGCCATGTGCCACCGTCAATCCGGTATTGCATCAGCTGGACTCCGCTTGTACTGTCAATACCCCTCAGGCAAATGGAAACGTCGCTCGTGTACCAACCATTCAGCACTGTTGTTCCATAGATGGTCTTCTGTGTGACAGGATATTCGGAATCAATCTTCAGC
This sequence comes from Methanobacteriota archaeon, assembly GCA_020345725.1. Lineage (GTDB taxonomy): Archaea > Thermoplasmatota > Thermoplasmata > RBG-16-68-12 > SOIM01 > SOIM01. The sequence goes on along the minus strand of CP070767.1, from coordinate 885,377 downwards.
TGGATTGATTTCTTGCCTTCCACATTCCCTGCATTGTCAAGGGAGTAGAACTCAATGATATGAGATCCTTCACCACTCACGAGGAAGGGACTGTTGTATATCAACCAGGGTCCGTAGTCTATCCTATATTGTATATACTGCACTGAGCTGGTAGAGTCAGTTGCGTCCAGGCTGAAAGTCACATTCTCCACATACCAATTGTTCTCCCCAATTGTTCCAGATGGAGTCCCATTTGAATCTGGGGGAGTGGTGTCAATACTCACTTGGACAGATTTGGTGCTCTCGATGTTCCCTGCTTCGTCAACAGAATAGTATTCTACAGTGTGGGCCCCATCCCCGCCGACGGCGAATGAGCCGGTATAGGTCTGCCATGCACCACCGTCCACACTGTACATCGTATGATTCACACCGCTGGTCAAATCGAAAGGTCTCAGAGTGATCTCAACAGAGGAAAGGTACCATCCGTTCGCACCCAAGGCTCCGGAAGGAGAGTCAGTTGTTGTCGGATGCGTTATGTCAATCAGTATCGGGACCGAGTTGATGGCTTCCACATTACCAGCATTGTCCACGCCGTAATACTCCAGAACGTGCAATCCCTCTCCAGTGACCTCGAAGAAGCTGTCATATCGCTGCCATATTCCGCCGTCCATCCTCCACATTATCTTCTGGACTCCGCTGGTTGAGTCCGATGAGGTCAGAGTGATTGGAACCGACGAGATGAACCAGCCGTTTGCACCTGGTGTTCCTGATGCGGACTCATTGGATTCGGGAGTCTGGGTATCAATCATCATCATGACGAATTCTGTGCTTCCGACATTATCTAGGTTATCTACCGAATAGTACTCTACGACATGCAATCCCTCTCCAGTAACTTGGAATGAACCCACATATGTCAACCAGGGTCCGCTGTCGATCCTGTATTCAGTTGTCTGCACACCCGCTGGGTCAAAGGCATTCAGTGTGACTGTGACATCGCTCACATGCCATCCGTTCAGTCCTTCAATACCATTAAGAGATGAGAGAGTTGTTGGACCTGTTGTGTCCACCCTGATTGTATCCGATGAATAGACTTTCTGCCAGTTTCCGACAGTGTTCTGCGCCCTCACCTCAATCAAATGGTCCCCGTCTGGAATGGGATTCGTGGTGAATTCGAAGAATTCCTGAAACTCATCAAAAGCACCATCTGTTGCTATTGCAGGATACCACGGTCCACCGTCCACTCGGTATTCCACATTTGTAATCACATTGATGCTGACATCATTGCCAGCGTTCATTCGGTAGCCTTCATAACCAAACTGGCCGTACTTCGGATTCTGGTTCTCCATTGGAACCTCTTCTGCATAGCCTGTGTATGTGAGGGTGTCGTCCGTGGTTGGGTCAATGGTCTGAGGATCCAGTACGGATGTCGGAATGGTATCTTCTGGGTCCATTATTCCGTCCACGTCAGAGTCCAGCCATCCGATTTGTCCTTTTGTACCGGATGAAAGACACCAAGATGCTGTGTCCATCATGCAACCTGAATTGTCTACTTCTCTTATGTTCAGATAGCCGCTGTACTCTCCTGGATTCTTGTACTCATCCGTGGCATAGAAAGTATGGCCCGTTTCGTGAGCAGTGACCTTGTCCAGATTGTTGACTCCCCAGCCGTCCGTATCATATGTCATCACGACAAAGGGACCTCCCCAGTAGTATGCGTAGGCTGAGAGGCCATCTATGAAGGATCCGTCAACATCGTTCAGGCTATCGATCATGAAGATGGTGTATGCCCAGTCCATGTTGTAGGTACTTCTCAAGTAGTTGTTCAGTGCCTTGACCTTCATGTACCAATCCGGAGCAGCAAATCCCAGGTTTGTGAGTATCTCATCAATCCAGAGATGTTGATCACTTCCTGCGGCTCTGTTGATCGGTTCGTAGCTGGTGTTCTGCGTTCCATAACTGTAGACTGTGAACTCCAACCTGCCGTTGGGCATCTGGGATTCCCACCAGTCCAAGCCTGTCCGAATCTCTGACAGAACCACGTCCACGCGGGAAGAGTCCCAGGTCTCTGTCTCAGGGTCTATGGAGCCGTCGCTCTCCACGAAAATTACGGCAGCTGCAACCGTGCCGATCATATATTCCGATTGGTCCTCTGGTCCCGGTGGGCTATTGGGTATTGGAGGGTCAGAGGGCATCTGTGGAAAGGTAACTCCGTCAAGAGGCAATTCTTCCCAGCCTATCATTGGAGGTGTGTCCGGAATGGAAGCCAACGAAGGCAAGACGGGTGACTCTTCACTTGTGTTCAAGTCTTCCGACTCAGAAAATGAAATTCCGAGACACGCGGAAAGAACAACCATCAATGCAACGGACAGAACACTGGAATCTCTCATACTTGGCCACGATCACTGTAAGTCTACAACTCTATGGGTTATTGGGCTTTCTACTACCTATTCTTTTCGAAATAGATTTTGATTTTGACTGTCAAAATGTCGAAAAACGACAACTATGCTAGGCGCAGTTGGTATCCCTGGTAGACCTGCACTGTCTTGTAGCCTGCTGCCTGATATATCTTCAAAGCGTCCTCGTTAGCCACATTCACACTTACATAGGCAACGTCCATGCCCTTGTCCGCTATCCACTTCAGGCTTTTGAGGGTCAGGAACGTTCCCAGTCCCCTTCTTCTCTCCGACGGAATCACTGCCAATGAGTAGGTCCCTCCCCTCTTCGTTCCATGCTCTTCGTTGAATTTGTGGTTGATGCCAGTCATGACCATACCTACGACTCTGCCATCGTTTTCTCTCTCAGCCAGAAAGAATCCCGAATGGTTTGCCGGGTCATCAAAGATCCAACTCTTGGTGAATCTCTCCATGGTCATTGCAGGGTATTTCTTCCGGGTTGCGAACGCCTCGTTGAAGACGTTCACCATCGTTTCATTCTCCTCGGGCACCCTTGCTGTCCTCACTCGGTAGCCTGTGGGGACTATCGGTTCTTCTATTCCACTCGGGCTCCGCTCCATGCCGTGGTTCTGGTAGCTGGTCTTTGTGAAACCAAGTCTTTCTAGCTGATTCACTCTCGCTTCATATCTGGTGTCAACTCGAGTGGTGATCCACTCAGCCCCACGGTACTTGAGGTGGTCTACCATTATCCTGAAGATATCTCTCTCAACAGGCTCTCCAAGGTATTCTGGCAATACGTACAACTCAAAATAGGCAACAGGTCCTCTTACCTTCGCGTGTTCGGGAACAAAGACACCTCTGCCGTTGGCAACGATTCTTCCACTGTCGACAGCCACAAAGTGACCTTCTGGATCGTGATGGGGATGGTCCAGTACAATCCTGTGAACATCCTTAGTTGTGAGTTTTCTGAAGTCTGGATCCGATTTCTCTGAGGTGTTATAGAGCTGCAAGTACCCGTCCAAATCTGTGGATTGGAACTTCCTGATTTCCGTACACATCCCCTCGGAACATGATTGATGAGATTGAGAAAAAGGTTTCGTGTGGATTCCTCCCCTAAGGACAGTGTTCTCAGCTACCAACTCAAATAGTATTTTGTCTTCTCCGACGCTTCATCCCATCGTTTCTCGTTGTACTCGAAGCATTCCTCGAGGTTCTTAAACTTGAATTCCAGTCCAATCTCCCTGCAGAGATCCATCAGCTCTTTTCTAATTCCTCTTGCATTGGCCTTTGTCTTGATGGACTCTACGAAGGGCTTCTTGATGATGTTGAAGTACTTGGATTCGGGTACTGAACTGTCCTCCATGTGATAGAATAGCCATTTGGGCAGGTATGGTTGGAATTTCTTGTTCTTGGCATAGATCCACAAGATGAGATGCTGGGTTCCGAGGATTAGCGCGTGGGATACGTTCACCATATCTCCCCTCTTCTCCCACATTTCAGTATCATACATTAGATGAATATCAGCAGCCTGGCGGTGATGTTCCATGAGCTTCTTCTGTTCTCGGTCTGGGAATACGAGCTTCTCTTTCAGCAGCTTCTTGATTCTGTCGTCCGTATCGAATAACATCTGAGAGTTCTCTCTGTCCCATCGCATGAGCTGGTCCCAATATTTTGACGGTGACTTGTGTCTCAGTGCTCTCTGGTATGATTCGACCGGTGTGTCCGTTCCGATTTCCTTGTATCTCACTTCCACCGCGATGTACTTGCCAATCTTCCTTGCCTTGTCGTCATCTGCATATACTATGAGATCAAGGTCGGAATAGTCATCACAATAACCACGTCCAAGTCCGCCTGTTGCCAGTATTCCTACGACTCCATCGATTTCTGAGATTTTCCTGGAGATCTTCTTGGCCGCGAACAGGAACTCGTTGTACCTATTCTTTGCTTTGTAGATTCCCTTCTTCATTCATATCACCACCCAGAGGTAATATCTCGAGGGCACCATCAACCCAACTCCATTAAGCCTTTCTCTGACCATATAGCTCTTCACGGTCCTCTTCAGACCGATGGATGCACCAAAACATTCAAGTTAGCACCAAGACAGAATTAAACATATGCCAATCGTCCTCAGGAAGATTGTATCCATCTTCATCGTTACAGTATTCATATCCATGCACTTCGTGGGGTCTGCAGAGGGCGATGGAGTCCTTATCAGAAAGTCGTACACATTTCTATATCTTAACCAAGACTCACAGTTCGGAGTAATCAATTATGTTGTTGGTATTCAGAAAATGATAATCTCAATCGATTTCGAGTGGAAGAAGTCTAGTAGAACCGCCTGGATCTTCCCAATACCTTCCAGTCCTGAAAGAATAAGTGCTGATATTGCGGATGGCGCACCAATCTTCGAAGGAATCGATATAGTTGAGGAAGCTAGGGACTCGGTTGAACGATTTCAGACAACCTTTTTGACGACGTACATCAGTAGCTGGGTAATTCCCTGGCCATTTTTTTGGCTCCACTCAGCAACGATTTCTCTCGCGCCAGGTTCAGCTGGCGTGACAGTTCATCAACACCTTGAGAAATACGGTCTTGCACTGGAGGTCATATCTGCAATGGATGGGTCCGATGTCTACGATTATTTGAAGGATAATGGACTGGATATTTCTGAGGGAATGATTTCTCAGTTGGACAGCTATGTCGGGGAAGAATACTCCTTCGTAGTTGCCTGGATGGTGGACACTGGGGTTTTCGCAAGAAGACCGGGTGTTATTGTTGAGTTTCCGACCGATGAGATGTTCTATCCGCTGATTCTCACTAGTGCTTACGAGGACCTCGTAATACCCATGGAAATAATGGTCAAAGGACATGTGTCGCCAAGAATCTATAACGAGATTGAACCGCACACCATTGTTACATACTTGAGAGGGGACGTGACAACATATTCTGATACTCCAGTATCGCGTGAAGTAAGGGATTTTGTCAATGAGAT
>CP070767.1:874069-879913 GCA_020345725.1 Methanobacteriota archaeon | reverse complement strand
GATGATGCCATTATGGACAAGTGCGATGCTCCCGGAGCAGTCCAAGAAGGGGTGAGCGTTCTCCTGGCTTGGCTTTCCGTGCGTTGCCCATCTTGTGTGGGCTATACCGACATTACCTTCAATCTCAGGGAGCGCCTTCTCCAGTTCGGCAATCTCCCCCTTGTTCTTATGGAGTGCGAGCTCCTCCCCGTATGCCGCTATCCCGGCCGAGTCATACCCACGATACTCCAGTTTCTTCAGAGATTCGAGGAGGATGGGCTGTGCCCTTCTATGTCCGGTGTAACCAACTATTCCGCACATTCTAGACCACTATGCTATCGTTCGGCAACCGCCCGCTCAACTTGGCCAGAGGACTTATCCTTGACCTGGCACCCACTATGGTACCCGGGCTGGCAACCACTCCGCTTCCAATCACAGAATCCTCACCTATAAAGCTGCCCACGTTGGCAAGCTCATGCGTTTCCCCCTCATGGATGAAAATCGTTGAACCACCTGTACCGCTGAACCTTGAAGAGAACAAACACCCAGGCCCTACAACAGAATTGGACAGATGAGAACCGGGTCCCAGGCTGACATCGCTCATAAGAACGCTGTGTTCTATCACACTGAAAGGTCCAATCCTGGCATTGTTCCCGATGCTGGTGCATGGGTATATACAAACGTTCGGACCAATCTCGCAGCCCTTTCCGATCGCAACTGGACCAGATATGTAGCTTCCTGATCTTATGATTGAGCCTTCACCGACCGAGACTGGCCCTTTGATGGTCGCGCCACTCTCGATTGTTCCTGCTTTCTCCTCAGTGAGCTTGTCCAGTGCAGTGGAGTTAACTTTCAGTAAGTCCCAGGGATAGACCGCGTCTGCCCACATTCCCGTTGTGAATATTCCTTTGACGTCTATCTCAGAAACTAGGATCTGGATTAGATCTGTGATGTTGTACTTCCCTTCCTTCATGAGTGAATCCAATTTGTCAAACACAGAAGGTTCGAAACTGCATATTGCCGTGCTGATGAGATTGCTCACCTCTTCCTCTGGCTTCTCAATAATCTCCTTGATGTTGCCTCCAGACAGGACGACAACTCCGTACTTGGAGGGGTACTCGCTCTCCGTGATCACCACGGAAATCCCTTTCTTCTTCTCCATCAGGTCGGAGACGGTGGTGGGATCGATGATGTTGTCCCCTGGAAGCATGATGAATTCGCCGTCCACGTTATCCTTTGCGGTGTAAAGGGCGTGCGCAGTTCCCAGCTGCTTGGTCTGTTCTACATATTCTATCTTGGCCCCAAAATCCCCTCCGTCCTCGAAATGGCTCATTATCTTCTCTTTCTTGTAGCCGACGACCATCACGATGTCTCTGATGCCATTACTAACCAGTGAATCCACCACATACTCAAGAATGGGCTTGTTGGCGACCTCTATCATCACCTTGGGCTGGGAGACCGTGAAGGGGCCCAGTCTAGTACCTTTACCCGCTGCAAGAACCACAGCTTTCATACGACCACAGGAGAAAGATTGTGATTTAAGATATAACCTTTTGGACACGGTTGGTGCCAGTTAGCGTCAAGCCAAAGCCTTCACTTCATAGGGAATTGGATCCTCCAGCCTGCTGTTTTCTGATTCCAGTCTTGATACGATGTTCGGAATCTCTTCCCTGGATGCCATAATCAAGACGTTCAAGCCAAGAAGGGACGCCTCCACAGAGGATGCTAGAGGTGCAAAATCGAAATCCACATCCATATCTAGAGAATGAGCCAGTGAGCTTGAGACTACGTCCGTGACCGCAAGCCTGCTGAATTCCATTCCTCTCACTGACTTCTTCACTTCTTCGGCAGAGATGGCTCGGGTTCCGCCCTCCTGAGCTGAGGGCAATTGTTGAACAGTAATCTTTCCTGGCTTCAGCGCTACCATTCCAGTAAGGTCTCTAACCGCCACATCCTCTCCCTTTTTCGCATCGAACATGGCGTACCCAGTTGACGGGGATTCCTTCCCAGAATAAGCTACCAGCGTGCCATCTTCCATAAAGAGAGCAACTTCATCATCTCTCCCGATAGTATTACCAGCAATAGCTCCGCACACGTCCACAATCTCCAATTGTTTCATCGAGGTATCCACGAAGTCCTTGAGCTCCACCATTCGCTCTTGCAGCAGGTCTACCCCTTTCTTGGTTGCCCGGTACTCTCCTCCAATCTTCTTCACGAGACCTTCCTTCGCCATATTTCTCATGTACTCCGAAGTTCCCTGGACGGTGATTCCAAGTTTCGATGACACTGAGAGAAGGTTTCTGGGTCTGTTGGTCACAATCTCAAGCAGAATGAGCGCCCTGGTTGACTCCTTCAGGTCACGTAACGTCCTCATGTACACACCTCTTGACCGTGATCTCCTTGCTGCATCAGCAAAGCTTAAGTAATTACAAATATATTTTACTATATTAAAGTATGTTTGAAAAATGAGTAAAGCTGACTATATCCACCCTTAGAGAGGACTGGAAAGATGGAAGACAAGAACGCACTGAAGGTCGCATTCGCCCTGGGAATTGGTTTCCTGTTCATGCTTTCTCTCCAGCCTGTGGTTGGAGATGATCAAACAGACCAGGCCACCGTTCTTTTCGATCTGGGCAATGGAGAATTCTATTGGGCAACGCTTGAGATAGGGGAGAACAGGACGGCTGTGAATCTCAGTGAAAGAGCGGCTGAGAATCTCAACTTGGAAATCGCGGTCGAATGGTCCATGTACGGCGCTTGGGTTGCCAGCATTGGAGATGTTGAATGTCCAGTGACAGGTTACTGGCAATTCCTTGACTGGGACGACGGGAACAAGACCTGGGCAATGTCGATGATAGGTACGAGTTACTATATGTTAGAAGATGGGGATGTCATCGCATACTATTGTGATCCAGACTTCCTTGATTCCTTCAGCCCTTTCCCCGTTCCAACGCCGGACCACAAGTATCCAAGCTTCATGTTCAGGGGCACACTGGAGAATGTGGGGACTTCTTCTGGCTCGGCTCCTTCAAGTGCAGGTCTCAAGTGGGACTACGATACTGGAGAAATCGAGATTGACTCTTCTGCAGCGGTCGGGTACGGAAAAGTGTTCATTGTTGGATTCCGCGGATTATACGTTCTGGATCAGGAGACTGGAGCGCTTGTCTGGGAAAATACGGGCATCACAGGCCAGTCATCCCCTGCGCTGTACGATGGAATGGTCTTGTTGGGTGGTGCTGATGGCAAATTGTACTGTCTTGACGCGGACACAGGGGAAGTGTTGTGGAGTACGCTGCTTGAGCCCAGAACTCACCGCCAATCAATCACTTCCTCCCCAAAGGTGTGGAACAATACCGTGTTCATTGGAACCTTCAACGAAGCTGGCGGCAATGCTTCCGTCTACGCCCTTCATCTAGAAAATGGCTCTGTGAAGTGGGAGTATGAAAGGGTTTCAGTGTATCACTCGTCTCCTGCAATATCAGATGGAGTCCTCTTCATAGGTATGGCAGGTCTGGCAGTTGACTATGGGGCCACCTTTGATCCTTTCCACGGATTGGTCGCACTGGACGCACTTGGAGGTGAAAAGCTGTGGGAATTCGGAACATATGGACCAGTGCTCTCATCTCCTGCAATCTATGATGATAATGTGTATTTCACAAGCAAGGATGGATATCTCTATTCGATGAAGACAAGTGATGGTTTCAATTGGGCTGTGCCAATCCAAGATAGCACCTCTTCACCTGCAATATCCGATGGCAAGCTGTATGTCGGCACAGGCATCAATTGGAACGAGGGTGGGAAACTGCTTGCTTACGACTTGGACGGGAACCTCCTATGGGACTACGACACCCCTGGCCCTGTTCAATCATCACCTTCGATTGCCGATGGCAAGGTCTACTTCGCCACGAACGAGATGGCTGGGAAAATATTCTGTCTTGATGCGTCAACGGGAGACCTTGTCTGGAGCTATCAACCTTCACCGGCAAGTTACATACTCTCATCCCCAGTGATTGCTGACGGCCAGCTGTTCATCGGATCCGACAATGGGCACATCTATGCCTTTGAAGACAAGGAAGGGGGTCCAACGCAAACAGGCGAATTCACCGTCGGTCTGGAGGTTGTAGCAGTAATCATAATCGTTATAGTAGCGGTCGCTCTTCTCGCGGTTCTCTGGAGGAGGAGGAAGTGAAACTAGGGGAAATCAAAGAAAGGTACAAGGCAATCCTCTTCGGAACGGTCGTGGTCATAGGAGTAATTGGTCTGGCCTACCTGGGGAATTACATCACTGGTCAGCCTGTTGAACAAGGTCAGGTGAGGAACCTTCAAATCAGCATAGTGGGTGAGGACTGGTCCATAGACTGTACAATGGAAGAAACGACCAACAACACAGTCTACCGACTTCTTCTGGAATGCTCCGAGATATATGGCTTTGAGGTTGAGGGAACCGTCTGGCAACCCTATAATGCCGTATTCGTAGACTCAGTCAACGATGTCGAGAACGGAGATGGGAAATGGTGGCAGTATTACGTGAACGGGAAGTATGGTGAGATCTCTTCAGATAGAAAACAACTCTTCGATGGAGATTTGGTAGAGTGGAGGTTCGAGTTACCCAGGTTCTAGAGAGGTTGAAGGAATGAGGAGAATTCCGGACGTCAGGGTGAAAGACTTCAACAAGATGGGGTTCGCCCTAGCTCTGATACTCGTAGGAGTCGTAGGAAGGGTTCTTCTCTACAAATACTCCAATTTCGAGACGGTGCTGGTGGTTTCCCTTCTAGCAGGCACTCTGCTGGGCAAGGTGTATGCATTGATCGTGCCCTTGGCGACCATGGCGATATCCGACCTAGCCATCTACACCCTCGGGTTCGGAGGACACTATGGCATCGGAATCATCATAGGATTGGCCTTCTTCACCTGGACTGGCTTTCTCTTCGTGGGCTTCATAGGAACCCGACTGAAAGGCAAGGTAATCTGCATAACAAAGTCGATAGCCCTGGTGACCGGGGTCGGGATGATCGCTACACTCATATTCGACGTCTGGACAACGGTGGGATACTGGCTGTTCTTCCTGCCCCATACGGCGGGTGGATTCGGCATAGCCTTCGTTCAGTTGGCTCCATTTGCAGTGTACCACCTAATGAGCTCCCTGATGTTCATTCCTCTGGTGGGCACAATATTCATCTACATCCATGAGAACGGCATACCCTCCCTGAACATCTCGCCTATCGCCAGAAAATCGGATGATGAAAGGGACTCTACAGAAGCTTGTCCAGCCTAGACTTCATTTTCTCGAACTGGGCCTTCCTCTCCTCCAACCGCACTTCCTTATCCTGTATGTTCCTCTTTCTCTTCTCCAAGTTCTTCTCCTTTGTGCTTGCGTCCTTCTCCCTTTCTTTGAGCCTCTTATCTGACTGAGTGAGCTTCTTGGACTTCTTGTTGAGCTCCAGTCTCAGCTCGTCCAGCTTTTCCTTCTCTTTCTTGAGCGCGTCCCGCTCCTTCTTCAGCAAACCTTGAACCACGGCCTCTACATTCTCGTGCTTCTCATCCGCCTTCTTCATCTCATGGTTGAGCTGCTTCCACAGCGTAGAAATCTCATCCTTCTCCTTGGAAATGCCCTTCTCCTCTTCCTCAAGTTCCTTTTCGGCTTCCTTTAGTTGTTTCTCTTTCCTGGTGAGTGAAGATTCATACTCGTACAGTGCCCTCTCCTTCCTCTCAAGCTCTGTCTTTTCCTTGAGTTTCTTCTCAAGCTCTTCTCTCTGCTCCTGCAGTTGTTGGTTGGCCATGTTCAGCTTTTGAAGGACCTCTTCATTCTTCTTCTCCACCTGCTTCTGACCGTATTTTATGAGTGACAGTGCCTTTTCTTTCATT
>CP070767.1:869448-873969 GCA_020345725.1 Methanobacteriota archaeon | reverse complement strand
CTCACTACCCTCTGCTCTTCGATCTCGATACGCCTCCCTTGATTTTGTGCAATCGTAGAGAGTTCATTCTCTCTTTCCTTTGCCCCGACTTCAGTCAGAATCTCGTAGTAATGGATTATCCCATTTTCTTTCACAGCCTTGAGGGCACCTTCGAAGAACTTGAATGAACTATGGGGGAGGTCCATGATGATTCTGTCCGCTGGCTCAAGGGATCCGAGCATATCCCTCACATCGCCCTGCATGGGAACCACATTCTCCACATGATTCAACCTGATGTTGTCCATGAAGTACTTGATCGCGTACTGGTTGGAGTCTATTCCGAACACACTGACATGCGAAACAGTCTTGGCGATCATTATGGAAAAGGGGCCCACACCGCAGAACATATCGATTATGGTCTCTCCCTCTTGCACCTGCTGAGCAATCCTCCTTCTTTCCGTGGCCAGTCTGGGGGAGAAATATGCTTTAGACAAATCGACAGTAAAGCTCAATCCATATTCCTTATGGACAGTGATCGTGTTGTCCTCACCCGCGATAACCTTGATAGTTCGCAACCTGTGCTCTCCAGTGACACCCTCATCCGAAACGACTGTGCGGACTGGTTTGTTGGCCTCCAGAATAGCATCTCCTATCGCCGAGGAGTGGTCCTTCAGGTCTTCTGGAATCTTTATGACGGCTATCTCACCGACAATATCGAAAGATGTCGGCAGAAGAGGTTTCAATTCCTCTGGGATGTCTATCACATCGATATAACTACGAACTGCCACTCCAGCTTCCTGGAAATCCATCTCCCTAACATCATAACCCCAGTCTATCCCATAGAGAAAGGGGAAGAAAAGGTTGTTCTCGTCCTTGCCCACTATCAAATCCTTGCGGAGGTTGTCCATATCCAAAAGCTTTTTACGAACACTCTCACCTTCAGATTTGGGTACGATAATACAGAGAGATTTCACCGGTGAAGCCATGGGACTACTCGTCTTTATAGGTTTAGGTTTGCATGATGAGGACGACATTACGGTCAAAGGTCTAGAGCAGGCCAGAGAATGTGATATACTGTTCACTGAGTTCTATACTTCTCACATGAGGGAGGGAGTGAAGGAAGAGCTTGAGAAGAAGATTGGGAAGGAGATAATTGTCCTAAGCAGAGAAGATGTGGAGGCTGGGGATATCATCCTTTTGGAGGCAAAAGAGAGGACGGTGGGTTTCCTTGTTCCTGGGGACGCTATGTCTGCAACAACACATGTGGACCTTAGGATAAGAGCGGAGAAGGATGGAATAAGGACCAGAATTATTCATGGCGTGTCCATAGTCACTGTAGCGACTGGCCTTCTGGGGTTGCAGTCGTACAAGTTCGGCAGAACCACCACCCTTCCTTTCAGGCAGAAAGGGTACTTCCCAACCAGTCCGTACGATGTCATCAAGCGGAACAAGGACATTGGGCTGCATACGCTCGTTCTTCTGGATCTGAAGGAGAGCGGAGAGACGATGAGCGTCAGGGAAGCAATCGACTATCTGATGAGACTGGAAACAACCAAGAAGGAAGGGGTCGTTACAAAAGAAAGCGTCGTATGTGCGCTCGGGGACGTAGGCTCTGATAACCCTGAAGTTGTGTGTGACAGAATGGAGAAACTGGCTGCCAAGAAATTCGAGTCCCAAATCTTCTGCTTGGTGTTGCCAGCTGAGCTTCATTTCATGGAGAAGGAGGCCCTGCAAGTTTTGGCAGGTGCTCCGGAGGACATGTGAGATGGTGAGGCAATGCCAGATCCGGAGCAGGAAGAAGTGACCGTAGGAAAAGAGGACATCAAGAACGGTCTCAAGCAACTTGGTTTGAAGAGAGGAGACATTGTAGGTGTGCATTCATCCTTGAGCAGTTTTGGCTATGTGGAAGGAGGCGCTGACACAGTAATCGATGCATTGCTGGAGACAGTTGGAGAGGACGGTACAGTGTTAATGCCCACGCATTCCACGAACTTGAAGAAGTACAAGCGAACTCCTGAAGAAGTCGAGATGGGGTTGCTCTGGAAGTTTAGAGTTCTTCCTTATGACCCGAAAGAAACGCCCTGCAACACAGGAAGACTGCCGGATACATTTTGGAGAAGGAAGGAAGCCGCGAGAAGTTCTAATCCCGTCTTCTCGATTGCAGCCATCGGTAAGAACGCGAAGGAGCTCTGCAAGGGTTGGAAGAAGGTTCTGGAGGCTGATGGATACATACTACTACTCGGTGTGGACTTGGGGAGATGTACCGCCATGCATCTGGCCGAGGAACGAGTGGAGTTTCCAGAACATATATTGAAGAAGATGACAATGCCTCCAGAGCTCGTCGAGAATTACCCTGATCCTGAATGGGAAACCGATTTCGGACCCTACCCTGATTTCCCTAAGATGGAAGAACCTTGCAGAGAGCATGGAATAATGATGGAAACCAAGATTGGAAAAGCCCAAGTGAAGCTGATTAGGTTGAGAGAGTTAATCGATTTGTATGCAGAGTACTTGAGAGAAAATCCAGATATGTTCTATGGTGGCGATTGAAGGAGAGATTCTATTTCTCTGAACGAATCTTTTCAATAGCATCACTCAGATCTTCGATTTTCCACACGAATACGTACATATCTGCCCGCATCTCGACCATTTCTCCTTCAAATCGGTTCCTGACTTTGTCAATCGCCTCCCTGTGAATGTCTTCAGGAATTGACCATTGGCCTGAATAGATACGGTCTTCAAGACGGCTTATTCTCTCTTCAGCTGGGACCATGTCATTCCTCGTACCGATATACACGTTCGCATACGGTTCAATGGTTCCCGTCAAGTCTTTCTCAATCACGCCCAATGGTTCTCGCTTGTGTCCGGATTCTTCGATGATTCTGTCATACTGTAGATTGGGATTGTCAATGTCTGGCCAAAACGCCCCATGGGTGAGGAAATTTGTTCGGGTTACCCTGACTATTTCCTCCAGTATCTCCAACCAATCCGGTACAAGATGCAGTAGATGAACAGATATTGTAGAGTGGAAGGCTCCATCCTTGAAAGGAACGCAGCAAGCATCGCCAAAGGAGGCATTGTAGAGACCTTTTGAAACACCAACGTCTAACATCTTCTCAGAAATGTCAATCCCAACCACATTGAGACCTCTCTTCTGCAGAGGTCTGGCAAAACGTCCTGTTCCACAACCAAGATCAAGAATCATTCCCTGTTTGTCCAGGTAGTCCTCCATCACATCAAGAGCTTTGGTGAAGAAGGGTTCAGGGATTGCCCTGGTTTCATCATAGATATCGGCCACTCGATCGAACTTGACGCGTTTTGGAATTTCCACGGGTCAGAATTGTCTTCAGAATATTGAATCTACTGTTGAGGTGGGACCTCTTGCTGAACATCGGTAGTCGGAGGTTTCTTCTTGGGCAAGGTCAGAATGATGATGCCACCTACTATGAAGAGTCCGCCAACCACGGAAAGGCCGATACCGCCGGAACAAATGGCGAATCCACCAGCAACATCAATCGGCCGGGTGAAGTATAGGACGCTTCCGCTGTATTCAACGGTCACGCTGAATGTGCCAGAACTGTCAACATTGAAGGTTCCGTCTCTGATGTACTCCTTGTTGTTAACGGTGATCTTCTCTGAGCCGGGAGAAGAAGGGGTTCTGTAGATGAGATTCTGATCCACATCACGGATAATGATATCGCCGGGATCTCCGCCACCAATGACACCAGATTCATACCAGATATCGTACATACCACTGTTCAGAATGACCGGGTCCATGTAATCTGGCGGGACAAACTCGACCTTTTCAACCGCCTCCACACTCGGGTCCTTAATTACAACGAGAAAGGCCGTCGCTCCAATGGACGCTCCAACGACCAGAATGACCGCTCCAGCAATGATTATCATGCCAGGTTTCATCCGTTCCACTGCCTGCTCCAAATCCTGCAAAGGGGTAAAGGTACCCACACAATAATAAGTCTTTTTGAGATTCCAGAGGTCTTCCAGCAACAGTACAGAACACTTTCACACACCCCCCTTCTAAAGCTATATAAGGACTGCGGACGATTCCCCTTCGGAGGCCCAGATAAGAGCAGAAAGCCTCCCAGAAAAGGAGCGTGAATAGATGGATCGTGAGCAGATCGCGCCCCATGTGAAAGACATTGCACGGGCGCTTGAGAGCAAGGTTAGTGAAGATCAAATCGCTGGTGAGCTAGAGAACTATTTAAACGTCTACCGAGTACCACTAGACTCCGCGAAAAGAAGCATCGTCAGGAAGTACGGGGGGAACCCTGCCGATTTGGAGGTGGGAGTACAGAAGAAGCTTGCAGAACTAGCCCCAAATGAACCTAGTGTAAGCCTTCTTGCGAGGATCGTCTCTGTCAATCCAAAAGAGATACAGGTGAACGGTACGCCAAAGAAGATCTTCTACGGGATTCTCGGAGACGAGACTGGAACAGTTCCATTCACCGCCTGGGAAACGGAGAACCTCCGCCTGGAGAAAGGGGATACCATTCGGGTAGAGAATGCGTATACGAAAGAGTT
>CP070767.1:866008-869348 GCA_020345725.1 Methanobacteriota archaeon | reverse complement strand
TCAGAGAATCCGGGTATCACTCCTATGTAAGTACCATCCTGATTTGCCGGATCCACTGAGACAAGTAGCGTATCCCCCCTCGCGTAGGAGCTCTCCCGGAATTCTCCATCGGACAACCAGAGGATATAATGAACTTGAACCTTATCTGTAGAGACCACATATCTGTCACTCAGGGTGACAACATCCACAGTGAGATCGACAATGTCCTTCACAGCCCGGTTAGATTTGGAAGTTGCAGTGATCCTGAAATCATACGAACCCAAAGGTGTCACGCTCGGCACCTCCGCCCTGATGACGGTCACGGCCTGATCTCCGGATGTCATGGAGATGCTGTCATCGTAGGTTAGTACCAGGTTGGGATTGCCTGGAGAGCTGAGTTCAATGGTATCAGCCGCGTTCGCCAGATTCGTAACCCGTATTGCATACTCGGTATAACCTCCTTGTTCTGCCTTGTGTATCTGAGGGCCAGTATCCAGAGAAAGGTCCACGTTGTATTCTTTAACAGTTGTGTCATCGTCCCCTCCGAAGAGGAATGTGGGCTTGACCAGGTACAAGACCAATGCGATCACCAGGGCGAGGATTGCGATCATACCAAGAATTCCGATCTTCCCCTCCCTGAACCATCTTCTGCAGTGAGGACATCTCCAAGCACTCTCGGGGACTGTCTTCTTGCAGTAGTGGCAGTCAGTCATTCCTTCTTCAATTTCCACTTTCCTTCTTTTAGCCATCTTGGTAACATTTATCGATTCCTAAATATTAAAACTTATTGACTGAACCAAATAGTTTATCTACCCATCTTTCGTTTCGAATCGAGTGGTCGAAATCGATGTTCTCCCCCGGATTCCAGTCATAGATGGAGAGATAGTTGAACAAGAGGGGGACGAATACTTATCAATGGATGTTGACGCGGTGCAATTGATTAATCGCATGATTGAGGAGCACGGTAAGGCGCTGTTGGTGGACTTGGACGGTGTTTTCAATAACAGGCCAGGGTTGGGTTTTATCAAAGAATTCGAGACCAAGCCAGTATGGGTTGACTCCGGAGTGAGGTCGGCAGAGAACGTGATAGACGTCTTCGTAGCCGGGGCGGAGAAAGTGGTGATGAACACAAAGACGCTAGTTGGGTTCGGTGAGGTCAGGAAGGCAAATGAGCTATCAGACCAGCTGGTCTTTCAGGTGGATGCGATTGACGGGAGAACCGTTGCCTATGCCGATGTGCTCAAGCAGGCGACCCCTCGGAACCTGCTGGAAGAGGTGGCACGAATCGGATTGGATGTGGGCATATATATGGAAGAAGGAGGCGGAGATCCATACCCCAGCATGCTGCATGGTATTACAGATGAATTGGGACTGTATCTGGGAGGCCTTGCGCACTCCGATCAGGCATGGTACGAGGAGACTGGGATTCGTGGTATTGTCATTGATGTCAAGGAGCTGATATGACTTGGATGAACTGAAAAGAACGATAGCACTGCTGTTCAAAAGAAAGGGCCGGTCACAGATGTCGGAGAAGGAATTTGTGTTCTCTGCGTCAATGGATATGAGGTGGTTTCCGCCAAAGGACTCTCAGAAGCTTCTGGACATAGCGATTGCGAGGGGTGCAGTCTCGGTCAAGAAGGGACAGATAATACCCAATTTCGAGGTCTCTGGCATAGAAATCCCGTTGGACTTCACTCCATCCGCTGCAATTCTTGAGATGCCGCCCAAGGAGGACCTTTTCGCAAAGTTACTGGATCACCTGCTCTCACATCTTGAAGTTGAGAGGAAGGACGCAATTTCCAGGATAAATGCCATTCAAGCCAAGATGGAGGTCGAGATTGAGGTTGCAGCAATATTGGCCGGGGAGGAACACGGTCTGGACATGTCCGGCTTTCTGGATGAGGTGGAAAAAGAGATAGTGGACAGGCTCAAGTCAGGGTCCTAATTCCGGCTCCTCTAAGTCTTCCTGTTCCGCTTCTTCTTCCATTTCTTCTCTTGAACGCAAGAACAATTGTGGTTTGAACATCAATTCAATGGCAATGAATGCGAAAACCAGGAAAATGACAGTGCAAACCAAACCTAGTCCAGATTGCTCTGTCTGCTGTTCTGTTAGGTTGAGGTAGAGGGCATAACCCAAAAACACGACTATGATTATTACAGATACGATGAGGATGTACAGCGGATACTTCTTCATTCCTTCTCCTCTCTGATGAGATCTCCTATGGTCAGGGCCTGCCTGGACTCTCTCTTGTCAACCTTCTCTGGAGTGAATTTCTCCCTCAGAACCACGCCAAGTGTCCTCTCCAGCTTGGTAACCAGCTTGTCGTCCGGGCGCATGTCACCCGTTTCGAGCTTGTTGATGACGCTCCACTTCTCATTGATCTTCTTTCCAAGTTCTTCTTGACTGAGCCCCATCTTTGTCCTAGCTTCCCGAATTCTCGAACCGTAGTCGCTCACCAGTACATCCACGTCCTTTTCTTAGACATCCCTGGGCCGGAATCTCCTTCTGCTTCTCTCCAGCCTGCTTACGATCGGGGAGACCTTCTGTTCCTCGCCTTTCTGCGGAGTGACACCGAACTTTGAGCAACTAGTGCATACATTCAAGGGCGTACCCTCGACTATCACCCTTCTCGTTCTGGGCACATCCGCACCGCACAATTCGCAAATCAATACCAGACCGCCTACGCAACACATAAATACGCTGAAGCGAATATATACCTAACGATACAAAAAGACCCAGTGAGGGGGTGTACCACTGGACAACGACCAAATTAAGGAGTTTTCGCAGAAGCTTTCAGAGAGAATCTCCCATCTAGAAGACAAGAATGACAGACTGCTCGAGAATTCTAGACGTATCGAAGGCGAGAAGAGGTTCATCGAGGGAGAACTCATCAGGCTGCAGAAGGAAATCAAGAGACTGAAGACGGAAATGGAGCGTTTGAAGACTCCTCCGTTGATCATTGGAAGCATTAAGGACGTTCTGGCGGATGGACGGGTTGTGGTTAAGAGCTCCACCGGTCCAGATTTCATCGTCAATACTGCGGATTACATCGGCAAAGAGAACGTAGTCATAGGTGCGCGTGTCGCACTCAACAAGCAGACCCTGGCTGTAATGGGTGTCCTTCCACCATCCTTGGACCCCGTGGTAATGGGTGCCGAGATCTTCGAGAAGCCAGAGACATCCTACAAGGACATTGGCGGTCTGGAGGATCAGATCAGAGATGTGAAGGAGGCGGTCGAGGATCCGCTCCTGAAGCCGGATTTGTACAAGAAAGTCGGAATCGAACCACCCAAAGGAGTACTGCTGGTTGGCCCTCCAGGAACTGGAAAGACATTGCTCGCCAAAGCGGTCGCCCACAAG
>CP070767.1:859795-865908 GCA_020345725.1 Methanobacteriota archaeon | reverse complement strand
GAGGGTATGCCAAGTTGTCCGAGTTGTGGGGGACCTGTCAGTGGCGGGGTCTGTAAGACATGCGGTCAGGCGACATCTGCAGTAAAACCTGTCAGCTCCCAACCATCCAATGGGAAGATGGGCAAGATAATTGCCTTCATTGTGGCCACAATCATAGTTCTCTCGATCCTCCCAATGGTCTTCCTGGCTATCTCTGGACCCAAGGAAGGATGTCCGGTAAACTACTGCATTGAAATGACCGACACGAACACAATTGAGATGGATTCTCAGGACAGACTGGAAGGTAGTATGGCGAGTACTATGCGTTGGTCCATTGACACGATGGGCAACAGTGATGGCATGGTAACGGAGAACGAGGTCGAAGAGATGGTAGAGATCATGGAAATGATGGTGGGCATGTCCTCATACAGCCTGAGACTGAATGATTATATCGGAACGGTCTCCCAGTACAACGTGTCAATATCTGGTGCAACAGGGGACGTTTCCAGCACATACCCCATCACAACAACGACATCGATTGTCGTGGATTGGGAACAAGTGGGTCTCAATGAGACCTCATATGAAGTGCAGATTTCCATAATCGGCTTGGGCCTCTTCCCCTTTGGTTCCATGGGAGGCGATTTGAGATTCACGGCCCCGCCAGGCTACAAGATAAGTAATGTTCTCGGATTGACCGACGTGATGTACTATTCGGGCCATACTGTTGTCATAGGTTCTGTCACTCTCTATGGCATGAGCGGCTCGGTATCAATCACACTGGAAAAACAATGAGAGTAGAGAGTTTCTAGAACTGGTCCCACAAATGAAGAGGATTGCCCTTTCAAGAGGCCAGTGGATTTTGATTATAGAATGCAGTGAGATAATAACTCGGGTATCTTTTTATACCCACGGCTAGTTCAACGCTCAATTCCTAGGAGGTATGAAGAATGTCATACGATCCAAGTGGAAATCAAGGTGTACCCCCACAGACACAATATCAGCAACCTCCACCTCAGCAGCCAGCACAACCTCAGTATCAACAGCCAATGCAACCCCAATACCAGCAACCAGGACAGCCACTTCCGCCCCAGGCACCCAAGAAGCCCAAGGGCAAGCTCATAGGAGGCATAATTGGAGGTGTAGTGGCAATCGTGGTCATCGCAATCTTGCTCCTTCTCCTTTTGGGGCCAGGTGCGAACACACCTTTCGCTACTTCAATGACTGCGCCTGACGAAATGAATGTAGACTTCAACGGCCAGCTAAAAGGCGAGGATGCCAAAATGACCCGGGCCCAAATCGATGACTACTGCGGCAATGGTGATGCCCAGGTTTCTAATGAGGAGGTCGCCTGCTACGAGCAAATGGCACCTTACATCTTCGAGGAAATAATCGAGATTGACGGTGAAGATGGAGACAGTACCCACATGACCGTCGACCTAGTCGGTGCAACGGGAAGCGTGACCAGCTCAAGTCCCATAACTGTGAAGTTCTCAGGCAAGTTAAGCTGGCCAGGCCTGGATACCAACAAGTTGTCTTACAGCATCTACATGAATCTTATGCCATTCGCGGGAGAGGACTACACATTCACAGCCCCGCCAGGATACGAGATCCTTGAGGCTTCGGGTTTAACCAACCCAGTCTACAACACAGAAAAGACCACGGTATCAGGGAAGATCACTGACGGAGATATCAACATCATGATAGTCCAGACAGGGGCTGGTATCACTCCAGAGAGCGAGCCCAACAACGACTTCGTGAGCGCGAACTCCGTCTCTGACGGGGACATAATCACCGGGCACCTGAACGATGATACTGATAGCTCCGATTACTTCAGCATATCGTTGCAGAATGGAGATACGATTGAGATAACACTGTCAGGACCAGGCGATTCGGATTTCGAATTGGAGCTGTACGATTTCAATGAATTCCAAGTGGATGGGAGCTGGCAAGGTGGAAGTGAAGAGTATATCTCGTATTCAGTGACTTCTACCGGCATGTACTACATTCTAGTCGACACCTTCTGGGGCAATGGCAGCTACACACTGTCGGTTGAAGTAAGCTAATCCGCTCCGAACGACCCATTTCAGTCTATCCAGCAGTGTTATTCTGAACGAGAATGACAAACCTTTTAGTAGTCCCAAGCACATTTCGGGCTACCTTCGGGAGCAATTTCTGTTCCTAAGAGGGGGGTGTGTATGTCAGAACAAGATACGAATCTAAATGTGGATATGCTCGATGACCGCCAGAAAAGGGAGGGTAAGAACGGACGCAAGCTCAAGGCTCTGATCCTCTTCTTTGTGATGTCGGTACTGGCTTTGGTGCCCGTAACCATGGCCTGGTACCTCAGCGAAACGGATCATGAGATCCCGACTCTGGACGATGATATCACTGAACCTTTGGAGGACTTTCCGATAGTAGAGCCCGAGGAAGAAATGACAGAGCCTGAGGAGGAGAATGAGTTGATACCTTTTGAGGAAGATCAAGCTCCAATGAATTCGGAGGGAGACTCGCCTACAATCCCAAAAGCTCTGCCTGCTTCCAACAGCATCTTTGGCTACGACTCCTACATCGCAAACGACCTGTCCATTGGTGCTGAATCAGCGTTCCTTGGATCATCGGATTGGGAAATCGAATTGATGAATGGAAAAGGACCCAGCAACAAGTCAAAGGGCGGAAAGCTGGGCAACGCACCTGAAGCGCTCTACAATGTGCTTGAGAAATTCCTTGCCAAGGGAAAGGCGATTCCACCCAACTTCCCCGTGCCGTACGTGGTATACACCAAATCGGACGGTGATGTGGAGAAGGTCTCCGACATACTTACGAAACAGCCATCCATGATTGATGTGGATGACAACAAGGATACAGGTCAAGGCAAAAAGGACATCCGAGTGAAGACCACCATAGACGTCAGTCCATTGGTGATGACAACCACAATCGAACGTCTCGGGAATGTGAATCCAACGCATCTGGAAGTTTTGGTCGTTTT
This sequence comes from Methanobacteriota archaeon, assembly GCA_020345725.1. Lineage (GTDB taxonomy): Archaea > Thermoplasmatota > Thermoplasmata > RBG-16-68-12 > SOIM01 > SOIM01. The sequence continues at coordinate 862,943 of CP070767.1, read as the reverse complement.
CCCCGCATTCTTCTACAATGGAGAGGCGGGTGATCCGGACGGAGAGCCCTACTGGGCATATGGTTATACGACCGAGCCTGGGTCTGAGATTCCTGAGGACATCACGATGACCTTCGCAGTGGACCGCTCCCTGGGTTCCGAGCACATATTCAACTTCGACTGGACCTCGGAGTCGGGTATAGACCCGCTCAAGTTCACCATGGGCACTTTCCAAGTGCAGAACAAGGACATTGAGACACGGATCTTTCCAGCCTTTTCGGAATTCGTGGTATCATCTCCGCCATGGGCAAACCTTGTCTTCGAGACGGACGAGACGGACGCCTACTCGCTCAAGTGCATGAATTGGACCGGACCCGCGCCTTTCAACCTGGCCTTTGGGTTCGTGGAGACCGAGACAATACTGGGCAATGATGTTGAATTTGATATGGATGTGACCGTGGACAGCGTTCCGCAGTCCTTCTCGTTCTGTATGGCTGAGAATCGTGCAACAAACACCTACACCGTCGATTACATTGCCAGCGCACCCGTTGACTTGATTGACGTCACGACCGACATCACTGTGGCGGCGGTATCGACAGTGACCATCGAGCTTCTAATCCTGAACATGCCAGCAGAGTTCCACGCGACGATGGGGGATGGCTACCTGGATGTGGACGTTCAGACCAATGTCGGATTTGTCGGTTTGAATGCAACAGCCGATTTGGGATTGGCAGCGATTACATCGATGCTGAATGTACGTCTCATGATATGGGATCTGCCAGACTTCGGCGCAACCTGGTACCAAGATGATACTGGGAATGGTTTCAGTCTAGAAGCGCCTTCTTGCATTGGCCAGATTGAGTTCGCATTCTCATTTGGGGATCTCATGTTTCCGGCCGAGCATAATAGTGATCCCGATTCGCACTATCTATTTGCTCACTCTGACCCCAGCGTCACTGCAATCGCATTGCGTCTCATAGAACTCAGTTACATCGAGTTCACACAGGATAACGAGAACGCTGACAACAACCTTGAGGTGCACTTCTGCAACAACTACTTCTTCTACATACTTGTCCACTCAGAGATTGGCAGCCTTCTGACAGAGAACCATGACGTAGACCTGAGAATAGAAGTGGACGAAACACCGACGAACATGACCTTGAACTGGACGGTACCGTACTCATTCGGTCTGCAGATAAGCGAAGCAATCGATTCGATTGTGGGTGACCTGACATATGACAACTTGGTTGCGCACGTAGAAATCCATAACATTCCCGGAGACATGGGATGGTTGATTGATCCAGCAGGTTCGTTCAACTTCATAACAAGCAGCCCCATAGGAGCGATTATTGCAACAGTGACTGATCCGGATGGTCTTGTCGGTGCAGAATCCTTCTTCGCGGGTGATCCAATACGCCTATTGTACTTCAGTATGGAAGACATACCAACTTTCAGTGCCACCTGGTCTTCTGAGTCAGTCACTCCGTGGACTTCGATAGCTTTCAATACACTAATGGGAGCATCGCTTGGTGAGCTCACTTTCGCCATATCTACCTCTGAGACGGCCTACGCTACTTACCAGATCATACTACAAGTGAACCGTGCTTTGCTGTACAACAACGACACCCTCAATCTAGGCAATGGCTTCGTGATGGAGACGTCCCTGTATCTTCATGTGGAGGATATCAGCCGGGCCGAGTTCGCGTTTGGAGGAGACCCTTCAACAGTGGTCATTGGATTCGGTGCCACGGTAGCCCACAACCTTCGCGTTGGAACGGAGATGAACGGGGCATCAGCCTTGAATCCGGCAAATCCAGACCATCTTGAGGTAGTGGTCGTGACGACTGCCCTACCAACTAGCATGGACTTGACCATCACACCAGAGGAGTCATTTGAGTACACGGCCTCAAGTGAGATTGAGCTGGTGACAGTGGATGCATCCATGGGTACGGCAACAACGATAATTCACATAGAAATCGAAGGAATCCCCACCGATGCTAGCGGGGACTGGGACTTCTCTGATCCCGGACACTTCGACCTGACTCTTTCGGACAGAATGGATCGCATCTGGGCGGTCGCAGATGATTCGAACGGACTGTTCGGTAGCGATATCATACACGTGGAAGTGCTCATTCTGGACATCCCAGAGAGCATTGACTCAGAGTGGGACATGAGCAACAAGGAAGCGTCTCTTGATTTCACCGATGGTACCTACAACGAAGGGTTGGGTGAGTTCAGGTTCTTGGCGACTTCAGGCGCACAAGTCCCGACAGAGAACTACATCAATAGCCTTGGAACCTCCCTGCCCTGTATGACGGATTACTCCGGTTTCACAGAGGACATTGATGACAGATATTGGCCTTACACGGTCCCAACCCGCTTGGACGCGCTGTATTGCAGGCATCCGACTTTGGATACCGCGGCTGATGACTATGCAGTCTACAGAACAGGTGATGACGGAGCCAACGACTTTGAGGTCTATGCTCTCAGGGTAAGAGAGCTTGCCCTTCTTGATGTCCTTCTAGATCCGGATGCCGGACATGTGGAGCTTGAGTTCTCTAGAAGCGTCACTCTAGCACGCCAGTTCTACTTCATCTCTGATGATTTCGACGATGATGAGATGACCGTTGCAGAGGTCAGTGCTCTGCCAGATGGCCTTTCCAGCAATGGGTTCGATGCCGAGTGGCACGAGGGCAACGGGCACTACGCCTACACCCTGACGGAGGTAATACCGTACATCGATATCTACACTGGTGAAAGCGATTCGCAAAGCCTAAGCACGGACTACATAAAGCTGGTTCTCCAGGATGTTCCAACATCGGTATCGTTCGACTATGATTTCGGTACATACGAAGGGTTCGCTTACTTCGATGCTTCCTCAACTTGGGAAGCGGGAATCCTATACCAGAACGGCTGCAAAAGGTATGTGGGGTGGCTCCGGATGCACAGTCTGTTCCTGGACTACTCCTACGCACTCCCGGGCACGGAGAGTTGCAGCTACGGGTACGACTATGAATGGTGCTACAGAATCTTCCGTCTGGATGTAGATGTAGACGCTGTCGGCATAGATGCGGATGGCATCCTAGGGCTTTACGACAAGGAGAGCGGTTTGGAGGAACTCGATCCACCCGGAACCTCACCGAGATCCTCGGGAGAGTACATACCCCAG
>CP070767.1:853626-859695 GCA_020345725.1 Methanobacteriota archaeon | reverse complement strand
GTTCTACTCACCACTTGGTCAGTGTGGAGTACACGCACAGCACTCACGAAATGACAGCAGATTTCGGTCAAGCAATTGTAATGCCCAGTGGAATATCAGACATCTGGTACTATCTGGTTGCGTCAATGGCAGCTGTTATCACCTTGCTTGGTGCAATTGCATATGTGAAGCAAAGGAGAGGAAGAGAAGACATTGGAGTACAGGAACTGCCCCCTAAGAAACTGTCAATCCTGCTGGAGAAGAAACGTTCTGAAGGTCGGATCAAGAAGGAAACCTACCAAGATATCAAATCACTACTGAGGAAATACGGGGACGCTGGGGAAGGCGAAGAGAGCTAGCACTGGATGAGGGAATTACTGATTTCGCAACGGTTTGCCGTCAGACCATTCAATTGAAGAATCTGACCAGCTATTCTTGGACAAAACGAATTTCTTGAGACATCTATTTATATTGTATTTTCAAGTTGATCTTTCAATAGCACAGATCGACAATGCACCTCCAATTGACCTGGAGGACAAGGGTGGAGGACTTGAGGGAATTGACGATTCTTGAGAATCCGAAAGGCCTAGTCGAAGTCCTAGCCATCATTAAACTCGATGACAAGATAAGGTGCACTGATCTAATCAATCAGGGGATAACTCGCTGGACTGCGGAAGAAGGCATAAGACGACTCGTTCATTTGGGAGTTCTAACACTGATAGAATGTGACGGTGCAAAGAGGTCTGAGCAATGGTACAGAGTAACGATGAAAGGCAGGAAACTTGTTGAGGAAGGCAAGCACCTTTTTGATTCGATGCAATCCATTAAGGGAAAGGCAAGACCCATTGGTGTCTTGAAGATGCCAACAGGGTCATTCTCCATCCTGGCTCTAGCCACTGAGGCTGGATCTACATGGCACACAGAAGTGGTTCGGAAGCTAGGTCTCTGTCGAGGGACCATCAGCAGTTCACTAGATGCTTTGAAGAAGGAAGGTCTGCTGAAAGAATTCAATCAAAGAGGCTTTCCAGTATCTCGAGTTCTGTACGAACCCACCAGCAACGGTCTTCAACTTGGAAGGAATTTGCTACAACTGTACCCAAGCTGCAAATCTCTTGCCCGAGAGATGGGTCGTAATCCTCAGGGTCGGAAAGGCACACAACCGATCCGTCGAGGGCGAATTCTTCAGTCCGATTTGATGGATTTTAGTAGAACCAAAATCCAGCGAAAATCATAAAATAGGGTTAGCCTAGCTGATAGAAGCAGTTGAAGGAGGAGGCAAAGATATGGAGAAGAAGGAGACGATTCTGAGCGCAGAAGGGAGACAGAAAGTGGAAATGATGCTGAACGATCCTGAGAAACTTAGGTTGACAGCAGCAGATTTGAGAGCTGAAGCTGATCGATTGGAGGCCAGAGCAAAAGACCCCGAGACGTCTGAGAGATTGACATCTACGCGTTGTACAGGCGTGGGTTGCATCGTACTCGGTTTCTAGTGAACCTTGAAAGGGATATGGCGGGAGACATGGAAGGTTCCCACATGTCTCTCTAGAGAGTAGCAAGAATGAGACACGACCAGTACGTATTATCAGAAAACGTTGAACTCAGAAGACGGAAGATTGATTGCTGCATAGTGGACAGATCTCGCGGACGTGTCGCCCCATTGCACCCATCAGAGGCCCTGGTTTTGAGCCTACTTGATGGTTCAACCAGTATTGATGATCTGACATATGTAGTCGGTGAGACGTATCGCATATCACCAGCGCAGGCTAGGTCTCTCGTTGATTCCGTTCTAGACAAGACAAGAAGTTTCCTAGCATCTTCTACCAGACAAGAGCTTGACGCTCCCAGGTATGACCCCAAGACTTTCATCTTCCGAATTTCTCCAGAGGATGCCAACGACTGCGGGCCGTTGGATTCTCCTCTGGCACTGAACATTGTGCTGACCAAAAGGTGCAATTTCAGATGCCGATATTGCTATTTCGACTCGTGTGCCAATACGCCAGAAGATCTGCCAGGACGCAAAACTCTGGATTTGATAGAAGAAGGTCACGACATGGGAGTAGTGGTCATAATGCTTACAGGAGGCGAACCGCTACTCTATGATGGCATATGCGAAGTTGTTGCCGCCATAACTGAGCGGAACATGGTTCCTGTGATTAGCACAAACGGATCATTCCTAGGAAGCGAGATGATTGAGGGTCTGATAAATGCCGGTCTCGAATCAATCCAAGTGAGTTTGGACGCTCCCTGTGCAGAAATCCACCATTTCCTGACAAGAACTAGGAACACGTTCAGGACAGTTCTCTCTGGCATCCAGTCGTTGAAATCCAATGGTTTCTACGTTAGGACCAACTCCGTAATGACGCAAAACAACTATTCCCATCTGGAGGATTTGATTGACCTACTTGTTGACAACAATGTAGATGAAATCGTCATTACAATTCAGCGTCCTGGCTCATGCGAATCCAAGATCATTGACTCATCTCCGGAGCTCACCGAAAGGGAAATCGATTATGTCCGTCAGAAAGTTGAGGAGAGGATGGACGAACATGATGGGCATCCGAGATTTCGACTCAATGTGGAGGGAGAATGGCAGGGGCAACAAGACATAATCCGATGTGGCAATTTGCACTCATCTCTTGTGATCCATCCCTCAGGCAATGCCACAATATGTGAAATGATTGAGAATGCTCCAGAACTGTCCTACGGAAATGTATTCGAGTCCAGCCTCAAGGAGATTTGGCAAGGTCCATCGCATCAGCATCTTCTCGATTTGACTGTGGATCCTTCGCACATAGACAAAGACTGTTCACTGTGTGAGAATCTGGATTTTTGTCGCACAGGCTGTTTCAATCTGTCCAGGCTTTCAGAAGGGGATTTCTTCGGCAAAGATCCAAGATGTCCCGGGGCATCTGAAATGAGACGGTGAGAGATTCACGGAAGCCGCCAAAGGTGACTAATGCTTCGTGGACAAGATGGGTGATGCTTAGAAATGGCAGACTGCGTAGAGAGGAGAATCTAGCTGAATTGGTTGAACGGAATCAAATGTTAGATCTAACCAACCAGTCCGTGTCTCAAATCCCAATAAGTCTCTTCATCTATCACATCCAACAAGAATTTGGTGACCAGCCTCAATGCCTTTGTCCTTTCGAGATCCTCAGGATCTACATAGAAATGGTGAGTCTCTCTCCCAGCTCTGACTATGGACAACATTTCCTTCTCAACTAATGGAGTCAAGTTCTTCCTTACAGCCACGCGACTCATTTTAGCTCTGACCGACAACTCCTTCTGGGTTATCCCTGGATGTCTTCTTATTGTATGGATCAACCTCTGCTGGGTCTTGCTCAAGGACCTTTCTTCCCTGTGGCGAGTCGGATAATAGACCCTCCTGTCGGGATCGGACCTTATCTTGCCCTTCTTCTCCAGGTATCCCAGATGATACCTGAGAGTTCCGTCAGCGAGACCGAATATCGTTTTGATAGTCTTGAAGGATGTACCTGGGTGCATCTGTATGTAGTTGGCAATTCTTGGCCTGACACCGTTGGGGGGTTTCTTGGTTCCAGATTTGGAGCTCACGTTCAGTGTAGTTGGTTTTGCCCTCTTAAAATGAACGCATGAAGAATCATGCTGAGGCTTCAATCTCCGATTCCATCCAAATGACATTCATCAAGAGAAACAGCTACAGATCGATCTTGCTCTTCAGATGTCGTCCGCGATATCCCTTAAAAGCTTTTAGACGTCCATGCCAAAATTTACTTTATTAGCGATAGCAATAGGCACAGCAAAGGTGGAGCAGAGATGACTGAGAAACCTTCCCAAGTGAGTAGGTTCATGAAAGTTTGCATAGCATTGTCGATTTCAATGCTCCTAGTTGCATCGGGGATGTTCTTCCTGAGCCAGATGCTGAAGACGGAAGTATCCTCTGGTGGCGGTACAGGTCCAGCCGGCGATGAGGGCCTTCCTGATCTCTCAATCTCGCCTTCAGACATATGGTTTTCAGATCCCACACCAACGGAGGGGGACATTATCTACATCTTGGCGACCGTTCATAACATAGGGGGCTCCACCGCTTATAACGTGACCGTGGAGTTCTGGGATGACGTTTGCGAGGGTTGTCCGACATTCTATCTGATCGGCACGGATTACGTGTGGGAGATTCCGTCGAACAGTTCTGGGAATGTTTCTGTCCTGTGGAACACATCAGGTCAGCCAGGCATCAACATCATCAATGTCATTGTGGACCCTGACAACATAATACTCGAATCAGATGAGGGTAACAACGAGGCTTCGACGGTGATAATCGTGGAGCCTTTGAGCGACAGCACACCTCCTGAGATTGAGAACGTTCTGGTTGATGGTCAACCGGAAGCAAGTGTTGTGGCGGGCACACTGGTTCTACTTACAGCAGACATAGATGACACCCAGACAGGAATGACTAACATATTGGGAGCGAATTACACGATTGGACAGGCAAATTGGGCTTCATCGACTCCCATGGCCGCTCTGGACGGAAGTTTCGATGAGCCGTATGAATCGGTCATTTCAACAGTTGATACAGCAGGATGGGCCGTGGGCTCATACCAGATATGGGTCTACGGTTGTGATTGGATACCCAACTGCAACACCACGGGGTCCTTCGCAACAATCAACATCATTCTCGGAGATGGTTCTCCGGACGTCACCGTAATAGAGCCCAACGGGTGGGAGATCTGGACCGGTGGTTCATCTCACTGGATAAGATGGTCAATGAGAGACGATAATGATACGGTGTTGTACGTGCGGATTCTGTTCACTGAAGACAGTGGTCTGTCTTGGTTGCTTATCCATGAAGGGATCTACCCAGTAGGCCAGAACGGCCACAATTGGTCACTCCCACAGATTGACACACACAATGCTCTCATCCGTATTTGCGCCACGGACAGCCAGAACTTGACAGAATGCGATGATAGCGATGACTTCTTCACCATTGACTCCACCAAACCAGTAATCCTTTCCATATATCCCATTGATGGGGAGATAGACGTTCCCTTGAATGCAACGCTCGAGGTGGTATTCAGCGAAGCTATGAATGCCGCGTCCGTCAGGAACGCCTTCTTCATCAGTCCTACCGTCACCGGATTGGCCTTCCATTGGAACTTGGGAAGCACAGTCCTCAGAATTACGCACAATCCGTTCCAACCATACCATGAGTATAATTGGGGATTCTCGTGCGATGCGCTGGACGTGAGTTCTCCCGGAAATCAGCTGGACGGGTGTCCCCAAAGCTTCCTGTTCCTGACAGGAGGCAACAATGTCTCGGGCATTGATCTGATGATGGGAGAAATCGGCTTCGACGATCACACACCGGATCCAGGACAGATTGTCATAATATTCGCATATGTCCACAATATTGGAAATGAGGATGCGTACAATGTAACGGTTCGATTCATAGATTGGTTTGAGATCAATCAGACTGTCATTGGAAATGTCTTCGTTGATCATATCCCCGCTGGGTGGCTCAAGAACGTCTCTGTTGTATGGACTGCCAATCCATTTGGACTGCACATCATAGAAGTGATTGCGGATCCCGATGATGTAATTCCCGAGGTCAATGAGGGAAACAACGCCAACATGGTGCCCATATATGTGGGTGACAGTCAGCCCAAAGCTCCTGATTTGGAAATCAAAACCTCGTGGATCTATTTCTCGGATGACACTCCAGATGAAGGACAGATAATCGGTATTCGGGCTAAGGTCTTCAACAGGGGCAGCGCACATGCGTACAACGTGACCATCCAGTTCACAGACAGAGTTGGTGGGATGCCACCTGGCCTCTTGATTGGTCGAGTCACCATTCCTCTAATACGAGTAGGCTACTTCGAGAATGCAACCGTCAACTGGACTGCGACGCCTTCTGGGGGTCATGAGATTGTGGTTGAGGTAGATCCCGAAGATGTGATCGAGGAAGAGAATGAATGGAATAACATCGCAAGCAGATGGATCTTCGTGGGAGGAGTCTCTGGAATTGATCTTACACTCTCGCCCTCAGACATCCACTTCGATGATGACACTCCAGATGAAGGACAGATGGTCATCACTTGGGCCTACATCCAT
>CP070767.1:839580-853526 GCA_020345725.1 Methanobacteriota archaeon | reverse complement strand
TTTCAGGCGGATGAACCCTTCATAGGCAAAGGATAAATAGAGTGCTAGGTTTTTGTGTGAAGTTGTATGGCATCCGAAGAACCAGAGATTCTCAAAGAGTTGGGGATCAAGAGTGTTGAGGAGCTTTTTTCGGACCTTCCTTCAGAAATCCGAGTTGAGGGTTTGGATCTCGAAAAGGGAAGGCCAGAAAGGGAAGTTCGAAAGGAAGTAATGAACATCTTGGCAAAGAATCGTACGGTTGGAGAAATGCCATGCTTCCTTGGTGCTGGAGTGTACAACCACTACATCCCTTCAGCGGTCTCCGAGTTGCTCTCAAGATCCGAGTTCTATTCATCATATACACCTTATCAACCCGAGATAAGCCAGGGAATGCTACAGGCCCTTTTCGAATACCAGAGCTTGATTTGCGAGCTTACTGGCATGGAAGCCGCAAATTCGTCCATGTATGACGCTGCAACGGCACTGGCAGAAGCCTGTCTTATGAGCGTTCGGATTACCCGGAAGAAGAAGATAATCATACCCAAGTCCATTTTCTGGGAGAAGAGGACTGTTTTGGAGAACTACGCAAAGGGTCCAGGCTTGCAGATTGAAGAGGTCGCATACGATGGCAGCATGGGAACGGTGAATCTCACTCAACTCAAAGACGCTGTCGACGGTGAAACATCCGCAGTATATGTGGAATCACCCAACTTGTTCGGAGTGTTTGAGAACTTCGCCGAGGTCAAGGAGAGCATTGGAGACGCATTGTTGATAGCAGGAGTCAATCCCCTTTCACTGGCTCTCGTGGCTCCTCCAGGTGATTTGGGAGCTGACATTGCAGTGGGAGAAGGCCAGACTCTCGGTAATCCCATGAACTTCGGCGGTCCCCTTGTTGGCCTGTTCGCCTGCAAGAAGGATTGCATTAGAAAGATGCCGGGGAGGGTCATTGGCGCCACCAAGGACGCACATGGCCGGAGAGCTTACTGCATGGCCTTGCAAACCAGGGAACAGCACATCAGAAGGGAGAAGGCAACCAGCAACATCTGCACCAACGAGTCTCTCGGAGCGGTCGCATTCGCCATACACGCGGCAATCCTCGGAAGGAGTGGTCTGAGGAAACTGGCAACTGAGAACATCTCCAAAGCAAAGGAACTGGCAGGAAGGATCAATTCTTTAGAAGGGTTCGAGTCACCGGTGTTCAAAAGTCCTCATTTCAACGAATTCGTGGTGCAATCTCAAGGTGGCTACTCTGATATAGACGACTATCTTCTGAAGCAAGGCATTCAGGGTGGGCTGCCCCTATCAACTCATTTTGAGGACCTTAAGAACTGCGCTGTCTTCTGCACCACAGAGATGCATTCGAAAGAAGATCATGACATGCTAATCAATGCACTGGAGGGAATCAGTTGAGCTATCGTCAGGCACGCTTTGACGAGGGGCTCATCCAAGAGATGAAGGACACTAGAGATGAGGATGAACTGATTGAGAACATACTTCCCGATTCAATGCTGAGAAAGAAGCTGGACATCCCGAATCTCCACGAATTTGAAGTAACAAGACACTACACCAGGCTTTCCCAAATGAACTTCGGTGTTGATACCGGCATCTATCCACTTGGATCCTGCACCATGAAATACACTCCCAAGCTAGGCGAGGTTATCGTTCGGACCGAGGAAGCCACGCAGACACATCCATTGCAGAACGAGGCAGCTGTTCAGGGCAGTCTTCAGATCATGTACGAACTTCAGGAGATGCTCTGCAAGATAGGTGGAGTTGATGCGGTAAGTCTACAACCAGCGGCAGGTGCTCACTGTGAATTCACAGGACTTCTCATGGCCCGACAGTATCACGAGCTGAATGGTGACAAAAGGGATGAGGTGATCCTTCCGGACACATCACATGGAACAAATCCTGCTAGCGCTTCCATGATGGGATACCGTGTCATAGAGATTCCCTCCAAGGACGGAAGAGTGGATTTGGACGCTCTGGAGAATGCAGCTGGTGAAAGAACTGCCGCTTTCATGCTCACCAACCCGAACACGCTCGGCATCTTTGAGGACGATGTTCTAGAAATAGCCAGAATCGTACATGATTCTGGGGCCATTCTGTACTATGATGGTGCCAACCTCAACGCGGTAATGGGGAAGACCACACCTGGAAAGATGAACTTCGACATTGTTCACTTCAACCTCCACAAGACCTTCTCCACACCCCATGGAGGTGGAGGACCTGGTGCTGGGCCAATTGGTGTTATGTCCAGGCTCATGGATTTCCTCCCTTCTCCGGTCGTAGCATATGACGGCCAGAAGTACTTCCTTGATTATGACATTCCCAAGAGTGTGGGCAAGGTTCGCTCTTTCTATGGCAGCTTTGCTGTTCTCTTGCGCGCATACGTATACATCAAGATGTTGGGCTCGGACGGCCTGGAATGGGTAGCTGAGAGATCGGTCTTGAACTCCAACTACCTCAAGGAGAGGCTCAAGGATCATCTAGACATGCCCTTCAAGGACCTCAGGAAGCACGAATTCGTACTGAGTGGTGCAAAACTCAAGGAGAGAGGCCTAACCACCAAGGACCTAGCGAAGAGATTGATGGATTACGGTTTTCATCCCCCAACTGTGTACTTCCCCCAGATAGTGGAAGAGGCACTTATGATTGAACCCACCGAGACAGAGAACAAGGAGACTCTGGATGCCTTTGCGGATGCTATCATATCCATTCTGGGAGAGGACCGTGAGAAAGTGGCAGGTGCACCATATGATGCTGCTGTTGGAAGAGTGGACGAGGTGAATGCCGCCAGGAACCCGATCCTCAGCTGGAAAATGCTCCTCAATGAAGAATGATCTTTTCCGAGGGAAGTTTGCTCACTAGTACAAATGCCCAGTTGAGCTTCCTCTTCTTGATTTCAATGTCTTTACCCTTCTCTCTCGGATTGTCAAAGTCAAATCCCACAAGTCTGATTTCCGAAGCCTCGAAATGGTCTGCAAGGAAGACACCCCTGTCGCCATCCGTGAACCCACCGAAATTGTGAATCTGATCGAAAGGCACTGACTGGGTGGTCCCCATGACCCTTCCTCTGAACCGTCCTGCAAACTTCTTGATCATATCCTGGTTGTCCCCGTGCGCGTGTATGATCACTATGGCACCCATCTCGTTCGCCTTCACAAGGTCTTCCATCTTCCCGTCCAGGTCAGTCATCACGACATTTGGCGTCATTCCATTCTCCAGCAGGACTGAGGTCGCTTCGTCCGCGGCGATGAGAACTCCACGAACATCGTCCAATTCCCTGGGCAAGTTTGGACCGTCCCCAGCTACCGTTACGGTTTTACCCTTGAAAAGGCCCTCCAACTCTTCCGGACTGGTAGCTTCTCCCCTCAGCAAATCGGATAGCAATCTTGCGCTAGTCTCATCTCTTCCTCTGTCGAATCCAAAATCCTTCAGTATCAGATGATAGTAGTCCTTCCACTCGTTGTAGAGCATTGGAATCAACGGATCTCAACTATCTTCTCCACTCTGCCTCTGGAGGTGCCCTTCTTTCCATCATTCTCCAGCTTGTGGTGCCTATGATAAGAACGCTGAGGGCAAGAGCGAAAGTGACGAGCAGTCCAGGAACCTTCTCGGCCGGCTCAATGTATCCGAACACAACTGATAGCGTGTCCAGTATTCCCAGCATGAAGATGAAGATGACCGTGAAGAATATCGTGACGGGCCAGAAAGACTTCGGGAACTCCCTTTTCTTCACCACGACTGCAATGATTCTTCCCAATTCGAATACGTACACGCCAGCAATGAACAACCAGATGAATCCACCCAGGAAGAAGAAGAATTTCTGGACCAAATCGGATGCTTTGAAAGCCGCGTCCACACCGTAGAAGATTCCGAGCAGGATGAGCACCCACGCTACTATGCCAAAGAATATAGACACGTCCCCAGACATCACCGATGAACGGGCATCGTCATAGGCGTCTCTCAGCCTCCTCACTCCACGTTTAAGCGAGAAGCTAACAGGGTAAGCCCACAATAACACTGAGATGCCCAGAATCAGAGCCACCAGAGCAGGAGCAAAAGAGGGGCCAAGAATCGGTGACCAACCCTCGCTCATGATGCTAAGGATGATGGGTATCAACGCCAGGAGACCGAATAGCAGGAGAATGAGCCCTATGGGCGTCAGTATCCTCTTCCTCCATTTCTCATCTCTGAAGGCCTTGAATATGATCGAAATGAAACTCTCTACAGTTTGCTGCTGCTTGACTACAACTCTTCTCACATGGTCAACCTTAAGCCTAGATGCGATCAAGGGAAAGACGTACTCGTCCTCAGCTCCGTCGCTGATAAGGTAGGCGGTGTCTGGCCTCACCTCGTCAATGACCTCTTCGAGTTGTCTCACTATCTCCCTATCAGAACGGTCTCCGACCTTTATGTCACCTGAGATGGTCGCGACCTCGGCATCTATACCGTTCCTGATAAGGTCGTCATATTTTCCTATCGCCACGAACATTGTGTTTACGTCTGCGTCCTCGGGATCAGCAAGGCCCAGCTTCGTGGCGGCGTCCATGTTGTCCCTTCTTCCGATGATGGGGCCATGTATGCCTGCCTTGGTACCAATGTCATTGTCCCTGTCGATGCAGATAACTAGCGTTCGCATGTCGCCTTTTATAGAGGTGGGGGGATATATTAAACTTACTACTTGCTTCCATATTCTCGGGGGTTCTCGCAACCAATCTGCCATTACACTTCGATTTTGTCGAAATCGTTATAAGGCGGCGCCAAGATTGTCTGGAGGAACCGAATGAGGGAAGACGACGAAGACTACGACATGGAGGAAGAACTGGAGGAAGTCAAGGACATTCTTATGACCGAGAAGGTCGATTGTCCAAACTGCCGTTCCAAGGTGGATGCCAACCTAGACAAATGCCCTCTGTGCGGTTATGCTCTGAAGAAGGTCGAGGATGAGGAATTTACCAACAAACTGAAGGCCACAATGTGGGCCCCCGGAATGGACAGAGGAGTTCCGATTGGAAAGGAAATGCCTCCCCCTGCGCCATCTGATGTTGAAGACTTGGAAGATCTTGATTCAACCGAAACAGAGACCGCAGAACCAGAGTTGCCATTCCTCACTCCAACGGAAGAAGAGGAAGAAGAGGTTGTTGGAGACAAGAGACTGTTCGGAGAGGTCCTTGTTGCGGGCGAGAAACTTAAGGTGGCCCTTTCAGTGGCGCTGATTCTTGTTGGAGAGTTTCTGTATATATTCACCCCGTTCTTCTCCGTGGTCGGAGTGAGCGTGCTCATCTTCATGGTGATAGGTTCAGTGCTCTTACTGGTGGGAGCGAATGTCGCCTTCGATGTGATATTGGAGCGCAGGAAGAGGATGTCGCTCTCTTCAGAGAGAGAAATGCAGGAGTCCTTCCCTAGGATTACTCGTAGGGTGTTAGTGCCTGGGGATTCAGTTGGAAAGACTGTCTCGGTTCTGATCACATTCGTGGGAGGCCTCAGCTATGTTCTGCTGCCTATGTTCGTGGACGATAGAATGCTGGTGTTCGTGGGCATGGCTGTCGGAGCCGTCTTGATAGTTTTTGGGGTGAGCTTGGTTCACCATGCCTTCTTCCGCACCGAATATTATAGGGAGAAGAAGAAGGAACATGTATTCGAGGCCTTCGTTGAGACCCTGCCCGAGGAACCTCTTGGGGGCGAGGAAATCGAGTGGGCCTGTCCCGTTTGCGCCACACCTCTCGCTGAGGAGACAGATGTTTGTCCAGAATGCGGAGCGGAATTCGAAGACTAGCACCAATTATATACTGAAATGGACATTCGGTTTCAAGGGGGAGTGGGAAGATGAGAATCGCGTGGCATGGACATGCATGTTTTGAAATCAATGATGGGTCTACAGTTGTGACCGATCCTCACGATGGGAAGTCGATCGGCCTTGCTCCGCCCATAGTAGAAGCTGACCTTGTCCTCTTGAGCCATGACCATTATGACCACAATTGTGCCAGGATAGTGAAGGGAAACCCGACGGTTGTGGAGTCCGCAGTCGAGGAAACGATAAAGGGCGCCAAGATAAGGACGTTCAAGACCTTCCATGACGAAGCAGGAGGAGAGAAGAGGGGGGATAATCGGATTTTCAGTTTCGAGATGGATGGTGTGACCTTCTGCCATTTAGGGGATCTGGGGCATCCTCTTGGGGATGAGTTGGTCTCCTCCATCGGGCCCGTGGACGTTCTTTTCGTTCCAGTGGGCTCTGTCTTCACGATTGACGGAGCTGCAGGCTGGGAGACTGTTGCAAAAATCAAACCCAAGATAGCGGTACCCATGCACTATAGGTTGAGGGGACTATCTCTGTCACTAAGACCGCTTGAAGATTTCTTGAGCCATGCCAGGGTCGTTGTCACCAGGGTCGGGAATGAAGTGGTCTTCGTAAAAGATGATCTTCCAGAAAGCACTGAGGTCTGGGTCTTTACCTTTTAGTAGTATCCAAGGCCTTCCTCGATTCTTCCCAGTTCGATAGGGGTGGTTGTGCTTCCCACCACGGCTCCGTTGTTGTTGGCGACGATGCAAGCTCCTATCTGGGGTGTGCCGTAGTTCGCCGTAGAGATGGTCACTGGAACCTTCAGCACTTCTTCGATGAGTTCCTTCTCCTCGTCCTCTACATAGGGATGGCAGAGGACCCCTTTGTTGTTCGATACAGCGGTCGAACCAACTGTCTTCAGTCCGGCAATCGTTCCCCTGGATACCTCCACGCCAAGTACGTCCTCGATGAACTTGATCGTGGATTTGTTGTATCTGGGATGAACAATGGCACCGTTGTCATTGCATAGGATAGTGTTCCCAACAGCGTTCAACCTACGCTGCGGGATTGGCTCTACCCTCAAACCTTCCATGCACTCAATCTCCGCAACATCTGCGAAGTTGGTGACGATTGAACCATTCGTGTTCAAGCACATCAGGGATCCAAGTACGGTAGACCCACCCAGAGTGAGCATCTTGGACTGAACTTCCAGTGCCTCTTCCATCTGCTTCCGGGTTGATTTTGGGACCAAGCTGGAGACAAAAACAAACTGGTTGTTCGATGCGCAGTACACTCCCACATATGGATTCCCTGAGAAATCCATCTTGGTAAGCAAGGGTTTCCTCCTCAATCTTCAGGAAGCGAGACCTCTACCTCCCCTTCCTCCAGCAATAGTGCTTTGATGCGGATCTTCTTGGGCGGGTTCTGGATCCCCCTCTTCCAGATCTCCTCATTGACCTCAGGGTCTACCCACACGTCCTCTTCCTCCACCCTCATATGCTTCATCACATACTCTTTGATGGCCTTGATGGCCATGGGACTTCTCTTGGTCCTTGGTACCGACTTGACTACCCTCAATGGTACGATGAAAATGTACTCCTCTTCCTCCTCGGCCATGGGATCACTTCTTGAGCTTGCTCCTTCTCCAACTCCTTCTCTTAGGATGTCTCAGGAAACGCCTGCTGGTCCTTTGCATAACCCATGCTGGCACTCTTCTGTTCTGTTTCTCTGCCTTCAGGAGCCTGATCTTCTTGCCAAGGGGCTTGTTCCTCGTCATTCTACCGTCTCTCTATCTTGATCTCCCTCTTCTTGGGGAGTATCTTTCTAAGTATCTGCCTCAGTGTGTTGTCATCTATGACTGATTGGACCCTTCCGCTCTGCGCCAGCATTATGAGCTGGTTCGAGACGTTCTCGGCAACATCCGGATAGGCCAGTTGTATTCTTCCCAACCTCTCTCGCGCCTCCGGAGTCAATATCTGCCTCAGGATTGACTGTTTCTGAGCTTCGATCTGTGCGGCCTGGGCTTCCTCCGCCATTTGTTGTTGCTGGCGTATCTGGAGCTCTTCCAACTTCTTCTTGCGAAGCTCTTCCAGTTCTTCCTCGTCCTCCATCACAAACCCTCAGCTGTATTTGCCCAGCTCCAGATTATCCTTTGCTATATCGGCCAGTATCTCTTTCGAGAGTTTGTCGAGCATTGACCTGCCTGAAGGAGATATCACTCTCCCCTTCCTGTTCTGCTTCTGGAGATATCCAGCTTCTTCCAGCTGCTTCAGGGAATGCCTGGCGATAGACCGACTTCCCTTCCTTGCGCGGTAGGGCTTCACGCCCCTGTCCACCTTGCCTCCGAACTCGGCTGCCAACCTGGATGATCCAATAGGACCTTTCACATACACTTTTCTCAATCTGGCAGCGACCCTTTCATACCACCAATCCGGATTGGTTGGAGATTTCTGTTTATGAACTCCTGTCTTCACGTAGATGCTCCACTCCGGCGGGCTTACCTTTCCTTCCTTCTTGAGATGCTCCGCTACCCGCGTGATGAGCAGATTGGCAGGTACTTCGTATGGTGTAGGCATTGTGTCCACTCACGGTAAGGTATGCGTCATAACGGTAATCTGCTATAAGAATCTTTGGAAATACTTTTGAATGTCTGGCTCGGGGAAAATCGGGGTATTTCTATGCCCTCAGAAGCCCCAATCTTCCGTCTTGGTTCTATGGTGTTTCAATCCCATTTCGTCAGGTGAGAAACCCATGGACAATCCATAGAGTTCCATGAGGTAGAGCACGGGGAATGGGTCTTCTTCCTGTCTGTAGTCGAACTGCACGAAGCAATATGGGCACGGGGTCACGATATGAGTCGCACCTGCCGAACGCATCTTGTCCAGGATCGAACTCAGCATGGACGCCCCGGTCTTCTCATCCACACCCATTAGGCCACCTCCACAGCATAGCAGATCCTCCGCGTAGCTGACGGGCTCTGCTCCAACCCAGGAAACAAGCTCATCCAGGACTGTTGGCCTTCTCTTATCATCTATCTGCGCAACATCCCTCGGTCTAATCAAATGGCATCCGTGATGGGCACCCACCCTGAGACCATTGGGTCGTTTCTCCACCTTCTCTAAGATTCTCTCCTGTCCCATTTCCTGCATCAATTGGACTACGTGAAGCACTTCTATTGACCCCTTGAACTCCATATCAACCTCTTTCAAGACCTCGTTCACATCTTCCTTCTTCTTCCCATCATTCTTCAGTATGTGATTTGCCTCGTTCAGTGAGCAGAAGCATCCATTACAGAGCGTTAGAAGGTCCATTTCAGCGTCCTCAGCAATTGCAATATTCCTTGCCGCAACTGCCAGCCAGCTGTCAAAGCTCAACGGTTTCAGTATTATTGGATCGGCACAACAACTGTAACTGTCCAAGTTCTCCAAATCGACATCCAATTCGCCCAAAACAAGTCTAGAACTCTTCTCAAGGAACGGGAGTCTTGCGGAGATGAGACATCCTGGGTAGAAAGCGTAATACGTCATGAACCCTCCACAAGCTTCTTGAGCCCCGTCTTTTTGGTGAGTTTCTCCACATCATTTACTGCCTTCTTGTCCACCTTCAATTCGCCAAGACCCAGTTCCTTCCTCATCTTTGCCGTGAGTCCAGATAGGGGAAAGGCGTACCCGGTCTTCAGAAAGAGTCTTGCCACCTTTGATGAACTGTCGGGAAGCTTCCCCTCTTCGGTTGCCAGTGTTCTTAAAACCGAGATGATTTCAGGGACCTGTATTCCACTTCTACATCTCTCCAAGCAGGCGTAGCACATGGTGCACAGCCAGAGATCTGGTGATTCGATGAGACTGTTGTCTCCGAGACCTGCTTTCAGAATCATTTTCCTAACTCGAAAATCAGTCAGTTTGGACAGAGGGCATATGCCACTGCACACTCCACACTGCTCGCACAGGGTCAGCATTGAGGTGAATTCCTTTGTTCCCAACTCCTCCCTGAGGGCCTTGTCGACCTTTGTTGTCTTCATCGACATCACGAAGATTCCTGCTCCTGCCAGAGACTGAATATCTTCAATCTGTATGAATTCTGAACGCGTATTAAATGTTTTCTTGACGGATTTTATATTCAGTATGATATGAAAATGACTGGCAGTCTATCAAATTCAGCACTCTTTCTTCTTTCTCATTCCAATGGCTGCTTCTCTGATCATCTCTATGAACGTTGGGTGTGGATAGATAATCCTAGCTATCTCACTTATCGGAACTCCTCTTTCTTTGGCAAGCAGCAACAGTTCCAACATGTCCGTGGCCCTTGGAGCGACTATCTGGGCTCCCAGGATCTCTTCCGTGTCCGTCCTGCTGATTATTCTGGCAAACCCTTCTGTATCACCTGATGTCCTTGCTCTGCCACTCCTTCTCAGTGGAAATTCCCCTACCGTGATTTCTCCGAACTTCTCTCTTGCTTCCCGTGCTCCCAGACCAAAGCTGGCAACTTCAGGATCAGTGTATATACAACTCGGGACAAGGGAATAGTCCATGACAGAATCCACACTGCAGATGTTGTCTGCCGCAACCTCTGCCTGTTGAGAAGCCACATGAGCCAGCATCACTTGTCCGGTTACGTCCCCAATCGCATAGATGTTGGGAACTGAGGTCTGCATTCTCTCATTCACAATGATGCCCCGGTTGTCGTACTTCACATCAGGTCCGATGACTTCCTCGTCCAGAACAGGAATGCGTCCCACTGAAAGCAAAACTCGCTCGGCAGTCAATTCAAGACTCTCCTCTCCAGATACAAAAGCCTTGACACCAGAATCTGTGGCCTCCACCTTCTCAACCTTTGAGCCGGTATGAATCTCAACCTTCCCTCTCTTCAGGACCTTTGCTAGGACTTCTCCGACCGTTTCATCTTCCATGGGGAGAATGCGGTCCAAAAGCTCGACTATGGTCACCTTTGTCCCAAAGGATGAGAATATCTGGGCCAGTTCGACCCCAATCGCTCCTCCACCTATGATTAGCAGTGAAGATGGAAGCTCCTTCATGCTCAGTATCTGCTCTGAACCGAGAATTGTCTCACCATCGATTTGCAGGTTCGGAAGCTCCCTTTCCATCGAGCCAGTAGCTATTATGATGAACTTCGTATCAAGCACACTCGATCCATTCTTTCCTTCTACCTTCACTTTGTTCTTGTCAACGATGTATCCCTTGCCAGCGATTATCTCGACATTGTTCTCCTTCAGGAGGTATTCTACCCCCTTTGAGTTCCTTGACACCACGGATTCCTTGTGCTTCATCACCTTTGAGAAATCCACATTGAGGTCGGAGAAAGTCACACCTCTCCTTGATCCTCTCCTGACTTCCCTTATGATTTTGGCGCTGTCCAGTAGGGTCTTCGTTGGTATGCAACCAGTGTTAGTGCAGACTCCTCCGATAGCTCCCTCTTCGATGATTGCCACCGATTGTCCCATCTGGGCACAGCGGATTGCTGCAACATATCCTCCAGGGCCTGAGCCTATTACAATCGTATCCTTCAAGCCATCCTCCTCAGATTCTCTTGAAAACGCACATATGCTAAAAACTTATCCAGTTGTACCCCATTCTACCATGGAAAACTTGTTGTAGCTCTTATCGCTACAAAATCTTTAAAACCATATGCCATATTTGATACTCGGAGGATGGGCATGGAAGAAGCTAAAGCCCGTAAGAGTGCACCCGTTCCACAGAAGATCTTTGACGGAATAGACATGTCAGCGGTAGTTTCCTCGCTCAGAAACAAGAAGATTCCGAGGCAAACAGAATCAATGTGCCCTGAGTGTCTCAAGGTCATTCCAGCTACGCTCTTCGAATCCGAAGGCGCTCTGAAGATGAAGAAGAAGTGCGAAGAGCACGGAGAGATCGAGGATGTCATATGGTCGGACATCGAACTGTACAAGAAGGCGGAGAGCTTTGCCTTTGATGGAGTTGGAATTGAGAACCCTGCGATAGAGAGTGCCACCAATTGTCCTTTTGAATGCGGATTGTGCAACCTCCACTACACTCACACATGCCTGGCCAATGTGGACCTGACGAATCGATGCAATCTGAGATGCCCCATCTGTTTCGCAAATGCGAATGATGCTGGCTACGTGTTCGAACCCACCTATGAACAGACCTACAAGATGCTTAAGGTCCTCAGGGAGGAAAGACCAGTACCAACCGTGGCTGTCCAGTTCTCTGGGGGTGAGCCCACTATTCATCCCGATTTCTTCAGGATTCTTGAAGGGGCTCGTGAACTCGGCTTCGCCCAGATACAGATAGCCACGAACGGACTCAAGCTCGCAGAACCTGGTTTTGCCAAGAAAGCGGCAGAGTCGGGCTTGCACACAATATACCTGCAGTTCGACGGACTGAAGGAAGACAATTACATCCAGGCCAGGGGAAGGCCTCTGCTTGATATAAAGAAAAAAGCGATCGAGGAGGTCAGGAAGCTGAAGCCAGATGGGCCTTCGGTTGTACTCGTACCCACAATTGCAATGGGTATTAATGACGACCAAGTAGGAGAAATCCTCAAGTTCGGTCTGGAGAACCGGGATGTCATTAGAGGCGTCAATTTCCAACCCGTGTCGCTGGCCGGAAGGATAACCGTCGAGGAAAGGCGAAAACTCAGATTTACTCTCTCTGACCTCGCAATCAAGATGCAGGAACAGATCGGCTGGTTGGAGAAGGATGATTGGTATCCAGTTCCCTTCGTTGTCCCAATTTCCAAACTGATTTCCGTGATACAGGACGAACCAAAACTATCATTCACCACACATCCGGCCTGCGGTCTGGCAACATATCTCTATGTCCCTGACGAGGGCAATCCTATTCCCATAACCCGATTCGTTGATGTGGAAGGACTGATGAAGGATCTGTGGGAGCTGGCGAACAAGATTGAGCAATCCAAGAGAAGCTTCTTCCCGAGGATCAAAGCCCTGAAGATACTCAGGAAGCACTACAAGAAGGACAAGGCACCTGACAAGCTTGGCTCCTTGAGCTTCATCAAGTCCCTCAGCACCATGATGGATACCGGTGACAAGGAGGGGATTTCAGAGTTCACGTGGAAGTGGTTCTACGTGGGAGGAATGCATTTCCAGGATTTGTACAAGTATGACATACAGAGAACGATGAGGTGCGCCATACACTATGCTACTCCAGATGGAAGGATAATACCCTTCTGTGCCTACAACACCGGGCCGAACTACAGGGAAGAAGTGGAAAAGAAGTTCTCAATTCCTCTGGACGAGTGGAGGAAGAAGCATGGGAGTGAAGATTTCTGATTCGGGTCTGATGGTGGTTGACACCGATCTCTGCGTGCACTGCGGAGCTTGTGTCGGATCATGTCCAGCGAACTCGATTTTCCTGAAAGAGGTCATAATAACCATTGATGAAAGCTGCACTCAGTGCGGTCTTTGCATTCGTGTGTGCCCCATGGGAGCGATTGACGAGCCGGAAGGAAAGGAGGGATGAAGGTTGGAATACGACGTAGTGATCGTTGGAGCTGGTCCTGCTGGGAGCGTTACCGCGAAGTACGCCGCAGAAAACGGTGCCAGTGTCCTGATGATTGAGAAGCGGCAAGAGATTGGCTCCCCGGTCAGGTGTGGTGAAGGAATCGCTAGGCAGTGGATTGAGGACGTCGGTATTCCCCTGGACAGGAAGTGGGTCGCGTACGAGGTGGAGGGGGCTAAGATAGTCTCTCCAAACGGTACTGAATTTCATATAGATGAGAGGCATGCTGGCAGTGAGGTTGGAACAGTCATTGAAAGGGACCTCTTCGATAAGGCTCTGGCAAGACAGGCAGTGAAGGCCGGAGCAGATACAATCTTGAAAGCCACGGTGGTAGGCATTCTCAAGGACAACGGAAAGGTGTCAGGAGTCAGGGTGGAGCAGTTCGGAAAGAGATTTGATGTCAAAGCCGGAATTGTCGTGGGTGCGGACGGGTTCGAATCTCAGGTAGGGAGATGGGCTGGTCTTGACACCACACTCAAGGCCAAGGACATCACCACATGTCTGCAGTATCGAATGACGAACATAGATCCAGATCCGGATTATTGCGAATTCATACTGGGTAGTGGAGCTCCCGGAGGGTATGTTTGGGTCTTCCCGAAGAGCGAGGATACGGCGAACGTTGGGTTGGGAGTGCAGTTGCCGAAGCTCAAGGAAAAGGGCCTGTT
>CP070767.1:832893-839480 GCA_020345725.1 Methanobacteriota archaeon | reverse complement strand
GCATTGGAATCAGGAATTGGAAAGGTCATACTGAGCGATGCGAACGTGGAGAACCCAGTGACAAGTGCGGTCGACGGTGCGGGAACTGTGATCGTATGAGAGTAGAAGACGAACACAATTCTCGGGTATACCCCAAAAGGGGCATGCAGATCATCAGGGGCCAGGGAGCAAGACTCTGGGACAGCGATGGTAGGGAATACGTGGACATGGGTGCCAGCGTAGGCGTCATGAACGTGGGCCACGGCAATGAATACGTGACCGAGGCGATAAGACAACAGTCTGAACGTCTGATGTACGTCTACAGCGTTTTCCACAATGATCAGAGAGAGCAACTATTGGAGAAGCTGGCCGAGATAACTCCTGATCCATTGAGGCGATCGTTCCTCTGCAGTTCAGGCACAGAGGCGGTAGAGGCGGCAATCAAATTCGCAAGGGGACATACCAATAAGAAATGGATAATCTCAGCAAAGAGGGGTTTCCATGGCAAGACCTATGCCTCACTGAGTGCCACGTGGAGTAGGAAGTACCGGGAGCCATTCGAGCCGCTGGTCCCGGATTTCGAGCATGCGGTCTACGGTGACATTGAGTCCTTGAGGGAGCACATCTGTGAAGATGTGGCAGCGGTGTTACTGGAACCCATTCAAGGTGAAGCGGGAGTGAGGTTGCCCCCGGATGGCTATTTCCAGCAGGTGAGAGAGGTTTGCGACGAGAACGGATCCTAGCTGATAATCGATGAAGTCCAGACCGGTTTTGGAAGGACTGGGAAGATGTGGGGTTTCGAGCATTATTCCGTAGAGCCAGACATCATGTGTGTTGCCAAGTCCATTGCTGGTGGGTTTCCAATGGGCGCCATGATAGCGCGGGATGAGATATTCGATCTGCCTCCGGCAAGTCATTCCACGACCTTTGGTGGGAATCCGTTGGCATGTGCTGCCGCTTTGGCGTCGATCAGGTTCATTGAGGAGAACGGGCTGTGCCAGAGAGCATCTGAGATGGGTGATTATCTACTGACGAAGCTACGAGAGATTGATAGCAAGAAGATCAGAGAGGTCCGAGGAAGAGGACTGATGGTGGGGGTAGAGCTCAAAGAGAAGGTGAGACCGGTAGTGATGGGTCTTGCTGAGAAGGGAGTACTGGCAATATCCTCCGGAAGCACCGTTCTGCGGTTTCTTCCGCCGTTGGTGATTGAGAAGGAACAGATCGATTACACGGTTGATGTGTTGGGAGAGCTGATCGGGAATGGATGAGTTAGAGTTGTTGCAGAATATGGTCTCCATATATTCACCTACCAATGAAGAAAAGGATCTGGCCGAATTCCTGGTTCAGACAATGGAGGAGAGCGGTTTCCAATCACAAATCGATGATGTGGGAAACGTTATTGGTGTTATGGGGGAGGGTCCCGAAGAAATCCTGCTTGTTGGTCATCTCGATACCGTTCAAGGAGAGATTTCAGTTAGAATAGAAGATGGAACACTTTTTGGGAGAGGAAGCGTGGATGCAAAGAGTTCGCTGGCAGCTATGATCTGTGCGGCCTCGAGCCTAGGGAAGATATCTGGGAAGAGAGTAGTAGTCATAGGTGTGGTCGACGAGGAAGGCGGATCCCGAGGGGCAAGGAACTTGCTGGCGAGATACAATCCGAAGTGTGTCATTGTCGGAGAGCCGAGCGGCTGGGACTCTGTGGCTATTGGTTACAAAGGTTGTTTGAAGTTCCGCTTCAGGACCAGTGACGTCAACAAACATATCGGAACAACGGACACAAACCCTGCCGAGAAAGGAATGGAGTTCTGGAATGAACTGAGTGACTATTGTAGTTCCCAATTAGGAGGTTCCGCGTTCGATTCACTGACACCGAGGTTAGTCTCTTTCAATACCAAAAACGATGGCATTAGGACAGAGATGGAAATGAGAGTGGACGTTAGAGTCCCACCAACTATGGACATAGAAGAGGTCAAAACCAGTATTGAGCAAATCGCAAGAGATGGAGAATTGGATTGGGAATCGGAGGAGGCACCCAAGGTCTCCAGCAAGAACAGTCATCTAACCAGGGCGTTCATTTCAGCAATCCGAGAAGAGGGTGGCTCACCTAGCTACAAGAAGAAACTAGGCACCTCTGACATGAACGTGTTGGGCAACCACTGGGATGTTCCTATCGTCGCATACGGTCCAGGGGATTCAAGATTGGATCACACACCAGATGAGAGGTTGAGCCTAGATGAGTACTTTGCAAGCATCAGGGTCCTGAGAAGAGTCTTAACGAATCTGGTTGAAAGGGAAAAATTAGATTAGTCAAAAGGCAATCTACGGGAGAATGCCAAAGATTGCGGAGATGCTCTCGGAACAGTACGAAGGCAAAGATGTAGAGATAGCGGGATGGATCTACCGGACGCGGAGCAGCGGAAGCCTGGTTTTTGTGGTTCTGAGAGACTCGAGTGGGATCGTCCAGGTTACAGTCAACAGGGATGAGATACCCGAGGAAGATTTTCTGGCTGCTGAAAAGGCGCTAGTTGAATCTTCAGTAGTCGCGAGTGGAACGGTCGCCACAGATGACAGAGCACCCGGAGGATTTGAGATTCGTGCAAAGAGTTTCCGGGTCATTGGATTTGCTGATAAGTATCCCATAACAAAAGACCAGAGCACTGAGTTCTTGCTTGACAAGAGGCACCTCTGGATCAGAAGCAGGAAGATGACCAATGTGATGAAGGTCAGGTCAACCGTCTTCGGAGCGATTCACGATTTCTTCAGGAATAACGAGTACTACGAGGTCCAAGCACCGATTCTAACACCCGCAATGGTTGAAGGTGGCTCCACGCTGTTCAAGGTGGATTACTACGAGAAGGAGTTGTACCTGGCTCAAAGCTGGCAGTTATATGCGGAAGCAATGGTGATGGCCCTCGAGAAGATATACTGCATTGCACCCTCCTTCAGGGCGGAGAAGTTCCGCACGACAAGGCACCTGACCGAGTACTGGCACGCTGAGATGGAGATAGCCTGGGCCGGAATGGATGAGTGCATAGATGAAGGTGAGAAACTCATTTCCCACATCTGCCAGCAAGCGGTCGAGAAGAATGGGGCTGAGCTGGACGCGCTCGGAAGAGTCCTTGAGTCTTTGGAGTCGATAGTACCCCCGTTCCCCAGAATGAAATACGAAGAAGCTGTTGAAATGCTGCAGAAGAAGGGGATGGACATAGAATGGGGGAAGGACCTAAGGACACTGGAAGAGAGGGAGCTGATGGGGGAGTTCGATAGACCCTTGATCGTCACACACTATCCAAAAGAGATAATGGCATTCTACAAACCAAGGGACCCTGAGGATCCGAAGTCTGCCTTGTGCTTCGATTTTCATCCACCTGAAACAGGAGACGAGATAATTGGTGGGTCGGAGAGGGACGCGGACATAGAGGAATTGAAAAGATCGCTGGAACGAGAGGGAGAGGATGTATCCAACTACGAGTGGTACCTGGATACTAGGAGATATGGGTCCGTTCAACACAGTGGATTCGGCATGGGAATAGAGAGGGTCGTTCAGTGGATCTGCGGTCTTCAGCATATTAGGGATGCGGTGCCGTTCCCGAGGACGGTCGCCAGATATTATCCATAGGTTCTGGAAAACGCGATTGTGGATATCGGAATATTCTTACTGGGCACATGCGCCCATAAATGATTGGAATTCCGATTGTGCGGACTCTCCTGGACGCTGATAGGACTAGAGCCAGCTCACCATCGGCTGTCTTCTTCTGAGCTCCCTGATATCGATCACAGCGATATAATCGGGATTGGCATCCATCATGATGTTCACGGATTTTGCTTGAACGAAGGTCCCGCTTCCATCGTTTCGATAGAGAATCATGTTGAGGTCACCATAGTTCATGAAGATGCATGTGTCAAACCTTCCGTCCCCATTAGTATCCAAGAATTTCAAAGGTGACGGATACAAATCAGATGTCGCGCTCGAGAAAGGGCTGATGGTTCCATTGGAGAAGGTGAATTCCTGGGGCTTGTAGCCGCCACCAGTGAACACTATCTCGTTGCTCCTGTACCTGTTCTCTCCAACGTTCAGGAAGACCTTTCCAGATGGCAATACGAAGTCCACTCTGCCATCGCTGTTCGTGTCCTTCAACGTGGTGAGGTTCTTGCTTTCCGAGGCTCCTATCGGAGCGGCAACCAACATGACAGCCGAGAAGATCAAAGGAATGACTGCCACAACACTAACCACACTTACAAGAATTCTCTTGCCTTTCAAACGAGGTAGTCTCATTCCAAGCACCTCTAATATGTCTAATAATCTCTTAAGATAAATAAACATTGGTTGGATTTGGTACGAACTGGTCCATTGCAGAACGTGGTCCTATTGAGGACAATTATTCGTAGGGAAGCACCTCGCTTTCCTTCCCTCCCTTACAATATCTACGAATCCCTCCTCTTCGAGATGTCTCAAGTTATAGCTGACCGTTTGCTTCGAAATAGACAGCTCCTCGCCAATCTCAGTTTCACACAATCCCTGTTTTTCGCAGACCAATGAGAATATCTTCTCCTGTACTTCGGTCAGATCGCTGGCCTTCACTGTTGCGAGGTAGAACCTCGTGTATTTCTTGAGACGTTTTGAGATTATGAATCCTGATTTCTCAAGTACCCGGAGATGATGTTGCAGTGTTCCATGCGGAAGCTTGAGCTCTTTGGCAATGGTTGAGAATGTTATGCCGGGGTTGGCCTCTATTTGTGCGAAGATTCCTGCTCGAGTCTGATTGTCCAAGAGATCTGCTCTGCTGAGCTTTGAGTAGAACGGAAGTACAAACCAAGGAGTGTCGTCCAAAGCGCTGGCTGATTCGAAATCGTTTTTCTCAAATTGGCCCTCTCGAAGGTCGTTCTGTTCCCAAGACTCACCAAGAGCTTGACCGACAATGGAGAGGAGCATCAGAGCAAGAACGGCTAGAAATCCAAGTCTCATTCTCATCAAATCGAATCCTCCGATTGCATTGTAATCGGTCAGTGAAACACATAAAACTATTGGTAGGGTCTTTGACAAACGATAAGAAAAAAGGTTGGCCGTTCAGAGCGAAAAACTAGCTGAACGGCCTCGTTGTGGAGGGATGCTTAGAATCGAAATCACGAAATACGCACTACATATAAAAAGGTAGTGTAAGGGTAACCTGAAGACTCTTTTTTCGTCAGAATGCTTGCGGAAATTGGGAGAATTTAGAGCACTACATCGAGCATCAACAGAACTGGAATTGGGAGGGGCGAATCATAACGATATGTTAGGTCGATTTGTCGCTTAGCAGTCCGGAAAGGTTCAAGAATCAATCAGATATTGCATGTCTAGCACGAAAGAGGGGAATAATCATGACGGATTCCAATCACAAGAAACTAATCGGAAGGGAAGCAGACATTTAGTTCCTCAAGGGCTTTCCAGAAGAGAAACTGATCGAGTTCTTGTTCATGCACATCAGAGATATCTTCGCAGTGGATGGCTTGTATTTTCTGGGCATAGAGAAGAGATTTGGGACAGAACCGTCAGTGGAAATCGACGAAGAAGTGTGGGAGGGGATGGCGGTGATAGAGGCGAGAAGGTTGAAGAAGACGGTTGGTGCAAGCGGAGAAGACATTCCATCCTTCATGAAAGCCTTGAGGTCCAGCTGCTGGTCACTTGATACCGAGGACAAGGAAATCGAGATTGAGGAGAACAGGGGAGTGTTCAGAAACAGGAACTGCAGAGTTCAGAACACAAGGATTTCGAAAGGATTGGATCTATTCCCGTGCAAGGGCGTCCGATTCGGTTGGTTGAAGGCTTTTGCCAAAGAGCTCAATCCCAAAATACAGGTCAACTGCATCGTTTGCCCACCGGACGAGCGTCCGGAAGATGTGTGGTGTGAGTGGGAGTTCGTTCTGGAGTAAACCGCTACCTCTCAAGTTCTCCAACGACGTTCTTGGTGATTGTTATCTTCTGTTCCTCTGTCAACCGGACGTTCATGTTTCCACCTTCCATCTCCTGAGTCTCCTTTGTTATTTTTGTATTGGTTTAGGAAATGCTTTAATCTCCTATTCCCATTCTACCCCGAGGGGGGTAAGATGTCAATCCTCTCAGACAAAGACGTGGTAAACGCAATAGAAAGCGGACAACTCAAAATCCGTGGATTCTAGGAAGAGAATCTTACTCCGAACGGGTACGACCTCACCATTGAGGAGATCCAAGTGAACCGTTCAAAGACCAGAGTGTCCGAGGGAAAGGTGCTCGTGCCTCCACTCTCCAATTTCGTGATAAGCACGAAGGAGTTCGTGGAGTTCGGTTCCGACCTTACGGCACAGCTTTGGATAAGGTCCAGTTGGGCACGAAGAGGGGTACTGGCCTCGTTCGGGAAGATAGACGCAGGGTTCAAGGGAACGCTCACTCTCGCGGGTTTCAACGCGTCAGCCAATGACCTGGAGATATCCGTTGGAGATACATTCGCCCAGATGGTTCTGGAAGAAGTGAGCTCACAACCTGAGAACCTGTACGAAGAGAGATCTGGTCACTACCAGGGACAAAAAGGTATTAAGAGACCTTGATGTCAAATGCGAAATGGCACTGGGTCGGTGAATACCTTCTCACT
>CP070767.1:828646-832793 GCA_020345725.1 Methanobacteriota archaeon | reverse complement strand
CCTGGAAAGCCTCTTGCGTCTATGACACCGACATATCCGTCGGACATATCGCTGTCCATCTCCGGGTTTGCGTTCACACCGTTCTGACTCTCATAGGCATAGTAAGAGATGAACTCCCCTACACCGTCAGGATAGTTGGTGCGACCTCGGAGCTGGTAGGCCATCCACTTGGGCGTGACAAAGGCTTTGTAGATCTCAGTAGCCGTTATTGACGAATACCAGTCCACGTTTGTGAGCAGGTCTCCAGTATCGCCAGCGGAGTCAACAAGACCCCCGGTCTCGTAGTATGTGACCTGATCTGGGATCAGATCGCAACCTGTTCCACGACTGGGGTCCCATGCAGAGAAAGTCTTCTCGTCGACACAGCCATCGCCATCGTTGTCGATGCCGTCCCAACCGAATTCTCTGTAGCTGAATCCAGCTAGCCATTCAAGGATACCATTTCCGTTCTGGTCACCGATGAAGTATGTCTCGTGGCTGTTACCGCCAGAGAACTCACCGGCACCGCCCATTGCCTCTATCATGTACCAACCACCCGGTCCATTCGGGGGCTCATACATGGCATCAGAGACGTAGTGGGATCCCCAGTTCGGGGGATGATGTGGTCCTGGGGGACTTCCATCATCGTCGTATCTCGGGAATGGTCCGTCCGTGTACGTGAAGTATTCCTCATCGGATACTGCATCGTACGCCTTGATACCCTGCTCTTCCAACTCATCGATGGTGGCTTTCATTTCCAGGTAGCCCTGCCACATCTCGTAGGGTGTCACTTCTGGATTAACGGGTGCCTGGTCTTCACCAGCCACTACTGCAAAGGCCATTGAAACCATCACGAATGATGCTAGAACTGCCGCGTATTTCCATTTCATTTGCCCTCCTCCTTAAGGCTTATTGGTATTTCCTCATGGCGCCCCACCTCGGCGCTCCTTACGAAAAGTTGACTGTCAAAACTAAGTTCAGAACAGCATACCTCTTGCGAGAGTTGTAGGCTGAAGATCTTTTCCCCTCCGTTGATCCCCTATCCACAAATTGCGGTGTAATCTTTTTGAAAATATGAGTTTGGGGATATATAAAGCTATCTTGTAATCGTTACGAATTTGTTTGTTCTTTAGATGACGGAATAACATATGCGGAAGACAGGGTCTTGGGAACAGTCCCAGGTTGGATTCGTTTGGGGGATGCCACTCCATAAGTCAATTCAGGAACATGTGCCCATGTTCCACGCCTTTCCAGGTCTCGTTGTCACCCCAGATAGGCCGTCCAGACATAGATTTCCATAAGGGTTAAATACAGTATATAATATTGAGACAGAACGCATCAGATATGGCCAGACGACCTGGGAAAAGATTGACTCCCAACAACGCGGTCTAAACCTTTTGGATCGCTGGAATCGTCACGGTCAAGTCGTTCGAACGCGAAACCTTCGCAGACAAGGCTAGCAGAGAGAACTATCGAGGTATCTCATGCCCAAGAGAACTCGCCCGAGACATGGTTCGATGGGCTTTTCGCCCCGCAAGAGGGCAACCTCCGAAGTCCCGAAATTCAATTCCTGGCCTCAAACGGACGATGGTCCAAGGATACAGGGATTCGCGGGATACAAAGCTGGCATGACCCATGCCTCCGTTGTCGACTACCGCAAGTCCAGCACCACTGCAGGGCAGAACGTCCAGATTCCTGTCACCGTTATTGAAGTTCCACCCATGAAGGTTGCCGGAGTCCGCTTCTACAAGAACTCGCCCTATGGATTGAACACGGATTCCGAAATCTGGGCACCTAAGGTTGACGAAGCGCTGAGAAAGAGGTTCCCCATACCGAAATCAAGCTCCAAGGATGCTTGGAAGAGTATCAAACCTAAGGACATTGACGAGGTCAGGCTCATCACTCACACACAGCCGGCTTTGGTCACTGGAGTCCCCAAGAAAGCTCCAGAGATAATGGAGATACGAGTAGGTGGCGGTACGGTAGAAGAGAGAATCAAGTACGCGAAGAAGCATCTGGGAAAGACCATCCAGGTCTCCGACTTCGTCTCCGAAGGGAGGTTCGTGGACGTTGCAGCAATTACAAGGGGAAAAGGTTTCGGCGGTCCGGTCAAGAGATGGGGCGTCAAGCTACTTAGTCACAAGAACTCCAAACATCGAAGAATGGCAGGAACGATTGGATCGTTCTATCCCGGATACACGAGACCCACTGCTCCCCAAGCGGGACAGATTGGCTACCATCAAAGAACGGAGCATAACAAGAGAGTACTCAGAATAGGAGAGAAGGGAGAGGAGGTAAATCCTGCTGGTGGATTCCTGCATTATGGAATGGTGAAGAACGGGTACATCATCCTGCACGGTTCCGTTCCCGGTCCTGCGAAGAGGCTCATCAGATTGCGCGATGCCTCCAGGGCCACGGCTCCAGATGTGGAGCCTGAAGATATGAAGCTTACCTATTTATCCACTCAATCAAAGCAAGGTGCGTAGATATATGGCGGAGAAGAAGACCAAGGCAAAGAAGACCAGGAAGAAGAGAGGACCCAACCAGGTATACCTCTACTCAATGAATGGAAAGACCTCTGGTGTACTTGATCTGCCAAATGTCTTCTTCGAGGATATCAGGACCGACCTGATGAGAAGAGCAGTTCTGGCCGCGAGAGAAAACAGGAGACAAAGCTACGGACCTGGCGAAGGAGCTGGTATGAGACATGCCGTATCAACTTGGGGCAAGGGCAGAGGAGTGGCACGAGTGCAAAGACTCACCGATAGCCGGAGAGCCGCCCAGTCACCTGGAACGGTGGGTGGAAGAAGAGCTCATCCCCCTCGTCCTTGGAAGGATTGGTCCATGAAGATCAACAGGAAGGAGAGAATCAAGGCAAGGAATTCCGCCCTCAGTGCCACCCGTGACTCGGAAGTCGTCTCAAATAGAGGACACAGGTTCGACACGAAACTGACGCTCCCTGTGGTGATCGAGGACGATGTGGAGAACTTGGAGAAGACTCAAGAGGCAATTGACTTCCTTCAGAATCTGGGTGTGTACGAAGATATTGAGAGGGCGAGAGATGGGAAGAAGGTGAGAGCGGGCAGAGGAAAGATGAGAGGACGGAGGTACAAATCACCCAAGAGCTTCCTGTTCGTGATCCTGGACCCAATTGCAAGGGGAAAGGCATTCAGGAACCTGCCTGGAGTGGATATTGTTTCGCCCCAAGGATTGAACACCGAGATGCTTGCGCCAGGAGGAGATCCGGGCAGACTCACACTATTCAGCGCCAAGGCGTTTGAGGAATTGAGGAAATGGTAGAATGAAGGACAATCACAAGATACTGCTCCACCCGTACGTCACCGAGAAATCGATGAACGCCATCGACGGAACACCAGCACAGGACCTGAAGGATGGTAACAGGATTGAGTTCATAGTCAAGAGAGATGCAACTAAAGCTGAAATCAAAGCGGCCTTTGAGGAGACCTTCAAAGTGAAGGTGGAAAACGTCTTCACCAGGATAAGAAAGGAAGGCAAACACGCCATAATCAAGCTCAAAGAGGGAGAAGACGCCAAGGACCTGAGCATGAGGATAGGAATATTCTAGGTGGTAGTTTGGGAAAGAGGATACCGACGAGAAGACGAGGGAAAGGCTCCCGCACCTACCGTTCACCCAGCCACAGGCATCGCGGCAAGGTTGCACATCCGCCCCTCAAAGATGAGGAAGGTGTGGTGAAAGAGATTGTTCGGCATCCAGGGAGAACGGCAACGCTGGCCATGGTCTCCTTCCCATCGATGAAGGTCCTGATGATCGCTCCGGAAGGACTGCAAGTGGGACAAACTGTCACAATAGGGAAGATGGAGGTGGAATTGGGCAATACGCTTCCAGTGGGAGATATCCCAGAGAGCACCCTGGTTTTCAACGTAGAGTCCATGCCAGGGGACGGCGGGAAGTTCGCCCGAACGGCCGGAACTGCGGCAGTGGTAATCAGTCAGGGCAAAGAAACAGTTGTTCAGCTACCCTCCGGGAAGTACAAGAATCTGAATCCGAGATGCAGGGCCACGATCGGTGTGGTCTCGGCTGGAGGACTGACGGAAAGACCTTTTGCCAAGGCCGGGAAGAAGATCAATGTCTATAGGAGCAGATCGAAGAAAACCTTCAAAACCAGTGGAGTGGCAATGAATCCTG
>CP070767.1:825101-828546 GCA_020345725.1 Methanobacteriota archaeon | reverse complement strand
TCTGGGAATCGTCCCTGAGGAGATAGCCAAACAGCTGCGAGAAACGCTCTCGCAGGATCTCACCATATCCAACCTCTTTCACATCATGGAAGAGGAACTTCCTCAACGAGGAGTCTATATCACCGAGAAGACGGTGGATTACAACGCCTGGGCTGTGGTGGGAGCTGAGTTCCTACTGTCGGCGGGTCTTTCAGTGGAAGGAGACAGCGTCACCATTGAGTTTAGACTCTTCGATGTAGTTCAGGGGGCCTACATTGCGGGGAAGCGCTACAGGGGGTCTGCCAAAAGCGTGCGACTGATCGCCCACAGGACAGCTGACGAAATCTTCTACCAGTTGACCGGGGAACGAGGCATCTTTCAGACTAGAATCGCTTTCGTTGCTGACCGTACCGGGAATAAAGAAATCTACGTGATGGATTTCGACGGACATAACGTAGAGCAGGTGACCCGAAATGGCTCTATTAATATTTCACCTGCCTGGTCCCCGCATGGAAACAGCCTGCTGTACACGTCCTTCATCCGGCGCAATCCTGACCTGTATCAAGTGTTTCTCTCCACGGGAAATAGCATCCTGTTTTCCTCGGTCACCGGGCTAAATGCTGCTCCAGACTGGTCTCCTAATGGCCAGCTCATTGCTCTTATGATGAGGGCAAAGGACAACGCTGAGATCTGTCTGCTCAAGAAGGACGGTACGAATCCGACCAGACTAACCAAGTCCTGGGCCAATGAGGCTTCTCCATCCTGGTCACCAGACGGGAAGCAGATCGCCTTTTTGTCCGATCGCTCGGGAAGCCCTCAGATCTATATCATGGATTTAAGGACAAAGAAGAGCCGGAGGCTGACGTACGAGGGAAGCTATAATTGCTCGCCCGCGTGGTCTCCTCGGGGGGACAAAATCGCCTTCGCCGGTCGGCTAGAAGGAACGTTCCACATATTCACGATACGCACGGACGGAACGGATTTGCGAAAGCTAACGATGACGGGCAGTAATGAGAGTCCATCGTGGGCTCCTAATGGAAGGTATATCGCCTTCACCTGCACTCGCGGCGGAAACCCCGATATTTACATTATGACGGAAGATGGCGGTACTTCGTGGAGAGTGACGAACACTAAATCAAAAGAAACGGAACCAGCCTGGTCCCCCTGGCTAAAATAAATAATAGTACATTTGTTGCAAAGGAGGTTTGTATGATGTTGAAACAAAAATGGGCATGGAAGGTGGTACTGTTGATCGCACTGGTCCTGCTTCTTCCACAATGTCAGCACAAGATGAAAACTACAGAGCAGAAAACCCCCGAGATGACGGAGGAACAACGACGGTTGATGGAGCAGGAGCGAGAACGAAAAGCCTTCGAAGAAACCCTTACGGCAAAGAAGTATCCAGGGATCGAGGGCGAGGTAATGGAAAGCAAGATGCTGAAAGACATTAACTTCGAGTTTGACAAATACGATCTGACCCCGGAAGCCCGGGCCATACTGGCTGAGAATGCCAAAGCGCTGCGTGCTCACCCGAATCTCAACGTGCAAATTGAAGGGCATTGCGATGAAA
The DNA here is from genome assembly GCA_020345725.1 of Methanobacteriota archaeon. Lineage (GTDB taxonomy): Archaea > Thermoplasmatota > Thermoplasmata > RBG-16-68-12 > SOIM01 > SOIM01. The sequence continues at coordinate 826,997 of CP070767.1, read as the reverse complement.
GGGGAAGCAATGAATATAACCTAGCCCTGGGAGAAAAGAGGGCTATGAGCGCCAAGCTCTATCTGATAAAGCTGGGTGTGAAGGCCAGCATGCTGTCAACGATCACCTATGGGGAGGAGATGCCTCTAGATTCGAGACACAACGAGGAAGCATGGGCCAAGAATCGAAGGGATCATTTTGTGATACTCTCACGGTAAAAAACGTGCTGGCTGACCCAGGGAGCTGGGAGGAATAACGATGAAACTTCGTAGATTAATGTGGGCCCTTGCTGCATCAAGCCTCTGCCTCCTGGTGGGGTGTATGACCACCGAGGAGGCAGCTAACTTAGACAGTCAGATGGAAAACCTGTCTCAGAGAGTTGCCAACATCGAGCGAACACTTGCATCGGAACAACCCCCCGAGGCCCTGCCCAAGAGGAAGGCTGACCTCGAAACTACCATGGAAGACTTACGGAGAGAGATCCAGATCCTCCGAGCGAACATAGAGGAGGACAGAGATCTCATCAGACGGCTCAACGATCAAGTGCAGACACTGAAACTGGAGCATGAAACAAAGGTTGCAGCCCTCCCGAAGGCAGAACAAGAGAAGACTGTGAAAGCACCTTCGGCTCGCGAGCCGACTGTGCCGGTGGCACCTGTTTCCGTGCAGGAGGAAGATGCGGAAGGGTCCTATCAGAAGGCGTACAACACGTTCAAACAGGGTGATTATGCCAACGCTTTGACACTGTTCGGGAAGTTCCTGGCGAAGTACTCGAAGACCGAATATGCAGACAATGCTCAATACTGGGTTGGTGAGTGCTACTATCGACAAGAAGACTATGAGCGGGCGATCCTGGAGTACGAGAAACTCTTGAAGCGGTATCCTAAGGGCGACAAAGTCCCCTCAGCCCTTTTGAAGCAAGGGTTTGCGTTCCTTAATCTGGGGGACAAAGTCGATGCAAAACTTCTCTTCAAGAAGGTGATAAAGGAATATCCACACTCCCCCCAGGCGCAAATCGCCCGCAGAAAGCTGAAAGCGTTGCAGTAAATCAACTACGAAACTGGCGTTTCTGGTTCTGGCTGTTCGAGTTGTTCCTCTTGACTTATCTCCATTTCAACAAGGGGCTGAGCATATTCTCCCTCGACCACTGGAGTAACGTGCCGATAGGCAGAATTTCCAGTCCCCGCTGGCACCATTCTTCCCATAATCACATTTTCCTTAAGCCCCTTTAGGTAGTCGATCCTGCCCTCCACCGCTGCCTGAGTGAGGACCCGCGTCGTCTCCTGAAACGAAGCGGCGGAAACCCAGCTGTCAGTGATCAAAGATGCCTTGGTGATACCCAGGAAGAGAGGATCGGCGATGGCCGGTTTCCCACCCTCCTTTATGACCCGCTCGTTCTCTGCCCGGAATACATGCTTGTCGACCTGATCGTCCACAATGAACTTCGCATCTCCTACTTCACGGATCTTCACTCTCTTGAGCATCTGTCGGACAATTATTTCGATGTGCTTGTCATGAATCTTGACCCCTTGCAGTTGGTACACCTCTTGAATCTCGTCCACCAAAAACCGAGCTAACTCTTTGTCTCCCAGAACCTTCAGGATGTCATGAGGATTCGAACTCCCATCCATGAGAGCCTCTCCCGCTTTGACCATATCTCCTTCATGAACGCTAATGTACTTCCCCTTGGGGATAGCATACTCCCTTGGTTCCCCTACGTCTGGAGTGACGACAACCTTGCGCTTCCCCTTGACCATCTTGCCGAAGCTCACAGTACCATCTATCTCACTGATGATCGCGTACTCCCTGGGTCTACGTGCCTCAAAGAGCTCCGCCACTCGAGGGAGTCCACCCGTGATGTCCTTGGTTTTCGTAGTCTCCCGTGGTATCTTCACCAAAACATCACCTGCCTCCACG
>CP070767.1:817788-825001 GCA_020345725.1 Methanobacteriota archaeon | reverse complement strand
CGCGTCTAAGGTTTCGAAATCGGGATATAGAGCCTTACTCCTCTGCCATGTATGATTTTGCATTCGCATACGATTTCGTCAGCGCCCAATTCCACCGTTTGGTATTTGCGCCTTCGACTTCGCTTCGTGATTGCTTTCTGAACGGCATTGTATAGCTCGGTTGGGATGATAGGCTCATGCCCGTTCCTTTTGAGAACACCATTGCGATAGACATACCCGCAGTAAACGGGATTGCGGAGAATCTGAGTAATGCTGGTGGAATAGAATGGTTTTCCCTGTTTCCCACGAAAGCCATGGACATTGAGATACTGAGCGATTAGCTCAGATGAATGACTAGTAGCCATCTGAAAAGACTTTTGCACTGCCACGGCTTCGTTCTCATTGACCACTAGCCTACCGTCGTCAAGATCGTAGCCCAAAGGCGCTCTTGTGAACCAAGCCTTTTCATCAGTATCGAATTTCTGGTCGAATGCTTTCTTGACTCTCTCGCTAGTTTGGTCAGATTCAAGCTTCGCCAGAGCTAGCATCATAGTCAGAGCGAATTCACCCATAGCCGAGCTAGAATCCATGTCATAATCCATAGCTACGAAATTCTTACCTATGTTGTGTAGTTCGTCTAGCCACGCCAGAGCCTTTCGGGTATTGCGCCAGAACCGATTGAGCCATACAGCAATACACAAATCCCACTTCTCAGAATCCTTCATCATCTTCTGGAATTGCGGTCTCTTTGCGCCGTTGTAGGCGCTGTAGCCGTCATCCACATAGACCGAGACCAAGCGCCATGTTTCCCCCTTGCTAAGACTTCTATTCTGGCAATAGCGTTCTATGGCGTTTTTCTGAGCTTCAATCGAGTATCCACTTTCGGCTTGTTCCTCGGTGCTGACTCGCACATATCCTACGCACCTTATCGCTTCTCGCTTTTCTCGTGCCGTGTTCTCACCGATAGACCGTATATGATAGCTAGTATAAAAAAGTAGCCCTCCCTTCTTTTTTATTATGCTTTTTAGCCTATTCGTATATGTTGTGCAGACCATAGCTTAATATACCGAAAAGGCAAATCATTGCACGATGGTGCTCGAGAAGCTGGGTAGTTCACTCAGAGGCGTTCTGAAAAAGATAGCCCGAGCTAGTCATGTCGACAAGAAGTTGGTTAGAGAGGTTGTTCGAGATATCCAGAGGGCCTTGATACAAGCGGACGTTAAGGTGGACCTGGCTCTCCAGTTGACAAAGGATTTGGAGAAGAGGGCCCTGACCGAAGAACCTCCTGCTGGTATGAGTCTCCGCGAGCACATCATTCGCATAATCTACGAGTTGATGGTCGAAATACTCCACGGAACCAAGGACATCAAGTTGGAGAGACAGAAGATAATGATGGTCGGACTGTACGGTTCCGGCAAGACCACGACAATCGGCAAACTGGCCAGGTTCTTCCAGAAGAAAGGTCTGAACGTCGGCGTGGTGGCAGGAGACACTCATCGTCCAGCGGCGTACGAGCAGTTGGCCCAGGTTGTAGAGAAGATCAATGTGCCCATCTATGGAAGACCGGAAGAGAAGAGAGCTGAGAAGGTTGTCCGGGAAGGATTAGAGCACTTCAAGGATTAGCAGATTGTCATTGTTGACACTAGCGGGAGGCACTCCCTCGAGGAGGACCTGAGGGAAGAGATCAAGAGACTTGCCAGGATAGTGAAGCCCCAGGAGACCATGCTAGTTCTGGACGCCACCATTGGTCAACAGGCTGGCCCCCAAGCAAAGGCATTTCATGAAGCGGCTGGCGTTACGTCCGTGGTCGTCACCAAACTCGACGGCAGTGCCAAAGGTGGAGGAGCGCTCAGCGCCGTGTCCGAAACGGAGGCTCCGATAGCCTTCATTGGAACTGGCGAGAAGATAGACGATTTCGAGAAGTTCGATCCGCCAAGGTTCATTTCCAGGCTATTGGGAATGGGTGACATACAGGCTCTCCTTGAGAAGGCGGAAGAGGTCATGGACAAGGAGAGGGCGGAAGAGACCGCCAAGAAACTCTTGTCAGGCAAGGTCACACTTAGGGAGATGTACGACCAGATGGAGATGGTGTCCAAGATGGGGCCCCTGAGGAAGATACTGAGTTTCTTTCCAGGTATGCCGGGAACGCTTTCTGATGAAGAGTTGCATGCCATGCAGGCCAGGTTGGCGGATTACCGCGTGATGATGGACTCCATGACCGAGGAAGAGTTAACGAATCCCAAGATGATTAAGTCATCTAGGATCCGAAGGATCGCCAAGGGAAGTGGAACCACAGTTGATGACGTGAGGGGGTTGCTGAAACAGTTCAACGCATCCAAGAAGGCCATCAAAGGGATTGTCGGAAACAGGAAGATGAGAAGACAGCTGGAGAGGCAATTCAAGGAGCAGGGACTGGATTTCGCTGAGTAGTGGGAAGCAGATTCCATATTCTATATAGGCTACATATTTCTCCGTAGGAAACCATATCTACCTTGTAGCATTCTTACTCGCAGAGGCCGGGGTTCTACTCACATAGAGAGAGTGTATGGCAATAGGCAGAAGCATACTGGAAATACTATCCAAAAGGAGGGCCGTAAAAGGCTGGTATGTATTCATCGTGGTCTTCTTTCTCTTATTGATTTTGCTCCCCACCGTCTATGTCCTGGGATACATGGTAACAGGTTGGGGCGACATCTCGACCTACGTTTTGTCGGATACTGATTCTGCTTCGCTCGAATGGTCGGAGAGCGAGGACGCTACCGAGTTCCTATCTTATGAGATTTATGCCTCCGATGACCCGAATTTCTATCCAGACAATTCGACTTTGAGGATACGTGTGGGGTATCAGAATCCCACAACCGATCAGAGCAAGCTGGATAAGGCACGCACTACGACCTCCATGATAGTAAACGGTCTGGATTCGAACAAGGAGTACTATTTCAGGATAAGAGTTGTGAACAAGAGTGGTCTGACGACAATCTCCAACGGAGTGAGTGAAGATGACGGTGCATCATGGCGTTCCCCCCAGACTGTCGAGCTTTTCACCCCTTACAATGTCAGTGCCAACATCACTTTGAACTGGACTATAAGCGAGGACGTGGATTTCGACACTTATCAGATATATTACAGCAACGATTCCAGATTCGTACCAGGGTCAGGAAATCTGTTTAGTGAGATTGGCGTTAGAGATCAGAACTCCACCGTAATTGACGTTTCTTCTCCATCCGGCGTTCATTATTTCCGAGTCAGAGTTGTCGACTCTCAAGGCTATTGGTCCGAATCCAATCTACATTGTCTTGATTTCGATGGCGATCCATCAGTGGACTGTGCCTCCCCTCAACCAGTTACGCTTGGGTACACCAACAGTCAATCCACGCTTGGGACGATACTTGACGCCGTCGTTCTCTCTTTTGTGGTAGCAGTCACTGCAACCCTGATCAACTTCGTAGTCGGTCTCCCCCTAGCATGGTACCTAGTGAGAAAGAAACCCAGGTGGAAGGATTCGTTGAACACCCTCATCGACATTCCATTAGCGTTTCCCACTGCCGCTACGGGATTCTCTGCCGCACTCTTCTGGGGGATTACACCTGGCATAATGGACAAGCCCTTTGGTGCCCTAAGCCTCACATCATCTCCCACCCTTCTCCTCATTCTTCTCATGGTTGTCTTTTCCTTCCCATTCATGGTCAGACCATTGGCCTCCATACTCGAAGAACTGGATCCGGAGTACGAGACGGTTGCCAGAACATGCGGTGCGAGCAGGTTCACTGCAGCGAGGACGATCACCTTGCCGATGTTCAGGGCGGGGTTGGTGACCGCTGTAACGCTCTGCTTAGCAAAGACTCTGAGCGAAACAGGAGGCGTCATGGCCGCTCTTGCAGCCATCTCGAGCAGAGCGGTGAACGCGACCGCATTGATTGGAACTTGGAAATCAGCCTCAGCCTTCAATAGTAGCCTTGTTCCTGGTCTGGCATTCTTGAGCTTTCTCCTTATCCTACTGGCTCTGCTCCTCATAGGCGTAGCGAAATTGATCATAATGAGGGCTAAACTGCCAATCAAGAAGGTCTGGCCCGTGTTTGAGAGACGACTGAGCCGCGGTTGGGTCCCCAAAGCCAAGGATATATTTGTCTTCGTCTTCCTGATTCTCATTGTCCTGCTACCTGCCTTCTACATATTCGGTTATGCTGCGGTGCCTCGTGGGGTGGAAGCAGCCGATCTGTCAGGTCTGTGGAACAGCATGGCCTATTCATTCCTAGTGGCTGGAATAGTGACGGCAATCGTGCTGGTTCTCGGTATTCCTATGGGAATCCTGATAGCTAGAAGCAAGAACAAGAAGGTGGCCTCAGTGTTGGATGTTCTCGCCAATATCCCCTTTGTTGTCCCCACGGCCGCCCTTGGCTTTTCTCTCGGGTTATTCTGGAGCTCTCAGAATGTTATTCCAGTGACCTCCGGTGTGGCCATCGTGATAATGGCGCACATCGCTTTCACCTACCCCTATGTGGTCCGAAACGTGGTGGGGGCGCTTCAGCAATTAAGCCCAGAATATGAGGAAACTGCGAGAACATTGGGTGGAAAACCTCTCCAGGCGTTCAGAAGGGTGACCTTTCCCTTGATCAAGCTGTCAATTCTGTCCGGGGCGATAATGACCTTCACGCGAAGCCTGGGGGAGACAGGAGCGACCTTAGCTGTGAGTCCAGAGGCCATAACAGCACCTGTGTACATCGTCAGTCTCATTCGGGAAGGAGACTATCAAGTCGCAGGAATAGCAAGTGCAATCCTGATAGTGTTCTCTTTCATCGCGATTCTCCTTCTCAGATACTTCATGAAGAGGAGGGGGTGAGACATCATGGGCATTGAGCTGAAGAATGTGTCAAAGAAGTTCGGAGATGTCGTTGCTCTCTCCAACGTGTCGTTGACTGTGGGGAAGGCTGAGTATGTGGTGATACTGGGACCAACTGGGGCTGGGAAGACCACCATGCTTCGCGTGGTCGCTGGATTGGAAGACACTGACTCTGGTGACATCTTCATTGATGATAACAAAGCGAACATGCTCGGACCCGAAGAACGTGGGGTCGTATACCTTTCCCAGACGTATTCTCTATTCCCACACATGAACGTTTGGGAAAACACTGAATTCGGACCTAGTGTAAGGGATTGGGATCCGAAGGACAAGGAAAGGCTTGTTACTGAAATGTTGAACCTGGTTCGTCTGCAGGATAGAACAGAAGCCTACCCCTCAGAGTTGAGCGGGGGAATGATGCAGCGAAACGCACTGGCCAGAGCACTGTCCACGAATGTGAGGACCCTACTTCTGGACGAGCCATTGAGGGCCCTTGACGCCAGGCTGAGATTGGATCTGAGAACGGAACTGAGAAAGATGTCCAGAGATCTTGGCATCACGTCTCTTCATGTCACCCATGATCAAGAGGAGGCCATTACGATAGCCGACAGAATAGTGGTGCTCAGAAAGGGAAAAATCATTCAGATGGGTACCCCTGAGGAGATATACGACAATCCAGTGTCGCCCTTTGTGATGCATTTCGTGGGGGAAGCGAACTTCTTTGTCGGAGAGGTTTCCAAGAAGGAGAAGGATAGGACTATTGTGAAATGTGACGGCCTGTCGGTCCATGCCAAACCTACACGTTTCCCAATGGGCTCCGAAGTATGTGTGGGAATCAAGACCGAAAGATGTTCCGTCCATCCAGGAGTAGAGAACGGGACCAACTCTCTGACAGGTACACTGGAGAGGATGTTGTTTCTGGGAAGGTTGACCAGCATGGAGATTTCCTCAGAGTACGGGGGCCTGAAGGCGAAAGTTTCTTCCGGGGTATCGGCAGATTTCGAGGAAGATGATGAATTGACTCTTAGGTTTGACAAGGACCAAGCAATAGTGTTTCCCCTGCCTGAGGATGGATTGGAGAAGGAACTGGAGGTCGAGTAGTGCCAGAAGTCGAGCTTCGGAACGTTTCAAAACGATTCGGAAGGATTGTTGCAGTGAACACCACCAATCTGAAGATAGAAGATGGAGAGTATCTGTCAATCGTCGGTCCAAGCGGCTGTGGCAAGACCACACTGGTCAAGATGATATCTGGCGTTTGGGAACCATCCGAAGGTGACGTTCTTATTGATGGGAAAAAGGTCAACGTGGTCCCGACCGAGGATAGGGATCTTGGGTATGTGTTCCAGAGCATTGCTCTCTTTCCCCACATGACGGTGTGGGAGAACACAGTCTATTCACCATTGGTGAAGGACAAATCTGAGAACGAGCGAAAGAGCATAGGGGAGGATTCTCTGCGCCTTGTCAATCTACTGGAGAAGAAAGGACTCTTCCCAAGTCAATTGAGCGGAGGGGCACAGCAGAAGGTCGGATTGGCAAGAGCACTCTCCTCCAAAGCCAAGCTTCTGATCCTTGACGAACCTCTTTCTGCTCTTGACGCAAGGGTCAGGATCGACCTCAGGTATGAATTGAGAAAACTTGTCAAGAGGCTTGGCTTGACTGCGATACATGTGACCCATGATCAGGAAGAAGCGCTTTCGGTCGCTGACAGAACCGTTGTTATGAGAAAGGGCAGGATAGTTGAAATGGGTTCGCCCAGACAACTGTATGAGAGACCTAGGCACCCCTTCACAGCGAATTTTGTGGGTGAAGGCAATTTCCTTGAGGGGAATATTAAATCGACTTCGGATAACTGGTGTTTTGTGGAGCTAAGGAACCAGCAGTTTCTTTCCGTTCGACCGACAGTTGCAAGAGCTGGAGAATCTGTCATTCTCTTCATAAGACCTGAGAATCTGAGATTCACCAAGGAGTTCAAGGCCAATGCCCTTCCAGGAACAGTTGAAGATGTTCAATTCGTGGGTTCATATCTGAGATACAAGGTCATGCTTGAGACGGAGGATATCGCCTTGATCGACCTTCAAATCCCCCATGAAAGAATTAATGCAGGAGAGAGAGTTATGGTAGAATTTGATCCAACTGATACCATCGTGTATCAAAGACCACCTGAAGGACTCAGGGAGCTTTGAAGAGGACTCCGACAAGGTGCTGCAATTGCACCGCAAGACGCGAACGGATAACGAGGCGCAGGTGATTGTCGCCAAGAATCGGACCGGACTGACGGGCATCGCGGAGATGACTTTCGACGGGGCGCACTTTGAGTTCAAGGCTGGGGGGTATCAATAATGAACGACCTATACCTAACCGACGAACGAATCGCGGAGATTGCGCGGGAGTATG
>CP070767.1:802515-817688 GCA_020345725.1 Methanobacteriota archaeon | reverse complement strand
CAGAAAGAAGAGGAGCGTTGATTTCAGGGTTCTGTTCAATCTAGGGGAGGCTTATCTGGAGGAGGGGGAGATTGACAAAGCGTACGATGTTTCACTCGAGCTGCAGGGCACGGCTACACCCCCTTACAAGAAGAGGTTGAGAAATCTCATCCACAGAATCCACGATGCAAAAGAAACTTGACCCAGCTACCCTTCAAGCCGTTCAAGAAGGGGAGCCGTAAGCAGAGGCAGAACGACCGTCGCATCACCGTCGATTGTCACTTTCCTTGCCTTGGGACTGATCTTACCCCACGAAATGCCTTCTCTAATACGGGCACCCGACAGGCTACCATCAAACTCCTGTGCCGTGGTGATGAAGACAACGTAATCCAGGCCCCCTTTGAACTGGTTCCACCACATCGTGTGATGTTTGGATATCCCTCCACCGATCATCAGACCTCCAGTTTCCTTTGCCTCAAACACTATGTCTGAGAGGTCTTTCTCGTCCTGGAAGATATCTATCGTGAAATCCTTGTGCTCTTGCCAGAAGCTCCACAGCTGGTACCCGACCGCCCCGTCCGTAATGCCTGGCACAAATACGGGAATCTTGTTCTTCTCCGCCCAATAGAGGATGCTGTTCTTGTTCTCGGTCTCCTTCCCCAGATACCAAGCCAAGTCCTTTGTGGAAATCTTCCTAATCCCTTCTTTCCACATCTTCTCCAGAATGGGTTGCAGTCTCTCCTCCAGAACCAGTCCGTAGCTCTCGTCCGGAAGCAGGACATTGCCCAGTCGGCTGACGTTCTCTTCTCTCAGTGTTGCGTCATCCATATCGAACGAGCCATGATAGTAATCCTTCCAGCATCTTGCCAAATCATGGTCCAAGGTTCCGCAAGTAGTCACAACTACATCAACAAGTTTCCTCTCGACAAGCTCCCTGATGATTCCTCGAAGACCGGTGGCCACTATGCAGGCAGGAAAGGAGAAGAATGTGACGCATTCCTTCCTCTTCACCATCCTCTCAAGGATGTCAACCCCGTCCGCAATCTTCTTTGCAGTGAACCCGCCAGCTTTCCAATAGCTTCTTACGAAGCTGTCCAGGCTCTCAACCTTCTTCAGTTCGATGTCCTCGACCTTCTTGCCAGGTCTGTTCGAGGGTGACATGCGCTAGCCAATGGTATTGTCAATTAAAAACATTGTCAGGAAAAGGATTATATTTGGTGTACAGTGTGGTGGGAGAGGAATGCTCGTCAAGGACATCATGGTCAAGGAGGTTGTCGTCCTAAGTCCTGAGGATACGATAGCCAAAGCCACCACCAAGTTCGCAGAGAACAATGTCAGCGGATGTCCGGTCGTGGATGATCAGGGTGCGTTGGTGGGAATGTTGAGCGAGGCAGACATACTGGGCCATCTGAAGACTCAGTACAAGAGGCTCAAGATGAGATACCCACCAGAGATAATGTTCGGGATATCCTTTCAAGAGGAGAGAAAGGAGAAGGAAATCGGACAGGCCTTTGATGAAATAGGAAGCATGAAGGTGAAAGACTTGATGAGAATGGATGTGGTGGCCGCGACCACGAACGACACGGTAGAGAAGGTTGTTCGATTGATGGTCAGGAAGAAAGTGAACCGCATTCCAATAGTACAGGACGGGAAGCTTGTGGGAATTGTCACAAGAGGGGATGTGATAGGCGGCCTCTACCAGAACGAGAACGCTACTCCCAAAAGAAGCTCCTGAGTTTCTGCCATACGCTCCTTTCTGGAGGTACCACCCAGGTGAATGCTTTTCCGCAGTTCATGCACTGTCCATAGCCGTCTTCCGAGAAATCGAGGTCCCTTGAACTACAGTTCCCGCATAGTCCAGCCTTGGGCATTTCGATGCCCCTTCTCCTTCTCTCAATCTTTATCCTCGGCATCAATTCGTCCACGGCGTCCTGTGCGCTCGTAACGTACTTCGTCATTCTGTAGAAATCCTGCTCCTTTATCGTTTCCCGCGCTACGTAAAGAAGTCTCCTTGCCTTTGCAATGTCCAGCCCGTACATGTCTGCCTCTGTGAGGACGTTGGCCATCCTCTCTACCCTTAGCTTGGCGTCATCCGTCTGCTTCTCCCTGATGTCCATGGCCTTCTGGATCTGATAGTGTTGCACCTCTCCTGCCCTGGCTTTGGCCCTTCCGGCAAGTTCGGCACAAAGAATGTAATCCTCATTATCCAAAGCTATCTGGGCCTGCATGAGCATCTTCTCTGCATCTCCCACGTCCGCACCCAGGTGTTGAGCTTCTTCGATGAGGTTCTGGGTCTTGGGAATCATCTGCCTGATTTCCTCAATCCTTAACTGCTTGGATTTGGTTGCGACCGCCTTGGCCCTCTTCATCAACCTGGCGGCCTCGTAGCTGTCATGTCTCCTGTTCGCTTCCCTAGCTCTCTGCAGAAGGTCTCTTGCAACGGTAAGGTCGGCACCCAGGTTGGCGATCTCCGCCACGAACCCTTCCATGATATAGAGCGTGTCCCTTATCTTCTTGGCATCTTCAGAATAGAGGTCCTTTATCGTGGTTGAGAGGTCTTCCATGAGCCTCAGGTCCTCATCCAGATGACCGCTCTTGTAGGCCTCCTTGGACTGCAAAAGAATTGCTACCGCCTTGCTGAAATCCCTTCCGCTTCCACTCAGACCCTCTATGAGTTTCTCGTTTGACATGATATGATAGGCTAGGGCAAGTCTCATGAGATCCTCGTACTTGCTTCTCGCCTTGAGTATCGCTTCTTCTGAGAGCTCCACGGACTTGTCGAAATTCTCCTCTTCGTACCTCATCCTTGCATAGTCCAGCATGTCCTCAATATCATCAAAGTCCACATCGATGGTCCTTGCTTCGATGAGCATCTTGTCGGCAGCTTCGTCCTTCATAGAGGGGAGAGCCTCAATCTCTTCCATCGTTTCCTCGATTTCAACTCCGACGTCGATCAGTTCGCCCTTAATCCTCTCAAGGTCCTTCTCCTTCGCCCGGAAGCCCACTTCTTCCAATAGCAGCTGTATGTTTTCCTTTTTGGACAGAATGTCCAGATAGTCCGACTTTTTCCTGCAACCCGAGATGTCTATCTCATACTTCTTGGCCATCTTCTTGAGCTCTGAGACCTTGAAGTTGGTGAGAACCTCCCTGATGTCCTCCTCATTGAAGGCTGGCTCTGGCTCCCCAAAGACTTGAACATCCTCTACATCTGGAAATGCTTCATCATCCAGAATCAGCTCGTCTTCCGGGGTTATAGGTTCCGTAGGCTCCTTGGCAATCTCCATCATCAAAAGGCTCTCAACATCGTCATGAGATGCGATTTTCTTGACAATGTCCTTCTTGGTCTTCTTCCCGCGCAGGTCGATATCATGATGTTTGGCGAAAGCTCGTAACTCCTTTACCTTCATCTTGGACAATGCCGATTGGATGTCCTCCACCAATGGCTCAACCTCGCTGGTAACCAGACGCACTTGGATTAAAGCCTGATGTAATAAATCTTTCGACCTGGATTCTCCTTCTGAAACAAATCCTAAATGGTCTTTTCAATGTTGGCGTTAATCTCCTTCTCGAAGACTGATATCAGGTCCTTTGTCATCTCTTCACGGAGATGTGGCGGTACTAATTCGAGTCCCAACCTTGCCGAGGCCTTTGCGATTTTTATGAAAGCGGCAGCCTCCTTGACCTTCGCCTCCATTATCTCCATGATTCCAGCCTTGAGCTCGGCCTTCAGGTCTGGATTCTCTTCGAGCTTCCCTCTAATGTACTTCTTGATCTCTTCCTTCACTAAGTCCTTAATCACATCGACAAAGAAGTCTTCGGCCTGCAACAGCCCCCTTGACTGCTTCAACGCCAGTTCCAATATCCCTTCCTCGGCCATGGGATGCAATCTACAACTGGCATATAGACTTTTGCCAAATACCCTTAAATATCCTCCAGCCCTTCCGAAGCAGCATGAATGTCAAACAGGTTTATGAGCTGGCTCTGAGGTTGGGAATTGAAGCGGATCCACGCGGAAAGGCCTATGTTAGAAAAGAGCTGAAGAAGGGGAAGGAGGCCTATGAGAAGTTGGATGATGATGAGAAGGAAGAGTTCGACACCGAGCGATTGACAAACCCGTACTCGGACACGAGGATTCTCTACGGAGACCCCAAGAAGAAAGTAAAGAGGGCTTTGGTGGGCATAGACATGACTACTGGAGAGGTAGTTCTCGCTGACAGGCTGGGGGAGAAGGGAAAGAAGATCGACCTGATTCTGGGACATCATCCAAGGGGGAAAGCGCTGGCTGAGCTTCACGATGTCATGCATCTGCAGGAGGAGTTCCTTAGAGGTCTGGGCGTTCCAATAAACATAGCAGAAGGTGTGATGAAGAAGCGGATTGCCGAGGTTGAGAGGAGACTGATGCCTGCCAACCACAACCAGCCAGTGGATGCAGCCAGGATACTAGATATCCCAATAATAACCACTCATACGCCTGCCGACAACATAGGATACAAGTTCGTACAGACAAGAATGAACAGAAAGAAGCCAGATACGATTGGAGATCTGATAAAGACGCTCAAGGATATCCCGGAATACAAGGAAGGTATGGGCATTGGTTCGGGCCCCAAGATCATAGTCGGTAGCAAAAAGAAGAAAGCCGGAAAGGTGATCGTCAAGTTCACTGGTGGAACATCTCCGAGCAAGGAAGTGTACAAGGAGCTTTCGGATCAGGGAGTGGGCACCGTGATCGGCATGCACGTCCCGGAGGAGCATCTGGAGGAGAGAAGGAAATACCACATGAGCTTCGTGGTCGCTGGGCACATGTCCTCGGATTCGATAGGAATGAACAAGATCTGTGACGAGATGGAGAAGAAAGGTGTAGAGATCATCCCCTGTTCCGGGTTCATCAGAGTGAATAGAAAGTAGGCCATCCATCCTAAACATTTTAAGCTTCCAGCAAATACCTTATTGCAATGAATTCTTCACCAGCGGGAGCGTCCGTTTTCAAGGACATACAGAAGCTTTCCTTCGATTACGTCCCTGAGAAACTCGTTCACAGAGAACCGCAGATGAAGCGGTTGAGGACATTATTCCGTCCGGTGGTGGATTCCAACTTCTCTCAGAACGCACTGATAACTGGCAGCGTGGGTACGGGCAAGACGCACCTATCCAAGATATTCTCCTCGGACCTCGGGAAGATGGCTCAGGACAAGGGGAAGTACATAGAACACGTACTGGTGAATTGCAGGCAGTATTACACAGAGGACATGGTGCTTCTCAAGATCATTTCCAAGTTCCAACCACATTTCCCGGACAGGGGGTTCTCGGTTCCTGAGAAGCTGGAAGTCCTTAGGAAACAGATAGACAAATCGAAGTGCCACCTGCTGATAGTGCTGGACGAAGTGGATGCGCTGCTCAAGAAGAGCGGATCTAATCTCATTTACACCTTCACGAGGTTTGATGAAGAGGTTCCCGGCATTAAGGCATCCCTCTCACTCATTCTGATATCACAACATGATGTGTTCCCACTGATGGATGCTGCCTCGCTCTCTACTTTCAAAAGAACGAATGTAGTGGCGATGGACAAATACAACGGAGAGGAACTGAAGGACATCTTAATGGAGAGAGTGGAGCTGGCTTTCTATCCTGGGGCCGTTCCAGAAGATTCAACAGGCTTGATAGCTGATATCGCGTCCGAGAGCGGAGATGCGAGGTTCGGAATCGAGCTTCTAATGAACTCGGGAATGCTGGCGGATGAGGAGCGTGTTGAGGAGATCACTCCGGAACATGTGAGACTGGCAAAGGCTGAAACATTCCGCACGATAACAGAGGAGAAGCTCGCAGAGTTGGACAAGGGCAAGAAGGTAGCGTTGCTGGCAATAGCCAGGAAGATGAAGAAGAGCGCCTACATCAATACGGGGGACGCTGAGGATTCCTATGCGGTCGTGTGCGAAGAGCTCGGAGAGAAGAAGAGAGGCCACACTCAATTCTGGAAGTATATCAAGGATCTGGATGCCTTAGGATTCATCGATACCAAGATATCGGGAGAGGGAGTTGTCGGTAAGACCACTCTCATATCGCTTTCCGAGATTCCTGCGGGGCAGTTGGAGGAGATTTTGGAGAGGGAGATTGGAGGGAGTGAGTAGCTTTGGCAAAGGACACTCAAATCGAACTGGCAAAGGGGAAATCCTACCTCAACAAGGAGAAGCGCCCCGAGCTCAGCTACAGGGCTTTTGAAGGAAATGTCAACAAGAAGACCCCTGGATTATGCATCAGCAGGGAGCATCCTTCCCGCCTGGAGAAGAGGTTCAAGAACACGAGATTGATATGGATAAGCCAGACACCTGGAAAGGACTACTATGAACCGACCGCATTGAACTCAATTACTAAGCTTGTTTGTCAGTTCGTAGAGGAAAAGGAAAGGTGTGTTGTTCTGTTGGATTGCCTTGAGTATTTGATCGTACACAATGGTTTTGAGCACTCCTTCAAGGGAATGGAACTCATCAACGAGTTCGTAATGCAGAGGGATGCATCCGTGATTATTCCGTTGAATCCAGACGCTCTGGAGCCCAGACAGGTATCGCTTCTGGAAAGAGGGTTGGAGGTTGTTGAACCGGGCGAGGCGAAGGCGTCGGTTGTGGATGAGGATATTGTAGATCTGATGGAAAAGTACTGATGCAAATCGTTATTTCCCGACCTGCGTTTCCCACGCGGCCATGAATAGAAGGGTAGTACTGATTGTTGCGACAGTTTTCTCGTTCGTTGGAGTCCTGGGATTGTACTTCTATTCCTGCTCCATTGAAGCCGTCCCCATTCGCTTAGGTGACATCGGCATAGGTGACGTTGGGACCATCGTTAGGACCAACGGATATGTTGTGGATCCCTATCTGACCAGCAAGGGTGATCTCATCCTATCACTGAGTGACTTGGGAAGCGGTGGAACCATTGTCATCTACATCCCGAAGGAAGTATACACCTCAGTTGAGGACAAGGAAGCAATCCTGCCAGGTGCGCAGGTCGAGGTCATAGGCGAGGTGCAAGAATATGAAGGAGAACTGGAAATCACAGTAAACTCCCCAGAGGACATTAGAATTCTACAACACCCGAAAGAAAGCGATTTAACAATTGAAATCCTGGCACAAAACCCAGAAACATTCAGAGGAGATGAGGTAACCATATTCGGCCAGATACAGAAGATTGAAACATTCTACATTTGGGTTCAGAACGAGTATACGCCAGCAACTTCTTTCCAGATCCGCTACTCTGGAGAATATGGGAACTACACAATTGACTGTTTTTTGATCGGCTTTGACGTTGGTGGGGAATTCCATCAAGGGCAACTGGTCCGTTTCACTGGAATATTCGAATACCATGAGAGAGAAGCAAAATGGCGAATCGTCTCGGACGAAAACACCCTTCATTCTTGAGGTGCCAGCTGTTCCCCAACGCGAGAATCGACCATCTCGAGGAACTTGTCTTCCTTCCCTTTTGGAATGCTTGCCCCGGATGCAACCGCATGACCTCCTCCGCTACCCTCCAGAGCCTCTGCCGCAATCCTGAACGCGTCAGCAAGATCCAAACCTTTGCCGACCAAGTAGCGAGTCCCTCGACCTGAAATCCTGGTCTTCTTCTCCTGAACGGAAAGAGCAATCATCGGTTTCTCCTGATTGAACATGTACTGCATCCCAACACCTGCCCAGGTGCCAGCAAGGGAAGCGTTCTCTGTGTAGAAGAACTGCAGATAATCTTTCTCAAACACTCCATCCTTTTCCAGCTTGACCAGTCCTTCCATGATTCCAGACAGATATTGTTCTCTGAGTTTCTCGGCCTCTTCGATGGCTTCTTTGTCACCAAGACAGAAAGCCAGCCCGGTGCCCAAATTGCCAGTTCTTCCACAGGCATTCATGTAGCTACCAAGATCAGAAGCATACAAGTCCATCGATTCTATCCAGAACCTGTCCTCGGTCAGGGTCTCTACCGTCTCTGGCCTGACCCCTTGCTTAATCAGCTGAATGGAAAGATATGAAGTGAGATTCCTCTTCTCCCCTCCATCCAGTTGTTTCATTGTGGTAGTGGGTTCCATCCCCAACTTCTTGAGCACCTTTGAGATTTCCTTCTTCCTTCCCGAAATACCCTTGAAGAATGGGAAGATAGTATTCTCTAGACCTTCCCCAATCGTATCTCCTCTCAATGCCAGCTGCTTCTCCACCTTGATCAGCCCTCTCTCAACAGCCTCCTCCAGAAGAACCTCGTTCAACCCAGAGAAAGCGGGGTCATGTTGTCTGTCGGATATCGCACCCGCAAGCGCGTACCCGCACAAGTCCCAATTCAATTCGTCCAAGGCAAGAGCCACCAAGAAGCATACGGTGGAAGCACTGCCCTGGGTAGCTCCGTCAAGATCAAACAGATGCGGATTTATCTGCAATACAGATTCGGAATCTCTCAGAGGAGCGTGGTGATCCAGCACCAGAACATCCTTCTCCAACATCTCCATCTTATCTATCTGGCCACTCCCCATATCGCACATTATCACGAAGTCGTTGTTCTCTTCTTGTAGTCTCTCAAAGAACTCCTGGTCGAAACTCCTCCTCAATGTCGTGTGGAAGTTCCTGCCCTTTCTCAAGAGTGCTCTGCAGACTATGCCAGCTGCAGAAATACCATCCGCCTCATAGGGAGAGATTACCCTAGCTCTTGGATGTTTCTCAACAAGTTCAACCGCTTTCTGAAGCCTCTCGTACAATTCATCAGAAACCAGATCCGAGAGACCCGCAGGCAGGGAATCACCTATTTAATCTCGAGTTCAGCCGTTGCAGGACTGTAGTTCCAGTCTTCCGGCAGCACGCCCGTTCTCTTGTAGTACCTTGCCAGACGCCTAATCTTTGCCTCAATCAGATGCACCCCTCGCAGATTGTGCTTGTCCCTTGGGTTATCCTTCAGGTGCGAGTACAGTTCCACCGCCTTCCGCATGAGGTTAGTCAGGTCCTCCGGAAACTTCGCTTCCACTCCATTCTCTTTGAGTATCTTGACCACTGACTTGCCCGTTGCCAGTCTGACGTTGGGAACTGCATATTGATCCCTTAGAAGCAGGCCGATCATGGCTGGGGGTTTTCCCTCATTATAAAGTTGAACCACCATGTCCTCGATCTCCTTCGGTTTCATCGTGACCCATTCCGGAGTCTCGGACACGTAAGGTTTCTTTGAGGAAGACTTCCCCTTTTTGCGTGCATGCATTCTAGCCATACGATTCCCAGAGATTCAACCAATGTGAAATCTAGTATTTAACTATGTGTGTTTTCGAGAGAACACTGGCTCGAGCCAGATACCGACAAATGCATGGATTCCGTTGATGTGCATTTGGTTTAAGCCACAGTTTAATACTTGGTCCGTTTTGCCCCAATATGAGCAATATGTTCAGGAGCGACATCCGGCGAGTTGCAAAGGCCTCGTTCGTTCTTGCAATATCTATTGTAATAATGTTATCTATTAATGTAAGGGCAGGAATTGTTACCAAGGAATCTTCCACACTTCCGTATCAGATGTACAGAGCAACAGCGGTCTGGACTGGCGACCATGCCTTCATCTTCGGTGGGCGAATAGAAGCTGAACAGTTGGACACCATCATAAAGTTCAACCCTGTAACCAAAGAAGTTGAAACACTATCTACTAAACTCCCATCTTCCAGAGTGAGCATGTCCTCCGTTTGGACCGGCCAGTACGCCTACATATTCGGGGGAGACCATTCTGGACACAAGCTGAATGACATCCTGAGATTCGATCCTGCAACCAGCATGATAGAAGAAATGCAAGAGAAGCTGCCAATGGAACTGGTGGGCAGCTCAGCGGTATGGTTCAATTCCAAGGCCTACATATTCGGAGGTCACAACAACACAACCTTCTCTGACATGATCTTCATATATGACCCCAGCTTGGGTACCATTTCAACGGCACCCATGAGTCTGCCCACGCCAAGAGCTGGGACAGCGACGTTTACCGACGGAATCCATATCTACATATTCGGAGGGAGGTTTCTTCAGGACATTCTTACCGACATAGTGAAGTTTGATCCAATGACAGACAGTATCGAGGTGATGCAGTCCCAATTACCAGAACCCAGATATCACATCTCGTCAGCTTGGACCGGAGAGTACGCGTACATATTCGGGGGTTCCAATGGAAGTGTGGCGTGCAATGAGATCTTGAGGTTCAATCCCAGCAATGGCGAAGTTCGAATACTTGGTGCCAGACTGCCAGGTCCGAGGGAGAGAACAAGTGCCGTTTGGACAGGGGATGTTGCTTACATATTCGGTGGACAGCACGGTGGGACAAGTTACAGCGATATCCTAGCATTCGACCCGGAAGGTGTTGAGGAGCAGGATGACATTGCCCCCTACATCGTGATTGCAGTCCTACTCGCCCTGCTTGCCGTGATCATGCTGGCCTCGTTCCTCATGGAACGAAAACGAGAGAAATAGGACCTCTCAGGCTGCAGGTGGCTCAGGCGGTTCAGGTGGTTCCACCGGAGGTGGAGCTGGTTCCGGGGCTGGAGGAGCAGGTGCTGGAGTGGGTTGTAATGTTTCCGGTGGTGCAGTCGCGGGTCCCCCCACCTGCTTTATCGTCATCTCTTTTGGCTTGAGCTTCACCTTCAACTTGTCGGGTCTAGGCTTCATCATGGTCCAACCGGCCTTCAGTATTGTTGAGCCGACGAAAACCATCACCATGAACAACCCGGTTATGAGGATCCCAATGCCGATTGTATAAGCCATGGAGCCAAAATCAAACCCAACATCAGTGCTGGAGAAATCTGTTTGGCCATTTCCGCTTCTGGATTCTCCAGATACCAAATTAACCAACGACCTGGCGCTGCTCCTCTTGCCATTCTCATCCTGGACTTCCAAGAATGCCTCGAATTGTCCGTAGCTGCCATATGTCCAGACTGGACTTCCCTCGTCTGAGGCATTTCCATCACCGAAGTTCCAGTCATAGGCAATGATGCTAGCGCTGCCGGCCTGAGACTTGTCCGTGAAGGTAACCTCAAGGTCGTTTGAGGACCAGCTGAAGTCCGCGACAGGTCCCTCCTCTGCCTCCTCCTCGGGAGCCTGCTGTCTGAGGAAGTCTCCCGGTGCTGAGGTCAGAGCTAAGGCCAGGCCCAGCACGATTATCAAGATTATGATCCCCACAACAAGCAGAATCCCTCCAATGATCCGATCCACAGTCTCGCTTCTCATGATCATCCCCGCTAAACGAAGTGGAATATCCATATTTAACATTAAGGCAGGAGTTGTCCGGGGAGGACCTGAGCACAGAAATATGACTGGCCCAGCAAGAATACGGAATATAGGGAAACAGTTAAGTGTCATGACCTCTTGTCAAATATCGCACTCGACGAAATGTGAATACGCTTTGAGGAGGTGGATGAGTGGCAGACATTATCCAGATACTGCAAGATGGATTCGTCTGGTTGTGGAACAATCTGATAGTAGGGCTGATCTTCGCGATACTCATACTGATAATCGGCTACATCGTCGCGAAGGTAGTCAAGTGGATTGTAGTTAAGGGACTGAGGAGAGTAAGGGTCGACTCCTACTTCAGGGATACTGGGCTCTTAGAATCCTTGCGTAGCGTAGGGTTTGCGGGAATACCCGAAATCCTGGGCTTGCTTGTGTTCTGGTTCATATTCCTGTTCTTCGTGGCATTGGCCTTGACGTACCTGCAGTTCGAGCAGATAGGAGCGTTCGTGACTCTAATCATAGAGTACCTCCCAAGAATCATGGGAGCTGTCCTGATCGTCCTCGCTGGACTCTGGATGGGAACATGGGCATCTTCTCGAGTCAAGGAGCCTGCGGAGGAAGCTGACCTGCCGATCACCACAGAGACGGTCGGATCGATAGTCAAGTGGCTTATCGTATTCATCGCGGTCGTCCTGGCTCTGGGACTGCTCGGCGTGGACACGACCATTCTGGTCACGACCTTTACGATATTGATCGCTGCAATCGCGGCTGCGCTGGCGATTTCCTTCGGTCTCGGCGGAAGGGACACCGCTGCGAACGTTAGCGCCTATGCGGCTGTCAGCAGGATGGTCAGGGTAGGAGATGACGTAACCATCGGGGATTATAGCGGAACCATCCTCCTGGTCGGGAGATATGGAATCGTAATCAAGACCCCGAAGGGGGATAGGGTAACCCTTTCCAACACGGCGGTTATGGACAGCGTGATTGTGAAGAAGTCTCCCTAATCAAGCCAGAATCTGATGAGTCCTGAAAGAAGAACTTCGCCCAGCTAGCCTAAGCTTTCTCTATCAGGTGCATCCCGCATTCCTTGTCGTCTCTGTCCGGCCACCTGCCAGCTCTCTCGAATCTCCCCCACGTACATGCACGGGTGCACGGTTCGCAGCCTAGACTGACAAAACCCTTGTCGTAGAGAGGGTTGTATGGTATGTTGTACTCCTTGATGTAGTTCCAAACATCTTCATTTGTCCACTTGGCGATTGCGTTGACTTTCACGGGCATATCCTCGAACTCTTCGACAATATACAAATCCTTCCGGTGCTCCGTTTCATCCCTTCGGAGTCCTGTAATCCAGGCATCCAAATCCTTCAAAACCCTTCTGGTCGGTTCGACCTTAAGGCATTGACAACATAGCTTCGGGTCTTCCCTGAACAAATCCTTGCCGTGCTTCTCTTCCATCTCTTCCCTTGTAGTCTCAGGAGAGACCTCCGTCAGGTTCAGGTTCCACTCTTTGACGAGTCTGTCTTTGAACTGTTCAGTTTCCTCGAAGGCATAGCCAGTCTTGATCCAGAAGACCATGACATCCGGATCCAGTTCCCTTGCCAAGCTGAGAACTGTAACGCTGTCTTTTCCGAAGCTGCAAGCAACTGCCACGCGTTCGAACTCTGTGAGCGCCCAGGACAGTATCTCCTCAGTCTCCGTCAGTCTTGATTTGAAGGTTTCCTCCTCCATGAGATGCAACCGAAATCTGGACACTTATCTTTAATCCTTCCGAAGGAGCTGTGATTGTATCACAGGATAGCACTGAGAAGCTGAGGTCTTTTCCTGAATCGTCAGTCTGTTCGGAAAAGTATTAACATTTAGCAACAGACTCCACACGACCCATTAATATGTGACTTTCGTATTGATGTTAGAAGCTACATGTACGTGAGAGAAGCGACTCTGCCGTTCGGACTCGCCCTCGCAGGAGGAATCCTCATACTTATCTTCGGGGTCATTTATGCCATGTTTTTCGAATTGATAGGCGGCCCCATATTCTTGTTACTGGTCTTTTCAATCCTGGGAGTAATCGGTGGAAGCATAATCATAATTGGAGCAATCTTCGCTCATGGAGCGTACCGAAGTCGAACGGCATGGGGAATAGTGATTGTCGTCATGGCAACCTTGAGCTTCCTTGCCGGTGGAGGTCTCATCGTGGGTGCCATACTCGGAATCCTGGGAGGCATCTTCTTCATTGCCTGGAAATATGTTTCTCCAAGTCCATCGGAAGTGGCTGAATGCCCGTATTGCGGGACTCATGTTTTGATTGGACACTTCTACTGCTATGATTGTGGTAGCAGACTCTATACACCCAATATGATGCGAGAGCCACCCTACTCGCACTATCGACCCGCAAAGAAGCGGCCATCTTCATCACGGGACATCAAGATGGCTCCCACTACATGCAGGAAGTGTGGTTCGGAGCTTCCCAAAGGCGGTGGATTCTGTCCAAAATGTGGCGCGTCCGAGATCAGAATCAAGAAATGAGAGCCACCCGCAGGATTCTAGTTTTCTATCCACACCATCCTCAATGAACGATTGCGTCAGAGGACATGGCAACACCAACAATCGCCATATGATCCTTTTCGTAGGGAAGCAGGTCACTGGACTCTATCACATTCAGCCCTCCACCTATTATCTGCTCTTTGACGGAATCGTACACCTCTTCCGGATCCTTGGCCACGTCAATGCTTCTTGCCTTGACCATTAGATAGGCAGTTCCTCTATCCTTCAAGAATCTCAGGTTCTTCACAAATATCTCCACCTGATTTCTCTGCGCAATATCTTGGTATACAACATCCACTTCGCCCACCAGCTGCTCATAACCCTCAGGATTGTTGGCGTCTGCAAGAAGGGGAGTCATGTCCGCTCTGGTCTCGCACAAAGGAACGAGCTTTCTGAAAGGTATCGGAGACAGTTCGACACAATACACCATCCCTTCGGTAACGATATCAGAAATGTGGCTTGCCGTTGTGCCGGTCGCTGCACCCAGATACAGAACCTTGCTATTCTTCTCGAAAGGGAACGTCCCGCAGCCCTTTAGGATGAACGCGGCCAACTTGCTCCTCTTGGGATTCCATGCCCGGTACTCAATATCGATGTGGGGAACAAGCTTCTCTCCATACACGGACTGACCTGGAACGAGGTTGTGGGTATAGAGCGTTCTGCCATCGGTGTAAACGTGAGGTAGTTCGTGGGGAACTATCTTCTCCATCCAACACCAAATCAACCACTATAACTTAATACTAGCCATTGAACGGAACTGGGCACAAATAATGTTATAAAGTCCCCGCCACATTCAACGCATTGATGGGGGAAGAAGAGGACGAGGACATTCGTAAAGAGCTGAAAGAGCTCTCAGAGAAGATTGACAGATTAGAGGAGACCCTCGCCAAGGTATCAGAGCCGTACACGGACCTGGTCAACTATCTGGCTCAGTTCCAGAGCATATCAAAGGGCTACTTCAAACTGATGGACCTCTATGAGAAACACGGATCTCTTTCCCCAGAGATGATAATACCCGGCCTCAAAGATTCCATTTCAAAGGACATCGTTATTATTCTATTCAACAGAAAGGAGCAGAACATCTCCCAGATTACCGAAGAACTGAAGAAGAGGAGAGGAACCGCGTCCAGAAGAATCGTGAGAGAGAAGCTAAAGGTGTTGGAAGAGCAGAATGTTGTGGTATGTGAGGAAGGCACCAAGACCAAGAGGTACAGCATCTCCCCCGAAGTGGTCGATAAGTGGTCACAACTGCTGAGTTTACCTAAATAGAGTGACCGACCTAAGCTAATATCACAAGAAAGGTGAGAAAAATGGACGCGGCAAGATTGAGAGCGCCCAGAGATGCGGGCGTAGTGACCTGCGATGCTAGCGCAAGGAGCCAGATATGCAGTAGCCCAAAGGGCAGCCGAGGATGGCTCAAGTTGCTCAGGTTCAACAAGTAAGATT
>CP070767.1:798118-802415 GCA_020345725.1 Methanobacteriota archaeon | reverse complement strand
GTATGGTGGCAACTTCGCCTGCTTGGACTGAGAACAAGTTCGTATTGTTCACACGTCCCAATCCATCATCTGCAATAACTCTCCCATTGCCTACTGTGGTGGCATCAAAGAGAGCCGAAACAGCTTGTCCAGGGGGTACAGTCCCGATGCCTCCCATAACAGACCAATTGACTGCAACATTGCCCTTGGAGTTCCCATCGCTGTCCGTTCCATATGCTGTGAACAGCACTGTGTCGTCCGTGGTGATTGTACCCGGATTCCAGGGTGTGATTGCCAAATCCGCGGTAGCACCAGCCACCACCGTTATCAGACTGGTCACATTGACATTGCCCCATCCGTCATCAGCTATCACCCTTCCAGTACCTACCTTTGTGGCATCGAAGAAAGCTGAGAAGCTCGGACCGGGGTCTATTGTTCCTATGACATCGGTGAGACTCCACTTCACCATAGCCTGTGAAATCCAGTTCCCATCCCCGTCGCATCCGTGTGCGCTGAAGACAATGTTGTCGTCAGTCGATATAATGCCTGGGTTCCACGGATCGATTCCGATCTGCACTGCTACCCCAGGCGTGACTGTGACTGTTGTGTAGTTGGAGACCGTGTTGTCCGAGTTGTTGCAGTAGACACGCCAGGTTCCCACTGCCCCCGGATTATACAGTCCATTGGCATCAACGCTTCCATTTGGATCTGTTGTGGACCAATATTGGGTGAAGGCCACTGTCTTTCCGTACCTGTCCCTTCCGACCGCATCTATATCCAGACTCTCATCAGCAGTGCCATTCCAGGAGGCTAGTGACATCTCGATTCTGATTAAAGGCTCCAAATGCACAAACGTCAGGTTCATTCCGTAGATTACTGGAGTTGACTCATTGTAAGTGGTGAATAGCTCAGCCCTGATTTTGATATCCGGAATTGCTACGCTGCTCATGTTGAATCCTGGGGTCATCTCGAACCACGTGGATCCGTTGTTGGTGCTGTAGAAATACTTGATGTCAGAACCATTGGGGATGCTTGCAGAAGCATTGAATATTCCCCATTCCAACACTCCAGGTGGTGAGAACTCTGATGTCTCCAGCATTCCCCAATCGAAGAAGGTACTGTGCTCTATTCTTACTGATTGAACCTCAGGTGTCAGGTCAGGGTCTGCTGTGAGAAGCCCTACCTTGTACTGCATTAAGTAAGTGGATGGGTGATTCATGGAGTCTCCTGTACTAACTGTGTATGGAAGGGACCATCCAGTCCAATTTGTGTCTGGAATGGAAGAGTTACCGGCTCTCGTCCTCATCTCAATACTTGTTCCTGGGGGAACCGTTTCAACCCAAGATATGGTGTCCCAGTTTGTGCAGACCCCCGGACCATAGACCGGAGAGAAGTATTCACCTTGGAGGGGATTCGTAATCCTCACGTTGTCGAACCGTGCTGTGCCATTCGTTGCACCACTGATATTGGAATACAACGATAACCCCAGCATGACTGTATGCAGCAAGTCGTCAATCAGAACGGAACTGATTTCGACCTCTTGAGAGGCCCAACCCATCATTGTACCCAGATCTGCAGACCAAACCTCGTTGCCATCAATGTGAGCAGTCAGGGTTGCTCTATTCATGCTTATGACGCTCTCCATCTTGTAGTCGAAGTTCAATTTCACATCAGACCATCGAATCATGATGTCGGAGAGGATTGGTGAGTGATTCTGGTCATTTGTGAAGAACTCCACTTTGTACTGCAAATATCTATTTGGCAATGACTGGATAGGTTCTCCGCTTGGTATTTGATAAGCTGAACCAGGTGTCCAATTTCCCCATGCTTCTGGGTTGTTGTACGGATCTGGTAACCATCCGCTTCTGGTGTAGACTCTGAGATCAGTTGTCCCCGGAACTTCGCTTTGCGTCCAGCTTATGTTCTTCCAGGTTACATTTCGTCCTGCGTCGAATATCCTTGATTCCAGATTTCCAAAGGTTGTGTATGTGACATTCGAATATGTGACTTCAAGTCTGGGAGCAAACGGCGAGAAGCCTGTTTCACGTGAGTGGAAAGACCTCTCATTGGGGAGGGCGTCTGTCTCATTCACTATGCCCATCAATCCGTAGTTTGGATACGTGAGCTTGTGCCAGTCATCTACGATACCTGTCACATCCCAGCCAATAAGCCCGCTGTCACCGAAGGAGTATTTTATGAGTTCTGAGGACACAGGTCCTGGATCATAATCTCCGCCGCCAACCAGCCACGGGCTGTCCCACGTCACCAACATCTCGTCCCAGAGCTGAGTTACCCGATAGAAAGTCACATCTTCATCAGGTCCAGTGTTCAAGGACATCTGAAGCCACAGAATGGCATTTTCCACGCTGGCGTTGCTTGGAACGGATGACAGGTTGAATTCCATCAGAATTCTCTTCTCTTGGTTGACGGACGCCATTTCGAGGATACTAGCTCCACCATAGTTACTTCCTGAATCAGGCCCATTTGCTATGTGGGAATCCTTTCCATTGACCAGGTCATGCCAAATGGTCACAGTCTTCGCCTCTCCCGAGAAAGCAAGCGTTGCATTTCCAGAATCTGCTAGCAGTTCCAGGTTGGTCCGGTTCCTGGCACTCAGGAAATCGACCTCTCCAGTGTCCTCGTAGCCCACTCTTTCCCCCCTGGCGAAGCTCTGGAAGACAAAGGCAGTCTCATCTATCGGTGCAATGTAGATCTCCAGCCAAATCCTGTTGAATTCGACATATGCAAAGGGTGCGGAATCAGTGTTGTTGAATCTCACTTCCAGTGATGAGAAGACAGCTTGATTCCAGCTCGAGTACAGAGAGGTTATATCAGTGGATTTGTTCACGTCCACGATTTCTTGGTCCAGGGGCATTACGTCAGTTCTCACAAAGGCTCCTGTCTCATTCTTGCACATCAAGGACGATTGTGAATCGTAGAATTTGTTTTCCACTCTATACTGAGCCCACAAGACAACCCTTTCCACTTCACCCTGTATGGAGCTCGCATCAAAACCAACTACCAGAACGTACTCGCCAGGCCTTACATGATAGTAGATTGAATCGTCATTCCTAAGACTATCAGTCTCGTTATTGCCAGGAGGTTCCGTTCTACCATTCCCCAACACAAGTAAGACATCGCCAACACCGAAGTATGGCGGAGTCCATGAAGAGTTGTGATGAATCCATGCATTCTGACCTGCTGAAGACCATTCCGAGGTTATGTTTCCCTTTGGGCTGTTCTGGTAGATCCAGTTCAGGTCTGCGGAGAAAACCCCATTTGATATTGCGCTCTTCGTGAGATTGGAAAGCACCACTCTTCCATCCAAGGTCGACAATGTGTTGTCGTGTGTTCCGTTGCTGAAATCCGATTCTGTTGTCTGGTCCCAACTGGAATTGACTCTGATGAGTTTCGCTTCCTGGTTTGACAAGTCGACGTTCGCAGATGTGTAATTGCCAGGATCCTGGAAATCCCAGACCACGGTGCTCGTGTAGTTACCGTTTGGAATAAGAACCGGATCAGCGGATCCAATCTGATTGAAATCCTGGATTGAGAAGAAGCCCAGGCTGGTTATCAGGGCTAGGACTAGCACTGAGGTTAGCGTGCTTGCTACTCTGTTTCTTTCCGAAAGCATGGAACCTACCTAGAAATGGTTTAGGTTCTGATATTCGACTAAGGGGATATTCTATCAGGGGTGTATATGGTAATGAGCATTCGACTATCGAAAGTGATTTTCACGAGTGGTATTTTCTAAGCGCTCCAGAAAGGCAGAGACCATTCTTTGTTGTACTAGAAGAACGAATCTGGCTACCAAGAAATCGTGTGGAATTTCCCTCGGCAGTAACAGCCCGATTCATAGTGCGCGTTGCGATCTCCTCGTCCTGACCCTTGCCGAGGGATTGTTGGATACCGGGGTTGGCCTCCAATCATTGCACCGCGTCGCGCGGAAATCATAGAGGGACCCATTGTTCGATATCCGCTCCAACTTGCCCCGCAGTTCATTGATCCCTGCGGTCTTCGATTGGAGCAATAGGAACATCTGCATAACAAGGATAAAAGCGTTGCTGTCTAAGCTGTATCTATGCTGACAAGCTCTATCTGGAATATCAAGGTATAGCCAAACAACGGAGCATCCGGGTCTACATATCCTTTGCTTGGCGGCACAATCGCGACGTTCGTCTCTCCCGTCTTCATGCCAATAAGCCCTTCAGAGAATCCGGGTATCACTCCTATGTAAGTACCATCCTGATTTGCCGGATCCACTGAGACAAGTAGCGTATCCCCCCTCGCGTAGGAGCTCTCCCGGAATTCTCCATCG
>CP070767.1:790831-798018 GCA_020345725.1 Methanobacteriota archaeon | reverse complement strand
CGTACATGAGCTCCTTCCAAGAATATTCGTCCGTTTTGGGTCTGAAAGCAGTGTTACCAATTCCAACAACAGCTACGTTCTTCTTCATTCTCACCACTTCTGAGGGACGTCACAAATCATATCCTCCCTTCCCCCGACCCTCAATAAATGGACACGATAAAAAGGTTATTGAGATAGGCTTCTTGACTCTGTGTCATTCCGTCGAAAATGCAACACAGGAGAACGAGATTCTCTATGGTTGGGCGATTCTATCCACGAACTCCATGCATTTTGCAAACTCTCCCTCTGCGATGGGCCCCTTTGCCGAGTCCACAATCACGGACAGCCCGGGCGACACGAATTGCGCGCCAGGGTTCACAGATTGAATCCTCTTTTCCATCTTTCTGGAAGCTTTGCCCACCTCAGCTCTGAAGCATGTATCAAAAACGGCGAGCCTCTTGCCTTCAAGATTTATGTCCCCAAGGTTCTTGATGAATCTCTTTGTGTTCTTTGACTCTCTTCCGAAGTGGTTTGGAGAACCTATCAACACTGTGTCGTATCCTTCGATCTTCTTCTTATCAAAGCCTTGCAGATTGACCACATCCGGCTGGATGCTCTGCTTTTCACCGATTGCCTCAGCAATCTTCTCAGCCAGAATCTTGGTGTTTCCATATTTCGAATCATACAGAACCAGAGCTTTCTCCATGCTTCCTACCCCCGTGGGAGTATTATCATATTGATATAAGAGAGTAGTTGTCTTTGCTCAGTGCCAGTGGTACTGCGGGAAAAAGTAGAAATAACAATCTGGTATTTGCTTAACAAACCCGATGATGGCCATGTATGACAAGTCCAAGCTCGATAAGATTGAGAAGGAACTGAAGCAATGGGAAAGGGACTGTCTGGGTAAGAGCATTGAGACACTTCCAGAGAGGGATAGGCCGTTCATCACCACGTCTAGCGTGCCAATAGACAGGCTCTACACTCCCCTAGATGCGAAGGACTGGAACTACTTCGAAAAACTTGGTTTTCCCGGTGAGTATCCGTTCACGCGAGGCGTGCATCCTACAATGTACAGGAGCAGGCCCTGGACGATGAGGATGTTCGCTGGTTTCGGCACGGCAGAGGAAACCAATGAGAGGTACAAGTACTTGCTTCGTCACGGAGAGACTGGCCTGAGCGTTGCATTTGATTTTCCAACCCTTTATGGATATGACACGGACGACCCACATTCGGAGGGGGAGTTCGGGAAGTGCGGTGTTGCCATCTCTTCGCTTAGGGACATGGAGATACTCTTCGATGGGATTCCCGTGGACAAGATAAGCACCAGTATGACGATAAACGGACCTGCACCCGTAGTCTGGGGGTTCTATATAGGAATGGCAGAGAACAAGGGGATCAACCCGAACATCATCTCGGGGACGATTCAGAACGACATATTGAAGGAGTACATCGCCCAAAAGTCGTTCATATTCCCTCCAGAGCCTTCGATGAGGTTAATTGTTGATACCTTCGAATACGGATTCAAAGAGCTCCCCAGGTGGAATACCATCAGCATCAGTGGTTATCACATCAGAGAGGCTGGCTCGACGGCGGTTCAAGAGCTGGCATTTACATTGGCGGATGGATTGGAATATGTCAGAGCTGCCATTGAGAGAGGTCTGGACGTGGACAAGTTCGCTCCTAGGTTGTCTTTCTTCTTCAACGCACACAACGACCTGTTCGAGGAGATTGCGAAGTACAGAGCGGCAAGGAGGATATGGGCCAGGGAGATGAAGGAGACCTTCGGGGCAAAGAACCCTAGGTCCTGGTGGATGAGGTTCCACACTCAAACTGCAGGAGTATCGCTCACAGCACAGCAACCTTACAACAACATCGTCAGGGTGACAATCCAGGCACTGGCAGCAGTCCTCGGCGGAACACAATCACTTCACACCAACTCTATGGACGAGGCGCTAGCGCTTCCAAGCAGAGAGGCGGCACGTATCGCTTTGAGAACGCAACAGATCATAGCGCATGAGAGTGGGGTAACCAATACCATTGACCCACTGGGTGGCTCATACTTCCTTGAGTATTTGACAGATTACATGGAGGAGGAGACCTACAATTACTTTGACAAGATAGATACCCTAGGTGGGGTGGTCCCTGCAATAAAGAAAGGATTCTTCCAGAAGGAGATAGCGGACAGTGCGTACAGGTACCAAAAGGAGATCGAGGAGAACCAAAGAACGGTCGTTGGGATTAATGACTACGCAACAGAAGAACCCGCCAAGATAGAATTGCTCAAGATGGACCCAGAGGGTGAGAGAAGACAGATAAACAGGCTGGAGAAGATCAGAAAGGACAGAGACAACAAGAAATGGGAGAGCAGCCTGGATGAGCTGAGGAAGGTTGCGGAGAAAGACGAAAACGTAATGCCGGCAATCAGGGATGCCGTTCACGCTGACGCTACTTTGGGAGAGATATGCGGTGTGTTCAGGGAGGTCTTCGGAGAGTATAAGGACCTTGCCATATTCTGAGGGATTGGGATGAAGAAGATTAGGGTGCTCATAGCCAAGCCCGGTCTGGACGGGCATGACAGAGGCGCGAAGGTTGTTGCTAGAGGGCTGCGGGACGCAGGCATGGAGGTCATATACACCGGTTTGCACCAGACGCCTGAGCAGATTGCCGAAGCGGCTATTCAAGAGGATGTGGATGTTGTTGGTCTCAGCTGCCTTTCAGGTGCACACATGACACTCTTCCCGAGGGTGGTGGAGCTATTGAAGGAGAAGGGCGCCGGGGACATCCTTGTGACAGGTGGGGGCATAGTACCTGAAGAGGACGTGCCAAAGCTGAAGGAACTGGGCATTGCTGCTGTGTTCGGACCTGGGACACCCCTGAAGGAAATCATAGACTTCCATGAGAAGAATGCGAGGAAGTAGTCAAATGGAGCTTGTGGACAGACTTCTGAAAGGTGACAAGAGGGCGGCAGCGAGGCTGATAAGCTCAGTTGAGAACGAGGACGAGAGAGCTGCAGAAGTTCTGAGGGAGCTCTACAAGTACACTGGCAATACTCATATCATCGGCATTACCGGACCTCCGGGAGTGGGCAAGAGTTCATTGGTTGACAGGCTCACAAGGGCATTTAGGAAGAAAGGGAAGAAGGTCGGGATTGTGGCAATCGACCCCACGTCACGATTCACAGGGGGAGCCATACTGGGAGATAGAATCAGGATGACGGAACTGGCCACGGACGAAGGAGTCTTTATGAGGAGCATGGGCACGCGAGGTCATCACGGTGGGATAGCGAAGGCAACCACGGAAGCTACAATGGTCCTGGACGCGATGGGAATGGACTTGGTTATCGTAGAGACAGTAGGCGCAGGTCAATCACAATCAGAGATATGGGAATGCGTACACACTTCGATCCTAGTTGAAATGCCTGGCATGGGGGACGAGATACAAGCCCTAAAAGCTGGAATACTGGAAATCGGAGACATATTTGTTGTGAACAAGGGAGATCTGGCAGGCGTGGACCAGCTGGTAAAGGAACTGGAGAACGTTGCAGAATACAAGGCGATGGAGCAGAAATGGAAACCCCCAGTTCACGTAACGATCGCAACCGAAGACAAAGGAACAGACGAAGTGGTCTCGAGCATTGAGGATCATCTTGGGTATCTGAAGGAGAGTGGAGAGTACCAGAAGAGGGAAGAAGAGAGAACAAGAGGAGAATTCACCAGAATAGTCCAGGCATTACTCTTGAAG
The DNA here is from genome assembly GCA_020345725.1 of Methanobacteriota archaeon. Lineage (GTDB taxonomy): Archaea > Thermoplasmatota > Thermoplasmata > RBG-16-68-12 > SOIM01 > SOIM01. The sequence continues at coordinate 794,298 of CP070767.1, read as the reverse complement.
AAAGCGTTCGCGGGGGAGAAGTCGGAGAAGTTCGATCAATTGCTCAAGGAAATCATCGAGAAGAAGACTGACCCATTCACGGCTGCAGAGAAGCTGTTGGAAGAGTAGAGGGATATCTTGAAGGAACCTGTTCTTAGCCTTAAGCTGGCACACCCAGAGACTGGTCTTTTAGCATACATTGTCGTTGATGAGTTCGTGGGAGGAATCGCAGGCGGCGGAATGAGAATGAGTCCTTCTGTCACAGAAGAAGAAGTCAGAAGGCTGGCGGAGGTTATGACGTACAAATGGGCTGCAATGGGTATACCGATCGGTGGAGCGAAGATGGGGATGGTCGGTGACCCTCAAAATCCCAAGAAACCGGAAATGCTGAGGATGTTCGGGAAGCTGGCTAAACCTCTCCTACAATCTATGGTGTTCACAGGTCCAGACATGGGAATATCTTCTGATGAGCTGGGAGTCGCCTTTGAGGAGATTGGGATTGATACCGTCAGTCTTGTCGTGAGACATCTTGGTACGGAGGACAAGGTAAAGGCTCTGGGGGACACTCGACTCTCCAATCTGGCCGGAGAAGGTTTTGAAGATCTGATTACTGGTTGGGGGGTGGCACAGGCAACGGAAGAGGCTTGGAACCTGATGGGGAACAGTATTGACGATGCTACGATTTCCATCCAAGGGTTCGGTGCAGTGGGAAAGAGCGCTGCAGTGTTTCTTCACGGAGTGGGTGCAAAGGTGGTGTGCATCTCGGATGCGGAAGGGACCGTCTTCAAGAAGGATGGATTGGAAATTCCAGCCATGGTGGACAATCAGGTTCAAGTCGGTCTTGTGAACCGCATGAAATTGCCTAAATCTGTGAAACGTCAGACTCGGGACTACTGGTTAACCCCCAAGACGGACATACTGATACCAGCGGCCATACCTGATGCAATCGACAATTCAAACATGAGAAGGGTGAAAGCATCGCTCATCGTTGAAGGGGCCAACATACCTGCTTCGTACGAGATAGAAGAGAAACTGCACAAGAAGGGGGTATTCGTTGTCCCGGATTTCATCGCCAATGCGGGTCTGGTCTGCGGTTTTGGATTGATAGTGACTGGTACAACTGTAGGTGACAAGCGAGAGGTCTTCCATGAGACCGGCAACAGGATTCGCAAGGCTGTCAAGTCTGTCTACAAATCGTGCAAAAGGAGGAAGATCAAACCTAGGCAGGCAGCAATTGAGTATTCCAAGAGAATGAAAAGGAAAATCAAGAAGCAGTCCTAGGATTCGGGTTCTGGCTCCGGTTCTTCTTTCTCTTCTGCCTCTTCAGGTTCTTGCTCTTCAGGGGGTGCTTCCGTTTCTTCCCCCTCTTCTTCCGAGGGCTCCTCAGCCTCCTCTTCCTTCTTCTCCTTCTTCTCGTACTCTTCCACGAACCTGATTACAGCCAGATCAGTAGATTTTCTAAGATCGGAAACAACCTTATACTTGGCTATGAACCACTTCTCATCGTACTTGCAGATATCTGGCAGGCGAATCTCAAGAACGTCATCCTTGACCTCAAAACCGAACTCCTCGGGCGGTCCGTAGTCCATGTCTATGATGCCTTTGATCTTGTCATCCTGGGTTTGTGCTCTCTTGACAACCTTGTAGTTGTACTTGACGTTGAAACCGGCCAGTGGATTATTGAAGTCCACTCTCACCCTTCCTGCTGTTACCGATGTGATGGTAGCCCTTCTGTCACCAATGATCACCTGCTCCCCAACCTCTGGAGTGACCTTCATTCTGGCAAACTCTCTCATTGAACGAACTTCTACAAGTTTGGGATCCCTCTCGCCAGCACCCTTTTCCGGAGGAACCTCAACAGACAAATCCGTCCCTATCTCAGCACCCACTAGGGCCTCATCCAGACCTGGCAGAAACCTTGATTCTCCCACAATGAACGGAACCTCGGAGTAGATCTTCTTCTCATCAAAGATGTCCTTCTCTTTGGCAGTGTCCTCGTTCGTGGTCTCGTACAGTTCTTCCCCATCTGGCCTCATTATGAACATATCGAACTCAAGGTAGGCGAGATCTCCTTCCTCCAGCTTCTCTCCTGTCATCTGAACCTTTGGCTCTTCAGGCTTCTCCGCGATCTCCTGCTTCTCTGGTTCTTCGGGCTTATCTTCGTCCAAGACATTTCCCCCGGGTACTAGGAACCCAGAGATTATCTGTTCTTGCTTAAACGTTTTGCTAATGGTTGTCAATACACAGAGGTCTCCACCCTAGGCCACAGCGACGCTCCAGAAATAGTAGTAGGTTTCTCCATTCCCGGGGAAGGTATAGGAAAAGGCAACTTCCCCCTCGTGTGATTCAGTCTCACGCCAGAAGCGGTCGAGCAGATAATCATGAGTCACTTTCACTTGATCTTCCAAATCCTTCTCTAGAATCTCGTAGATCAGTGTATCTCCGTACATTCTGGCACCCCTGTAGTTTCCTGGATGGTCGTACGCATCGATAACCCAAGCCAGAAACGGATACTCTTCAATGTCGGTCGAGTTTATCGTGATGTAATCCGCTGGGGGAGTGTCTGATTTGTCCAAGTAGACGGCGTACCCCTCAAGAGTGGATTGCTGAATCAAGTAGGGGAAAACAAAAAGCACAACTAGAAGAACGACAAATAGAACTGAAACAGCAACTATTACAATCTTGGTTTCCCAGTCCATGATTCCCTCCGTAACTGCATAACTAACTGCTTCTGATATCGACATTGTCGTAGTTCTTCCTTAAACGTTTTGATAACCAACAGGCAGAGAATCATCCGAAACCACTTCATACCCCTCAAATCAATATTCACACTGGGGAGGGGGATAAGAACCCTGCCACCACGCTGAGGTGTCGTTATGAAGACAGATTCAAAAAACGCAGGGAAGGCACTCTTGAGGAAGGTCGGGAGAGCTCCGAAATTGTCCATATTGTCGGTACAAGGGTACTTCAAGGACAGAATGGCCACCGCCAACTCCATTGCCCAGTCGAAACATATGGATGTTGAGACGAAGCTGAGATTCTTGAAGACTTTGCACAAGCAGATGAACCTCGCCAGCTCTTTCATCTATGCTTTGCTCTTTGGACTTGTGGGAGCGATTCTCTTTTGGGCGATCTTCCAGGATGGGTATCTGGCACTTTTTGGATGGACGATTGTGGGAATAATCCTGTTCGTATCGCTGGTAGCGGTAAGACAGCACTCGTTCAACAGAGCAGTGGGTGCGGGTATCTAGGCATTAGAAATGAGGTTCCCTGGAAATCCGTTACTCTCTTCCAATCAATCTGAACAATTGGCTTTCAACATATTCTTCCATATCCAGCATCGCTGAAAAGGGCATACTATAGTGAAAAAGTATAATAAACCTTTTATATGATGAGTATTCTATTCAAGTGCGGAGGCCATAGGTCTGCGGAAAGGGGGATCGCGAATTCGAATTAGGGAGGGAATCGCTTCCATCGAGAAGCCTACT
>CP070767.1:786397-790731 GCA_020345725.1 Methanobacteriota archaeon | reverse complement strand
TTTATATTTCCCGATTCGATTTTGCACCGAGGTGAGGGTATGCAACAACGATCTTATCCACAACAACCAACTCAACCGCCGTATCCACCACCTTCTGGAGCGTCGAACACAGTCAGGAATGTCATCATAGCCATCGGTGTCATAATTGCAGTTGTGATTCTCATATGGGTCTTCCTGACATTGATCTATCCAGCTGCGCTTCAGAGTCGAGAGGGAACTCTCCAGGTGGAAATCGATTGTACAAATCTGCTGTTCCAGTGTCAGAGCGTCACCTTGACTGGAGACGTGCATTGGAGCGGAACGGTTGATGCTTGGACGAACAAGATTGTAAGCTTCCCCCAGGAGTGGAATGGTGAGGAATGCAAGTCAGTCACTGTGACCGCTTCTGGTGTCTCTGGAGGGATGACAAGGACTACAACGCTATGTGATGGCAGAACTGAGAAGATTGTCGTGAGTGTGTCAGGATAGATGCAGCTTCATTGCCGAAGCAAAACGCAGCATTCTTGTTGTGTCGAAATTGAATGGTCTTTCTCATTCCAAAAGCTTAGCGGAGTCCCTAGACATATCTTCCACTGTGATTGCAATAGTGTTACTATGCCGAACTATCCACACCTAGGGATAGCCATGTGTTGGACGTGGGTTCGAAGATTGTTGCTGTTACAAAAAGGTCTGATAGTGGACGAAGAGCATCAGCCAGAGAAACCCTTTTATAACCTTCAACGATTGACTTCATGAGTTCAAAGGGGAGTGAGGGTATGACCAACTGTCCCAATTGTGGCAATCTAGTGTCTGGTAGCTTTTGTTCGATGTGTGGTTACAATCTTGCCGCTGTCCAACCAGCGACAGCACCGCAGCCTCAGCAGCCTCCACATCAACCTGCACCTGCACCACCACCTCCACCTGCCCAGTCCCAGCATCCGCCCCCGCAGCAATACCAGCAATATCCACCTCCGAGTCAGCCGCCTGGCTATGGTCCACAATATGGACCGCCGCCACCCGTGCAGAAACGGGAATCAATTATCAAGGGTCCCAAAGCGATCGGTGGGCTTGTTCTAGCTTTACTTGGCGGAGTGGGCTTGATAATAGGACCGTTTCTGGCTATCATTGTTATCGCAGTTCCTGTCTATGGTTGGAGCCACTATTACTACTACGGATACAGTTTCCTTGTTGGAGGGCAATTCGCATATGGGTTCTTGATACCGGTGTTCGGTCTCTTGTTAATCTTGACAAGTATCATACCAATCTTCAGGCCCGCCTTGCGTAGGAACAAGATTGTCACGCAGCCGTGGATCTTCCCCATATCGGCACTGATAGTCGGGATCGTCCTGGTGGTGCATATGCTCACAAGTTATAGCGCCATTTACCCAGGGTCTTCATGGGCAGAAGTATCCACTGGAGTATATGTCACTGGTATAGCAAGTATCCTCGGAATAATCGGCGGAGTCTTGGTTTCGCAGGTCTTTCGCGAAAAGACCCTTGGACCGATGGGTCCTTATGGACCTCCAGGTGCTTCTCCATACGGGCAACCTCAATCACAATATCCTCCACAACAGTACCCACAACAGCAGTACCAACAGCAGCAATATCCACCCCAACAACCTCCACCGTCTGGGCCGCCACCGGGTCAGTGAGTTTTGATTTAATGGTTGATATGGCTCTTGGAATTATGCTGAAGAGGGCGTATGAGAGGCATAGGCCAAGATTCTAGCCTTGACAAAGCTCTTTGTATTCTCGTAATCAAGGGATACACAAAATCCCGCACCAAAAAGACTATGAGTCGCTAGTCCTTTGTTTGTTATGGAGGGAGCCAGTTGGGCACAAATCCAATTCCACCGATTCCCCAGAAGAAAGAGTCCGCTCTGATGCATTCAGAAGGAGAAGAGGCGGATCCTAAGAGACGCATGAAGTTATTCGTCCGACTCATCATTCTTATCGTGGTATTGGTGATACTATTTTCCCCGGTGTGGGAGGTTGAGGTTACTGCGTACTCAGTGATTGATAAGAGCGTTTCCAGTGTTACCTATCATACTTACTATGATAGTTGGAACTGCACAAGGTACGATGTTGAGATATTGGATCGAGGAGCGGGAGGGTGGTATAGAGTCGAGTTTCATGTCCAGAATTCCACATTTATGGATTCTTGGCGAATAGAACCATACGAAAGCAGGGTACACAGTGCCTTTTCGTGCGAAGTTCATGCAGATGATTTCACCTATACAGTGTACCCTCCAGAAGTCAGACAATGGAAATCGCTTTTTCAAATCATGATAGGAGCTTAGGTATCTGGCATCCCGACCATGTGAGCAAACTCGCGGAGAACCAACTAACGTTTCTGCAAACGCCTCCGTGCTGTAGATATGGAAAAGCCTAGATACTTCGCGATCTGCATGAAAGAAAAGCCTTGCTCAAGGCCTGGCAGATCGGGAGGCTATGGAAAAATGCTAAATCTTGCAGCTTGGAATATACATATGATGTGCTCTTCGGAAGAAGAACGAAACCAAGGCGGGGAATTACCGAGTCGTGTAGAGAGCTACAACCCATGGGTTAAGCTCACAATAGTGTTTCTCATCATGTTCTCCATTCTCATAGCAATAGAATTGCTATATGGTTCAGGACATACCGACTATTACATATGGCTCGTTCTCTGGTTGATGGCTCTCGTCGCCTACTTGGTAGTGGTAATACCAGGGTATGCAGAGGTAGTTACTCAGAGCAGGAAGAACAAGAAATGACAAGCCGAGAATCTCATTCCGATTTCAGTCGGATTTCCAAAATCGGTCTACGTCTAATCCTCAAGACAACTTGACGACCGAGTGCGAGGGTTGGGATTCGAACCCAAGGACCTCTACAGGACAAGGCCCTCAACCTTGCGCCGTTGACCAGGCTTGGCTACCCTCGCAGATGTACGCTGAGGGGGAGATTTTCAAACCTCTCATATAAGGCTTTTTGAACTCCCGCGGTGCAAAGCACCACCGACTCTCTTGGGGAATCCTCTCAAGGCCGGCGCCTTAGTCCGGGCTTAGCTACCTCAGCGCGTTTACGGTAAAAAGGATGGCTCTTATTGAACTTATCGGGTTCTGGGTTCACTCTGAGAAAAGGGGGCGTACTGAGATCTCGAAGGCTGACACTGGATTGTTCAATTCATATCTCGTGAAGAACTCTGGGTGTAGCTCTCCGAAGACACCTATCTCTTTGCCATCACAGACCGCGGAAGCACATCTCCCTTTCAGGAACCTTGGATCTTTTCTCGCCTCTACTTCAGCATCCATTCCCACATCCCTCAGGAATGACTGGACGAGCGACTTCATCTCTGTGAAGCTGGCCTTTGCGTGACAGGAAACCCCGCCAATTCTTGTCTCGTTCTTACCCTTTGCCACCACATCCCCGACCTCGAAGATTCTCTGTGGCAGTTCATGATGTTTATTTGCTCTCAGGACGTGCATCAATGACGGAATCAAGGAAGATCTAACACAAGTGTGCTCCTGGGATATTGGATTCTGCAAGCTGGTGATGTCCGATTCCTCGATCCATTCCTGCTCGGCTGTACTTGAGAGAGTCAATGTCGAGACTTCTTGATATCCGTACCCCACCAACAAGTCAGTCAGTTTGGTACAGAAGTCTTTGAAGGGTACCAACTCACCGAATGTCATGTCCTTGGGAAACTGGTCCTCTATCTTCTCGTACCCATAAGCAATGGCCACATCCTCCACTAGGTCAACTGGATGAAGAACGTCGTTCCTGTAGGCCGGGATCTCCACCTTGAGAATATCACCACCAATGGCAACTCCATACCACATTCTCTCCAATTCATCGGCGATTTGCTCAGCCGTCTGGGTAACACCTATCCAATCGTTAGCATACTTGACCTCGAGCTCTTTTGCGGTTGGTTGCAGGTCAGGAAGGATCATCGTCTCGTCAGGGTACTTCACCTGAACGGTTTCTATCTTCGATCCTCTTTCGGCCAAGGCCGTCGTCACTATATTCAACGCGGTCTGGCATCCCGCCAATTCGGTGCCTGTTACATCCAAGAAGATGTTGGTCGTCTCTTCGGTCACTGTAGTCAGAACACCATTTATGATTGGAGGAAAGGAAAGAACGTCTTCGTTGACATCCACAATCAAGGGATACTTGTCCAGACCCTCCAGAATGAATGCGTAGTCTATGCCTTTCTCGTGCTCTTTGAGTATCTCATCTAGATCCATCTGGCGTGTAGATGCTAGGGGACTGAACTTCACGCTCTTGGGCTCGACCGCCTTGTATGTGAAAGGTGGTGTAACCTGGTCAAAATCATGCACACCAATGGAGACCTTCGCCCTCTTTCTGCCAATGGTCGC
>CP070767.1:763381-786297 GCA_020345725.1 Methanobacteriota archaeon | reverse complement strand
TATCTCGGACAGCTTCTCCGTGTTCTCCAATTCCTCCTTTCTCTCCGATCCGAGGACAATGCCATGTTCTGCCGATAACTCTGGTATCAATCTCTCTGCCTCCCCCTTCACGTACGATCTCGTTTGGTCCAGGCTTTCAAGTGAGACATTCCTTGGTTGGTGCTCCATCAGGTCTGAAAGAACAAGATCGAGGAGCTTGATGTGACTGATGGGCAGCTGGTATTCCACCGGCATGATGTGATAGAGGCATTCAGTGGTGTCTGGAACGTAGGACAGTTCGACCTTCTCTTCTCCTACTTCGTAAACGGCGATCGAGTTAGAGGCATCCAAATCAACAGCAGCAACCCAAGAGGACGAGAAACACGGCCTGACCGAACTATTTTCCTTCAATATTCTATTCATCCCTGTAACCAAGGATCTGGATTCGGTCGGGGCGGACCTTCTTTTCGGCTTGATTGAAATCTTCAGCAAAGCATCCTCACCCTTGTACCACAGAAATCCGGAACGCATTTCTCAAAATGAATGACTTCAAGTCCTCCATGCTGGCTTGGAGCATCTGCAGGTCGCTTTTGGTAGATTCTATACAATTCCCACATGTATCTCTATTTGCAGACAAGCCCGTGGATTGAATCTTCATCTCTCTATTCAGTGTTGGGAGACTTCGGTTGAAGGCCTTCTCAATCTTGCCGAAGATGTACCTTGGACTTCTCTTGCACTTATCACATCGATCGGAGTCTTCTCCCGTCCTTCTCTCACCGAATTGCCTGATACCTCTCAGTATGCCAGTCATCTTCTGCATCAGTACAACTGCTTCGTCCTCGTACAGTGTTTCCACATAACCAGACAGAACGATCGAACTCGGGAGCGGTTCCTCTAAGAGAATGCCGATAACACCATTCCTGCACTTGCCTTCCGATAAACTACCCTTTCCCCCACACTCCTTACATTTCACCTTCAACCTGATTTGGTCACTTACATTCTGAATGGAATAACTACATCTTTCTGATGCATCCTCCACAAGGGAAAGGGAACGCCCCTTTCCTTTAGACATCGCGGTCGCACGGGTAACGCAGTCGCGCTTAAAACACTATCGAAGTTTCCGTCCGCACTGGGTGCAGAAATCCCCCCGACTAGAATATGCACCGCAATAGGGACAGACGGTCGTCGCTACAACACTGGGCTGTTGGCTCACAGGTGGCCGCTCTGCTGTTTCCGGAGCTCCCGCCCCAATCCTGAATACGGTGTAGTAGACGATCACAAGAATCAATACCATAACAACTGCCGTCAACCCACCACACACCGTCCAGAATACCGTCGTGTCAAAACTTTCCCCTCCACCCTCTGTAGGATAGATAGCTAGGGCTATCAAAGTAAGCACGACTGTGAGAAGAATCCAGGCAAGGATTGCTATCAGTAGGCCTCTCCTCATCTTGCCAGTGATTCGGAGCAGTTCGCTTAAAGCTTTCTGTCTCTGCCCTGGACAGTACTTTCACCCACCCCCTCCGTGAGCCCTTATAAGCATTTACGACCAATAAATAACCGTGAATCAAATGATGAGAACAGACAGCATGAACAACCCCGAGAAGACCTCATGCCTCGAACGACTGGTGTGCCCTGAATGCGGATCTCTTGTGGAGGGTAGTGCGAGATGCTTCCTTTGCAGAAGTTGCGGGCTATCGACTTGCTAGACCCCGCACAAAAGATAATAACCGTCGGTGCATTACCTCTGCATTACCGGTATCTTATCGGATAAAGGGGGAGGCATCATTGTGCCTGATTTCGATGTAGAAGGCTTAATCGCAAAGTGGGAAGAATTCTTCGACGAATACCAATACATCCCAAAGATAATCGGCATAGCCAACAGCTATCCAGAGAAAAGAAGCCTGTACGTGGAGTTCCAAGATTTGGACAGATACGATACCGACATGGCGATGCACTTCCTGAGATCCCCCACCAAATCCATTTCAACCGCCGAAGATGCCATCAAGAGGCTGATTCCGCTGGGACAGGATGATGTTTCAATCCATTTAAGAATGAGAAATCTCCCCAAGGATGCGAGGGTCGCTGTTCGTGATTTGAGGAGCAAGCATTTGGGCAAATACATCTCAACGGAAGGTCTTGTTAGAAAGGCAACAGAGGTAAGGCCCAGGCTGACGGAGGCCATCTTCCAATGCGTAAGATGCGGAACTTTCATAAAAGAACCCCAAGAGGAGAGGGGAATGAGGGAGCCCCTGGAATGCTACGAGGACCAAGGGGGCTGCAAGCGGGCATCAACTTCTACGAAGTTCAAATTGGTCAGTGAGGAATCGGTCTTCTTGGATACGCAGAAGATAGAAATACAGGAGAGGCCCGAAGGGTTGAGGGGCGGGGCAGAACCTCAAAGGCTGGTCGCTTACGTGGCGGATGACATCACCGGCCAGATAGCCCCGGGTGATAGGATAATTCTCAACGGCACGCTGCGCAGCGTCCAGAGGACCATACAAAGGACCAGGTCAACCCTCTTCGACATCCACACGGACGTCAACAGCGTGGAGGCCGAGCAGAAAGTGTTCGAAGAGATCGACATCACGGAACAGGATGTGAAGGATATAAAGGAGGCAGGGGAGGACCCTGACATTCTCAGGAACATAACAGCATCCATTTCACCTTCGATCTATGGCATGACAATGGAGAAGGAAGCGTTGGTGCTCCAGCTGTTCGGAGGAGTCGCCAAGGAAATGCCGGACGGTACGAGGATAAGAGGGGACATTCACATTCTAATGGTGGGCGATCCGGGTACAGGAAAGAGCCAGGCTCTTACCTACATCAGTGCGTTGGCACCGAGAGGTGTTTACGCAACAGGTAAATCCGCCACGGCTGCAGGTTTGACCGCCGCTGCTGTTAGAGACGAGTTCGGTGAGGGCAGATGGACCCTGGAAGCAGGTGCGCTGGTTCTTGCGGACATGGGTATCGTCTGCATTGATGAGATAGAGAAGATGAACCCTCAGGACAGGAGCGCCATCCACCTGGGGATGGAACAGCAGTTCATCACCATCTCCAAAGCGGGGATACAGGCCACACTCCAGTGCAGGTGTGCGGTCCTGGCGGCAGCAAACCCCAAGTTCGGGAGATTTGACGAGAGCAAGTACATTTACGAACAGATAGAGCTGCCTCCCACTCTGCTATCAAGATTCGATGTAATTTTCACCATCCTGGACAGGCCCGAGGCCGTGAAGGACAGGGACATGGCTGAGCACATCCTCAAGGGTCATTTGGTCGGAGAGGTCGAGAAGAGAAGAGAGGAGGGGGAAGAGATTGAGGCGGAAGTGGAGTTCACGGACGCATACCTGCCCCATTTCGAACCCGCTTTCCTGAGAAAGTACATCGCCTACGCGAAGCGCATCTACCCGGTCATGACAGAGGAAGCGATGGATGTTCTGCGGGACTACTACCTCACCATAAGGAAACAGGGAGAGGTGGAAGGGGCCGCGGTGCCCATAACCCCGAGACAGTTGGAGTCCTTCGTGAGGCTTGCAGAGGCCAGTGCTAGGTCCAGATTGAGCGATGTGGTATCAACAGATGATGCAGATCGTGCAGTTAGGATCGTGGATTACTGGCTGAGAAAGGTTACAGGGGAAGAAGGAAGGTTCGACATAGACATAATCGCCACAGGTACGAGCAGGTCACAGAGGGAACAAATTATTATCCTAAGAGATGTAATACAAGAATTGGCAGGAGATGAAGGAAGCGCAACACTCGAGGACATTGTCAGCCTCGCAGAAGAAAGGGGCTTACCGCCCACAAGAGTCGAATCCTGGCTCAACCGATGGAAGGAAGAGGGAGAAATCTACTCCCCAAGAAAGAACAGATTCAAGCTCGTCACCAGGAGATAGCCCGATCAAGGTCAAGGTCTACAGGAGCGGTCCTCAAATCCTCGTTGCTGCTTGTGATGCAGAACTTCTCGGACAGAAATTCAAGGAAGGAGAACTGATACTGGAAGTGACTTCGTTCTATGACGGATTCTTTGCTACGGAAGAACTCCTTGTGAGCAACCTCGAGGTCGCCACCACAGCCAATCTTGTCGGAAAGAAGACAATTCAAATCGCAATAAAGGCCGGTTATATAGACAAGGAGGGTGTGATCAAGATCGGAGGAGTTCCGCACGCCCAGATGTACAGGATCTAAGGTATCTTCCCTTCATTATGCGCCTTTTCCAAAAACTCGATAAGTTCTTCAAGGGTGTATTTCCATGCGCAGGCTGGTATTTTCCTCAGTAGGGTTGGGATCGGTGGTATGAACCCCCTGATCAAAGGACTTGTGTTCTCGTAGATCTGGTTTATCTCGTCAACGAGCGTTTGTTGATCCTCTGGAGTTATAGTCATTTCATCACGACCGAACAGCGGGAAGTCAATCAAACAATAAATACTATGGTGTTTTCGGAAGTTCCAACTTAAATACCAGTTCGCCAATAGTTCGGTGGAAAGAGGCTGAGAGATGTTCTGCGTAGAATGCGGGGCCGAAGGAAAGGTGTACGAAAGCGTATGCGAGGAATGCTTCCTGAAGAAGCACAAGCTAGTGGAACTGCCCGACACTCTGGACTTCGAAATGTGCAAGGAATGCGGATCCTTCCTGGTTGGTAGCAAATGGGTGAAGGTGCCGGTCGAGAGGGCGATCGAGATGGTGCTGGACGAGGCCATGTCTTACGAGAAGGAAGTGGACAGCTCCCGCTTCACCGTGGATATCATCCCCGAGGACGAGATGAACTTCTCCATTGTGGTTGAATGTGATATGTATGTGTATGATCTGAGGACCTCGAAGGAACTGCAGTCAAGGGTCAGGCTCAAGCCGAGCCAGTGCGTCACTTGCACAAGGAAGAAATCGATGTACTACGAGGCCATACTCCAGGTGAGGGCGGATGGGAGGGACCTCTCCGAGGAGGAGCTGGACAGGATAACCGAAGTCGTCCATAATAGAGTGGAAGCTAGCACAGATACATTCATCAGCAAGGAGGAGAGGATGCACACCGGTCTTGATTTCTACATGGGCTCGAACGATGTGGCGAGGAAACTCTCAAAGGAACTGGCCTCCACGTATTCCGCTCAGGAACAGTCCTCTCCAAAGCTGGTTGGGATGAAGGACGGTCACGATCTCTACAGAGTCACCTATCTGGTCCGGCTTCCGCAGTACAAGGTGGGAGATGTCATAAACTATCAGGGAACGCTCTACCAAGTGAGGAAGATGGCCACTACTGTCTCTCTCATGAATCTTGAGGACTGGGATATGCAGAGCTTTCCCCCCTCTGAGTTGGTGGGGTCAAGGGTGGAGGATTGTTTCCATTTGGATGCTGTGTTGTTAGCTCAGACTGAAAGCGAGATTCAGATCATGGACCCAGACACTTTGAAGACCGTTTCGATCAAGAAGCCCGAAGGATTCCAATCATCTGGAGAAGAGGTCTCGATTATCAAGTGCGAAAAGGGTATTTTCATAGCGCCTTCGCAAAAGGATTAATTATTCTCTTCTGATTCTCATCTGGATTTGCATGATTTCAAAGGAGATTATCAAGGGGACCACTGTGGAGCTTCTGCGCCAGGCCGTCACCCGACTACCTGCCGATGTGAAGAAGGCCTTGGAGGATGCCTACAATAGAGAGGAGGATGAAGTGCCTAGGTCACAGTTGAAAGCCATCTTGGATAACGTGGCTCTCGCAGAGGAGAACAGTCTCCCGATGTGCCAGGACACGGGCGTACCGATATTCTTCGTGAATGTGGGGAATGTCGAAACCGGGAACATCCAGGAGGCCATTGTGGAAGGTGTGTTAGAGGGAACCGAGGTTATTCCGCTGAGACCGAACGCGGTCCATCCCATCACAAGAAAGAACCCTGGCAATAACGTGGGAGAACGGATGCCTTATGTCAATTACAGGTTCACAGACAACGATTATCTTGAGATTGGAGTGATGCCGAAAGGTGCTGGCTCTGAGAATGTTAGCGGATTGGCAATGCTCACGTCCGCGGCTGGAATCAAGGGAATCAAGCAGTTCGTATTAGACGTTCTGTTGAAAGCGGGCTCTAAGCCCTGTCCCCCCACCATTCTTGGAGTTGGAATTGGTGGCTCTGCCGACATCTCAATGAAATTGGGAAAGGAATCATTGTTGCGTCCTCTCGATCAAAGACATCCGGAAGCAGATATTGCAGAGCTGGAGGAAATGCTGTACACCTCGCTCAACGAGATGGGGATAGGCCCAATGGGTCTTGGAGGAAAGACTACAATCTTGGGGGTGAACATCGAGTACGCGGCCTGTCACACCGCCAGCTTACCAGTGGCAGTTAACGTGCAGTGCTGGGCGGCAAGAAGGGCAGCATGCAGGATATATCCAGATGGAAGGGTGGAATACACTACCCACGGAGGTGATTAGATGGCCGATGTCAATCTCACAACACCTCTAAGCGAAGAGGACGTAAGGAATCTGAAGCTTGGAGACAATGTGTATCTCTCCGGAACCGTGTACACCGGTAGGGACGAAGTCCATATTCGTGCCTTGGAGTATCTGGAGGAAGGGAAGGAGCTTCCCGTCGATTTCAAGGACATGGCGATTTTCCACTGCGGACCGATAATGAAGAAAATGAACGGAGGATGGGAGGTCGTGGCTGCAGGTCCTACCACAAGTACGAGGATGAACAGCTTGGAACCCCAGTTCATAGAGCATTTTGGTGTCAGGGCGGTGATCGGCAAAGGAGGTATGTCCGGTCCCACTGTTGAGGCAATGCAGAAGTTCGGATGCGTGTATCTGGCAATTACTGGCGGTGCAGCAATTCTCGCAGCGAGAGGGATGAAGAACGTCACCGGTGTGGAATGGTTCGACATGGGCATGCCAGAGGCGATATGGATCGTTGAAACGGAGAACTTCGGTCCCCTGACGGTTGCAATCGACACTCACGGGAACAGCCTCTTCGCGGATGTTGAGAAGAAGGTTCAAGATAATCTCCCTGGCGTGAAGAACAAGCTGGGACTGGAATAGCTCTATGGCAACAACAGATTAAGAATGGGAATACAAATGAGAAAAGAGCCCATAGTTGCGGCAATAGTGATCATCTCTGTGACACTATCGATATTATCGATAGCACTCATTTACGGCCTCCAAAACGACAATGTGGTTTCCGGAACTGGGACTGTCAAATTCATCAGTCTTGAGGGGGGATTCTTCGGTATTCTGGGGGACGACGGGGAGAAGTACGATCCTATCAACTTAGATGAGGAATTTCAAGTGGACGGTCTACGCGTCATATTCATTGCAAAAATCTGCGAAAATCAAGTCAGCTTCCATATGTGGGGAACTCTAGTCGAGATCGTCGAGATACATATTCTGCGATAGCTCTCTGGTGGCGGAACCTTTCGCATAACCTTGTAGAATAGTTAAATATCGTGCTCGGCATTGTGTATTGAAATGAAGGTTAAGATAGAGTGCAAATCCTTGGACGACCTGCTGGAAGGGGGTGTTGAGAGCGGTTGCCTGACATTACTGTATGGAGAAGCGGGGAGCGGCAAGACCAACATCTGCCTTCAACTGGCTAGGAATGTTGGTAAGAAGAAAAAGGTCGCATACATCGATACTGAAGGTGTTTCAACCGAGAGGCTCAAGCAGATCTGCGGTAAGAACTATGACAAGATTATGAGGAACATCCTGTTCTGGGAAGCAACCAACATGGACGAGCAGGAGGAAGCGATCGAGAAGGTCGTGAACCTGGCCGAGAGCAACCCGAGGATCGGTCTGGTGGTTTTCGATTCCGCTACCATTCATTTTCGGGTGACGAAAAAGACCGAGGAAAGGTTCGACAGAAAGGCCCTAACCTCTCACGTTTCCAGGCTGTTGGCCCTGGCAAGGAAGAAGGATTTGCCGATAGTCCTCACCAGTCAGGTGTATACAGATATTGAAAGGGGTACGTACGAACCGCTGGGCGGACATATGCTCACCCACAATGCAAAATCAATCATCAGGTTGGAGAAGATTGGTCCGAACGCACGGCGTGCGACCGTGATGAAGCACAGACATCTGGCCGAGGCAAATAATGCGGAGTTTATGCTGACTGATAAGGGTGTAGAGTGCTAGCTTTGTGGCCTTCTCACTCGCTATGCCATCTCTTCAGAGGTGGAAGGGTATTGTTCGCCATCTCCCTTGCATCTTCCTCTTCCATGTGCATCTGTGTTACGGCCAAGTCAACAAGGTTCTCGATTTGCTGTTGCAGGGTCAGGCCCGGGTCCGTGAACTGCCCTCCTATGAAGCAGAATTGGCAGTATTCATGATTGTAAGTGCCATCTGCATTCGTACCAAAATCCTCCTCTTTCCGCATAGGCATCCCGCAACTCTGACAGATTGGTGTATCAGGCCCTATTGAATTCATTCTCCTCCTCCTATATCACTTCGTTCGTCATAGGTTGTTAGAATTTAAGGGTTATCCTGACCTGTCTAGATCTTCCTCTCCAAAAAGAACTCCGCAGCCGCTGACAGATTCTCTCGCAATTCGTCAGGGACAGTCTGTATGGCGGATTTGGCTGCATCCAGCATCTCCCTTGCCCTCGCCTTGGCCTTCTCAATGATTCCGTATTTCTCGAAGAGTGAGATGACCCAAGAGATGTCATCCTCAGTCGTATAGTCCCTGTTCTTGTTCAAAATCTCAAAGAGCTTCTCCTTTTCATCAGGCTCACACTCCGATGCTGCCAGTGCAACCAGTAGACTCCTCTTCCCCTCCTTTATGTCGCACCCTATCTCATCTCTGCCCTTGCCCTCCGTTAGATCAAGAATGTCATCCGCAATCTGGAAAACAGGACCTATGTACTTTCCGAAATCCTCAAGCGATTTTAGCGTATCTTCAGAAGCTCCAGATATTATGGCTCCACCGATTATTGGGTAGGCTAGGTAATACCCCGTCTTCTCCATGACGGTTCTCATGTAGTGTTCAACCGTTATCTCACTGCTGTCTCTCGCTCCAATATCCATTGCCTGCCCTATCCCCGTTCTGTCTACGGTCTTGGTAAGAAGGTCGACCAGTCGCACAATCTTGTCGCCGTCCACTCCAACCTCTTGGCTCTTCAGTATCGCCCTGTAAGTCTTCACGAAGATGTAATCGCCTATGTTGATCCCGTGCGCTTTACCGTACTTCTTCCAGACGCTAGGTCTGTTCCTCCTGACAGCATCTTCATCCTCAATGTCATCATGGACTAACAGAAAATTATGCAGAAGTTCCGTGGAAACTGCGAAGGGAATCGCTTTGCTGTAGTCCCCTCCCAGGCTCTCGCATGTCAAAAGGGCAAGGACCGGTCTTACTCTCTTTCCTCTGATCTTCCTGTCCGTTGTATCCAGACCAAGAGAATAAGTCATCCCATCGTGTAGGTTCTCAACCTTCTCGTCCTCTTGTACGAACTTCTCTATCTCTCCATCAATGAAGTCCGACTTCTCCTCTAGATACTTCTGGAACTCCTCCATATTCATCCCAACCGCCTTACAGCATCTCAATGCCAGAGATCCACTGTGCAGTCTCTCCGACTATTACACAGTTAGCTTCCTCAAGTTCAGGGATTGTCTTGGAACTCGTAAGGAACATGGCCGCCCTGATCTCGCCGATGATGAGCTTCAGTTCTTCGACAACTGCCTGGGACGATTCCTTTGCAAAGGGCAGGATTCTCGAGGCTATGCCTGCACAAGATGCACCCAAAGCCAGAGCTCTTGCTGCATCAAGACCGCTCCTGATACCCCCAGTCGCTATCATTGGCAGACCGATATTCGCAACTATCAGGGACACTGGTGTTGGAACGCCCCAATTCCAGAACGTCTTGCCAAGCCTCTCCTTCCCGCTGTTCTTCTCGTTCTTAGCCCTGAAATGTTCAACTGCCGAGAAGCTTGTTCCGCCCAGACCGCCTACGTCCAGACCCTTAATCTTACTGGTTCTCAGGACCATTGCAGTTCCTCTTGATATGCCTGCACCTGTTTCTTTCACAATGATAGGAAGGAATCTTGCCAGTTTCTGTATCTCTTCCAGACATCCCCTCGCTTTCATGTCACCCTCGGGCTGTACGACCTCCTGCAGGAAGTTCAAGTGAATCGCAAGTATGTCGGCATCGATCATCTCCATCGCTCTTCTTGCATCTTCCACAGTAAACGGCTCCTTGTCTCCTTGCTTTACGAACTGCGGGGCACCCAGGTTGGCGATGACCAAGGGAATATCATAGTCTTTTACGACGGAATATGTGCCCTCCAGCGACCTGTCCTCTATTGCCTGTCTCTGACTTCCAACACCCATGCCAATTCCGAGTTCGCTTGCTGCCTCCGCCAGGTTCTTGTTTATGCTCTCCGCCTCTCTGTAACCTCCGGTCATGGCTGAAATTATGATGGGTGCGTCCAGATGCTTTCCAAAGATCAGTGTGGTGGTGTCAATGTCCTCCATGTCCATCTCGGGAAGCGCTCTGTGAATCAGTTTGATGTCATCCCAGTAGTTGTGCTCCGAGGATACATCCTCGTTCAGGCATATCTCAAGGTGCTCTTTCTTCCTGTTCCCGGTCATTTCCTTCTCCTCGCAATCGTGCATTTGACCTTCTCGCCTTTGATCGCTCTTCTCAATCTGTTCCTTTTCAGTCCGTTGAGGACGACGCAGTCCACACCTTCTTTGGCTATTGTCAGCATCATCCTGGCCTTTCTCTTCATTCTTCCCGTCACGTCAGGAACGTTATCCCTTGGCTCAGTGATGAGCTTAATGGTTTTCTCGTTTATTTCTGTTATGAATTTTGGAGGCGAACCTGTACTGTCTCCGGGGTCTTTCGTGTAGATCCCGTCCACTTTGGTGACGAAGATGGCAAGTCGGGGTTTGAACTCCTTAGCTAGATGAAGCATCAGATCATCGCCTGAGCATATTCCGAACTTCCTCGATATGTCGGGGACCACATCTCCGAACGTCACTGGTATGGCTCCCAGTTTGAGATAGTGATTGAATTGCTCCATGTTGACTTTCTTTGACCTACCATTCTCTAACTTGACAAGAAGGCTTGGTGGAAGGGAAACGGCTGCAAGATTCTTCTCTCTCATGGCACTAATTACGTTAAGATTCAACGTTCTGACGTCTTCTTGTACTTTTGCTGCAACTGCAATCTGCTTGGCACTCACGTATCCTTCTCCTAGATTGAACTTCTTGGACAATGGGTGCCCGAAAGAACCAGCTCCGTGGACCAGTATGAACTCCTCTTTGCTTGACTTCAGCTCCCCCATCAAACGAGCAGTCCTCGCTCGATAGAATATCTTCTTGCTTCTCTCGTCCTCGATTGTCTCCTTGTTGGTTATGACGCTTCCACCCAGCTTGACCAGAATCATTACCAGTCCTTCTCGTGTCCAAAAAGGGCGTGTGTATTTAAGATTTCTTCAACGTTATAACACAGTGAAAACCGTTAAATATGCGTAGAGATTTGACAATCTGAAGCTTTTAAACTAGGAACCTCGGGAGGAGGTCGTGCCGTAAAGCTCGATACGGATGCATATTGAAAGATGCCTAGGAGGAAGATGATAATATGAGCGAAGAAGTTGATGTTGAATGTGAGACAGTTATCAGGAGACCATTCAGGCGAATCGCCTTCATGGCCATTTTCGGACTGATTGCACTGGCGGCACTGATGTTGATAAGCTCGGAGCCAGCTGAGGCCTACACGGTCGTGGGAGTGGAGGTGTGGACCACGCCTACACTGTGGAATCAAGATGTCATAGTGGCCCCTGGTGGTGATTTGACGATATTGAATACCGATGTGTGGATGGATCCTGGTTTTGACGGTCAGTGGGAATTCCGTGTGCAGAACCAAGGAACCCTGAGAGTAGTCGGCTCTCAAATCTCTTCCAGGAATTTCCCCATTACCTACAACTTCTACCTCGACCAGGGAAGCATTGTGTCATTCACTGATTCCAAGGTGGCATATGCTGGGCATTTTGGCCCAACAAGTAGCATGGGTCTGCACATCTCTACGGACAGCATAGTAATGGATCGAACCACTGTTGAGTATAGCGGATCGAATGGGATTTATTGGGATTCGCCGCTCTCAACTCTGGTTCTGAACGGTTGCTACATCGCAAACAACAGTGGGCATGGCATATACGTTGCGGACTCAGTCGCTACAGATTATTGGCTGCGAATCATCGGTGGCTCAACCATCTACAACAACAATGGGGCCGGTGTGTATTTCGGATCGATGGGTAACAAGAACATCGACCTTGATGTCGTGGACAGCGTCATCGCTAGGAACCAACGTGAAGGCGTCAATGTAGAGTGGGTAAATGTCGGGAATGTTGGGATAGATGCATTTGGTTCCGACATATCCGGCAATGCCGGTAGCAACATCTATGTCGATAGTGTAAACAATGGTATCCTGAATATTTTCACCTCCAACACTCATCTGGATGGTAGCCAATTCGGCAGTGGTATTTACGTTAACACAGTCGGTGCTGGTGGTTCGGGAGGTTTAATTGCTCTCTTGGACCAAAGCTTTGTCTTATCTAATGCTATGGACGGCATCTACGTGAATCAAGTCATTGCAGGAGATATGGCAGTGGGCATGTTGAATTCAGTGATTGAAAGAAATGGATTCCTCGTCGGTGGTAACGGGGTCACACTTCCCATGCCAGCTCAAGGCTTCAAGCTTGATTTCGGGGCTCTTGGCTCCAGCTTTTCAAATAATGCAAATGACGGTATTCTCTTCAGCGGAGCGCAGGCTGGGAGTCTGACCATCTACTTGGACACCTGCAATTTCTTCACCAATGGTGGTAACGGAGTGTTCATAGGATATGTGGACACAGGCAGTCTTGTTCTGTACGCTGTTGGCAACACCTTCAATGCGAATGGAGGTGCAGCCATATACCAGACCGGATCCAATTTCAGTCCCATCACGATAACGATTGACAGAAACGACTTCAACACGTCCAACGAGGCAATTCGCTTCACAGGTGCCCTTGAGACGATAGGCGGTTCAGGCCATAACTTCTCCTTCATCTTCACGAACAACTGGCTGGACTCGGATTGGGGTGAGTATGGAGTTCGCTTTGATAGTTGGATTCAGAACTTCGGCGAGACCAACATTACGATCGACGGCAACCACTTCTGGGGAAGAGATGCCAGAGACTACGGTGTGTATTTCGCCAGCTGGATAGGTGGAGACTGGACCTATTGGTCAAACCTCACGATAGAGATTAGCTGGAACGAATTCGTTGAATTAGACCAGGCCGGGGTCAGTTTCGGTCATATTTACTGGTTCAGGTTCGCGGACATAGACATCATCGGCAATATCTTCACGGACTCGGACGGAGACTATGAATATGGTGTCGATTTCTTCCACATCTACTCGGACCATTCGCTCGATAGTCATTTGAGCCTCGACATATGGGGCAACCAGGTGTACGGCCTGACGCAGCGAGGTTTCGATTTGGATGTTTACATGATACGCCACGTCATGGTGGACTACAGCAACAACTACTACGACGGAAGGGGCATGACGATTTCCGGATTGGCCTTCAACCAACTTTGGTACGGATCTACCGCGGAGTTCAGCGAGTTCATATTCAATGCGGAAAACAATTTGTACACCTATATGCAGACAGGAGATGGAATCTACTTCAACACGGGTTGGTCAACGTTCTTCAGATACGCGAATATCTCAATCACCAGCAATTTCTTCAACCTCGGTGGCGACGCTCCAGGTCTTGGTTATGGGCTGAGAATTGAAAACGACATATTCTACTCCTACGATGACGGAAATGGCTCTTTCAACTTGTATTTGAATAACAATGAATTCGTTGCATTGCAGAATCACGGAGTGAGGATTCAGGGGTCCATCTACGGCTACGCGGACTTACTGCTCATGTACACCAACAACCTCTTCGAGAACCAGAACAACATCTGGATGGAGTTTGGAGTGCACCATGATTCCGCCATCTACTTTGGCAATTCGGATATTCCCAGCTCATTTACGACCATCATCCAGGGGAACGACTTCTACGACCTCAACAACGACGGTGTGAAGTTTTACGGGAACATCTATGAATTCCGAGACGTTTCACTCATCATTGAGAAAAACAACTTCGTGAACAGAGTAACCAACCACATGAGGTATGGTGTCTTTTTCAACAACGGCATCCACTATGGAACCGACAGCTACGACAGCCACTATTATGTCTCCATAAGGGAGAATACCATACGCGATCTTGACGCCCATGGCATCCACTGGAGCGCAGGCGATGCCACCTATGGATTCAGGCATGTGGACATACAGATCCATGAAAATGTCATTGAGAACGTCTTGAGCCCCACCTATACCGGTTACGGGATCTATTGGTATTATGAGATGTTCTATGGTACGAACTGGTTCGGCAGCTCTTTCAACCTGGATGTCACAGGCAACCATTTCAGAGATTTGGCTGACGATGCCATTGCACTCAAAAACTTCTACGCCTATGACTTCATGTACTTCAGTAATGTCTCAGTCAACATACAGGACAACAACTTCCTCAACACCATGGGCAACAACATGGACTACGGTCTGTACCTCAGGACGTTCTACTTCCTGAATACTAACTTCGATAACTCAATCGACATCGTGATCATCAACAACACATTTGACAGTTTGAACGGCTATGGTGTGTACTTCTACTCTGGAACAGGTCGCGACTTCGATGGCTATCGCAACGCCCAGGTGACTATAACAGACAACCGATTCCTCAACACCGTGGGCAATTGGATGCCTTACGGCGTGTACTTGCAGGGTTTCAAGTATGGGGACGACAGCTATGACAATACATTAACCTTCACCCTCACTGACAACACCTTCAGCGACATGACAGCATATGGCGTTCATGTCAATGGGCAGGTGAGGGACTACCGCAATGTGGACATATACATCTTGGACAACATCTTCACCGACTGGTATGACAATTTCGATCGAGGTGTGTACTTCGACAGTTCCTTCTATGGCCAGCAGATGAATGACGGGATGCTTCGCCTCTTCATCCTGAGAAACCAGTTCTTCGACCTCAACAACTATGGTATCAGTTTCGGTGGATACTTCTACGACTACCGCAATGTTTCGATAGCAGTCCGGGACAATTGGTTCCTTAACACCATCATCAACTATATGGACTACGGCGTCTACATGTATGGGGTACAGTACGGCGATGATAGCTACGACAACTACTTCGATCTGGACATCGCTAACAACAGGTTTGAGAACCTGACCGCCAGCGGATTCAGAATTGGCAGCATCTTCAATTACCGTTCTGTAATCCTGGATGTCTTCGACAACTACGCGAGCGACATCTACAACAACTTCGACCAAGCCATCTACTTCAATGGCGAAATCTACCACAGCACTGCATATCCTGGAGAATTCTATTTCACATGCATTGGGAACACTTTCAAGGACATGGCGAACCGTGCCATCTACTTCAGCAACGATGTCAGGGACTTCCGCAACTATCAGGTGACAATCAACAACAACGATTTCCTCAACACAATAGGCAACTGGATGGACGATGGTTTGTACTTCCAGGGGTTGTTCTATGATAGTTACGATTACGAAAGCTACTTCCAAATGGACATCACGTTCAACAACTTTGAGAACTTGAGCCACTCTGGCATTAGAATTCAAAACAGGGTGAACTCTCGCCACGTGACGATCAACCTTCTGGACAACATCTTCAGCGATATGTACAACGGGTTCGACTACGGTGTCTACCTACCTGGAAGCTTCTTCCACTCTTCTGACTATGATGCCGATATCATCTTCAACTGCCAGAGGAACACGTTCCAAGACTTGAGGTATCGGGGCATCTACATCTCAGGCACAATATACAACTTCCGCAGAACAATCATAACGGTGAATGACAACAACTTCATCAACATTGGCAGCGACTTGATGGATGAAGGCATTTACTTCAGCAGCATCTATTACGACCGCTATGACATCGAGGCCTACTTCTACTTCAACATCACAAACAACAACTTCGAGAACCTGACCTATGCCGGTGTGAGGTTGAGCGGAGAGATCCGCAACTTCCGCCACATGTACGTCAACATCCTCAACAACTACTTCAGCGATATATACGGCAACAACGATTATGGAGTCAGAACCGAAAGCGACATCTACATGAATACTGCCGATGTCGACTCCGAACTATTCATCAATATAGTCAGCAACGAGGTCAGGAACCTCTATTCCCAAGGACGCGGTATGAGCTTCTCTGGCATATACAACTACCGAAGCGTTACCATTCTGGTCGACAATAACGACATAGTCAACACACAGAGCGGACGGACACGCTACGGATTGTACTTCGACGGCTTCTACTACGATGATGAATCGTACGGTACATACTTCAACCTCGACATCACCAACAACAACTTCGAAAACCTGACCGACACAGGATTCGAACTGGACTCTGTTGGGAACTACCGGTACCTGACCGTTGACATATACAACAACTACTTCGGCGATGTGTACAGCGGCACTGACTATGGTGTCGATATTGGAGAACTCTACATTGACTCACCAGACTACTACTCGGAAGCCTACCTTACCATGACATATAACGAATTCAGAGACTTCTACTATTGGGGAACCGGAGCCTATTTCTCTGGATTCGGGAACTACTACCTGACCGTGGTTACGATAGACCACAACGATTTCATCAGCACCAGTAGCGGCACGCTCGGCAACGGCGCCTACTTCGATTACTTCTATTTCGATGAAGGAATGTACGATTGCTATCTCTTCTTCAATGCTACTTTCAATGTGATGGAGAACCTGAACAGTGAGGGTTTCACCCTCTATACGATCACAGGCATCAGGCATGTTTACGTCAGCTTCCTGGACAACACATTTACTGATGTCTTCAATAGCTTCAATTACGGCATATACACGGGTGAGGATACATTCGAATACACCACTGACTACGATTCATATCTTGAGATTGTCATTGCTAGGAACACCTTCTATGACTTGAGCAATCGCGGGGTATACATCGACGGCGGCATATACGACTTCAGAAACGTGTGGATCACAATCGACAACAACGACTTCATCAACACAATTGAAAATTGGATGGACTATGGTTTCTACATGCAGGAAGTATACTATGGCAATTCGCTCCATGACACCTACTTCTACTTGGACATAACCAACAATAACTTCGAGAACCTGACCAACTATGGCTTCCGAATGAGCTACATAGGTTACTACCGCTACGTTTCGATTGACATCATCAACAACTACTTCAGCGACATCTACAACAACTTCAATTACGGCATCTACTTCTCAGGCGACATCTACCACACAAGGTCCTTACCAGGAACCTTCGACCTTTGGGTGAGCAACAACTACTTCTACGATTTGACTTCGTATGCAGTTCGATTCCAGGAAATCGGGGATTTCGGCATTGCCAATATGCTGGTGGAGGACAACGATTTCTCGCGCTCGTACTACGGACTCTACATCAGCGGAGGAATTGACTACGTAGGTGTGTGGGACTTCGAGTTTGGGAGGAACTATGCTGACGACATGGATTACTACATGCTCTACCTTAGCGGCACATCCTACGGCTATGCAGGAGACATGGCGTCGATTTGGATTCACAACAACACAATGACCAATTCTGGAGCCGGGTTCTACGTTGGTAGCATCTACTACTACGATCTCTCAGGAATGATTCTGATCGAGAACAACGCTCTCATGGATATGAGGTTCCCTGAGGAAGACGGAGAGGATGGTGCGATCGGACTAGACTGGTTCTATAGAGATGAAAACGCTCACTTACTCATCCGAGATAATACCATTACTGGCGACACCTGGGCTGCAATCTACTTCTCTGGTGCAGAGGACATGGCATTCGTCTTCGACATCCTGTACAACGACATAGACGGGGTTCAGCATGCCATCTACATGGAGGAACCGGTGTACGGCGACAACATGTATTCTGTGGGAACCTTCAACATCATGCAGAACGACATCCGAAACATTCTCGGTTACGGCATCTACACTGGCCAAGTATACTACGGTCTCATGGACCTGAACGTGGACAACAACGTGATCATAGGAGATCCCCTGGCCTACTACGGTGTGTCCTTCTACTACCTGGACTACGCGGACTGGAACTCAATGCTGAACATAGACTTCACGAACAACATATTTGAGAACGGCTTCTATGGCTTCTATCTCTACGAATCTTGGAGAGCGATAATCAACCTGAACCTGGACACCAACTACGTGACCAACACGTATTACACCTTCTACTTCTACTATGCGATCGATTCGGGTTCCGATGTCCTGAATGTGAACATCAGGAAGAGCATATTCACGGACTCACAGCTTGCATTCTTCTTCATCAATGAAGCTGGAAATGGACTCTTTGTTGTGGACATCACTGACTGCGAGGTCCTGAACTACGGTTCTTTGGGAGGCTATGGCTTCGTGAGTGCAGACAACAATGGAGGCTACATCAGGATAGATGTTTATTCGACACGATTCGTGGGAAGTCCGTCCAGACTGGGCGATGCGTTCGCCGGTTATGGACAAGTTCTCATGAATTTCTGGTACATCGATGGGATAACATCTGGAATATCCAACAGCTGGAACCAGCGAATTCAGGTTCTTTGGGACGTTGATGTTTCGGTCTATGTGGGCCAGAACTTCACCCAACCAGCCGGACCAGGCATTGTTGTTTACGTCAATGATCAGTTCGGATACCAGAGCTTCTACACTACCACTGGCACAGGCGGAACAATTACGGGTCAGACGGTAGCGGGTGTACTAATCACCTACAGTGGCACTCCCTACAGCGGTCAGGCAGTACACACCTTCTATGCCAGGCAAGGATCCTACACTGGAAGCGCCGTAGGGTCTTTCAGTGCCAACGGTACGATCACAATATTCCTGCCTGGAGACAATGACGGCGATGGTCTTCATGACGGAATAGATATCGACGACGATAACGACGGAGTTCCAGACGTTTTCGACGACTTCCCATTCGACGACACCGAATCCAAGGACACTGACAACGATGGCATAGGCGACAATGCCGACATAGACGATGACAATGACGGAGTTCCAGACATGTACGATGATTTCCCAGAGAATCCGAATGAATGGCGAGATACAGATGGGGACGGTATAGGAGACAACACTGACTTGGACATTGATGGGGACGGAATCATCAACATGTTCGATACGACCCCCTACAACAACACTGGCATCCAGGACAGCGATGGGGATGGCGTGGTAGACTCCCTCGATGACTTCCCGTACAACCCCTCGGAATGGGGCGATAATGACGGAGACGGTATTGGTGACAATGCCGACGAGGACGACGACAACGACGGACTTCCAGACGCGTTCGATCTCTATCCCTTCGATGCCTCCAGGACTGATCCCCGGGCTGAGACTGCTGTGGACGTGGACATAGCTGAGGCGGCTGACTTCATCACTCCAGTGGCCGTGATAATCATTGGTGTCATCATACTCCTGATGCTGTGGCTCCTGCTGGGAAGAAAGAGAAAGGGCGAGGAGGAAGTACTGGCGCCCAAGCCGCTTTCCTTCACAGAAGAGGAGAGCGTTGAAGAACCTGAAAAGCTCGAGGAGCTTGAGGAGCTCGACGTCGAGGAAAAGGAAGCCAAGGAAGACCTAGACGAGATTGCATACTAGTCAGTTGGCAATCCAGAGATTCCCATTTTCCCTTCATATCCAGTCTAATTTGGAATAGGATTAAATAGAAAATCTGGTATTCTAAGAAACCCAGGCGAATCAGATGGTGAAGAAACCCGGCAGAATGTACAGAGAGATACGGGGTCAAGCCTACACCCGAAAGGAATACATGGGAGGCATACCAGGGAACCGCATCGTCCAGTACGAGATGGGCAACGCCCAAGGCGAATTCCCAGTTCAGGTAATTCTGATAGCCAAGGAACAATGTCAAATCCGGCACATGTCCCTTGAAGCAGCACGCATTGCCGCCAACAGATATATCCAGAAGAGGGCAGGTGTGGCCAACTACCATCTCAAGATTGTCGTGTATCCCCATCATGTTCTCAGAGAGAACAAGATCGCCGTTGGGGCCGGAGCAGACAGAATATCGGATGGGATGAGAGGTTCGTTCGGGAGTCTGGTAGGAACAGCTGCGAGGGTCAAATCCGGACAGAAGTTGATTATCATACGCACCTTGGAATCAAACATCAAGCATGCTAAGGACGCTTTGAGAAAAGCTGGCATCAAGATGCCATCACCCTGTCGCATCGAGGTTCTGAGGGATGGCAAGCCAATCGCTGGGTAGAACCGGGCAACTTTATTATCAACCAACTCATTTTGGGCACGGATGAAAGGAAAGGAGATACTAGACCTAGCTGAAATGAAGGATAAGGACTCTCAATATAGCGGGCTTCTTGGCCAGAGGTTGTATTTGATACAGAAAAAGGTCTCTCTCCCTCCAATGTTCATGTTATCCAGCAATGTCTTCAAGGAGTTAGTGCAAAAGGACGAGATACCGGAGAGAAATCACATCTCCTGGGAGCTGGAACTGGACATCGCCAAAAGGTTCGATGAACTCGAGTCCCCCGTAGTACGCATCATTCCCAGTCCTTCCTACGAACATTCGGTCCCGCCGACCACACTAGTGAATTCGAAACCAAGCTTGATCTTGGGCGTGGATTCCCTCTTCAGATCCTATTTTGAGCGGGAGGAAGCCGAAAAGAGAGAGGGGATGGGCGTTCGTGACTTCGGTGTTGCTGTAATAGTCCAGAAGTTCTTTGATGCCAAATGCTCGGGTTATCTCACCCAAAAGTAGAAACAGACGCGGTTCACAGTCGTCCATGGACTTCCAATGCAAACCGCTGGAGCAGATACTTACGTACTGGACAATGAAGGGAAATTAACCTCTCACAAGGAAGCGGAGCAAAAAAAGAAATGGATTATGGAAGAGACAGGTGTTGAGGAAGTAGAAGTCGATAGAGATTCCTGGGACACTGACAAATTGACCGAGAAGCAGGCGTCCAGGCTCGGTGCACTGGGTAGAAAGATACTCGAGTTCTTTGACGAATCAGTGACTGTCGAGTGGTATCTGGTGAGGAACACATTCTACGTTGCTTCGTTGTATCCGATCAAGATAGAGCTTGCGGGGAGCTGAGATGGAGGAGAGGGGAACAAACATTGAGGAGATAATGAGGGTACTCCAGACCGCTCACGAGGAGGACTATCTCTTCGAAGATGGCAGGGTCCTGGGGTCGATGTGCACCACTCCAAGAGAAGGGTCAGCGGACGCCCACAGGATGTTCATCGAATCCAACCTGGGTAATCCCGGTTTATATCCAGGGACGAAGAAGCTGGAAGCAGAGATAGTCTCGATGCTCTCCGGACTCATGCATGGAAGGAACTTGCACGGACAGATGATGGCAGGCGGAACGGAAGGGAACATCACGGCAGCGTGGATCGCCAGGAACGTAACGGGAAAGGATGAAGTGGTCTTCTGCGAGAACGTGCATTTCTCCATGAACAAGGCCTGCGAACTGCTGAGGATGAAACCGGTAGTGGTCGGTCTGAACGAGAAGTATGAGATGGATGTGGAGGATGCAAAATCAAAGATATCTGATGATACTGCTATCGTGGTCGCTTCTGCTGGCTCTACTGAGCTGGGAGTTATAGATCCCATAGAGGAACTGTCAGAGTTGTGCCGGGACAATGTCTTTCTCCACGTGGATGCGTCTTTTGGTGGTTTCGTGATACCCTTCTTGAAGGAACTGGGCTACCCCACAAGACCCTTCGATTTCGAAGTAGAGGGCGTTAGCTCCATTATCCTGGACGGACACAAGATGGGAATGGCCACTATTCCTTCTGGTGTGTTCTTGCTGAGGAGAGAGGAGGATATCAGGACGATTGCAGTGGAATCTCCCTACCTAACTAGCGTCTACCAGACCTCATTGCTCGGAACCAGGTGTAGTGCTGGCGTGGCGTCCTTGTACTACTCGATGAAGTCGTTGGGAAGAGAGGGCTACAGGAATCTGGTCAAGGACTCTATGGAAAACACCAACTATCTGGTCAGCGAGATTGGAAGAATCGGTTTGGACGTTCCAATAGAACCAATCATGAACATCTGCGGAATACTTGTGAGCAATCCTGACGAGATACGAGAAGATATGGACAAGAGGAATTGGAAAGTTTCCTTATCCCGACACCCTTCTTGTCTGAGAGTCGTAATCATGCCCCACGTTAGAAAGGAGGTCATTGATTCATTCGTACTCGATTTGGAGGAGGTATGCAGAGAAAAAGGTGAGCTATGATAACAGACTGGGAGATCCAGGGAGTCCTGGACGAGATCAAGAGGAGGGATTGCAAGACCGTCGTTCTGCAACTACCCGAAGGGCTGAAGCGGGAGGCGGTTCATGTTGCCAAGGAGCTGGAAGAGAAAGGGGAGGTTCAGGTGATTGTGTCTGCTGATCCCTGCTATGGTGCCTGCGATCTGGTGGATTTCAAGGGTGATTTGCTCGTGCATATCGGACATGCCCCTCTTACGTTTTTGCCGGATGAAGACATTCTATTTGTGGAGCTGTCCTCCGAACTGGATGTCCTTCCCTTGTTGGAGAGGGCTCTGCCTAAGCTGAAGGAGAAGGTTGCTATCACTGCTATCATTCAGTATGTGCCCGCAATATCTCCCGCTAAGCAGTTCCTTGAGAAGAATGGGATAAAGGTTCACATCGGGGAAGGCGATTCTCGGATAGCCTATCCAGGCCAGGTTCTCGGGTGTAATTTCTCCGCACCGCGAGCTGTTGCTGAGGATATCGAACAGATCTTGTACATTGGAGAAGGGAACTTCCACCCGCTTGGTATTGCAATGGCGACTGGTAAGGATGTCCTCATCGTTGATCCGGAGAAGAACGAGATTC
>CP070767.1:743710-763281 GCA_020345725.1 Methanobacteriota archaeon | reverse complement strand
TATTGTTGAAACCGTCAAGATTCCGCTGTCGAAAAGGGTGGTGTCCACCTTGGGCAGACATCAGTTCCTTACCGTCAAGATTCAAGGTGAGGAGGCGGTACCAGTTTTCAAAGAATCTGGGGCCATCACTAGTCTGGGGGACGCAGAGGGTTGCATCGAAATCCCATCTAACATGGACTTTATCGAAAAAGGAGAGATCGTGGAAGTGAGGTTCTTTTAGGCCTACTCAATCGTGACCTCTTTCAACTCAAAACCTTTGGAACACTGCAGGTCTTTGCCCACTCGCAGAATCTTGGCCCTTCCTCCCTTTGTCAATGCCATTGGGTGGCATAACCGATACCTCTCACAGGATATGTCGTCACATTTTGGGAGCTCGTACGTGATTGTGGAACCTTCGATTGCGGACTTCCCGTTCAGCGCTATGTTCAAGGGGACAGCCTCCACCTCAACAACCTGGACTCCCTCCTCATGGATCTTACAGTCGTGACTGACACCACGCAAGCTTCTGATCCTATATTTCCTCCCTGCATCCAGATTGAAACAGACAGCTTTTAGTCTACAATCTTTACATTCCGTCAGTGGTCCTACGTAGATGAACTCATTGCCTTCCTTGACTTGCTTATTGCCAACTAATGTGACAAGCATGTGAGCTCTCCTCAGATTACTCTGGTGGTCCGCGCAAGGTTCTCTGCCGCGTCACGAGTGAGGCCTGCATCACCCAAGATGGTGTACCTGTCCTTCTTAACTTCATGGGCAGTGATCAAGGCCTCGATTATGTCGTCTTCAGATATGTCCATGCCTCGGGCGGAG
The DNA here is from genome assembly GCA_020345725.1 of Methanobacteriota archaeon. Taxonomy (GTDB): domain Archaea; phylum Thermoplasmatota; class Thermoplasmata; order RBG-16-68-12; family SOIM01; genus SOIM01. Next base: position 762,471 of record CP070767.1, on the reverse strand, counting down.
GTTGGTGCCCCAACAGCCAGGAGGCCGTTTCTTATCCTCTCCCAGTCTCCCCCGTGTAGGTACATCATCATAATGGTGCCCACTCCACATTGCTCTCCGTGCTGAGCCGGAGGTTTCGATATGTTGTCAAGGGCGTGGGAGAACAGGTGCTCAGATCCGCTGGCGGGCCTGGATGTTCCTGCTATGCTCATCGCGACACCTGAAGAGACCAATGCCTTCGCTACGAACCAGGCGCTTTCCTCCAGCTTCGGCTTGATGGATTCTGCCTTCTGGATCATGAGCTCTGCCGTCATCTCGGAGAGGGAGGCGGCATAGCTACTGTAGTACTCATTCTTCAGATTCCTTGCCAGCAACCAGTCCTTCACGGCTGTTGAATTGGAAATGATATCAGCGCATCCCGCTGCGAGCAGTCTATGTGGGCTTTGAGAAATGACGTAAGTGTCCATTATGACTGCCATTGGGGATTGAGCAACTATGGATTCCCGTCCGTTATCGCTCTTAATGGACGCCCTGGAGGAGACTATTCCATCATGAGAAGCGGCTGTGGGTACGCTGATGAAGGGCAGCCCAGCATCCGTTGAGGCGCATTTTGCCACGTCTATGGGCCTTCCACCGCCAACACCCAGCAGGAAGGAAGCCCCGTTCTCAAGAGCAACTGTCTTGACCTCCTCAATGGTCTCCCTGTCCGCTTCTGTAATCACGAAGTCCTCGACTGTATACGCACCATCCGAAAGAATGCCCATTACCGCATCCCCAGCGACCTTCTTGGTGGTCTCATCCACCACAGTCACCGCAGTCTTCCCCAACTTCAGGCTGTCGCAGACTGTTTCGACCTCTAGCAGTGCGTCATGGCCTATGACGACCTTCCGAGGGAGCTCCATACTCTTTGACTTCGAAAAGTTTTCACGGACCTCCATGTCCTTCCCCGTCTAGAGGCTCTCAATGATTCTTCGATTATATAAATATGTATTCTATTCAGCACCCATTCAAATACTCCTGAAGGACCATCATAACGATTCTATTGAGGTAAAGTTTAAGTTTACCTGTCCTAATGAAGAGGTAATGGGCTTTGCTCAATTGCTGAACGTACTTGTGGAGGCCGTGAACCCCAAGAACAAGAAAGGGGACCAAGACCTGGCCAAAGGGGAAGAGGAGTTCCTCAAGGGCAACATCCTCTGTGATGAGGGCAGATACGAGGAGGCCATTGTCCAATACCGAGCCTCGGTGAAGCTGGGACTCAAAGACGACAAGCTGGTCTACAATAACATGGGCGTTGCTTACGATTCACTTGGCCACCATGAGAAGGCCCTGGACAATTATAGGGAAGCGATCAAGCTGGACCCGTCCTACGAGGTCGCTTGGTATAACATGGGGAACGCATTTTCATATCTCCGGCAATTCAACAAGGCGATAAGGTGCTACGACAAGGCCTTACAGCTCAACCCGGGGTACCGAATGGCTGAATACGACAAGGGTCTGGCCCTTGCTCAGCTGGGCAAGGCCAGGAAGGCTCTGGACACCTATGAGGCCATTCTCGAGAAATATCCGGATGACCACGTGGCTTGGTATCGGAAAGGGATACTCCTCGAAGAGATAGGCAGGTTCCTGGAGGCGGCCGAGGCGTACCGAAGGGCAACTAAAATCCAACCCAAGTTCATAGACGCTTGGAATGGGATGGGGAACGCCCTCTATGCGATGGAAAGCTATGAGCAGGCCATTGACAGCTATGACATGGCGATCGAAGTGGATCCTGAGAATGAGGAGGCCTGGAACAACAAAGGGTTCACTTACTTCATGCTGGGAATTTATGATGAGGCTATAACCTGCTACAACAAGGCTTTGAAGATTAGCCCCAGATACAAACATGCGTGGTACAACAAGGGGTACACATTTCATGGGATGGATAGGCTGGAGGAAGCGATCGAGTGCTATGAGAGGGCCCTGGAGATAGACAAAGAGGATGAGGTGCTCTGGAACAATCTAGGCAACGCACTGTACAATCTTGGTAGATATGAGGAATCACTGCCCTACTTCTTCGAGGCGGTGGAGGTAAATCCCGATTATGAGATAGCCTGGAACAACATCGGAAACGCGCTGGACAAGATGGGTAGGCATGAGGAATCCATTCAGTTCCATGACCGTTCACTGGAGATAAAACCCGATTTCGACTATGCTCTCTATGCTAAGGGGCACGCACTGTCCAAATTGGGTCGTCCAGAGGAAGGCCTGGAGCTCATTAATGAGTCCCTCGAGCTGAATCCCAACTACGACCATTCCTGGTACGCAAAGGCTGAAACGTTCGAACTCATGGGCAAAATCGAGGATGCCAGAGATGCGCTGAATAACTCTCTGATACTGAACCCCGGGTTTGAGGAGGCATGGGTCTTTCGAGGGGAACTGATGGTTGAGATGGGCAACTATGAGGAAGCCCAGATATGTTTATCGGAGGCCCTGCGCTGCCTGGATTTCATCATCTTGATGTCTCCCGGTAACATCCATGCCCAATACGAGAAAGGAGATTTGTTGACTAAACTGGGAAGATATCAAGACGCGGTGGTCTGCTTTGACGCGGTCTTGAAGACCGATGAAGAGGAAGAGGATGCCTGGATAAAGAGGGCTGACGCTTTGTCCAACAGCGGCAAGCATGATGAAGCGGTCAGATCCCTGGACAACGCGATTACAAACGGGCTACAGAGCTGGAAGGTCTGGTTCGCGTATGGTAAGTCACAACATCTGGCTGGTAATTTGGAGAAGGCGATGGAGGCTTTAGAAAAGGCCTATTCAATAGAGGATGAGGCAGAGATATTGATTGAGAAATCGAAGGTCCTGTACGAGCAGAAGATGTATAGCCAGGCGGTCTCAACTATTGACAAGGTCATTGACTCGGACAAGAACGCGCATCTTGTCAAGGCCAACTGTTTGAGGGAAATGGGCAAGCACAGGGAAGCCATCGAATACTACAAGGAAGTGGTCTCCAACGGTTCGGTCGAAGACCTCGGCTGGTTTGGAATGGCAACCACTTATTCGAAAATGGGCAGATATCGAGATGCCAAGAGATGCTTGGATATGGCCATAGCAATCAACCACAGGTGCGGAGAATATTGGTATGAGAAAGGGATTGTTCTGTTGAAGATGAATAAACCTTCCAAGGCGTTGAAATTCTTCGAGATAGCATTGGACATCGATCCGGACTTCGAGGAAGCCAGAGAGGAGATTCGGAAGCTTAGCTAGAAATGAAGAAGAAAGCGGGAAACCATCATTTTGGAGAAACCGCACTCAACCCTTCTGTTGACTACTTCAGAATCAAGAACTAAAAAGTATATACCTAGGAATCATTTGTCCGTCCAGTGCCAAGGAGGTCAACTTTTGGATGAAGTAGTGGAGGATGAAGAAAGCCCCCGAATAACGCCCTCAAGATTATTTCGGGATAGGCTGTTGTTCTTCATCTCTTTGGCGCTGATCGTCGTGGGCGGTCTCGGTCTTGCCTTGGGATCTTGGCTTCATGACATTCTTCATGTACCTGTGGTGGGCACTGCATATCAGGCCTTCGGGCATATCAACGTGCTCTATGCCACCGTCGGGCTCATCATGTTCTTCATCGGACTATTCCTGCTCTTTGTCTCGCTGAGAGGGGGAACCCTCAGTCCGGAAGAAGTCAGGCAGGTCAAGACGGAAGGTGGGGTCCGGTGAACCAGGATCGGAGGAGCCTGAACACTAGAAGAGGGCTCACCAATGGGGACCCCATAATGAACAGCAGGGGAATGGTCAACGGATCCGGACGGGTCAACGGGACAGGGCTGGTCAATGGCAACGGACTCGTGAATGGTACGGGGCTTACCAACGGTAGCGGTCTTGTCAACGGCAATGGTTTGACGAACGGAAACGGGCTTGTGAATGGAACTGGGCTGGTCAACGGCAACGGGTTCACCAACGGTCTTGCTAGATTGACGATTAAGAGAAACACGCTGGGCGTTGTGACGAACAAGGATATGAGAATCGGAGTCGCGCTGTTCATTCTAGGGCTTTTGATCATCCCTGTGGTTTCCATGTATCTTATGGAGCCGCCTTACGAGTCAATGATGCCATCTATACAGATTGACGGGGATTTCACGGATTGGAACGGCATACCGAGATATGTTGACGACCCAGTAGGGGACAATCTTGAGGTCAGCATTGTGGCATACGCATTGAAGTTGGAGAGGAATCATCTATCATTCTATGCTGAATCAGTTGGGATAATGTTAGGGGACGTGGCAGGCTACGATTCCTGGTTCTTCTTCATCAATTCGGACGGGGACGCATCCACAGGCTATATGATTCGTGACTTCGGGGCAGAGTTCATGATTGAGGCTTATGGAGGGGACAATGAGGTACTTGCAGCCCATCTGTATTCATTCAGTGGGGACGACCGGTACAACTGGAGCGCGTTCAATAAACTGGGGAATGTCAAGGCCGAATCAGCTGGCAGAATGATGGAGGCTCAGACTGGAATATCTAGGTTGGGCTTGGAGGATGATTTTCTAGTACTGTTCTGTGCCTATGACCATACCGAATCCCAATCATGTTCTTCAGTTCCTGTGGGTAAGGATGCTGGATCTCTTCTGGTCGAGCAGAGAGGTATCAGGAAGCTGTTCATGAGAGGCAGAGAGGAGATAATGGAAGTGAACTTCACCGCGAAGGGTGGGGACGTTATCGTGAACGGTGTGACGGTTGCCATTGTAGGAGATGGAAACACGGACCCTATCGAAGTCCCATTCACGGTGGAGAGAGGCAAGACGATCACCAAACTGGTCTCGACAGACCTTACACTTTCACCACTTGGGTCATTGGTGAGTGCTTCCGTTGAGTCCATCAATACAGACAGGCCCTATTCCATTCGAGGACCGATAGTCAGAGCGTACATAGAGGAGGTCCCTCACGTTGTTGTGATCGACGGGGTGTTCGACGATTGGGTGGATAGTAGTCTGGATCCTCTGGATACAGGAATATCCCGCAGTACGGATATCGCTAGACAAGATGCGATGGAAGGCACCTCTGAAGCCTTCTTCTACTTGAAGGCACACGGGAACATCATGGAGGGCACATTTGCTCCTCTGAGAAGGGTCAGGCCGACTGCTGGAGAGCCCGGTCAGCCCGCTCCACCGGTCGCTGTGGTTCCGTCAAGGAGAGTGGGCGAGGATTTCCTGCTCATCTACATAGACTCGGATTCATCAGATTATGAGGGCGAGGACTACTACGGGATTAGAGCCAACAACATCATTGAGATTAGGGGGATCAATGGTCGAATAACCTATTCCGGTCTCAGGCGGTGGAACAACGGAACATGGGAGCATGTTTCTGGTTTAATCTTGGAGATGGGACAACAGGAGCTGGAATGTTCCGTTCCATTGAGTAGGCTGGGGATCCTCGACAACCCTAGGATTCTCTTCGTGACAACTGACTGGAAAGGCTCCGGGGACTTCTCCGCGCTACAGAAGGATTGGCAAACCCGATCAAGGGCAATTTTCTTGGTGGAATCAGGCGGGGCCGGTAGCCACACAGGCCTCTCCATGCAAAGAAAAGTCTTCTGCACTGGGTTCTACTTTTTCGTGTTCTATTACAACGCCGATGAGAGCACCATTACTTGGGAGTGGAGCGAGGATGGGGACGATTGGAGCGCTTCTTACTCAATTCCATTCTCAGCCACAAACATCTACTATGCAGCGGTATGGTACAATTCCTCGGACTCAGAACGGTATATCATTGGCGCCAAGGAGACAGCCGACCAGGTCGTGTATGTCAAGAGCGGAACTGTCACTGGAAACAGCATATCATGGGGAACTGAGTACTCCGTATCAGTATCCAGCGGTAACGTTGACAGTAAGGTCACATCAATTGCGGTGGCCTATGAGGGATATGTCTGGTTGGCATCCGAGATCTATAACAACACTGGATATAACATCATAGTCACGCGTTCCGACAGCCCGGAGGATCTTTCGTCATTTGGTTCCCGGACACCTCTCTATGATACGGACCAGGCAAACAGGTTCGGTCCAATAATCGTACCTCTCTCGGGCAACAATATGTACTGCGTATACAACACCAACGGGAACATCTACGGGAACAAGTTCACCGATTCAGATTCGACCTGGAGCACAGCTGTCACAATTGCCAGCGATGGGAAAGATAGAGATGCAGGCGGACCCTCAATCGTGGCAGACCCCTCGGACAGCGTTCATCTGCTTTATGCAGACACATCAGGGAGGATCAAGTACAGTGAGTACACCACCTCCTGGAGTGCTGTGACGACTTTGGATGACGCCTCAGACAACTCTTTCCCGACCATCTCTCTTGTACCGTCGGATGACTTGTATGGTTTCTGGATAAACGGAAGCTGGCAGATATCCGGGCAATTCTCTCTAGATGGAGGGTCATCCTGGAAATGGATCAACCTCATAACGGCTGATACCGACAATAAATGGAATCTAACCTCGGTTTACTCCTACACATACGATTGGGGCATTGCCTGGGTCTGGGATGAGAGTCGAGGGCAGAACGTGTATTTCGAGAGGATTCCTGAGTTCGAACTGATTTTGGTTCCAATCGCGACCGCAATCCTTGTTCCAATACTTCTAAGAAGAAAGCGCTGATATCGATACGATGCGAATTCGAAAGAGACATAGGCTCAAGAGAAAGGAGATAAAGAGGCTCTCAGAAGAGATATCTAGTCAGATTGGAGTTCCTGTTTTTAGCGAAGAGGACGTGGTAGACCGTGGCAACGCACCGGATTTTGATGTCATCTTTGTCAATGGGGAAATTCTGGCGTTAGTCTTTGAGCAGAAGCCCTTTCCAACTGTAAGAGGAGTTCTGAAGTACGGGGCCAAGAAGAGATTCGTGACTGTTGATATGGGAGCGGTCGGGTTCGTATGTAATGGTGCAGATGTTATGGGACCTGGCATAGTGGATGCAGATGCTGGGATTGTAGAAGGAGATCTCATTTGGATTAGAGACGAGAACAATCTAAAGCCGCTCGCCATAGGAAGAACCCTTGTCCAGGGAGAACAACTGTTGGCCAAGAACAAAGGGAAGGCTGTCGAATCATTGCACTATGTAGGAGATAAGTTGTGGAAATTGGATGAGGATTGATTAAGACATTGGAGGGAAGTTTGGTTTGAGGTTGAACGTTGATGGAGATGAAACAAAGTGGTTTCGGAATACCTATACGTGGATATCCTTCGGAGCCCCTGTTTTCCTTCTACTTGTGTTTTTGACAATCCATCTTCAGTTCTCATATAGCACCAAGTCAGCATTTGGGCGGTTTCTGGAATTCATTGTATTCCTGATATTAGTCGCCCTCTTCGCGTTTGGAATTGCGACACTATACTACAAGTATCCAACTCGATATGGACTGTCAAGCAAAGGAATCCATCTCAAATACCTCGGCCGCGAAGAGATTCTATACTGGAATACAATAAGGGGAATTGAGCGTATTGAATCGCTATTTGGAAGCACTAGGATAAGGAAGTTAGGAGACAAGAAGTATGTTCTTGGGCTGGTCAGTAACGAACTCTTCCGTGAGATGAACAGGTTGCTAAAGAAACACCGACCGATGGCGCCTCATCACACGTAGGAACTAGGCCCAATAAGGTTTCTTAATGTACTTGTAAGCAGAGATTGCAGCCGTGGCACCCTCTCCGCAACCTGTCACTATTCTCTTGTCCTTGCCCGGATACATGACGATGTCGCCGCAGGCGAAAACTCCCTCAATGGAAGTTCGCATTGAAGCGTCCACGGGTATATGCTTCCCCTTCTCATCTAGCTCAATGCCCCATTCAGTTGCTTTGGCGAGGTTTGGAGAGAATCCTATGTTTATCACAACGGCATCCACATCGATTGTGGTATCCTCTTCTGTTTCATTATTGAAAACCACCACACGATTGACGCATTCGTTACCCTGAATCTCCTTGAGCTCCGTTCTGAACATCACGTTGATCTTGGACGCCTCCACGTTCTCCACATTCTCTTCCATCGCTCTGAAGACATCCTTTCTGTGAATCAAAATCACTTCCTTTGCTATAGATTCCAAGCTGAGGGCCATCTCCAAAGCGGTATCTCCTCCACCTACGAAGAGCACCCTCTTGTCCTCGAAGTCTTCTGCACAAGGAATCCTATAGTAAACACCATTGCCGTGATATTTATCCTCTCCAAGCGCTCCCAGCCTTCTTGGCTCGAAGAGTCCCATGCCTATTGCAAGAATGACCGTCTTCCCTTCGTACTCCCCCTTACTGGTCTTCACAAGGCAAGACTCCTCTTTCCGCTCAAGGCCCACGACCTCCTCATCTTCGTTAATGGTGCAACCCTGTTCCTTTGCATGGGTAACCATCAACTTGGCAAGATCGGAAGCACCTATCCTTATGTAGGAAGGGTAGTCGTGGATGAGCTTAGTCGGATAGAGAAACACCAACTGACCCCCCGCCTTTCCCGCGTCTAGAATCAAGGTTTCCAACCTTCTCGACCGCGCGAATATCCCCGCTGTAAGGCCGGCAGGTCCGGCCCCGACAATGATCATATCGTACATCGTCTCAGTGATTGAGAAGAGTCGATTTAAGTGTTTTCCCGACCTTCGTGAGGGTATCGGTTTTCGTCCCGAAGAAGGACTATCCAGTCCCAATAGCTTCAAATAGCAAAAATGCCATACCTGAAAGTCGGGATAGGGATGATTTCATGAAGAAACCCTTTAGAAGACTTAAGGAAGGTGCACACACATCCGAAACAGAGGATTACATTGATCTCGGAACGATTACCTTCGAGGACGAATCGCATGTGTTGGGAACAGGTGCGAAGGCCTTCGTGCGGGTAGCCGAGATTTACCGACCCGAGGACGTGGGCGACCTGACGAACCATCTGTACGAGGGCAACATCCTGGTCGTGGACTACGACTCGCTGGCAAGTGATGAGCTGGCGTTGAAAAGGGTCACCAACGAGCTCAAATCTGTTGCTCAGGACATCGGCGGGGACGTAGCGGGCATCGGAAAGAACCTCTTGATGTGCACGCCAGGCGGAATGAAAATCGACAGGAACAAGATAAAGGGCACCTACTAGTCCGAATCTTCCGAGAGGAAGAATTCTCCGTTCTCGAAATTCAGATTGTAATAGTCCCTAGAATGTTCTGTGTGCCTCATCTTTAGGCAGCGTATCATAAGCGTGACTTCCTTGTCTAGGTTCATCTCGAATGTCAGGAAGATGTTCCCATCCGCCATTCTGTCCTCGTGTTGCTGATACTCCCATTCGTTCTCAGCCTCGTCTATGATTAATGCGGTGAGATCCAGATCCCTCAGTGAGTGAAAGAACCCGGAAGTGGCGTCCCTCGGTGAAGAATGATTGCTCAGTGAAAGGATGGAGTCCAAGGAGTCCAGAACCACCATTGAGATTCTCTTCTTCTTCTTCGTTTTGCTCAGGAACTTGGTGATAACCTCGAACCAGTCACCAGCATCGTGAGCGATGTCCTCAACCCTCCTCATCTCTCCGATGTCCACAATTGAACTCTCATCTATCTCGAATCCGAGGTTGTTGGCAGTCCTCATCAGACTCTTTTTCCCCTCGTCCAATGTCAGGTAGACTCCTTTCCTCCCTTCCTGGATGTTACGGGAGAGAATGCTAAGGGCCAGCGAGGACTTCATTGTCCCGGACGGTCCAGATAGAAGGATCACGTGTGAGTTGGGTATGCCTCCACCAAGCTTCTCATCGAAACCCCTGATGAAGGTACGGCATCTGCCCCTATCCTCAGTTGAATCGATAGAGTCCATCCTGGTCTTGAGCGTGTCCAGTTGCTCTTGCATCTTCTTTATCTCTTTTCTTAAAGACGCTTTGTCATCTACCAATTGCGGCCCTCCCCTCTGCGGGGTTTACTCACTCCCCCCAAAAAGCCGTCTCGATCCCGAACCCGTATGGCTTTCCGAATCTTTAGCTTTATCTGTACAATGATACCCTCGATAGGAAGATCGAATGTGGCGGGTAATGCATAGCGATGTGGAGTATTGCTCATGCTGGTTTGGACCGCCTCTTCAGGTTTTCATAGCAATCGATGATTTTCTTCCTCTCACCCTTCATAAGGAAGGCGATTTTGTTGACCCTTTTATCAACCGATTCTATTATCACTTCGACGTTACCTCGAGTTTTTTGGATGTAGATACGCGAGACCTCATTCCATCGATATGTGTCCAGCTTATCTCTATATTGCACATACAGTTTCTCTACGGAAATGCCGTATTTCCGCGGGATGGACTTGTGGAATAGAAGTGCAAGGAAACAAACCAACATGGCCAATAGGCAGAAAGGGAAGAGAATCAACTTGGGGTAGATCCCCCTCATATTCGGTGGGAGAAAGGCTATAGTGAAGTACACCGCTAGGCATACGACGACAATATAGATTGGGGAATACTTCATGAATATGGTCTTCTCCCAGTCTACGCTTTCACTGTCTCCCATAGAGTCGCTCTCATGAACCTACATCCCTGCTAATAATACTGCCTGTAGCCTTTGGTCTAGACGATTGGAAAAAGCAGAGTACAAATACCAAAGCCCACAATATTACAGTTCAAGAAGCCAAAAGAAGGCAGGTAGACAGATGATCCAGGGATTAACAAAAAGACAAGCAATATTGACGAGAAAGCACCATTTCGTTACGGTTTCGGGTGGCACCCTATCCAAACCTACGAAAGTTATTTATAACGATGGGTAACAATAATAACGGGCAAGTGAAACGACAGGGGAATAGCTTTGGCGGTTTTAACGAAAACTAAGGACATCGGACTTGCTGGAACGCTGACCGTGGACGACCTTACACGCGCCATCAAGAACTCCATCGACCGCAGTGGCATGAAGGAAGAGGAGGCCAGGGCGATGGCGCAGCACGTGATGAACTTCTTCGGATACAGCGAGAGGATAATTGACAACGTTCTGGAACCTGAGGACAGGGATGCTTTCTACATGCTGGAGGACTCGGGTCTTCTGACCACAGAGAGGGAGGAGACCACCCTTTACGACGGGAGGGAATGGAGGATCCATTACTGGCTCTTCCGGAAGGACAAGATTTTGGCGCTCGTGAAGTCAGCCAAGGCCAAGGAGGCCATGCAGGGGCTTGAGCGCTCTGTTTATGACGAGGTCCCCGAGGATATTTGGGAGCTTAGAGAAGAGGAGCTGGCAGGAGAGTAGGGACCTTCCTCAAGGCAAGAAGAGTTGTTGAATCGCTCCTTTGTATTTCCTTATCAATTCAAGACCTATTGAGTTAGGCAGCCACATCTTCCCGTCCCTGTACTGGTACACCTTTTCATACCCTTCCATCTTTCTGATCACTTCGGACGCAATGTCATCTGAGATGTAGCATTCATTCTCCACCTTCAGAGAGAAATTCAGGGTAATGGGCAGCTTGAGCTGGGTGTGCCCTTCTTCCGGCAGACATTCACCCAACTTGTTCAGGATTTCCTTGTCAAAAGTGTGTTTCTGATCTTCTCTGGATAGGCAGTGGGGTTCGTCCATCTTCAAAAGAGACTCGAGCGATTTCTTCCTTGTTACAAGCCCTCTGTGGACGGTGGTCATTTCATGTTCGAACCACTTCTTGAGGACCCCAGACTCTCTCTGCACGGGACAAAATAGTTGTGTAGGATATTAAAATGCTGAGGGTCACTCAGAGATTACCCTGGTGACCATGAACTTGTCATTGGCTCTCATCAGGGTCAGGTATCCTTGGTAGTGCTTGCACTTCCTCATCTTCACGCAACGGATTCTCAGCTGCACGTCCGTCTCCCCGACCTCGTACTGTCTAAGAAGAAAGATCCCGTCCGCGAGGAAATCCTCCTCGAAGGAAACCAGTTGGTCCTTCCCGTACGGTATCTCCGAGACCATTAGCACAGTCGCACCCAATTCCTTCAGGAAGCCGAAGAAATGGAAAAGCTCCCTTCTGGGGTTCTCCAATTTGAAGAGTGAATACAAGGCTGCAAGGGAATCTATCCCCACAATCCCAAAATCGCTCTCCCTTACCCTGTGTTCTATGTACTTGCTGAGGATATCGAACCAGTCCTTCGAGACCTCTTCCTGCTTGTGCTCTCTGCGGATTGCTCCCACGTCCAGTATGTAGAGGCTCTCCTCATCCAGTTCGTCCATTCCAAGTTCATTCATCGCGGAGACAAGTTCGTCCCGGCCCTCCTCAAGAGAGATGAAGAGACCTTTGGACCCGTTGGTGGCGTTGCTGTGTATTATGCTGTAGGCCAGCGAGGTCTTCATGGTTCCTGGGGTCCCGCAAATCAATACAACCGAACCTTTGGGTATGCCTCCATCTAGAAGCTCATCAAACCCCTCTACGTAGGTCTCAACCTTATCTACGGTCATAACGCTAAAAAACTCAGGTCTGGAATATATAATTCAGTCGGTCTTATTATCAATTCTGCAAATGACCTTCTGAGGGGCTGACATAAACTATATGGTCGTTGTTCGGTATTCCCGAGCGTGGACCCTATCGTTGCTGTTCTGCAGGGCTTGTGGCTGATGATTCCTGCCTATGTGGCCAATCCTGCGGCCGTCCTCTTCGGGGGCGGCAAACCCATCGATGGCGGTGCGATCCACAGGGATGGAAGGAGATATCTGGGCGATGGAAAGACCTGGAGGGGACTTGCTGGTGGAACAGTGTTCGGAATGGTCATCGGCTTCGTACAAATGGGGATCAATATGGCTGTGGATCATCCGGACTTCTCATTTGGGTCCTTTCCTTTCTCTATCTTGGTCATCTTCCTGCTTCCCTTTGGAGCTCTCCTCGGGGACATGCTGGGGTCTTACATCAAGAGGAGAATGGGCATAGAGAGAGGGCAGAAAGCTCTCGGCCTGGACCAGTATGATTTCCTCGTAGGGGTAGTCCTGTTGGTGGCGATCTTCCAAACCCATTGGTTCCTCGCACATTATATCTATTGGGAAGCCACTTTGGGGCTGATAGCTGTCCTTGTTATCACTCCTGTCCTGCACAGGGTGGTCAACATCATTGGATACAGGATTGGGAAGAAGGAGGTGCCCTGGTGAACGGAGAAGTTGTGTGTGAAATCTGTGGAGTGAGAGATGCAACGGATGAATGTGTGAGCTGTCACAAGAGGGTCTGTTCCGATTGTTCCATACCTCAAGTGGGCGTGTGCGTGGAGTGCTCCAAACCTCAGGATAAGGGACTTGTTTCAATGCTCATAGGGTGTGGTGCAGTCCAGTATGGGAGCTTCACTCTTGCAAGCGGCAAGCAGAGCAGCTATTATGTCAACATCAAGAAGGCCATCACCGACATTCCAATTCTGAAAAAAGTGGGAGATATGATGGCTCCGTACGTGGAAGGCTCGGACAAGATAGCCTGCGTGGAGTTGGGCGGGGTTCCCATAGCAGTCTCTCTTTCATTGCATACGGAGGTCCCGTATCTCATCGTGAGGAAAGAGAAAAAGGAGCACGGAATGGAAGCGAGCATGGAGGGAGAGCTCTCAGAGGGCGAGAGGGTGATATTCGTTGAGGATGTGACCACCACGGCCGGATCATTGGTGAAAGCGATTGATCTGGTCAGAGAGAGCGGAGGGATTGTTGAGAAAGCCCTCGTAATCGTGGACAGGGAGGAAGGCGCGGCAGAGAATCTCGGGAACATCGGGGTGGAGCTCATTCCGCTTGTCAGGGCTAGAGAGATAGTGCCTTAGCCGAATATGGTGCCAGCAACCTAGGCTCCACTTCACCGAACAACCCAATCACATTTAAATACGGGAAGGAAAATCTAAAACTATATGAGGAAACTCTGGGCGCTTCTGCTTCTTTTCAGTGTTCTGATATCCTCTGTGGCATTTGTGCCGGGTACAGTTCATGCTCAAACTGAGAAATGGACATTTATGGTGTACATGGGTGGCGACAGCAGTCTGGAATCTTTCGGCATTGATGATTTCATCGAGATGGCTTCAGTGGGATCTACTCCGGACGTGAATATCGTTGTCCAGTTCGACAGAACCTCCAGCTACTCATCCCAATATGACGATTGGACCACAGCCAAGAGATACCTTGTTCAGAAGGACATGAGACCCACCATTGCCAGTGCTCTCGAGGACCTGGGCGAGGTTAACATGGGGGATCCTCAGACTCTTGTTGATTTTGCCGTCTGGGCGATTGAGAACTACACTGCTGACCGTTATTTCCTCAATCTCTGGGGACATGGTCGTGGATGGAAGGGTGTAGTTCAGGATTTAAGCTCTGGATCGGACTACTTGGAATTGGATGAGTTGAAGTGGGCGTTCGAGGCTATCAGGGCCAACAATAGCGGTAAGAAGATCGATCTGGTTGGCGCTGACGCATGTCGGATGACAATCGAAATGAACTATCAACTGAAGGATTATGTGGACTTCTTTGTGGGCTCTCAGAAGGATGAGCCAGAGCCTGGTTGGCCATACGATACAATCCTCAACGATTTGACGAATGATTCAGATATGGGTCCAGCTGGACTTGGCAGGGTCATCGTGGACAGGTACATAGAGTCCTACGTGGACAATACAGGTCTGTCTGTGGCTCTCTCCGTCATCGACTCCTCTCAACTGGAGAATCTTGGTGAAGAAGTGAGAAGGTTCGTTGAGCAAGCGAGGAGCGCTCTCCCTTTGTACGTGGAGGCCTTCAAGTCTGCGAGACTGGTTACGGAGCACTACGAGGGTGATTCTGTCTATGATATGCGGAATTTGTTTGAAAACATACACTTCGAGCTCCCTGGTATGCCGCTCATAGTAGGAGAGCCGGGGTCGCCTACACCTCAAAGACTGGTGGATGTACTTGTATCTTCGGGGGAAGCGGTCTATCTCGCCGTAAGCTACGAAGACCATTGGGACAACGTTGTTTCATCCGTAAGGACAACATTCGCACATGGAGCGTCCATTTGGTATCCTCTCGGAGTCTTCGATATCACCTATTTCGATTTGGATTTCAGCAAGGCTACTGGATGGGGCGACTACTTGGTGGATTTCGAGGAGGCCGTTAGCGGAACACCGGGCACGGAAGTCGTACTTGATGTGGACAAAACACTTCTCGATGCCGATGGCAATGGTTTTGATGATACAGTTCAACTCGAATTGCTGTCCCCCGTGAACGCAACACTGGAGATAGACATAAGATATCACCTATCAGGTTGGCGAGAGCCCTCCATTCCCATCTTCCTGCCCGAGGGCGTAGTTAGGCTCACGAACATCACCCTCTCACAGAAGAGCAATATCGATCTGGAGCTCTATTTGTTGAACGAAACCGGGGTGTGGCTGAACTTCACTTGTTTGAGGAATGCTCTGGGTGTGTGGTATCACGTTTCTGGGTTCATTATGGACGGTACCGGCAACCCTCTTTCCGGTGCGACGATCACCCTTGAAAACCTCAATAATGGTGAGACGGATGTCAACGAATCCATCTCTTCAGGGTCCTATAGTGTGATACTGAAGTTAGCTGACGCTTGGGATGAGACGACATACACTCTTCAACTCACTGTGGAATACGGGGATGAGGTAATCAACACCACCTTCTCAGTCGTCTATCCGTATGAGAAAGACACCAAGAACTTCGTTATGGGTCCTGGCGATCACATCGAATCTGATGATACCATCCTTTGGATACTGGTCATCCTTTTGGTTATTGAAGCCATCTTCGTCATTGTTCTCGTACTACTTCTAAGAGGACGTGGAAAAGAACCGGATGAGAAATCAGGCGAAGAACTCCTCAAAGAGCTTAAGGTGGATTAGGAACACATCTTGGCCTAGCCCCCTGGAAAACATTATTACAAACGGAGTAATACCCCAATATAAAGGTGTTATAGATGAAGCTCTGGGCCGCTTTGTATCTGATGGTGTGGATATCTGTATTGGAGTTCATTCTGGTCTTTATGGTCAGGATCTCAAATCTGGCTGTGCGCTTCCCAACCGATATACATCTCCTTGTCGGCATAGGTATGCTCGTACTTGCGCAGTGGAATGTCATGAGGTTGGACAAGACGAATGCCCCAGATAGGATCAAGAGGATATGTAAAGCCACAAGAGCGATGATCGTGATCATGGGCATCTTTGGGCTTCTCTCCTATCTGAGCCTTGAATACAGATTCAATATTGACATACCCTTCACGGAATTCATTGCATTCGTCCACCTTGTTCTGGCCTTAACGGTCATCGCTCAAGCTTCTTCGGTTGCAACTAGTTACGACATGTGGGAAGAGAAGGAGTACCAGACCGAGCCTGAAGCCTCCCCTGAGCCTGTTCAACCAACTGAGTGATCTTGGATTTGAGTACTTTCACTCTACCCCCTTTTTGAAGGTTATATACTCCCTCAAACAACTAGTTAGGAGGGACGTTCATGAGAACTGTGCAGATAAGCAGAAAAGGGGGAGAAGTAGCAGTTCAGTTCGAATATGATGAAAGGCTAGTGGAGGTTGCCAGAGCTCTTCCCAAGAGGAGATTTGACTCAGAGGCCAAGGAGTGGCTGGTTCCACTGCATTATTACAAAGACGTTGTGAGTTTGTTTGAGGATGAGACTTGTGTTGTGATCGTGGACGAAGAGATCGAGCAGTTTCTACTCGAGGGGGAAGAGTTCGAGGCTGAAACTCCTGAGGTGTTCATCCGCAGGGTTGGGAACGATTATATGGTTTCTTTTGAATATGATCCGAACCTGGTTAGAGAGATTAAGTCCCTTGAACAGAGGAAGTTTGACCCCGGTACGAAAGGTTGGTACATTCCAATTCAGGACGAAGTAAGGACGTTGGAGGAGGTGATTTCCAAGCTCAGGCTTGCGAGATGCCAGATAAAGCTGCATGAGGATTTGAAGGGCAGTCTCGGACGCTGAGAAAGAATAATTATTGGGGTTACCATAATGCTTCGAAACCCACCAGAAGAGAGGAGGAGGGGTTTGGAAGAGAAGGAAACCAAGGTATATTCCGTTACGGAAATTACGTATCACATTCGCAGGTTGGTTCAGGGGGATCCAGTCCTCGCAGAATTATTGATAAGGGGTGAGGTTAGCAGGTTCTCCGCCTCTGGCGCAGGACATCTCTATTTCACCTTGAAGGACGAGAACTGTGAACTTCCATGTGTCATGTTCAGAGCGGAAGCAGAGAGTGTTGAGGCGAAGCTGGAGGATGGCCAGAGGGTCATCGTTGCTGGTAGAATCGATGTCTACGCAAACAAGGGCAGGTACCAGCTGATTGCTTCTGAAATAAAACCAGAGGGTCTTGGAGATCTGTATGTCGCATTTGAGAAGCTTAAGAAGAAACTGGAGGAAGAAGGGCTTTTCAAGGAGGAATTCAAGAAGCCACTCCCCGCCTTCCCAAAGAGAATAGGAGTTGTCACCTCGACGACCGGGGCAGCCGTTCGAGATATTCTGAAGATTCTCGGTAGGAGATATCCTATTGCTGATGTGGTCCTGGCTCCCGCAACCGTGCAAGGAGATCAAGCGCCTCCCACAATCATCGAAGGCATACAAGGATTGAACGCGTTGGGAAACGTGGATGTCATGATTGTTGGAAGAGGGGGAGGATCGTTCGAGGACCTTTGGTGTTTCAATGACGAGCTGTTGGCGAGGGCCGTATTTGCATCGGAGGTTCCTATCGTTTCGGCGGTTGGACACGAGACAGATTTCTCGATTTGTGATTTCGTTGCTGACAAAAGGGCCGCCACACCCAGTGCGGCGGCTGAACTGGTCGTCCCTGACATGATGGAGATAATGAACCAGATTTACTCGATGAGGGGGCTGTTCGAGGACGAGATGACCGAATTCATATCCAGATATAGAGATTCCACGGTCACACTTAGATCACAATTGAGGCCCGGTATTCTCTTGGATTTGGTGAACATGAACAGGCAGAGGTTGGACGAGGTCCACATGAACCTGACCACGTCGCAGAAACATCTCTTGGAGATGACCAGGCAGGGAATGGAGAAATTGGGCAGCATGCTGGACGCGGTCAATCCCCTCGCTACTCTAGACAGGGGCTACTCAGTCGCGTTGAAATTGCCTCAGAAATCGATTGTGGATGGAATTGCTGCTGTTGAAGTTGGGAATGATATCCGTTTAATGGTCAAGGATGGTGACATCGAGTGCGAAGTGAAAGGGAAGAAGGAGGTTGACAGATGGCAGAAGAGTTGAGTTTTGAGGAAGCCTTGAAGAAGCTGGAAGAGAAGGTCCAGGTCCTTAGCGATGGAAAGCTCCCACTACAGGAAGCACTGGAGAATTTCGAGGAAGGGATCAAGCTCTTCAAGTTCTGCAACGAGAAGTTGAAAGAAGCGGAGCAGAGGGTTACCGAGTTAGTCCAGGGAGAGAAAGGTTGGGAAGAAACAGAGTCCGAAGATTAGCGACCCAATAGCAGAACCTTTAGACGCTCAACCTCCCCTCTGATGGTCTCATCATCCTCGGTTGCGCACTTGCCCCAGTATTGTGAATGTTTTGGTCTTTCCCAGTCTATATGTAGTTCCAAGTAGGTAGGGCCTTTTTCATTCTCCTTGGATAACTTCAGGTGAAACCTGGGGTACCTCTTCTTTCCAAATGGTTTGGTGGCCAGGATTTCCTTATCCTCTTTGGTGATCCAGTAACCGTCCTTCCGTAAGATGTTGATGGAGTTAACGTTCGTAATCCCAGGCACTGCCACTTTCAACTGTTGCCCCCCTTGTGATGCGATGGATTGTTGAATTTCTTGTGGTATATTATCTCTCTTCATATCTAAAAGGGTAACTATACCCCGTACTCCTCCTCAATCCTCTCCAAATCATATC
>CP070767.1:729082-743610 GCA_020345725.1 Methanobacteriota archaeon | reverse complement strand
CAAACGGGTTGTACTCGGTCGAACCGAAGTCTCCAAGATAGTGGACAGAACTCTCAATCTGAATGCTCACGAAGTCGTCCGGAGTGGTCTCAGGCGGTGGTGCATCCGGTCCATGGATTGCCATGGCCAGTCTCAGGTCCTGAAGAGGCTCCTTGCCGCGGTTCTCCACGATTATCGTGAAGGTTATTACAGCGTTAGGCGCGTACTTGCCAGGACAGATTATTCCCCCAGCGGGCCAGCCAGGAATTCCTCGGGCCTTCTCCCCCGGATCACAGTCCAACCAAATATGTCCAGTAGACCCAGCGGACGAAACGAGCGGTAGATACGAAAGTGCCATCAAAACTGCTATTATCGTGACTACAACCTTGTTCCTGTTTCTTGCCATTCCTTGCCTTCCTCCTCAAGGCGTTGGGTATTTGTGCCCCATCCCCCCGGGATGGAACCGCCTTTAACGGCTATGCGCCCCTCCTCGGCGCCCACAGACAATCCCCCCTCTCCTTTGATTTGAGGAAATGACTGCTCTACTTGGCCTATTGGAGTGAGAGTATATAAGGCAGACTTGGTGCTCACCAAACCAGTTACCAACTACCACCTGTGAGTAGTATTTAAGTGAGAGTGGATTGAGAACCAGCCAGATTTGTTCTCTATTTCATCAATAATCACGAAAGTAATATAACCACATCGATTAATACAACAACTGGATTGCATGGGTCGCTCGCTCTTACGCACCCTGTTAGCTCTAATCCTATTGCTAGCGGGAACCATGGTGCCTATGACTGTCCAGGCACCTGTCAAAGCCGGAACTGCCGTAATATCCACGGACAAGACTGACTATTTCATTGGAGAGGTTGTGCAGGCGAATTTTTCCGTCGAGTGGACTGGTGGATTACCACCTTCACCAACGACTTTCGAATGGTACACCCCAGCGGATGTGAGCATCTTCAAAGAGACACTGGATGCATTCTCTTATGAGATAGGTAACAAGAATTACCTTGGGGCACTCAGCAATTGGCCGTCCAATATGACCGGGACTGGCTTTAGAGTGAAAGGCATACACAATTATTCGACCGAGTTTGATGAATTCTACTTCAATGTCTCGCATTATAGTGATGCTGTCTACGTGGACAACCTTACGCTGACCCTCAACAGCAATTTCTACGAGAACGGCACCACTGCCAAGGCAACTGCAAACCTGACCTTCCTCGGTAATGGGTCATACCTGGACAATGTTTCCTTCGTGTGGAATTATCCGAATGGTTCTGAAGCTTTCAACGAGATGAAGACACCAATCAGCGTGGACACCAACGGCTCTGTTGAGGTCTGCAGCTATTGGACGATAGATTTCGAGGGCATCAACTTCGAGGTAGTGGCCTCATACCTGGGAGTTGCACCTATGAGTGATACTGCCTATTTCGATGTAATTCCCCAAAGGGTCAGAACGTGGAAGAACCAGACTGTGAGCAATAACGAGGTTTGGAATCTGACCGACAGCCCCTTCGGTGTGTGCAACAACATCACGATAGATTTACTCGACAGTCTGACCATCCCTGCAGGATCCACAGTGAGATTCTGTCCAGATACTGGTATTTTTGTGAGAGGCACCCTCAGAATGGAGGGCTTTTCGACCTCAAACATAACGCTCACATCCTATTCTTACCCAGCTGGTAGAGGAGACTGGAAAGGTGTATTCTTCGAGGACAGCGGCAGTGATGGATCAGTTCTCAACAACGTCAAGGTGAATTTCTCACAACAGGGTATCATGCTCAACAGGGCCTCACCAAATCTAGCCAACATAACGATAGCCAATTCATCTTCCACCGGGATTGACGCGTTTCAGACGACGATTTTCCTTTCTGGGATTGTCATCATTGATTCGGTTCAAGGCATTTATTCGATGGAATCTACACTTGATCTCTCGGATTCGGAAATTCTCCGATGCGATGACGGTGTGGTTGTTGATCAATCGGATGGAACATTCGAAAGGAGTCAGATATACGCAATAAGTGGAAGGGGGATATGGGCAAGAAGCTCCTCTCTGACCATCAGAGACAGTGTGATATCGGTTGTTGACACTGGTCTTATACTGGAGGGTTCAAGGGATTTTCTGGTAGAAGGGGTAACCATCGACGCGGATGTATATGCCCTTTGGACATTATCGTCTACCAACTTGACATTCTCACAAGATGCTTTCTCGAGTGGGGTGCTCTCTTTCACAGCAACGGATGACACATTGGTGGTCAACTCTACAATCACTTCTTCACCAGAGAACTTCCGTGTCAGAGGAGGGTCAACCGTCACGGCATTGAACTGTAGTTTCGATGATGCACCAGTCGTGGTCACTTCCGGATCCTGGCTCTTCGTCCAGAACTTCCTTGATGTTCATGTCTTCGACACCGATGGTCAGCCTCTTTCTGGCGCCTCTGTTGAGTTGATATTAGACTCTACGCCCATATTGCCGGTGTACACGGATTCAGGGGGATGGGTCAGGTGGCAAGTACTGTTATATGAGACTTTCACTGGTCCTGGGAACCCAACATACACCTCCAATCAGGTGAACGTGACCTTGGATGGATATAACATAACCAACAATTTCCGAACATTGGACATGTCAATCTCACGCATTGAGAATTTTGAATGATATCCGGCCTTTGCACCTCCCGAAGACGGCGATGACGATGAGTTCGTCCAGCTGATGATGATAGGCATCATACTGCCAATCGTCGTTGTCCTGCTGGCCATCATGATTCTACTGTGGCTGAAACGTCGTAAGAAGGAGGAAGAACCCTCGGACGAGGTCTCCGAACCTTTCGAATTCGAGCCCCAAGAGGGAATGGGATACATCTTCGTCAACAATGGTCGCGATAGGAGCTACGAGACGCTCATATCCGAGATTGAGAAAGGATCATCAGGTCTGTGCTTCACCCGAACATTCCCTCCCATGTTGAAGAAGCAATACCAGCTCAAAGACACGAAGATTCTCTGGCTTAGCAGAGATGAGGAGAAAGGCGGATTCATACCGACCAACTTGGGAGCCATCTCGAACGTTGTGGAGAAGTTCCTGAAAGAGAACAAAGAGAACAGGACTGTCGTGGTGATTGATGGACTCGAATATCTCATGGCCCAGAACGGTTTCAGCAAGGTGTTGAAATTAGTTCACAATCTCAAAGACATGGTGGGTGTGAGCAGCGGAAGCCTCTTCATTCCATTCAATCTGAAAAGCGTAGAGGAGAGACAGGCAGCGCTTCTTTCCGGAGATCTTGAAGTCATCGAGTAGCGTCCACGCAACTTCTTATGATGAAAGATATTTCTATTGCTTACACATAGCAACCCGAGATGAGTGACATAGTGTTCATATCAATTGACGATACAGATGTGGTGGGGGGAGAAGGTACCGGAAGATTGGCCAGAAGAATCGCTCTTGATTTGAACCTGAACGTTCTTGGCATCACACGACATCAGTTGTTCATACATTCCTCCATCAAATACACCAAGAGGAACAGTTGTAATGTGATTATGGCCGCATCGCCCAATCCTGATGTGTTCGAAGCAGTCAGAGACATTGTTTTGGACCGGTTCCAAGAAGGTAGCGATCCAGGCTTGGCAGTTTCACAGACTGTTCCGGATTCCATAATGGAATTCGGTCAGAAGGCCCAGAAAGAGGTTCTCACCAAGGAAAGCGCACTCAAGGCTGCTGAAGGAGGAAGAATCCGACTGGAGGAACTCGGTGGGAGTGGTGATGGCGTGATTGGTGCACTGGCTGGAATAGGCCTTTGTTCATCCTGAAGTGATGGACGTTACATAATGCTTGAAGGGCTAAGAGAACTGAAAGGAACGGTCTCGATAGCCAGACTTGCAGAGATGGGCATAGACACAGTGCTCACAAATGAGGGAGGGAAGCTGGCCGAAGGTTCGGTGGCAATGGCAGATAGGATACGCCCAAGCCGTATTGATGGAAAACCTGTGCTTTTCGTGACGATGGAAAAGGACGCTTTCTATCCGGTCACCCTGTGACCCTTCTTTCTCACATTCTTCTGGATATGTCTGATCGCTTTCAACACTCCAAATGCAATCAGACCACCAGCCACGCCAAATGCCAAATGTGTGATAAGAGAGTAAGTCATTCCCAATTGGATGAAGAACGCCGGTATGCCCACAAGAGTCGCGATTACCATTCCCATGAAGAACTTGGCAATGTTTGCGAACGCTCCGGCAACTACCAGGACGGTCATATTCTCCCGCGTCCATTTCTTCCAGAGCAGAATGTCCACTACTGCACCCATCATAAGATATCGGGGTATGGCCAGGAAGAATCCACCGCCTATCCCGGTAAATGCCATAATCCCTCCCGAAAGACCTCCTATCCCAATCCCAGCGAACCGGTTTCTGGAAGCCAACCTACCCAGCAAGATCAGCGGGATCACATAGATAGCACTGTGTCCAGGTATCCGCAAGGGAACTCTCAGATAACCCTTGGAAAGAGCTACGAACACAGAAAAGGATGCGATCACTACAACGGAGAACAACAACTCCTTCAAATGCTCATACCTATGAAGGACCACGGCATCTTTCTCTATTCTCTGTGCTATCGAAGGCGTCTCGATTCTCATCTGCCCCCTACACTCCTATTCTAATCTCGGTAACGTCTCTAACCCTATCATTCTTTTGTGTATCTGGAGAGGTGAATTTGGTGGTTCCTCTCTTGGTGAAATCAAGTATGTATGATTTTGAGGTGTTCGATATCTCACCCCAAGATATCGTCCTTTCATCCCAGTTCAAGTCACTCTTGATGTAGATGGAAGTCTCGTTTGTCAGAGAGCTTTCGTCAATCCTCAGGAGGATGACATCCTTCACAAGAGGACCTTCGTCATGTACTTCCGATTCATTCTGACTGAAAACGTCCAAGTATCTCACAGTAGGCAGAGCCTCCAATTCGGACATCTTGACGCCGCTGATCCTCTCACTCCCTTGCCACATGTCGATCTCGTACTCGGTGCCCTCTCCGTCTTTGAAGAAATCTCGCAGGACGAACTCCCAGAGAGCCACTGAACACACGACAATGATTACAATGACGATTGCGAGAATCGCGAACTTCCTCGTGCCACTCTTCTTTTCCTCTTCCAACCTCACCCTTCCTCTTAGGCAGTGGATAAGCTGACATGCTTACTTGAACATATCGCCCAAAAGAACATCTATTACCGTCCCCATAATGGACCCTGATGGCACTGGAATTCCTGACCCAGCACCCGGTACCCTCTGTTATTCTCATAGTCTGTGCAATTGCTTTGATGCTACTTGCCCTTCTCAGAAGAGAGGACACCATGATTGCGGACAAGGTCTTTCTGATAATCGCTTTCGTCTTCGGCATCGTGGCTCTGGTGGTTACTGGATTAACGTTTCTCAATGGAGGATATAGAACGGCCTTCTTGGTGGTCTTCGCCATCACAGGATTCGTGCTTTTTCTGAAGCCTCTGGAGAACATAACTTGGTCCCTCATTCTGGCCCTGGCTATTGCCGGGCTGGTGGTCTATCTGCTGTACAAATTCCTTCCCGAACCGATCCTCTCTTGGCTGGTCCCTTGGGGATTGATCATCATCTTTTTCATACTCTTCCTTGTTATCTTTTTCCCCCTCAGAGCGCTGGAATTCGTATTGGACTTCTTGGCCAAGATCATCGGCTGGAGACCAGTTGCCTTCATAGTGTCGATCCTGGCATTTATAGAAGCCACACTCAGCTTTTTTGGATCATCGATCGGGGACGTGCTTTAGAAAGGATAGACAAAATGCTGATTGGAATCCGCGACTTCCTGAGCTGTGTCCTCATCAAGTGCCCCAATTCAGCTCTGCACCACACGCCTCGCAGACAGAATCCTCAAGGGCAACCTCACCGTCGCAAACTGGGCAAGTGTATATCTCAATCTCCTCCACTTCATCCTCTTCAATTAGGCTTTCCAGATCCTCGATTGCTTCATCTGAGGTCTCTTCAAGAGGAACCGATTTCAGCTTCTCACGCTTGGCCTCCAGGACTTCCCTCAGCGTCTTCTTCTCTGCTGGTAGTCTTTCAGATATCGGGGGAGGTTTGGCAACATGCGTGGACTTCTTCGATTTGCCTCTCAAGAAGCTCAAGAAAGACTTCTTGTCAACATCCTTTGTTTCGAATGCCTCTTCCTCAAGATACTCCTCCTCAAAAGGATCGGTTTCGTAAATCTCGCCAGTCTTGCTTGACATACCCATTATCTGTTCAGCCACCTTCTTCAAGGTTGCCTTCAGTCTTTCCACCTCTTCCCGCTCATCCACTAACTCGGCTTCCTTGCTTTTGAGGCTTACTTCCCAAGCATCCAGGAAATCTGACCTCTTCTTCAGTTTCTTCTCGGCCTTGTTCAATGCTGCCCCCTTCAATGCCAGCTTCTTCTGTAAGGTTTGGACCATTGCCTCCCTTTTCTGAATCTGCGCCAGAACGCGATTGATATCTTCCTTTGACTTGATCTGAACACCAACCGGAGAATGTCCAGTGGGCCGAACAGTAGCACCTGAAGAGGCCATAGCCCTCACTAATCTCTAGCCTATTGGAAAAACCTTTTTGGACGTTTATCAATATTGATTTTCAGCCTCCGATCAGTCCATACATCACAGAGGCCTTTGCTTTAAGCATTCTTCCCAAACCATTTTAAACAACCACACCATAGATACCTGAAGGTGAGAAGATGCAACCGTGGAAGGGACCCGTTCAGAAGCTGAATGATTTCCGCTATGTGATCCCTCAGAAGTACAAGAAGGAGATGCGTACAGACGGGGTCATCTACGCGGACGAGAATATGATGAAGTCCGTGGTCACGGACAATGCTCCAGAGCAGGTTGCGAATGTTGCGACATTGCCTGGAATAGTGGGCAGTTCAATGGCCATGCCAGACATACACTGGGGCTACGGTTTCCCGATAGGAGGAGTTGCTGGATTCGATCTTGAAGATGGCATCATCTCTCCCGGTGGCGTAGGTTTCGACATAAACTGCGGGGTGAGAATGCTCACCACTACCCTGGACGAGAAGAATGTCAGGCCCAAGATAAAGGAGATAATCAGTCAGATGTTCGAGAACGTTCCGTCCGGAGTGGGTTCAAAGGGCAAGGTCAGGGTGGACAACAGAGTGCTCACGACAGTGCTTGACATTGGTGCTAGATGGGCAGTGGAAGAAGGATATGGATGGGATGATGACCTGGAACATCTGGAGGAGAACGGGTGCTATTCCATTGCGGACTCTGCGAAGGTCAGCCAGAGAGCTATCGAGAGGGGGAAACCCCAACTTGGCAGCTTGGGCGGAGGTAACCACTTTCTGGAGGTTCAGAGGGTGGACAAGATATTCGAGCCCGCCATCGCCAAGAAGTGGGGTGTCACCCATGAGGACCAAGTGGTCGTGATGATACACACCGGCTCCAGAGGATGCGGACATCAGATCGCTTCCGATTACATCAGGGTAATGGAGCGTGCGGGAAGGAAGTACAACATACATCTCCTGGACAGGCAGCTTGCCTGCGCTCCGGTCAATTCCGATGAGGGGCAGGATTACCTGAAAGCAATGGCCTGTGGAGCCAACTACGCATGGACGAACAGGCAGATGATTCTTCACTGGGTCAGGGAGTCCTTCGAGAAGGTCTTCGGACAGCCCGCGGAGGATCTGGGCTTGAAGGTCATCTATGACGTTGCGCACAACATCGCGAAGATCGAGGAACATGACCTGAACGGAAAGCGAAAGAAACTCTGCGTACACAGGAAGGGGGCGACCAGAGCATTCGGAAAGGGCAGAGAAGAGGTCCCGCAGGAGTACAGAGATGTGGGACAGCCGGTTCTGATACCAGGCGACATGGGGACAGCCAGCTTCCTGCTCATTGGCACGGACAGGGCGATGAGTGAGACCTGGGGTTCCACCTGCCATGGTGCCGGAAGAGTAATGTCTCGAAAGGCAGCAACAAGAAGATTCAGAGTGGACCAGGTCAAGAGTCTCCTTGGAGAAAGAGGCATCTACATCCGCGCAGCAAGCAAGGACGGAATTGTTGAAGAAGCCCCGGACGCGTACAAGAACATCGAGGATGTCGTGAGAGTTGCACACGGAGCTGGAATATCCAGAATGATAGCAAGGATGCGCCCAATGGGTGTAGTGAAAGGTTGAAGATACTGTTTCAGCGTGCAATCTTGGTTTGATAAGGGAGGAAGAGCACTTGATAGTAGAATTCAGTATATTGCCTGTGGGTGAAGGCGTGAGCGTGAGCCAGTATGTGGCTAAGGCACTTGAAATCGTTGATCGCAGCGGGCTAAAATACCAATTCACCCCGATGGGAACCATACTGGAAGGCAGCTACGATGAGTTGATGACCACCATAAAGAAGTGCCACGGTGCGGTCCTGGAGGATTGCGAGAGGGTGGTCACGACCATCAAGATTGATGACAGGAAAGGCAAAGAGGACGCCATCGAGCGCAAGGTCCAGAGCGTTGAGGATCAATTGGGAAAGGAACTTCAGAAGTAGCTACTTCCTTGGCAGACCATACAACATAGTGGCAGCCATCACAGACAAGACCACACCGTAGATGAAGGCGTACTGGGCTCCTATGAACGTCCATAGGAATCCCACCATTATGCTGGAGAAGAGTTTTGCGAAACCAATGCTCATGTGATAGGTACCCAGGCAAGTTGCTCTAATCTCGTCCGGTGCGAGGTCGCATACATAGGCACGCTGCACTGCATTCACGAAACCGTTGGACAATCCAAGAACGAGGAAAGCCAGACCGATGAGAATAGGACCCGTCTGGAACGCAAAAATCAAACAGACCACTGCGAACAGAATGTAGCCGGTGACTATTGTCGGTACCCTTCCAATCCTATCAGAAAGACTTCCGGCGGGGATTGCAGAAAATGCGTAAGTGATGTTCATTATAAGATAGAAAACAAGGGCTATTGTGAATGTCTGGCCCAGGTCCACTGTCCTTAGCATGATGAATGCCACTGAGAAATTTCCCAAGGCGAATATTGTTGCGATTGCCACAAAAACCCTCATTCGAATGGGAATATGCTTCAGACCCACCTTGAGAGGAGCCTTCAATACAGGTCCTTTCTTCTTTTCCTTCAAGAACAGAGTGACTGCGAAGCCGATGATAGCTGGAACTGCCGCTATGAGAAAGATAGGTTGGTAGGCAGATACGAAAATGGATACAAGGATAATCGCAAGAATAGGACCAACTATTGCTCCCCCAGTGTCCATTGCCCTTTGAAAGCCGAACGCCTTACCCTTCCTCTCCGGCGGAGATGACTCATCTATCAAAGCATCCCTGGGTGGTTGCCTCAGACCCTTTCCAATTCTCTCCACAATTCTCAGGACGAATACATGCTGCCATATCGTCGATAGACCGAAGAAGAGCTTAGTAACCGCAGACTGGCCGTAACCTGCAGAGATGAAGGGCTTTCTCTTTCCGGACCTATCAGATCGATACCCGGAGTAGACCTTGAGCACTGATGCAATGGCATCTGCCACTCCTTCCATAATCCCGACGATGAAGAAACTGGCACCCAGATTGAAGACCAAGAACAAGGGAAGCAACGGGAAGATGATCTCGCTGCTCATGTCAGTGAAGAAACTCACAATACCTAGCAAAATCACGTTGGTGGTCAGTCCAGCGCTCAGCTTCTTGGTAGACGTTTTCATCGATAAACCCTACGGATGGAAGAAGAATCCTATCGCTATAATTGTATATACCATTAGAAGAAGGACCCCTTCGTACCAATTTGATTTCCCGTCAGCAGAGACTAGGTGCACGATGACAACTGCAAGGGCTATGGAGACCAATTCGAAAATCTCAAAGGCCAGTGTCATGGGGCTGGCAAAGAGATGAGAAACGAATACGAGTATGGGAGCTACGAAGAGAGCTATCTGGGTGCTGGAGCTTGTGGCTATTCCCACACTCAAGTTCATCTTGTTCTTCCAGGCCATTATGATGGCGCCTCCGTGCTCAGCAGCGTTGCCCACAACTGCGATTATTATCACTCCCACGAAAAGATGTGAGATGCCAGTGGCGCTGATCGAGGCTTCTATTGAACCCACCAACAGTTCGCTTTCGATCGCGACACCAACGGTTGCCAGTGTGAGAACCAAAATGGCCTTCTTCTTGCTCCAGACCGCTATACACTCTTCCCCAACTGGGTTGTAGAAATGCCTGTGTGTCTTGAGAGAGAATACCAGTCCAAGGACGTAGGCTGTGATCAGAATGGCAGCAATTCCGATGCTCATGACATCGGTTATCGCCTCAACATTTGGAATATCAGTATATCTGAGGAAAAGAGTGGGCATTATCATAGCAATTACAGCCAATGTAAGCATGGTTGAGCGGGTTGTGGCTGCGTTCGAATCGAATTTTTGTTCCTTGAAGCGCATTCCTCCGACAAGCATGCTGAGGCCAAGAACCAGGAGTATGTTTCCGATTATGGACCCAGTAATGGATGCTTCAACTATTTCCACAAGTCCAGCACTTAATGCAAAAATGGCGATAATGAGCTCAGTGGCAGTCCCGAAGGTTGCATTCACTAATCCACCGGCACCGGGACCTAGATGTCCGGCCAGTTCTTCTGTGGCCCTCCCCATAACGAAGGCGAGAGGTATGATCGCGACGCCTGTGAAGATGAATGTCGGAAGCCCTCCAGCAAAGAATGCGACAGGCAGACTGAGAAGAACCAGAACGGTACAAAAGATGAACCAAAAGGAGAACTTCCTGGCTGAGGGTGGCTCCTCTTCCTCAGATGCCTCCATGGTGCCTAGGAAAAGCCCCCCAAATATAAAAGTAACCCACCAAAAATTGATATAGGGTATCCCTTTTTTTCCCCGCGTGCTTGCCTACGAAGAGGTCAAGGTACTGGATATCAACTCAGAATATCACGGGGTGCCCACAATCCGCCTTATGGAGAATGCTGGCCAGGCTGTTGCGGACGTGGTCCGAAAGAAGTTTGACGTGGTGGGGAAGTCGGTCCTGGTCGTCTGCGGAACTGGAAACAATGGAGGGGACGGATTCGTGGCAGCCAGATACCTGAATGAGCACTGCACGGTAAGAGTGGTTCTCGCCAAGAGGACGGAGGATATCCAGACTGCCATAGCGACCAAGAATTTCGCCAGAATTGAGGATGAAATGGAGATTGTGGAATCGGCGTCCAACCTGGGCAATATGATACGCTCCGCGGACGTGATCGTGGATGCATTGCTGGGAATTGGAATATCCGGCAAGCTAAGGGAGCCACACAGGTCGATAGTCAAGAGAATCAACAAATCCAAGAAACCAGTGGTTTCAATCGACGTGCCTAGTGGCCTGGGTACCGATCTAGCAATTCGTCCTGGAATCACAGTTGCGTTGCATGATAGGAAGGAAGGCCAGACCAAAGAGAACTCGGGTCAAATCCTCGTACGTGGCATAGGAATACCTGAAGAAGCGGAACTTTATGCTGGCCCAGGGTCTTTCGTGTATTATCCAATCCCAGCGGAGGACTCCCATAAAGGCGATAACGGAAGGATATTGGTGGTCAGCGGAGGGCCGTATACTGGTGCCGCGGCACTGACGGGAATCGCAGCCTACCGCATGGGAGCGGATCTTGTACAAATAGCCACTCCAAAGAAGAGTTATGGCGTAATAGCATCATTCTCACCCAGTCTGATAGTACACCCGCTCTCCTCGGACATACTAGTTCCAGAAGACATTCCCCAAATAGCTGAGATAGCAAAGAGGGCAGAAGCTATAGTAGTAGGCCCAGGCCTTGGTGCAGAGAAGGAAACCTTGACTGCCATTGGAGACCTCATCAAGTCGGTGGACAAGCCGTACGTGATAGATGCGGACGGCATCACGGCAGTCGCCAAGGATATGAGTTGCTTGAAGAAGAGAAAGGGAATTATGACGCCTCACAATACCGAATTCAAGAGACTGGCCAAGAAGAAGGTGGGCAAGACACTGGAATCACAGATCAAACAGGTTTCAGCACTGGCTAGTAGTACCAAGTTCACTATCCTCAGGAAAGGTAGAGTTGACATAATTTCAGACGGTAAGAAGGTGAGACTGAACGAGACTGGGAATCAGGCAATGACGGTAGGAGGAACGGGGGACATCCTGGCTGGCTTGTGTGGAGCTCTCCTCTCCAAAGATGTTGAGCCTTTCAATGCCGCAAGAATGGCTGCCTTCACATCAGGGTACGCTGGACAGCTGGCATTCATCAAGAAGAGCTTTGGAATGATGCCGATGGACGTTGTGGAGGAAATACCAAACGTTCTTAAGGAGTACCTGTAAGTCAGATACTGGAGCCTTCTATGAACATACTGCCTATCTCAAACACCCCTGCCCTATTGATAGATGATAGTGTTCTTGTTGTTGCGGATCTCCACATTGGCATAGAAGAGGAATTGAAAGAGGCAGGGTTCATTCTCCCAAGCCAAACCGAGAAGATGATTGACAGCTTAGTGACAATTCTGAAGGACACGAAGCCAGAGAAGATAATCATTCTGGGCGATTTGAAGCACAATATCCCGATGACCTCGAAGCAGGAATGGAGTGAGATTCCAGACATCATTCGTGCAGCACAAGAATACGTGGACGAGATTGAGATTCTTCCAGGCAATCATGATGGGGGGATTAGGAACATGGTCGCGGATGACGTTCATATCGGAATCTCAAAGGGAAACACAATCGGAGAGGTCGGCCTTTTCCATGGACATGCCTGGCCCTCGGAGAAAGTGATGAAGTCCAAAGTTGCCATCACAGCTCACAATCATCCAGTTGTGGTCTTTGTGGACAAGCTCGGAATGAGGACCTCCAAGAGGTGCTGGATGCGGACCAACTTCAGGAGGAAGAGCGAAAGGTATTCGAAGATGCCAAAGGAACTTGTCGTGATGCCTGCCTTCAACGAATTCTGTGGCGGGACGCCTGTGAACGATCCGAAATCCGATTTCTTAGGTCCGTTGCTCTCAAACAAGTTCCTTGTGTTGAAGAAATCTAAGATCCACCTTCTAGACGGAACCCACCTAGGAGTTTTGTCCGATTTGATGCTTCAGATCTGATACTGGTCTCTCCCTTCTGGCTTAGCTTCATTTGTGCAAAAAATCTATAAGTAGCCAAGTGTATCATTTGGCGCTGGGCAACCGCCCTTTCAGGGGAGATTAAGATGAGGAAATCCACGGGTTTGGGAGTTCTCTCTATAGCGTTGCTGATGGTAGTGGCCACCGTAGTTTCGCCTCTCGCCATCGCAAGTGTGGGCTTGTTGGACGAAGCCAACAGTGAAGATGTTGGCGGAATGGGAGTAAGAACGCCTGAGGTTCTTTCTGAAGTTGGGCTTGGCGGAGACCCTCCTCGTCCGTTGATTACTCCGCCACAGATCGTGATGTGTACCGCATTGCCGGTTCCACAGCAGGTTGGAAACCCAGTGAACATCTCCTGTTTGATATTCGACGACATACAGGTAATGTCGGCCTGGGTTGAGGTCACCGACCCTGATGGACAAGTTGTCGGGAACTTCAGCATGGTGCTCGATCCAATAACTTTGGAATGGTACAACGAGACGATCTACCTCAAGGCGGGGCTGCACACTTACAAGGTCACTGCATGGGACTTCGAGGGGCAATCAGGACATGCGGAGGACCCTGGCCAGACCTTCCTTATGGAGGACTTAAACCCCCCTGTGATTTCGAACGAGGCGGCATCACCCGATCCTCAGGAGATAGGACAGAATGTCAACATCACGTGCGACGTCACGGACAATGGCGTAGTTGATGAGGTCTGGGTGGAGGTCTGGGACCCGTCCATGGTTTCACTGGGCAACTGGACCATGAGCTACAATTCCGCCACGGATGAGTGGTATTTTGAGCAAGCCTATGTCGATGTGGGTACTCACACCTTCCAGATTACCGCCTGGGATACAGGAGGCAACTTCGACGTCGCAAGCGGAACGTTCGTTATGATTGATACGACTCCGCCCACTATCAGTGACCCACGTGAGGATCCGAATCCTCAAGAGATTAACAAGAACGTGAACATATCTGCGATAATAACTGACATCGGGGGTATCAATGCCGTCCTTGTGAGGGTGGTTGATCCCTCAATGGTTGAGGTCGGCAACTGGTCCATGAGCTATGATCCGATCAACGGCAGATACTTCGATAACAGAACCTACTCCATGATTGGCGTTTACACCTATGAGATCTGGGCAGAGGATTCCAACGGAAACTGGGCCTCGTACTTCGGGTCATTCACCATACTCCCGGACGTTACGCCGCCCGTCATTACTGGCACTACAGCCTTCCCCTCACCACAAGAAATCTTCAACAACGTCAACATAACAACCAATGTCACTGACAACATAGCTGTCGATCAAGTGTACGTTGAGATTCTGGATCCGCTGGGAGGACTTGTCGGGAACTTCACCATGTCATTCGACGTGGGCACCGGAGATTACTACTACGAACAGATGTACGATATGTTGGGCATCTACACATTTACCATTTGGGCGAAGGATACCAGCAACT
>CP070767.1:706580-728982 GCA_020345725.1 Methanobacteriota archaeon | reverse complement strand
TTGAGTTACATGGGGCTCTACCCCCTTTCCTATCCATCAGGTGGGATCTTCCTCCCAGCCAGCGTAATAGTTCTTACAGATGCCTCTGCCGAGGTTTCCATCCTAATCCTCAGCGTTCTGATGGGGCTAATAGGGGTCCTAGGTTCCTATCTTCTTGCGAGGGAGTTCAGGGACGATGATATGTTTGCATTTGTGGTGGCCTTCCTCTTCTGTCTTGCTCCCAAATTCATCCTTAACACCACTTGGGAAACACCCACTAGAGGAGGATTCATGGCGTTCACCCCGATCTTCTTATGGTCTTTATTGAGAGCTCACAGGGATCCAAGCAGGAAGAACATAGCCATGCCCATACTCTTCCTATTCATCCTATCGACCTTCCACCGTCTGGCTTTGTTGATGCTGATAGTCATCCTTGCTTACATCTCCGCATACTTCTTCTTCGTCCTGGTCAAGATTGCGAAGCTCAAGATGCCCACAGTCTTCTTACGACCAAAGGCCCGGAAGCGAATGCGTTTATTCGGTGTCATTGCCTTGATTGCTCTAGCGGCAGCTCTCATATTCGGAAGCGGCGTGTTGGATTCGTACGAAGAAGGAAGACTTCTGACCTCCGATCAAGTACCTGTTGAGCTATTCAACTTGGGAGTTAGCCTAACACGAAGTTCAGGTGTTCTGGCACCATTCCTCATGGTCGGAGCCGTGGTCTTGGCCTATCAGAGAAACAAGACATTGAAGGAATCGTTCGTTCTGTTTGTTGTGTTAGCCATCATACCCACTCTCTATTTGAGAAGGTACACTGGCTTCTATGTCCCAGTGTTCCTGTCCCTTCTGGCAGGAATGGGTGTGATTGGAATCCTGATGGTCGCCAGGAGGAGAAAGAAAGCCATCGCCGCTGTATTTGTGGCTATGGTCGTTGGTTCACTTGCGCTCACCGGGTTGCTACTTGAATATGAATCAGAGACATCGAAGTACATGTCGATGGAGGAGTATGACACTGGCTTGTATGCAAAGCAGCACGTTACTGGGACCATCTTCACCAACAGTGGCCTGCTCGGAACTAGGGTTGCATCAGTTTCAGGTTCGCCCTATCTCCCAATAGGAGGAGCGACGGTTGCCAGAACTGGACCCGAACAGCTTGCCTTCGGTTTCGTGAATTTAGACGATGTCTACGTCACTCAGATACCTCTGGATCAATTGACCCTCAATTCTGATCACCCATTCGTCGCACATGGTGTTCCGAATGCCCAGAGGGAGTGGAGGGCCATTCACGACGGGTGGATTGACAATCCAGAAGACAGGTATCCGGACACTGATAGGTTCCTTGGCGAATATGAAATCTATTACGCTTTGGAGGATAGGACCCTTCCCAGTCACTTCCAGTGGGCTGGACCAATCAGATATTCGAGGTTCCTTGGCGATCCATACTATGGAGTTCATCACGTAAGATACAAGATGTATGAATCTGGAAGAAACCAGATTTGGTCTCTCGGAACGCACCCAGAAAGCTGATGCTCACGTCAGTGGTTTGAGGAGATGGAATGGCGGTAGACAAAGGATGAAAGTTGTTCACATAACCCCCTACTACCCGACCTGCAAGGGAGGTATTGCCCGATTCGTTTCAGGTTTGGTGCAGTCCCAGAAATCATCACACCAGGTACACGTAGTATCCCAGGAGGGGGAGCCATCGAATGAGGTTACCGTCCTCTCGATGGGGAAAGGACGCTTCATCATCAAGGCCCTTGGAATCCTTCGCAAGATTTCACCAGATGTTATCCACTGCCATTCTCATTGGCATATGCTGGCCCCTGCCGTGGTATACAGGAGATTCCACAAGAAGACTAGGTTGGTCTTCACATTCCATACGGAACCACCCGAAGAGAAGAAGAGAACGAGAAACAGAGTCTTTGGGAAATTGCTGTCAAGATGTGATGTTGTCACCTACGTTAGCGATGCCCTTAGGAAGAGGATATCCAGTCAAATCAACATCAAAGCAAAACAAGCTGTGGTGTACCCAGGCGTCGAGGAAAAGGCATTCACAGAGCATGAGCATGAGGCATTTGCCGAGGATTTTGGTGTGAAAGGGATATCCCCAATCCTGGTCTTCATTGGTTTGCTCGAGTGGAAAGGAAAGGTCCAAGGAGTCAAGGTTCTGTTGGAGTCGATTTCGGAGGTCAGAGATAAGTACCCATCGCTTGCACTACTTTTGGTGGGGGATGGATCAAGAAGACCTGAGGTGGAAGAAACGATTGCCAATCTCAACCTATCCGAGAACGTGACCATTACCGGTTTGGTTGACAATGTTTTCGTCCCCCTTGCACTATGCGACATGTATGTCCACATCTCCTTGCAGGAAGGAATGCCACAATCTCTCCTTGAAGCAATGCTCCTTGGGAAGCCTGTTGTTGCCTCCAATGTGGGTGGCGTACCAGAAGTTGTCAAGGATGGAAAGACTGGGGTGCTGGTTGAACCCCGAAAGAATCAGATAACAGCAGCCATACTGAATCTCATCGAGAACCCAGATATGTCGGCGGAACTTGGTGAGCAAGCTGAAGAGCTTATGCGAAGGGAGTTCTCTTGGGATGGGATCGCGCGCGACTTCTCAGGATTGTATGTTCCTGACTGATGGAATGTAGGCCAGCTCTGGTTCGGTCATGGACGTGCCCCCTTTTTTATCGCCTTGTACTGGTTCCCAAACCGAAAATTTAATTATCCCACGCCCTTCGTAGGCGTAGCCTTTGGCGGTATAGATGACAGATCCAGATTCTCCTTCGCTGATGGACAGGATGGGCCAATTCTTGAGTTTTGAAAGAGCTATGCTTGCCATCATCGGCGTGGGAGTGTTGCTCAGAGTCATTGCCACCGTCATGGACATCCCAAGGTTCGATGGTGCATTCTATTCCACGTTGGGCTACAACCTCGTTAGTCATCATGAATTCATGACCCTGTCTGGACTGCACACATACAACTACTCCCTCACCTTTCCGACCTATCTGGCAGGATTCTACGCCGTCTTCGGGTTCTCGGTTCCTGTCACCAAAGTTGCTTCTTTTCTCTGCAGTCTGATTGTCATAGTAGTCGCATATCTTGCCACCAAAGACCTTTTTGATCGGAAGGCGGGGCTCACCGCTGCAGCAGTAATGTCCCTGACGAGCGCTCTTATCGTGGTTACCGGCAAGGCCTACGTTGAGAATATCGTACTCATATTCTTCATTCCGACCATATGGGCAATGGTCAAGGGCTTCAAGGACTCGAGATTCATTCCTATTGCTGCTTTCTTCGCGGGTTTGACCTACTACACAAAGACGGATGTGGGTTTGTACATTGCCTCCGGGGCCCTGGCTGCTTTCATAGTCTGGAAATTCCTTTACGCAAGGTTGGAGATGTTCAAGGACAAGTACTATTGGCTTGCCTTTGTGATTGTAATCGTCATGATACTTGGAAGAGCTTTCTTGATCTACTCTGGGCAGGACCAGCCGAGAAACCTTTCCAGGACTATCCTAGCCTCCTTCAACATTGTTGTCTTTCTAGTTCAATTGGTATTGCACATGGCTCTTGTGGCTGGTTTCTTCATCTTCTTCTATCCTGAGTTCCGACAGTCTCTGTCTAACTACAAGAAAGAGTCCACAAACTTCCTGCTGTTGCTCATTACCGCACTCTCTCTTCTTGCCGTATTCAATGCAACTGGGTGGCAAACACTCTCTCCCAGAATACTCGGAGGCGTAAGCAGGGAATACATAACGATAGTCTATCTGCCAGCCCTTTGGATGTTCTTCTACTTTGCCAGCTGGGAACGGGACAGCGATCAGAAGGGCTTTTTCGCCACTATCAAGGAGATTTTCAAGAGAAGGATAAGACTCCTTGCTTTCCTCGGGTGCCTGGCTCTTGCGGTAGGGATGATTTTTGTGGATGACTGGCTTGCCATCCTCTTCTTCTTCGGTTCTCTTGGCTTTGTATTCACTTCATTCCGTAGAAGACTCACCATCCTCTTCGTAGCTCTATTTGTGGTAAGCGCCAACGCCGTGACGGCAGTCTACCATCCTGCCTACGTTGAGGCGGCCGATGAAATCAACAAGACCCTTCAGCCCGGGCATACTGTTGCACTGGACAGGGAGAACAAGAGTGAATATCTCTCGCCTGACAGAATGTTCATGTACTTCTCTGTTCAGGACATAGATCTGGTGATATACGAAAATGGGACCTATCCCAACTACATCATATCTGAGTACTCGTGGAATTATACAGGATACACCTTTGTGGGCATTTTCCTTGGTGAGGTAAGACCCACCACAATGGCTTTGGTCAAAGATCTTCTCTTAGGCAAGGATATTGGACCCCCCTACCCTGACAAAACCATCTATGTATGGAGACTTCCTTGATTGTGCTGGGTCCTTCACTAGATAACGTTGAGGCCAGTTGATTCCAGATTCCACACCAGAACGACATAGAAAGATTAATTACCGTATCGACGTACTGCTACCGAAGAATCGGTGATGGGGTGTACCGCGAAAAGAAGGTCAGTGTGGTTGTCCCAGCTCTCAATGAGGAAAGGTTCATAGCTAACGTCATAGAGAGCATGCCATCATTCGTTGACAGAATCTACGTGGTTGATGACAATAGCACCGATGCAACTGGACAGATTGTGGAGGGTTATGTTCAGCAAGAAGGTTCAAGGACCACTCTAATGACGCACCAATCTCGACTCGGTGTGGGAGCATCGATAGTTGCTGGATACCGAAGATCCCTGTCCGAGGACATGGACATCGTGGCAGTAATGGCTGGTGATGGCCAAATGGACCCTGCCCAACTGCCGAGACTGCTTGATCCTATAGCGGAAGGAAAGGCCGATTACTCCAAAGGGAACAGACTCCTCTCGAGCAGACTCAAGGAGATGCCAAAGGGAAGGATCAGAGGCAATGCTTTGCTGACATTCATGACCA
Organism: Methanobacteriota archaeon; assembly: GCA_020345725.1. Lineage (GTDB taxonomy): Archaea > Thermoplasmatota > Thermoplasmata > RBG-16-68-12 > SOIM01 > SOIM01. The sequence continues at coordinate 724,048 of CP070767.1, read as the reverse complement.
AAATATCATCGGGGTACTATGACGTGATGGATCCCCAGAACGGATACACTGCCGTCTCCAAGGAAGCTCTCACCACAATCAACCTGGATCGAATATACACAGGATACGGGTACTGTAACGATATCCTCATCCAACTGAATCGCAACAATCTCACAGTGGCGGATGTTGTTATGCCTCCCAGGTATCGGGACGAGAAATCGTACATCAAGGTGGGGAGATACACGGCAAGATTGTCATGGCTCCTTTTCAAGGGGTTCTTCCACCGTATATTCGCCAAATACAAGAAGCCAAGAGTCCATCCCATCCTTCTCTTCTATCTGTCGAGTTTTATACTCATCCCAGCGGGGATAATCCTTGGTCTGATCGTGTCTTGGGACAGGATCTTCAACGGTTATTACGCGATTGGGACAGTTCTCTTGACCGCCCTTCTTTTGATTCTCGGTACTCAGAGCTTATGCTTTGCCACATTCTTTGACGCAATGAAATCAGGATATCATATGAGGACAGATCATGCAAGGAATGAGATAGTTTCCAGAGGCTTCTTCAGGAGGTTAAGACGCCAGTATTTGGGCATCAACTTCCATCCCCTCGGACTGTTCTATATGGTTGCATTCGTGCTCTTCGCAATTGGAATAATCCTTGGAATCATGATTCTATACGGAAGAGTTGTCACAGGAGGGTTTTCACTGGGGACGGTAACACTGGACCTCATGGTGCTTGTGGTTGGAACGCAATTCCTCTTCTTTGCAATGCTCTTCGAGGCAGAGAGGGAACGGTTCATGGAATGAGGTGAAGAATGAAGATACTCACTCTCACAAGCTCCTTTCCCAAGAGTCTCAAAGACATCTCGGGCATGTTCGTGAAGGATTTGGGTATTGAGCTTGCCAAGAGAGGAAATGAAGTATTGGTCCTCGCGCCCCACTCCCCTGGAGCCAAGGATGAAGAAACTGTTGACGGGATAGAGATCCGGAGATTCCGCTATATGTATCCCGAGAAATCGGAGAAGCTGGGAGAAGAAGCCATGCTCCCTCAAATCCGGTCTGATTTCTCAAAAATGTTGTTGCTGCCATTCCTTTTCCTTTCCGAGCTTCTGATTGCCTTGATGTATGTTAGGAAGCATCGCGTGGATGCAATTCATTCGCATTGGATACTTCCTCAAGGTCTCGTGGGATCCATTGTGAGCAAGATCACATCCAGGCCTCATCTCTTGACCATCCACTCCGCAGGTCTGTTTGCCTTGGAGATCATTCCTTTCAGGAGGAGCATTGCGAACTTCATTGTGAAGAACAGCAATGGCATCACATGTGTCAGCTCTTTCGGAGCCAAGAAACTGCTGGAATTCTTGTCTCCGCATCTGACTTCCCAAGCCCTGAGGAAAATACAGATTGTCCCGATGGGCGTCCATATGAGTAGGTTTGAGGGGAAGAACAGGACTGAACTCAGGGAAGCGAATGGTTTGGATCCTGACAGCTTCTTGATATTGTTCGTTGGACGGCTAGATGAGGTTAAAGGCGTGGATTACCTTGTAAGAGCAATGGGTTTTCTGGAAGGGCAAGGTGAGAATGTCAGATTGTGGATTGTCGGAGATGGCCCTTTGGAGAGCGATTTGCGGAAGTTCACCAGAGATCTAGGTTTGGACAGAACCGTCATATTCTGGGGGTTGAAGACCGGAGAGGAACTTGACGACATCTTCGTCATGGCAGATGCAGTTGCTGTTCCTTCAGTGATTTCCTCTCAAGGAGATACCGAGGGATTGCCTGTGGTCATACTTGAATCGTTGGCGGCAGGGAAGCCTGTTGTGGCTTCGAACGTGGGAGGTATTCCGGACGCCATCGAAGACGGAAAGACTGGATTCCTCGTGCCCGAACGGTCGCCAGAAGAGATATCCAAAGCAATTGTTAGAGTCATGAAGGATGACAATCTCAGAGACTCTCTGGCTGATAATGCATCGGAGAAGGCTGCGACTCACTATTCTTGGGCGGCGGTATCCGAGAGATTCGACGAAATACTGACGAATATGGTCCAGGAGCATGGAAAATGAGAGTATTAATGGTCACTCATCACTGGCCTCCTCGAACGCATCATTCCGCATACTCTGGATATGAGAGAATAGCTCATTACATGAAGGAACTCTGCGATGTTCAGGTTCTAACTTGGGGCAAGGAGACATACCCAGAAGGCTCTGATGTTCCGACCACATGGGTTTGGACTCCCTCCACCGACGTCTTCCTGGAAAGAAGATTGATGCTGTCTCTCTCAGCCATGTTCCGCTCTGATGATTATGACTTGGTTCATTCACTCTATTCTGTTCCAAGCGTCTTTCCTTCATTGAAGACGAAGACGCTCGCAACAGTACACATCGTTCCAGAGATCTCCCCGGACAATATCTGGCTGCGGTACAAGGGACTGTGGCAAAGGTATCTTTTCCCCAGATGCTCCGGCGTGATTGCCGTCTCCGAGAACCTGGGACAAATGGTTCAAGAAAGATACAGACCAAAGAATCTGAGATTCATACCTCACGGGATTGACACAACATACTTCAGCCCAAAGAACGCGAGCGGGGATTACTTCGAGAATATGAGAGATGGTCATGATCTGGTTTCACTTTCAATAGGTCTTCACGGAGGGGATGTACAGGAAACACTGAGACTGGCAAGCATCTTTCAGAATGTGCTCTTTGTCATTGTGGGCGGGACCCTTCAGCAGGAATTCATTGGAAGGAACATAAGAACGCTACCACGTCTCTCCGAGATTGATATGCTTCGAGCATACAACTCCTGCGATCTCTTCTTCCGACCTCTCAAGTTTGCCACTGCAAACAACTCATTGTTGGAAGCAATGTCGATGGGAAAGCCGATTGTCACAAACAAGATCCCTGGAGTAATCGATTATCTGGACAATGACACCGCATTTCTGGTAGAGAATATGGAATATGAGAAGGCTTTTCGAATTGCAGTTGAGGACACGAACGAGAGACGAAAGCGCGCCTCTGGAGCCTTCAACAGAGCCAGACAGGAATATGACTGGAGATTAATCGCAAAGAGGACGAAAGAAGTCTATGATGAGATTCTCGCAACTGCTTGAGATCTTTCCCTGGTGAAGAACACACGCACAATCTATTATATAGGTTGGAAATGTCGGAAAGCAGAATGAGAATTTGCATCGCAAGCCCCTACTCCCCACTTGCGGTTACTGGCATTGGGACATTCATTATTGAACTGGCAGGGGCACTTCGGAAGATTGGGCATGGTTGTACCATCCTAGCACCCGAAACCGACATTCCCTACGCCGAACAGGATTCTTCGGAGATAAGGGATCAGCTTCGGCAAATCAAAGTGAATAGGTTCCCAATCTTCAGGAATGTATTCTTGGCCCTTCTGACAGCGCTCTATATTGTCTGGCACAGGAAGTCAATAGACATCATACATGTTCAACAACCACACTTGCAGTCCATTGTGGCGGCAGAAACCGGGAAGATGCTGGGGATTCCAGTGGTAGCAACCTATCACCTAAAAGTCCCCAGGCCTGGCAGTTGGCTGAGAAGATATGTTCTTTTGTTTTCCGAGCGTCATCTCCATCGGTTCTGCGATCAAATCGTCTTTGTCTCCAATGATGCGAGAAGGGATTTCGGACATGAGGAAGGATTGGTCATCTGGAATGGAGTGGATACCGAGAAGTTCTGCCCTGATGACTTGTCAAGAAAGGAAATGAGAGCCGGATTGAACTTTGATGGTCAGGTCGTTTTCCTCTTCGGTAGCCGATGGGCAAAGATCAAAGGTATTGAAGAGACTCTGAGGGCCTTCAAGGAAGCTAGGGAGAAGGCGAAGACTGACATGACCCTCGTTCTAACTGGAGGGGGCGAGAGGGAATTCGAGGAGAAGGTTAGGTCGGATATTGAAGCACTCGGCCTGGAGGAGCACGTCAAGGCAATTGGACGGGTCGAGGAGATCATCGGCTACTACCATCTTGCGGACATCTATTTGTTGCCCTCATACTCAGAGGGGTTTTCCATTGCACTCATAGAGGCCATGGCTTCAGGACTTCCGCCAATAGCGAGCAAGGTAGGAGGGAATCCGGAGGCAATCAATGACGGCGTGGACGGGATTCTAGTGGAAGCTGGAGACATCGATGATCTATCCTTCCAGATGGAGAGACTGGCCAAGGATGAAGCTCTGAGGAAGAGCATTGCAGAAGCTGCCAGAAAGAAGGTGGAAAGCGAATTTAGTCTAGACAAGATGGCCCAGAGATATGCGAATGTCTATTTGTCCGTCGCAAGGAATTCTTCCTGAATATCCTCCAGAACACAGTATTGATAATTCGACAGCAACTCTTCCAGGCATATGCCCAGAGTCCTGAAGTTGGACTTGCAGGCTTTGGAAACCCAATCCGGGAGATCAGGGAAATGTCGTCCCAGGTCCACAAGCTCCCAGGGATGGAACAACAAGACGACATAGGACTGCCGGACTTCCCTAATCGCATCCAAGAACTCCTCCTTCCCGAAGTAGTTCAGGGTGCCGCTACCAATGGGAATGCCAGGATGGAGGGGATTCTCCGTCACAGGAATCTCAACTACATTGGAATCGCCAGGTTTTGTGGGGTCCTCTCTGGAGGGTCTGTACGGCTCTCTCGGTGCTTCTCTGAAATCGAGCAACTTCATCAGCCTCCATTTCTTGACCACCCTCCCGGGGAGAATCGATGAGTCCAGACGGATGTCCTGGGACTCAAGAACTCGAATCGTGTCTGAGTTCACGCTGAAATTGGGTGCTCTAAATGCCTTGGGTGCCTTCCCTAGAACGGTAGAGATTTGTTTCTTGGCTTTGGAGATATTCTCTTCTTGCCATTCTCTGGTTTTCGAAGAGTAGTATTGGACCTTGTGTTCGGAACCATGACAGCCGATGTTATGGCCTTGACCTAGGATTTCCTTCATGATTGCCGGATGTTTCCTACAAACGTTGCCAGTGAGAAAGAAATTGGATCTGATCTTCAGATCGGCGAGAATCTCAAGAAGCTGCGGAATGCCCTCTTTCACTCCAATGTAGCTTTCATCTATGTACTTGGAGATATCTCTCTCAACATCCACTGACAGTACAATCCTCTTTTCAGGCATGGGTCATCACATGATATGCAAATGCATCTCTTAAAGCGCACTCAGAAGGAGTTCCACATTCCTATCCGCTTTCTCTTTCAGCTCTCCTTTCTTCTGCTCCAACATGCTCCTAATTTCTCTCTCTGACTCAAGTAGATGCGAGACTTGGCTAGTCAATCTTGACGAAGTCAGCTCTTCCAGAGTTGTTCCATAGCCAGTCATTCCGACGAAATCGAGAAGAGGTGTATGTTTCCCAGGCAGATACATAATACTGACAAACGGAACGCCACCCATAATTGAGAAGATATTAGCATGGTAGCGGGAGCAAACCACAAACCGAGAGCTGGAAAACAGGCCAATCACATCCTTCGGTGGGTATTCCTTCTGGAGAACATTGATCCCTATTCCTTTTCCAGCAGATTGCTTCAATTGGTCACAAAAGTCCAAGTCCCACGGGACCTCGAAGGGGACAAGAACCACTTTGGCATCCGAGCTCTCCACGATATGATTTATGAATGTGACAAGTGCCTTCGTGTATTTCTCGGCATCTATCTGGTCCCATCTATATCCTGGGAAACCAGGGCAGACAAGAACATACCTGGACGGATCCAAGTTTTCACTCCTCAGGATTGAATCTATTCTTTCCTCTGGTGGTGGACTCATACTGAAGACCGGATCCACAGTGACTTCGATTGGCTCCTTGACACCCATCTCCAGCAATACATCTCTAGAATTCTCATCGCGTACAATGATTACCTTGGCCCTTTTGGCCACACCTCCTATGAGTCTCTTGGCTCCGCGACTCTGAAGTACTGTCCTATCGACACCCAAGGCATAGAAGACAACAGGTATTCTCATCATCTGAGCGATGGTTGGTCTGCTCATCCATTTCAATGAGGAGGAGTACTTGTGCAGAAAAACTCCCCCACCGAGTATGAAGGCATCACATCCTTTGAGAATCTCTAGGCTCCTAGGGAGTGCAAGCAATTTCAATGATGACGATTCGACTTGGTGATCTGAAGAAGTTCTGTCAGGATTCTTGGAAAACACATGGAATGTGCAATCAGGGATTCTGGTTCTCACACCTTCGATGATGGCGGACAATATGGCTTCGTCACCCAAATTTCCAGCACCATACCAACCACAGATTGCGATCTTCACTGCGAAACCCACACAAGATATTCCCCCTTTACAAATAGGTTTCGTGGTTTTGTCTGGATGATGAATCAGAGGAATCTCTTCAAAATCCTCTTGACGTTCTTGAAATCGACGCCAAGCCTCCTCTCAAAGCTCGCAATCACGGAAAGGTCCTCCCTGTCGAATCCCTTTGTCAAGAGAACGGACAGGAAGTATATCACGAAGAATATCACAAGAAATATTGGCAACAACCAGATTGACTCCTCAACAACCAGTAGTTTTGTCACAGTGTAGATGATAAGAATGGCGGGTATGGAAACCAGTATCGGACTGAGATACTTCCTCGTGAAAGGATGAATTCGATAGCTGAGATAGCATTTTGATGAAACCAGAACGTTAAGCAGAACAAGGGATGCGGAGGTGGCAAGGGCAGCACCCATAATTCCCATTCTGGGAACTAGAGCAATATTCAAACCGATATTCACAAGAGAGGTCGCTATCGAGGTCCCCATCAGGTATTTCGTTTCTCCAAGGGACAAGAGGGTTGAAGCATTCAATCCCAGAAACGTATGAAAGAAGAAACCTATCACCAGAATCTGAAGCGCCACAGCACCAACAACATACTCTGTCCCGAATAGGAAGCCCAAGACTGGCCTTGGAAACAAAACCAAAACGAGGAACAGTGGATAGGTCAACGAGAAGATCCATTTGGTGGTTATGATGTACATTCGCCGTATCTCATCGTGCTTCTTCTGTGCATGGAGTTTGGAGACAACAGGCAAGTAGATGTATGCCACACCGTTCAACAGAATTGGCACGAACATTGCAATAGGAAGAGCTGCGTTGTATATCCCCACATCAGTGATGGGTCTGAAGTAACCCAGGGCGATAGTGTCTGTCCAGCTCAACATCATGGAGAACAGCGCTGACACCAGGAGGGGCAAGGAGAAGATGAGTAGCTCCCTGGTCACTTTCACACGAGGTTTTGCCTCGGTCGGGAGTTGGACTTTTGGAGGCCTTTTCAGCAGCAGAATGGCGACTCCCACACAGGATACGACAAGGGAAAGGACAAAACCAGTCAGAACGAACACGAATGAGAGTTGGAGAATGGCGCTGACACCAATGAACGCGACAAAAAGCAAGTTCTTCAGCACATCCGAGAAGTAGACCTTCACGTCAGCGCGATCAAAACCCCTATAAACTGCCACAAGCAGCAGCAGTAAGGTAAAGAAGTGCAGGCCGAAAGCGAATAGCCTGAAAGTCAGCGTTAGATTCTGAGTGCCAGAAAACGCAGATGACAGAGTATCCGAGAGAAGGAAAAGAATCAAGCCACAAATGAACGAAGCGACAACGATAATCGCAAGAGATGATCGAATGATTGCACTGACCTTGCCTGCATCGCCCTTACCGGAGAAGAAGGCAATCTGCCTTGAGATCCCCTTTTCTAGACCCATCAATGAGACCACTGACAGCACGCTGAGGATCACATAGCCAAGCGAGAATATACCATACTCCTCAATGGAGAGATATCTGGCCATCATCACCCGACTTAGGAACACAAGAAACATGCCCAGAACGGAACCAAACAGAGCGATTACACTACCCTTCACAACCTTCTTCAGAGGATAGTCGATGTCAACCTCCATCTAGAATCCGCCTGTATCAGGAAGTTGTCATATTAGGGGGGTTCTTAAATGTTTAGAAGCGGCTATTCCTTCCGGGTGTGATCTTCAAGTCTGGCTACGCTCGGTATCTCTTCACGAAACTCCCTGTCTTCATCTTTCTCAGGCGAGCGATCAAATAGTTGGATTTGAACAGTCGTTTGAAATGGAATGCGAGTCCCCTTTTGACCGGTCTTCTTGCATATTCACCACTCTCCAGGGATTCGGCCAGCTTCTTCAATCTCAGGTAGAATGCATTTGAACTGAAATTGGTCTTGCACACTTCATGTCCTCTACTACCAAACTTCCTCTGCATATCCTCATCCGAGAGAAGTTGACAAATCGCTCCAGGAAGCTCACTAGGTTCTACCACAAAACCAGATTTTCCATGTTCGACATAGGCCTCAGAACCTCTGGAACCCTTCATCGCAATAACTGGTAATCCGCATGCCATAGCCTCAGCAACCGCACGTCCACCTCCCTCACTTAACGAAGGAATGACAAAAACCCTGCATCCATTCAGAAGGTCGGGCAACTCCGAACTGTCTACCCATCCGTGGAATGTGGTCTTGTTCCCAACTCTGAGCCTGTTCGCAACTTCCCGGTAGTATTCATCATGAGGCCCTTTTCCGATTAGAAGGAGCTTTCCATCAACTCTCTGGAATGCTCGAAGAAGCAGTTCGATATTCTTGCCCTTGACAATGCGGCCAACGTAAACAATGTCAAATTCTTTCGCCATATCGGGTTTGGGAGCGAAAAGGGTGGTGTCAGCCCCAAAAGGATTGATCCAGACGCTTTCTCGGTCTATCAGGAATGTCCCAGTGGCTTCTCGTCTTTGTACTTCATTCGAGACTTCAAGAACGTCGACATCCTCCACCAGCAAATCATGAATTAACTTCCCATGAGCCCGCAGGACAGATTTTGATCCACGGATTGTATTCAGGATGATTCTGTTCATCACCATATTGAGAGAATTGAGATACAGTATGTCCGGTGGGTTCTGTTTCAAATGTGTGAGAAGGGACCTTGATGTTTGGCTACCATAAGGTTGACTGGTGAGGTCAACAGGGAACAGAAGTATTCGATATCCGTCCCTTTCATAGGATCGAGGTTCACGCTTCTCAGTCATTGCTGCAACGGTGATGACATGTCCCTCACCTGCCATTTTTGCAAGCGAGTACATCAGACTGTCATCTTTGGTAAGCCAGTATTCGTCCTCCAATCCTTGGCTGGCCATCGTGTGAGACCAGACAAATGCCATTCTCGTCATTTACCAACAACCAAGATTGAAAATGGGTAGAGGAAGACCGTTCATATACTTTTTCGACCTGCTGATGAGTCTGATTCTCAATGATTAAGAATATATCGGGTCAAAGCCTACCCTTCTATCTGTTGGAAAGCTCAGACAGGTAGATTTCACATGAGGTATGCATTCTACACCTCCGAGCCAGTGGATGAGAAATGGGATGAAGCGTGGGGGGGAGATAGCGTGGGAAGGCATCTCAGAACGACTTCCATGTTCCCTCAGCTAGTTTCCTTGTTCGAGCGCCATTTGGAATCCAGATCCGACATACTGGAAGCCGGGTGTGGCCTGGGACGTTGGCTAATCTTTCTCAGAAACAAGGGCTGTGATCCTGTCGGAATTGACTACAGCAAGAACGCTCTGATGGCCGTACGGGATTACGATGAGTCCCTACCAACGAATCTGGGGGATGTCACGGACCTCCCCTACAAGGATGACACATTTGACATCTACATCTCTTTTGGGGTGATTGAGCACGTGGAACACAACCGGGAGGAGATATTGAGGGAAGCTTACAGGGTACTTCGCCCGAATGGAATAGCGATTGTCTCGGTTCCATTGCTGAACAACCTGTCAAGAATGCTGTGGTTCGTGAACAAGATTAGATTTGGGACCGCTCCAGAAAGACATTTCTTTGAGGAGGCGATGAGCGAGAGGACTCTGGCTAGTCTGCTGGAACAGACAGGTTTCGAGGTCATTGATAGCGCTGTGTACGGGCAATTCACAACACTGTATTCGTTGTTTCCTTTCCTGAGGAAAGACATGAGTAGAGAGGCTGCTCATCTAAGTGAGTTCAATATCCTTGGTGAGAAGCTGAATACATTCTTCACGGACATGGACCAAAATACCTTCATTTCAAGGCAGACTGCCCACATGATCACTTGCGTGGGAAGCTCAAGGAAGGGCGGGGTATAGAACCAGACGCCCTATTTTCAAGCATAGTTGTGACTAGGTCAATCTCTCAAGTATCTGACCAGGAAGGCAAAATTGCCACTTATGAAGAAAGGTCGTTTGTCCTTTCTCCTTGCGAAATCATGGAAAGAACTGTTGTATGAAATGTCATGCGAGGCCAGGAAACCTCCTTTGATCAGTTTCTCCCACGCACAATTATACTCAAACCACATACATTCGTAGGAATGTTCGCTGTCATGCATAAACACGTCAACGGAATCCAATGTGTCCAACAGTCCTGGAAGCTTGTCCTGACTTCTACCAAGAATCAGTTCCCACCTGTCCTTGAGATTATCTGGAACGAGCCATCCGCATTCCTTGCCCTCAGGAATCACGTCCCCACCCTTTCCATTCCAGAATGTTCCCTCCTCGTATTCAACGTCCGCGTGCTCAGGGAAGTCTATGGAGTACAGGCGACCGCGCTTATTCATACTCAGGGCAAGAAGAAGGACAGCTGAAGAGTAGCCGTTGCAGACCCCGGTCTCTATGACCGTATTGGGCTTTAGTTTCCTGATGATCGCGTAAAGAAAGACAGAATCATGAGTCGGAATGATTCCATCTCGGTAATCTCCGGACCTATAGGTTCTGCCTTCTAAATCATCAAAGATCCTCAATTTCCTATCCATATCGGAGATCAGTCCACTTCCCATAGCTTCGTTCTTGTATGTCAGAAACTCCTTCTTGGAAGTGAAGAATTGGCTGAACATGAATTGCTCATATCTTCTCGTCTCACGCAACCCAGAGACGTATTCCAACAGTAGCTTCTTCAAATCACGAATAGCCGAACGAAACATGAAATTCACTTCGAGGATTTCCTCTCACCAGGTCCATGCCCATATAACCCTTTTCCCTCCGTTATTCTCAATAGCATTCCTCGGGCTGCAAACTAGAAAGGGATTCGAAGACGGTATTAGAAATTATCGCTGCTTGATTCATCCATTTGAGGAACGTCCTTCACTACACGCATGAGAGTGTCTGGTAGCTTTGAAGACAGGAGAAGTCAGAAGCAGAAACTATTAATTACCCAAACAATTCCCGCCTGTGCGCATACTATTTCTGGCATTGGATGTGAATTTGAACGGCAGAACAGGGGATTCGATTCATACACGAGAGCTTGTCGTTTCTTTGTCAGGGGCTGGTCAAGAGGTGGCTCTGGTTGGCAGTGCTCCAGAAGGACTGGATGAGGACGTGTCTAACATCTTCGAGGAAGCAGGAGTGTCTGTTCACATCCCAAAGAGCACCGGGAATCTGGCAACCCTCAGGTTCTGCTCTCGAATCACAAGAGAATTCAGGCCAGAGGTGATCTACGAACGGAGATTCTCCCCTAAACTTGGTGCCGGCCTAAGCATGCTACACAAATTGCCACTTGTTGTGGAAGTAAACGGCCTGCTGGAGGAAGAACTGGAGATTCAAGGTCGAGGTGAAGAGGCCAGAAAGGTCTCCGGAAAGGCCAGAAAGTCGTTGAGGAAAAGGTTCTTTGATAGGGCTGGCAAGATCGTCGCTGTGACAGATGGTATCAAGACTGGCCTCGAGGGACTCTACAATATCCCATCTGGGAAGATTACCGTGGTTCATAATGGAGCAAACACGAACCTGTTCAGGCCAATGGACAAGAGTTCTTGTAGGGAGAAACTAGGTCTGGACGCGGATAAACACTATCTCTGTTTTGTAGGAATCCTTTTGTGGTGGCAGGGCGTGGATGACATAATAAGGGCAGTTCCGAAAGTTGAGGAGAATATCCCTGGCGTGGACCTTATGATTGTGGGTGATGGAGCCCAAAGAAAGGAATTGGAGGACCTGGTTCAAGACCTCGGTCTGTCAGAATCTGTTCATTTCACAGGAAGAGTTCCGTACGAGAAGGTTCCAATCTACATGAATGCCAGCGATGTATGTCTTGCTCCCAAGAGAGTGCTCAGTTCAGGCTACTCCCCGCTCAAATTGTATGAATACATGGCCTGCGGAAAACCCGTGATTGCCTCCCGAGTTGCTGGCTTTGAGATCCTGGAAAAAGGCGCAGGGCTGTTGTTCGAGCCAGAAAATGTCGATGACCTTTCATCGAACATAGTGAAGGTCCTCTCTGATAGAGAACTGATGGATTCGATGGGTGTTGAGGGGAGAAGAATTGTAGAGAAGGAATACAGTTGGAGAGCTGTGGGAGAAAGAATATCTAGCTTACTTCGGGAGGTTGCGAGCTGACAGCTGCACAGCGCTCTGAGATATGCAAAGCTCTGGTGGTCTACCAGAATCTGGCATCATTCGTTGCGAATGACATTGACATTATCGAAAAGAAGTGCAAGGTCCGGCAACTCAAATACACTGGGAAGAGGAAACTGCCAAAACTGGGCTCGTCCATGACAAGATCCAACTTCGTATACTGTTGGTTCGTAATGGGTCACGCCACCTCTTCGGTAATGCTCTCCAAGACATTGAGGAAGAAGTCGATAGTAGTCGCAGGAGGATGGGATGTCATCTACCTCCCAGAGATAGATTACGGTGCAATGAACAATCCAAAGAGGATAGATAGGACCAAGTATGCTCTCAAGAACGCAGACCGTGTTCTGGCCGTATCTGAATCCACCAAGCAGGAGGTTCTTCAATGGGTGGATCGGGACCTGGATGTGGTCTATAATGGTGTGGACACCGAGAAGTTTGTCCCAAAGGGTGAGAAGAGGGACCTTGTCGTCACAGTTGCGGCAATAGATAATCTGGTCAGGTACAAGAAGAAGGGGATTGAGACCTTTCTGGACGCTGCAGCCCAAATGCCCGATGTTGACTTTGTAGCCATCGGAGAGAATGCACCTGAATGGGATGCCAAGATGCAGGAGAAAGCACCGAAGAATGCCACAATCACCGGCCGAATCACTGGAGAACAATTGCTGTCTTACTACCAGGAAGCCAAGGTCTATGCCCAGATCTCCTACCATGAGTCCTTTGGAGTTGCTCTTGCAGAAGGTATGTCCTGCGGTTGTGTCCCAGTGGCGACAGACAGATTTGCACTCCCCGAGGTCGTTGGGGACACTGGGTTCTACTCAGACTATGGAGATGTAGAGGGAACAGTGGAAGCCATCAACAAGGCACTTGAATCAAAAGATGGAGATAAATGCAGACAAAGAGTGATAGACAATTTCAGAATGGAGATCAGAGAGAAGAACTTGCACCAGATCATCGCAGAGACCTTAAACGGATGATGGAAAACCTAGCTCGAACCTCTGACAGTCTTGAGAATCGCTTTTGCTATGGCGTGTTGTCCGGGTTCGCAAGTGAATTCTCGGGCCTTCCTTGCCATCTCAGCTCTCATACCTGCATCGGCCACCACATCAACCAAGAGCTCCTTGAGCTTCACACTGCTAGCTTCCTGGAGGGGGAGATACTTCAGTCCACCAGCTTCACTGAATCTCTTTGCTACCACCAGCTGTTCTTCATTGATTGGAAGGCAAACCTGAGGTATTCCTAGCTGACTGCACTCGAAGACTGCTGTGGTTCCCTGTGTAACAGCGAAGCTACTCTGGGACAATGTGTTGAAGTACTCCTGTTCAGACTTGAAACTGGTCTCAAGAATCTCGAAACCTAAATCCTCTGCCAGTTCCCGAATTAGTGGGATGAGCCTCTTGCGTCCTCGACTCAGAAGGATATTCGCCTTCAATCGTCCAGTCGTCCTCCTTTGGAAATCTCCACCAGGAAGGTTGAGAACCGGACCGAACCATGCGATCTTCTCCCTGAAATCTTCCAGGATTTTCGGAAATGGGAAGAACCCTTCAGGATAGCAGATGATAATGAGATCAGTGTGCCTGAGATGATGTTTCTGCTGTGAGAACTCAGGTCTGAATGTGGGGTTGAGGATAGTTACGATCTTCCCTGTAATCGCCCGCCATCTCCTCCTGAAGTCCTCAATCATCGCACAGTCCTCGACCAAGCAGGAAGATGTGAAGCTTGATAGCGTCCTTCGAAAACCTCCGTGTACCCTCTTGAAAGGGGTCCAGTCTTCTTTGTAGAGAGGATCGTCCCTTCGGTCAAGGAACACAATCTTGGTATTTGCGCGCAGTTTCACAATCTCCTTTGCGATGAGATTGCATCTGACTCTGTGGCCGTAACCAACTATATGGGGATGGAAAGCGATTTTCAAGCCAGATTCTCCAATGGGTAGACTCTAGGCGTGTCAGAGAATCTCCAAGATATAAATGGATTGTGCAGATGTTCCTGCACCTGCATGATGAAGCCTGGAACTGACTTCTCAAACGTTAAATATGGGGGCTTTGCTAGGGTCTAGCAGGCGACCAAAAGATGACAAAGCCAGTACTGAGCTTCTGCACGACAAACTACAATTGTGCCCATGCCCTTGAGAAGCACCTAGAATCCATCTACTCAATATTCGATGAAAACGATTTCGAGTACATCGTGGTGGACAACAAGTCCAAGGATGACAGCTATCGAATACTGTGCGATTTTGCCCGAGGACATGGCAACATGAGGGTCCTCTCCAGGAAATGCTCCATGGGTCGTGGTAGACAGCTGGCTTTCAAAGAGAGTGTGGGCAGATTCATCATTGTGGTGGACACTGATACTGTCTACTTCCCGATAGTCAGGGAGTTTGTCGACAAGTATTTGGAACAATATCCAGAGTTCGCAGTTCAGGCAAAGCTCTTTGGCATTTTTCCGAGAGAGATATGGGAGAGCGTGGGTGGAAGGGGAGATTTCAACACAGGCGAGGATTTCGAGATGTGGATGAGAATTTGGAAGATCGGGAGAATGAAGTGGTATCCCGTCCAGATGGGTACAAACGTGAAAGACCCGAGCGCCAAGGACAGCTATGATTTCCTATCCATCCGCTACGATAAGTTCGAGAGGTTCACTCGATTCCTGAGGAGGGAATTCGACACCATCAGGCTTCGCAAATACGAGAAACTGGATTTGGTGAACGTCTGGAAATCAAATGCGGTGGATTTCGGTCTGGGGGAGCCCGACGATGCTTTCTTCGGAACTAGACCATCACCACCCTTTCTTAGTCTTCCAAGACATTTCGTGAGGTCCATCTGGCAGATTCTCACGAGCTGAGCACATCACAGCGAACTATTTATAGAGAATTGGTATGGTGAGTCTGACTAAGAAGGCATTCAGAGGATGAAATCAAATGGGCTGCACTGTCATCGTGTGTACTGATGGTAGAAAGATAGACCTGCTGGCAAGGTGCATCGATTCAATATCCAGGCAAACCTACCAGGAGTTGGAAATCACATGCGTATCAAAGGTCGAGAACCTCCCAGACGAAGTCACTGACAACTGCAAGCTCATAGTTGAGAAGAGAAGTGGAGTGTCGCTGGCAAAGAATATCGGAATTCGCGCTTCCAAATATGACAAGATAGCCCTCACCGATGACGATTGTATTTGTGAGCCCGACTGGGTTGAGAACCTGGTTTCGGAGTTCTCCAATCAGAATGTGGGTTGCGTGACGGGAGGTTCGGTTCCAACTCGAGAGGGTCTTTGGTACGCTTCCACAGGACACAGCCCAGAGAGAGAGGTCTTCAGCGGAGATGATGAGTTCGTACCACCATGGGACATGGGCGCTGGCAACAACGTCTGTTTCCGAAAGGAAGCAGTGGTTGGGATTGGCCTTTATGACGAGAACCTTGGACCTGGAACGAAGTTCCAATCTGCTGAGGACATTGATGTCTTCTATCGAATTCTCAAGGGTGGATATCGTATTGTATATACGCCAAAGGCAGTGGTCCGCCACGAGCCTCTGGATACCTTGGAACAGGTCAAGAAGATGATGTCCAGTTACAGATTCGGCATTGGTGCCTTTTTCGCGAAGAACCAATCATCCAGGCAACTGAGACGCTACTTCTTGAAGGTCTTTCTCAAGGGCCAATTGAGGCATTCCAGGAATAGTTTCATTCGAGGAGACGCGACCATGGGGAATGTCTATTTGCGTGGATTTCTGGCGGCACTGAAAGGCTATCTGAAATACGCACCTGTGTATTGAGGACTACTTACTCTCTGAACGAGCGCGCCCCTTTGTAGACGTAGAAAGGTCTGACCACTGGGAACATCAGCTCCCCAACACTTCTGATCTCCCCTCTTCCCATTCCCCTCACAAGGTACCTGTAGATTCTGAGATTCAACATGTCACCTATCATGTCCTTGAATGAGTAATCCTCGCCAGAGATTCTCGCACCCAGCCCCTCGTTAGTGATCCTTTTCCTGAGCGATTTACATGTGTACCTGTGTGTGTGCTCAACGAAGGTGCCATCCACAAGGACGATTCTCATTCCAGCTTCGACAGCATTCTTCTGAAAGAGCTTATCCTCTCCGAACGGGACAGTCTGGAACTTGACCTTCTCCCACGCAGTCTTTCTGATGGCAATTGTGACGCATGACAGTCCTATCTGCTGGTATCTCTCCAACCATCTCTTGATCTCGGATGTGTACCAGAACAGCCCCTCCCTTAACCAGTAGAACCCATCCCTACCTGACCTATCGACACCTTGTACGATCATTACGCCTTCATCCTCAAAAGGAGCAATCATCCTTTCAAGCCAGTTACTCCCCGCGGGAATCGCGTCCTGGGACAAGAAGACCACAATATCCCCCTTGGAGATTGAAAAACCTAGGTTCTTCGTCCCTCCGAAATTGAATTCGCTGGGTGGTATCCTTTCCAACCTTACCTGGAAGTTGCCCAGAATATCAAGCGTGCCATCTGTCGACCCTGAGTCTATTGCGATGACCTCGAATTTGTGGCTACTCTCCTGATTGAATAGCGATTCCAGGCACCTTCCAATCGTCTCTGCCCCGTTCTTAGTTAGGATTACAACAGAAACGTCTGGCTTTTCCTCGGATGTTTCCATGGTCGTTCACGCTGAGAAATGAAGGGATATAACTATCTTTCGAACTGGCTCCTGGATGCCTGTTCTGGGGAGAAAATGATAGATTCGCTTAAATAGAACCACAAAATTCACGCAACGGTGTCCTTAAAAACCTCTACTGTCAGGAATCTCGGCATCATCGCGGGCCTCCAGCTGTTCATAAGTGCGATGAATGCCGTCACACTGATTATTCTCGCCAGGTTGCTCACTCCTTTCGATTTTGGGATCATTGGAATAGCTGGCTTCTTCCTGGGCTTCATCGGACAGTTCGGTGATTTTGGCATTGGTGCGGCCGTGATTCACAGAAAGGATAGGGTGGAGGAATCGCTTCAGACGGGAGCTACTATCAGGATAATAATTGGCTTGGCAATATTCCTCATCGCCTTCTTCTCGGCTCCCCTTGCCGGGATGATATTCTCAACCCCAGAGGCGACAGATGTGGTGAGGATTCTAGCTTTGACCATTCTGAT
>CP070767.1:696348-706480 GCA_020345725.1 Methanobacteriota archaeon | reverse complement strand
TCCTATATAGAACAGAATGTGGACGTCGGGTCCGATGACAGCCTCACTCTTGCTCTGGTCGCAATCGCACTGACTGATGGTGGCGGATCGGATTCACTAAGAACTGAAGTCATCAACAGACTGACTGAACTGAAAGTGGATGATGATGAGAAATCCTCCCACTGGGAGTATCCCAATGCACCTGACTGGCAAAGGGAGTTTGGAAGCCACCCCAACACGGTGGAGACAACTGCATACGCTTCCATAGCATTCTCAAAGGTGAACATGGGGAGTACCGTGATGGAGGCCATCACCTACCTACTGACCCATCGATCTGAGGGATACTGGGGCTCCACACACGACACCGCGGTCGCATTCCAGGCAATCGCCGCAATGGACACCATGCCGCAGAACGACCTGACGGTTTCAATCACTGCAGACAGCACACAAGTATCCTCGATCCATCTCACAGACGCAGAGAGGGGATATACCTTCTATGTGGACTTAAGTCAGCACATTGCAGACCTTAACATGCAGGTTACCATTGATAGTGCTGGGACGGGGATAGTGATGTACCAGATCTACTATAGCCAGTTCTTCCCATGGTTTGCGGTTGACCCGCAGGTGGATGAGTTGGTTCTGGAGGTTAGCTATGACGCAACCCAGATCGCTGTCAATGACTATCTGAATGCACATCTGAGCATGATGTACAACGGTCCGCTTCCAATGGCCAGAATGATACTCATAGACCTTCGCTCCCCCGTTGGATTCAGTTTCGAGACGGATGACTTCGATGACCTGGTCTTGACAGGTGTCGTCAGCTACTATGAAACATCACCCAGGCAGATGAAGTTGTATTTGGAGAATGTGATGAGAGGAAATCTCATCCAGTTTGACTATAGGCTTCACGCCAATCTCCCCATTACGGGGACCATTCAAGGAGTGAACGCCTTTGACATGTACGATCCTTCGATTTCCACCACGCTGGAACCCGTGATAGTTGAATCAACGTGAACTTGCTCCTTCAGGGGCAGGAGCCAGAAACCAAGAACTGCACCAAACGACATAAATACACCCTATAACATAAAAAGTCTACAAGGGTGAACAGGAAGCTGGTTCCTGAGGTGGAATGCCTATCCCAGTGTCGGAGGGAGAGGGCTGAGGAAAAAGAGGTTCAGGGCAACCGCAAACGAGAGGATTCTCATACACCTCTTAGATTACGTCAGAGAGAGGGAGGAGGTTGAGTTCTCGTCCGAAATAACACAGGCAGGTATTGCGGAAATCCTGGGAACCAGAAGGAGCCATGTATCTCTCGCCTTGTCTTCTCTGAAGGAGAAGGGTTTTGTTAAGGATAGATTGGGGAGAGTTGAGGATGAAATCAGAAGGAGAAAAGTCTACTTCCTCACCCACAAAGGCTTCGGACGAGCCAAGGAGTTGAAGGCGAATTTCCTGAAGAAGGAGATTCAAGTCCCTAAAGAAGGTGCTGCCACCAAGGTCAGAATCGAGGAACTGGATGACTTCCTTGGAGAGGACTACTTCTTGATTGATGTTCTTAGCTGTATCAACAGTGAAGGCGTTCTGGACATGAACTCCCTCACTGGAGAACCAGCAACCGTCCCAGAAGAAGAAACAGCCTCCGTCAAAGTCAAGGTGCAACAACCACAGGAGGCCGTCGTGGAAGCGTATAAACCTCCCACATTGGCCGACACCTTCATAGAAGTTAGCTGTTCCAGATGTGGTATGCGTTTCCTTATAATGTCCAAAGGGCAGTTGACAGAAGTATACACTCGATGTCCAAACTGTTCTCACACGTTCAAACCATTTGTCTCTGCTCCTGCGTTCAGTCCAGCTATTGGCATGCCAAAGAAGAAGGAATTGAACAAGAACTTTCTCAATGCCGGACTGGTCATGATTGCCCTGACCATAATCTTCCCGATCTTTCTTGGCCCGATACCCTCATCAATCGCATGGATCCCGACAATCATCCTGGCCGTCATTTTTGTCGCTTCAGCATTTGAGAATGTGGAGGAGCTCACGAGGTCTGACCAGAAGCACCTGATTGGAGGCTGTGGATTCCTTCTCTTCTTCTTAGCTATCTTCGTTCAAGTGAGACTTCTCGCGAACTTTGCTTGGGAAACGCTACTTATTCTCCTGATAATCCTTCAACCATTTCTTGTTCTCTGGGTCATTTCCAGAAGACTGCCAGAGGGTACGTTGAATGAAGTGGGTGTCATTGGAGGGGTATCTCTCCTAGGACTTGGATTGCTCGCAGCTGGATTGCCCAGTGGAATGGCCTGGGCCAGTCGACTAAATCTCTATTTCGTGGTATTTGGTACCATTACCATCCTGCTCATATACAACAAGGAGAGATTGAAGCACTTCAGACCGGAAACGGTATGCATGGGAATCGGGATTCCCATCTTCATCTCGGCAATGAGCTGGCTTATACTGCTATCTGGCTCACTCGATACCATCAGTCTTGTTGCGGGAGGCTTGTGGCTTCTCCTCGGTCTTCTGCTCATAAATGTCCGATTCCTTCCGAAGAACTTGGCAAAGAGAATGGTTGAGACTCTCAAGAGCACGACTCCGTTCTCGATTGGAGCGTTCTTCATAATATTCGGATTGCTCTTGGTTCTAGCTCTCAGATACGTGGAAAGCGTGGTCCCCTTTGTGGTTGGCATACCTGTCGCACTCTACGGAATAGACAAACCAGCGAAGTCGCCTAGAACGTATAGAATAGCCCTGTTCGTTTATGCGACAATCCTCACCCTGGCTACACTCTATCCAGTTTTCTACGTTTAGAAAAGCAATTATCCGAGAAGGGGATTTTGGGATGTGAATCTAGCTGCCCTATTCTCGGGTGGAAAGGACTCTACCTACGCCTTGTATCTCGCTCAGCAAAAGGGCTGGACGGTGAAGTATCTGGTTTCAGCGGTTGCATCCGAGGATTCTTTTCTTTTTCATGTGCCGAACATACAGCTCACGCCATTCCACTCGGAGGCGATGGGGATTCCGCTTAAGAAGTTCGAGGTGAGTGGCGAGGAGGAAGAGGAAATGGCAGCCTTGCAGGACACCCTAGAGGACCTCGATGTCGAAGGTCTGGTTACTGGAGCTGTCGCTTCGGATTATCAGTGGAGCAGGTTCAATAAGATAGGAGAAGAGATTGGTCTGAAGGTCTTCAGTCCATTGTGGAGAAAGGATCAGAAGAGGGTGCTGGAGGACATCATTTCAGCAGGGTTTGAGGTCGTCATTGTCGGCGTTTCGGCAGAAGGTTTGGACAAATCATGGCTGGGGAGACCTATTGATGAAGATTGCCTGAAAGATCTGGAACGATTGGAACAAGAGAAGGGAATCAATATCTCTGGTGAAGGAGGGGAGTACGAAACACTTGTTCTGGATGGGCCGAACTTCCGTAAGAGACTGGACATAGAAGATTCTGTGAAAGAGTGGAACGAAGACAGGGGATTCTTCAAGATTCGAAGGGTGGTCGTAATAGAAAGATAAGTTGCTTCACGTTATGACCAGAATGGGAATGGAGATGTTTATATTCTAAGAGATAGTGAAAGTATACACGTTTGAAACTGCAGTATTTCCGGTCTCATCTTTTGCCGCAACTCTATAGAGAATGACTGTCCCCTCTACAAAGCCAACTTCCATTAGTCCGCCGGGTCCGTGACCTCTAATATCTCCAGAATAGTTATCTCCGCTCTGATACCTCATCGAACCGCCACCGCCTCCACCTCCGAGGCTACGTATCTGCATATATCCCAATGTCACATGAGATATCTCCGCATTACTGTAGACGGAAGCTGTCACGAAAACGCTGTCCTCGGATGTTGGCTCTTCAGGATTATGAGCGACCTGTAGAATGTTCAAGCCAGATGACCCATTTCTCAGAACATCTCCCACCTGAAACGTGAAACTCTCAGAAATCACTGTTTCCCCATAGCCAATAGATGCAGTGACCACAAACCAGACTTCTGTGCCATCACGAAAGATTCGTCCGTGTTCGGTCAATCTAGCTGCATAGAGATCATTTCCCACAGAAAGCATGCCCCTACCTCCACTCCCCGAACCGTCGAAATAAGAGCAATACCTTATCCTAACACTAACATAGGAAGACGATTCCGACACAACGTGAGCTGTCACAATAATCTCATCACTTGATGTTGGATGCTCTGGCGAAACATATACATCCAGAATCTGGGGAGGGGAGGGAGCGGGACGAGTTTCAACCAATATGATCATTACGGCAATACATAGGATTGCCAAAACAACAGTCACTGTCCCGATGACTATCCATGTTTTCCTCGAGTACTTACTTTCCAAATGTGGACTATCTTCGCCCAATTCCTTCATCCACGCATCTCCTCTTCAATCCCTTGAAATCATATGTATACAAGTCTATTTGAATCTATTCCAGATTGATGATTGAGCAAAAGAAAATGGGCCTGCCCGGATTTGAACCGGAGTCAATGGCTCCCAAAGCCACTAGGATTGACCAAGCTACCCTACAGGCCCCTGCAACTTCCAGAAAGAAAAGGTCGTCTAATAAACGTTGCCATTCAGAAATCAGCCAATCTCGCTGATGATGACCTTTGCGGCGTCTCTAATTGTACCCTCACTATCGAATCTCGGTGCCCATCCCTTGCCCTTCAGTTTGTCATTGGAGAGGAGCATGGTCCTCACATCCCCCTTCCATCCTCGTCCGTCATCCACTCCTCCAGTCCAGCTGTACTCAACGTTCTCCAGGCCCATCTCTTCACTAACTATGTCCGCAATCTGCTTCACGAAGATGTAGTCATCACTTCCAATGTTGAACACGTCATAGACTCCTTCCAGGCTCTCCCACCCTATGATCATCCCGGAAACGCAGTCCTGGATATGACAATAGGATTTCTGGGTCCCTGGTTCCTTTCCAAGAATCTGCAGCGCATTCGGGTTCTTCTTCAGCTTTCTCACGAAATCATAGGTCACACCATGGGTGCTTCTGGGTCCCACAACATTTGCGAACCTGAAAGAGACGGCTTTCATCCCGAAGGTATGGCAGTACGCGGATATGAGTGCCTCGCAGGCGAGTTTTGAGGATCCGTAGAGCGAGATAGGCTCTAGAGGTCCATAATCCTCGGGCGTTGGAATAGTACTGGCTTCTCCATAGACAGTGGATGTGGATGTGAAAACAATTCCGCCGACTTCATGAGACCGCATAGCTTCCAGTACATTGTGAGTGACCGTCACGTTCTGATCCAGATGGATCCTAGTGTCATCAGCACCAAGCCTGACATCCGGGTTGGCAGCAAGATGAAAGACGCAATCGCAATTCTTCATAACCTCTCCAATATCCTCTGTCAGAAGATCTGCCCTGACGAGACTGAACTTGGGATCGGACATCAGATGGTCTATGTATTCCATTTTGCCAGAGCTGAAGTTGTCAACACAAACCACCTCTTTGCCCATCTCGATGAGCTTGTCCGCTAGATGGCTTCCGATGAAACCTGCACCGCCAGTGAGCATCACCCTGTTCTCTTCCAACTTCCCATCTCCTGTTCGGTGGCTTGGAAAAACCGTCAGCAATATTAATATTCCTACGAAAAGGGGAATCTCTCACTGCTCTTTCAGGAACTCCAGGACCTTCTCTAGGGCCTTTCCTCTGTGGGAGAGCTTGTTCTTCTCTTCCGTTGGAATCTCTGCGAAAGTTTTCTCTGCTCCAGCAGGCACGAAAATCGGATCATAGCCGAATCCGCCCTCACCTCTCTTCTCTTGAGTTATCATCCCCTGGACCCCTCCAACAAACAGCACATTTCGACCTTCAAAGCACAGACCAAAGCAACATCTGAACTCTGCCGCCCTGTTCTCAACGTCCTGTAAAAGTCTTAGAACACCTTCCAACCCAATCGTCTGGTAGACGTAGGATGAGTAAACGCCTGGAAAACCGCCCAAAGATGAAATGAACAGCCCTGAATCATCAATAAGGAAATCCCCCTCTATCTTTCCAGTGAGCTGGGCCATGGAACTCTTGACCACTTCTTCCAGAGTATCGCACTGAATCTCAGGGTAATCAATGGCAAGCATCTCGCATTCAAAGCCGGCCCCCTCCAGCATTCCTGAAACCTCTCTATACTTACCCTCATTCAAGGTCACGAACCGAATCACGTATACCTCCCCCTGGACTCAATATCTTCCATCTTTTGGATGACATCTGACCCTTCCCCGTAGGCTGCCAGATATCCTTTCATAACCACATCAAACAGATCGAAAATCTGAGAATGTGCACTGAAGAACCCTTCCCTGAGAAGGTGCAGATCTACTCCAAGAACCTCCACTTCCTTGGACTTCTCTCCGAGGCTGAAATCGATGAAATAGAGCCTATCCTCCTTTAGAAGGATATTGGATGTGGTCAGATCACCGTGAGCAATGCCCTTGGCATGCATCTTGCCAACGTCCTCTCCGATTCTCCTGCATAGGCCTGATTTGTCTTCGTATCCAGACTCAAGAACGTCCTTCACTCTCTCCCCTTCCACGAACTCCATGACAATCTTGTTGCCGTTCAAATCAACATCGAAGATTATGGGTATGGATATGCCGAGTCTCCGGGATTCGGTCATCAGCTTGACCTCGGTCTTTATCCTCTGGGACCTCAACCTCTCATCCAGTTGTGTATTTCTATAGCCCTTCCTGACCCTGACCTTGCTTATGACCTTCCTTTCGTTCCAATCTTCCAAGCGGATCTCGGCCTCCGCCCCTTTCCGAATTATCATCAGAACGACAAATGCTGACCCGGTAGAAATAAGTTAAGTTGCCTGGACTTCTACAAGCTCCTTCCGGCTGCTGGAGAACCTGCTAAAGAACTTCTCCACCTCTCCCCCAACATCACTGGAGACAGTGAATCCAAAGCTCTCGGGAAGACACCTAGAATAACGGCTCTGCGCGTATCTCTGGTCCATTAGGAATATCACTGCCTTGTCCTTCTCGCTCCTGATGCACCTCCCGGCCGCCTGGAGAACCTTGTTGATGGCTGGGTAGATGAAGGAATATTCGAAGCCTTTCTCCCGTCCGAACTTCTCGGAGTAATAGTCCATGAGAGCCTTGTTCTCAATTGAAGGCGGACTTATGGGTACGCCAGCAATGACCACGGAGTGCAGCAGGTTGTTCTTGAAATCCACGCCTTCTGAGAGGGAGCCTCCGAGCACAGCCATCATCACTGCCCCTCCCCTATCTTTGAATGTCTTGAGCTTCTCCAGAAAGGCGCCCTTCTCCTACTTGGTCAATGAAGAACTCTCCATCAGAATGGGCTTTGCCTCCCAGTTATTCATCAATTCTCGGACTTGTTGTAGGAAATTGTATGAAGGAAAGAATGCGGCCAGGTTCCCAGGCAGAGATTCTGCAATACTCGATATATTATCAGCATAGGCCCTGTACATGCGTTCGTCCCTCTTGGAGTATAGACTGGTCAGCCCAGGAGTCACCACAATGGACCTGTTCTCCTTGGGAAAGGGAGAGGGGTAGTTGCCAAAGCTGGTCCTGTCCTTCTCCAAACCCAGCAGATCCGCGTACATAGAAAGCGGATGAAGAGTCCCGCTCATCACAAGGGAAGAGTGTATCTCCTTGAAGACTGGCCCACTGAGGATGGATGGATCCAGAAGCTTGTACGAAATCTTCTTTCTCTTTCCGTGGGTAAGTATCCTCACCATACCATCATCCATTTCGTTCCAGCTCCGCAGAAAATTCGCCATCTCCATCAATACGGATGACCCTCCTTCCTTCAGGACCTTTTCACCAATGTGCTCAAGGTTGGCAATGAGGTCCATCACAGTCAACTCCTTCCTCGATGCTCTCCGGATTGCCTTAATCACCAGGTCCAAGAACTCTGCCCTCTCTGCTTTCTCCTCCCCCTCTTTTTCTTTGAATATCTTCAGGAAGTCCCTCAGAACTGCCCTCAGCAAGCTGGATAAGGCCCTGTCGTACGTGCGAGAGTCCTTAATCGCCCTCCTGAGCTGTCTTGGACTCAAATCACCACAGAGATGGCTCCGGATTCGGTCCGGGAGATTGTGGGCTTCATCCACTACCACGATGAGATCTCCCATGCTCCTTTCCACTCGCGTCAAGACCTGCTGGCTAATGTCAGAGAAGATGTAATTGTAGTCGCAGACCAGAACATGGGACTTGGCGGCAGCCATTAGGGCCGTCTTGTGTGGGCAAACACCATACCTCTTGCAGACCTTGACAAGTTGATGAACGTGCATGGTCATCTGGGACACGAGCTCAGCCACGCTTTTACACTCCCCTCCGCTAAAGGGGCAGGATTTCGTCCTCACCTTGAGGTAGCAGTATTCGTAGAAGGCCCGACTGTACTTCTTCGCCTCAGGCAACTGACACATGGCCTGTTTGGATATTACATCCACTGCAGAGATCTTTGATCCGGACTTGTTCATAAGAAGGATGGTGTCAATGGCCGCTTTGTGCTGGGACTGCTTGGAGGTCAGGAAGAGTACAAGTTTGTCCTCTCTGAGAGCAACCTCGAGCGAAGCTGTGAGCGCAACGACCGTTTTTCCCAAGCCCGTGGGAGCATTGGCAAGCAGATGCCTTCCCTCTCCTAGGGCAATTCGGGCGTCCTTCAGAAGCTCCTCCTGACCCTTCCTGGCTTTCTCAAAGGGGAATAGTCCATTCTTACCAGGAACACCGGACGAGCTCTCAATCTGGATGTTGGGAAGCGTGCTACATAATGGGCAGACTTCTTCTCCTCCGTCCGTGACTGGCTTCATTAGAGTCCTGCATGTGGGGCAGAAAACCATAGCGGGGAATCTCTGGGAAAATATACTACGCTTTGGGTGGGAGGTGGGTGAATGTAATGGTTCAAGAGGGGATAGGGGACAAAAGCTTAACTTAGATGCTACACACTACACATCTTAGGAAGAGGAAAGGGGTCATGAGGGAGAAGGCATGAGCAAGATTGTTCTCACCACTGATGATTCAGTAATGAGTAACTACAACAATAACATCTATCTCCGATTCTTGTCCTGTCTGCCGAGAAACATACTGCCCTTGCCCCTGTACCGCATGATAGTTCCGCGACTTGAAAATAGTCCGGATGGTTCAGTGAAAGAGCCTCCCCTTCCGCTCAGGGCGGTTGAGGCCATATGTGTGAACAGCGGTGTACCCAGGAAGGACGTGAAGATAGTCCAGCAGTCTAGCATTGAAGATCACGTGGGACCCGAGACGAAGATTGTTGGTGTATCCACACATGATCCGATGGGGTACGGCCCAGCAACCTCCACCTGGAGCACAATATTCAACGGAAAACCACACAACAGAGTCTTCTTCTCCAAACTAATCAAAACAATCAACAGACTGAAGGAACAGCATGATTTCAAGCTAGTTGTGGGCGGATCTGGCTACTGGCAGTTGGAGCTAGGAGACAAACTGGACAGATTCGGGATAGATCACCTGGTGGAGGGAGAAGGGGAAATCTCAATCCCTGGACTATTCCATTCACTGCTCAACAATGGTTCGCATCCAAACAGGATAGTGTCAGATAGGATTCCAAATGAGAACGAGATACCACCGATACTGGGTCCAACAAACTGCAGCCTGGTTGAGGTCACCAGAGGATGCGGAAGAGGATGCAAGTTCTGTGCACCCACCACCTCTGGGAGACTGAGATCTCTTCCACTCGAGAAGATAACCAGAGAGGTGAAGATGCTCGCCGAAAAGGGCTACGACAAGATAATCTTCCAGTCTGACGACTGCCTGAGGTACGGTTCCAACACCCTAATGGCGGACAAGGACAGCGTATTGAACTTGTTCGATGAATGCTTCGCTTCAGGGGCCAGCGAACTCTACATCACCCACGCAAGCCTAGTCACTATCGCACACCAGCAGGATCTCATTGAGGACCTTACCAAGAAACTGCAAGCGCACCGCGTCAAATATTGGGGCTGCCAGCCAGGTCTGGAAACCGGCAGTTACAGAATGGTCGAGAAGTTCATGAAGGGCAAGATTTATCCCCGAGACCCAGAAGAGTGGGGAGAGACGGTCATCGAAGCGATGAAGGTCATGAAGGACAACAATTGGTACCCCGTCTGCACCTTGATCTCAGGCCTTCCAGAGGAGGACTTGGAGGATGTGAAGATGACCACAGAGCTCATCAAGAAAC
>CP070767.1:692104-696248 GCA_020345725.1 Methanobacteriota archaeon | reverse complement strand
GGGATGGGATGCACTCTTCCGAACCCGGACTTTCTGGCTCCCCAACCCCACCCGCCGAAAGGCACAGAAACACCTACGTGGAGGCAATGGATGAACGCAGTAACGGAAAAGAACATGGTCAGCAGAGTGGTCAGCACTTTGTACGCAGATGCCCTTGACCCCAGCGTCTGTGTGCTAGGATGTGGTGGTGCCGGCTGCAACATAGTGAGCTCAGTGCACGAGAAAGGCATTGAAGGCGTTCGGACGATAGCGATGAACGTGGACGGACAAGCCCTCGACAGGACGCAAGCGGATGTCAAGGTATGCCTCAACAGAACGAGGGAACCCAAACCCGGGACACTCGATTTCTATGATGACTACACCTGGTTATGCGATGCAGCCAGCGTGGAGGCGATGGAAGCAGTGGAATCTGGAATCCTTTTCCTGGTGGCAGGAATGGGAGGTCGAACAGGAACCTCACTTGCCCCAGCGATTGCTAGGGCAGCGGAGAGAAAGGGCATAGTAACGGTCGCGATTGCTGTTGCTCCCTTCTCCATGGAAGGAAGGTCCGAGACGGCCGAAAAGGGAGTCCAAGACCTGCAGCGATACGCTGAATGTATGGTCACCCTTGAGAACGATTCCCTTTTGGAGATCGGAATGGATTTGCCCTTCAACCAGTTGGTGCATGTCATCGACGAGATGGTTGTGAAGATAGTGGAGACCGCAGTGAACTGGATATCCCGATCCTTCTTGGCAACGATCTTCGGTGAAGTTGATTCTGTCGCGAAAGAGATGGTCGGAAGGCAGGAGATCGACAGCGGTCTGATAGGAATGCCACCTCCTATTGGCGCAGTTGAGGCCCGAGTGGATCCGATTGCGATCGAGTCGGACGGACTGATCCTGAGGAGATAGGTTAGAAGCCAAAAGGCCACACTTTGAGCTCGCTCCAGGCATTACTATTTATGCTATTCTGCTTATTGCAGTGGGGGTGATGGATTGAGCTTTTACTCAGATACGATTGAGCTGCAAACCAGGGGAGAAGTGGACATAATGGACATAACGAACGATATTGCTGGTATAGTGAGGAAATCAGGACTGAGCAATGGAATTGCCTGTGTCTTCACACCGAGTTCTACCAGCGCCATTACTACGATTGAATATGAACCAGGTCTCTTGAAGGACCTGCCTGACGCTCTTGAGAAATTGTTCCCGAAAGGAGCTCGGTACGAACATGAGATGAGATGGCATGACGGGAACGGGCACTCGCATGTCAGGGCTTCTTTCATGAGCCCCAGTCTGAGCATTCCTTTCGTTGAAGGGAACCCGGTACTGGGCACTTGGCAGCAGATAGTCTTCGTGGAACTCGACAACAAGTCCAGGAACAGGCGATTGCTCGTCCATCTGGTTGGTGAGTGAATGATCATCCGGCTACAAAGAGAATCTTTTTAAGAAGCTAGAGAATAGGGCCAACAGGAAAAGGGGAGGTGTCCGGTCACGGCGAATGATTGCCAGAGCCAAACGGCAGAGAAAGGTTTCAAGCTGACTAGGGTGGGCGTCACTGGTGTGAGGAAACCCGTCCAGGTAAAGAGACCTGACAAGGTCGTGACCTTGAACATTGTCGTTGATGCGTTCGTGGATCTTCCCTCCAATATGAAAGGTTCCCACCTGTCCAGAAACGTTGAAGTGATCGGAGAGATCGTGGACGAGAGCGTTAGGGAGCCCGTTTCCAGCATAGAGGATTTGACTCTTCAGATATGCCGCTCGCTTCTTGAGAGACATGAGTACGCATCCTTCTCTGAAGCCAGGACAGTTGCAGATTATTTCCTTGAGCGCAAGACTCCACTTGGCAAGAGGAGCCTGGAGGGATACAAGATTTTCGCTTCCGCCCAGATCAGAAAAGGTGAAGAGCTGAACGCAGAGCGAAGGATAGGCGTAGAAGTTGTTGGAATGACCGCCTGCCCTTGCGCAATGGAGACGATCAAGGATGACTTGTCTGCCCAAGTAGAGAACCTGCCCATCATAACGCACAATCAGCGAAACAGAACGATTGTCGAGATGGATGTTCCCAACGGTTTTGATATTGAGGCAGAGGACTTGATAGAGGTGGTGGAGAGCGCAATGAGCAGTCCCACCTTCGAGATTCTGAAGAGGAAGGATGAAGCAGAGGTCGTCCGAAGAGCGCATGAAAACCCGAAGTTCGTGGAGGATGTTGTGAGGGATATATTGTCAGCCATCCTCGACAAGTATTCAGATTTCCCGGATGATGCTTCCGTACGTGTTAGAAGCGAAAGTGAAGAATCCATCCACAAACACAATGCATTTGCTGAGCGTGATACCACTTTCGGAGAGTTGAGGTTATAAGTAGAAGATTGGTGAGCCTTGCACGAAACGTGGAGGGGTCATCTTCGAGATAGAGCGTGTGGATTGAGAAAAAGTAATATCTACCAGTTGTGCATAGGCGACTGACATGTCACTCGTAGGGGTTTGCTCAATCTGTTCGGGTCCGGCTATGAATACTTGCCGCACTTGTGGCAAGCTGATTTGCAGGAATCATTATGATGCAGGCACTGGACTGTGTGTGAATTGCACTCCGAAAAAAGAACCGGGCGAGCCAATGATTCAGTAGAGTGATACTCTATCAGAGCAGTCTCTTGGCCTCGGTGGGTTCCAAGTTTATCGCTTTTAGAAGATAGGTCAACGCCTTAGAGACGATCATGTCCTTTGTCTTTTCGTCCAGGTACTGCTCCATTATGACAGGCGCCATGTTGGAGTACTGGATGGCGAACTCGGTGTAGTAGTAAGGAGCGTTCTCCGGGTCCACTTCCGCGGCCTCTTTGAGGAGTTTCTCAGCCTCATTGAAGTGGCCATCGCTCATGCAATAGAGCGCGTATGCTTCCATATATTGAGGGTTCTTTGGATCCAGTTCGATCGCCTTCTGATACCACGACCCTACGTTCTCTCTCTTGACCTTGGGCATTCCAATGGCAGACTCTGCCTTCCCAAAGAAAGCCAGAGCGTTGTTATTGTCGATTTTCGTGGCCTTGTCAAAATGCTTGTATGCGCTCTGATAATCCAATCCGTTCAGGTATCTCTCCCCTTTCGCTATTTCCTCGTCCGCGGTACTCATGTGAAACCCTCAGGGCCGAATGGGAATCCTATCAACATAAAAGTTTTGCCGT
The DNA here is from genome assembly GCA_020345725.1 of Methanobacteriota archaeon. GTDB lineage: Archaea > Thermoplasmatota > Thermoplasmata > RBG-16-68-12 > SOIM01 > SOIM01. The sequence goes on along the minus strand of CP070767.1, from coordinate 693,090 downwards.
TGGTTCTCAGATGTGAGAATACCTATCCAGCTATACTCGGGGCAGCTTTGAGTTCCTCAACCAGTCGATGTCGCTCACGTAGATGTCTCTTATGTCCTCTATCCCCTCGTTCGCCATCACGAGTCTCTCCAGACCCAACCCCCAAGCGAGTACTGGATGCTTAATCCCAAATGGATGCGTAACCTCAGGACGGAAGATTCCGGATCCTCCCAATTCCATCCACGTGCCCTTGAAGAAGACCTCCACCTCCATGCTCGGCTCGGTGTAGGGGAAGAAGCCCGGCCTCACTCTGACCTTCTCGAAGCCCATCTTTCTGTAGAACTCTTTGAGTATTCCTATGAGCATGGCCAGGTTCGCATTCTCTTCCATCACGATGCCTTCAACCTGCTGGAACTCGTCCAGGTTCTTCCAGGTGATTGTCTCTCTTCGGAATATCCTGCCAATAGTGAAGACTTTGACTGGAGGATCAGGGTGCTCTGAGAGATATCTGATGCTGTTCACTGTCGTGTGCGTCCTCAAGATGGCCTTCTTGGCCTCCTCCACATTCCATTCATAGCCCCATCCATCCGAATCTATGTCGCCACCCTTCTCGTGCATTTCCTGGACTCTCTTGACCAGCTCTTCTTCTGGGAGCGGAAGCTTGTCCGGGTTCTTCACGTAGAAGGTATCCTGCATGTCTCTTGCCGGATGGTCCTGCGGCTGGAAGAGCGCGTCGAAGTCCCAGAATGCCAGTTCTACGAAATCCCCTTCGATCTCCTTGAAACCCATCTCCGAGAAGACCTTCCTGATCTTCTCAATGTATTGACCAAGGGGGTGCTTCCTTCCTCCGTGCAGTGATGGCGCAAACGTACCTACGTCATACTTCCTGAAACCCACCTCCTTCCACTTTCCAGATGATATTAATTCGGGTGTGAGCTGTGCAACTTCTTCCTTGAGATCTATGCCCATGCTCAATGCTTCTCTGCCAAGCTGGGTCAAAGCCACTT
>CP070767.1:679045-692004 GCA_020345725.1 Methanobacteriota archaeon | reverse complement strand
GGAGCTAATCTATTTAAACAATGCCAACACTTTTTTAGAGCTAAAGGGATTACCAGAGGATTGGTATGATACCCGGCGGACGAATGCATCCCAGACAGGTAAAACAGATGATGAAGAAGCTCGGAATCGAGTCCGAGGATTTGGAGGGAGTGGAAGAGGTCATCATCAAGACATCCTCCAAGGAATACCGCTTCACGGATGCAGAGGTTACCGTGACAACCATACAAGGGCAACAGACCTTTCAGATTGTTGGGGAGCCAGAGATTACTGAAGGCGAGGAGGAACTTAGCATCCCAATCGAGGACATCAATCTGGTCGCGGAGAAAGCTAACGTGTCCGAGGAAGAAGCGAGAAAGGCACTGGAAGAGTGTGATGGAGAGCCTGCTGAAGCAATAATCAAGCTGATGAGTGGATAGTGTCTGTTATCCTTTTGATATAGAATTATGGTCCAGCACAAGCAGTATCAGTCGGGTGGTGGCGGTGGAGGTTCATCTGGAGGTGGTGGTGGCACCTCATCAGGTGGTGGTGGTGGAGGTGTCTCAGGTTCAACAGGTGGCTCACCTTCAGGCGGTGGTGGTGGCGGTAGTTCGCTAATCCTCTCTCTTTGTGCGGCCAGACGTGCCTTGAGCTTGGCCTTCCTTCTCTTCTTCTCCAGAAGTCTTTCCTCTTCCTTCTTCTTGGCTCTCTTGCCGCTTGCAGCCACAATCGGGAGAATAATCACCGGAATGAGTATGATGAGAAGAATCAACCACCAGTACTTGGTGAGCAGTGGCTCCTCAATGGGGCCATCATCACCAACATTTGGAACGAGCGGATCTGAATCCTCACTGTCGATTATTCCATCGCCATCAGTGTCAGGATTGGTGGCATTTGTGCCGCTCACACCTATCTCATAGAGATCCGACCACTCGTCATCGTCAGTATCCGGATCATTGGGATCTGTTCCCAATGCCACTTCCTCGTCATCCGTCAGGCCGTCCTGGTCGCTATCTCTTGCAGTCACATTCACCCACATCTCGTCCTGATCCGTATTGCCGGAGGAGTCGGTAACCGTCAGTTCTATGCTGTAATTGCCAGGAGCGTCGAAGTTGTACTGTGGATTTGAACCGTACATGTCAACGGTGTTTCCACCTTCATCGAAACTCCAGCTGTAGTTGGATATTCCACCGTAGTTGTCCGAGCTTCCAGATCCGTCGAATGTCACCACGGTTCTCTGCAGGACCTCTTTATCAGCACCTGCGTCCGCATTCGGTGAAGTGGTGTCAACCACAGTGAATGTCTCGTTCGAACCGCCCCGATTGCCGCTTGTGTCCTTCGCCCAGAGCTTGTAGGTGAATGTTCCGAGACTACCGAAACTACCAATATAGTAGAAATTAGCAGCATCTCCTGGATTCTCAGTCATGGAGAAATTCCCTAACGGGACTCCCGTCGGATAGTAGATGGCTATCGACGCACTCATGTACTCATAGTTGTCAGTGACGTTTGCGGTCAGGTTGGTGAGCTCATGAACCTCAATCTGAGGATTGCTCTGCAGTGGGATTATGACTGGACTGGTTCCGTCCTCAATATTGAAAAAGCCATCCTTTCTGTTCCAAAGGCCAACAGCATCCTTGATCGCAACGTAGTAGACATATGTGCCAGTCTTATCATAGCTTCTCGTGAAGGAGTACTCATCGGTGATTCCCTCAATCATTGAGTAGTTGCCCACGAAACCGTCCTCGTGTGATATGTTGACCCAGGCTCCGACAACATCGTAGTTGTCCCAGACCTGGACTGAGATATTCACGTCGAAGAAGACCTCTTGAGGAGTGGGTCTCGCAATGGCACTGAAGAACCAGGGATACGTTGTATCCCTCATCAGAAAGGAATCCTTCGTGAAGTTCCAGTTCCCGCTCACATCACTGGCCCATATGGTGAAGTTGTACACTCCAAGTTCGTGATATGTGTTTGCGTAGTAATGTCGCTGGAATGGGTTGTAGAACGTCATGCTGCTATTGGTGACCTCAAGGCCACCTGGGTCAGTTATGTTGATCCAGACTTCGTCTACCAAATGAATGTCTTCCACATGGACCGACACATTCACGGGCCCGGGAACCTCCTGTGAAGGCGGATTCTTGTTGACAGCACTCAGCGTAGGGGGTGTGGAATCCCGTATCAGAAAGGATCCAGCTGTGAAATTCCAGTTGTCATACACGTCTCGAGCGGTTATCCTAAAGCCATAGGTTCCGAGTTCCAGGTACATGCGCTGATGATAGTACACGTCACCCGAACCAGAGGTCATTGTGACATTGGTACTGGACATGTCCGGTGCCGTGATCTCTAACCAAACACAGTTAACGCAAAGACCGTAGTCATCTATGACATTGGCAGATATGTTCACAATACCGTACAGCTCCTGTGGGTCGGGATTTGCCAAAACGTTCTGGATGAGAGGAGGATTGCGCTCGAAGGTGCATACCCTCATGCTGTCTGATGCAGAATTGCTTGCAGTGTCCGTCACGTCCAGGGTCACGTCATAGCAGGAGGCGTTGTTGAAGATGTACTGCGGAGACACTCCCGTAAGAACCTTGAGTCCGCCATCGTCGAATGTCCATCTATACATTGCGATCTGGTAATTGTCGCTCGAACCGCTTCCGTCGAAAGTGACCGTGGTTCCAATCAGCACGTCAAATTGGTCTGGTCCTGCATTCGCGATCGGACTGGTCGTGTCCTGAATAACGAACTGCCCTGAATCAAAACTCCATAGGCCTAGATGATCAACAGCCCATATGACGAAATCGAAAGTGCCCAACAAGTTGTATGAGTTTCTGCGGTAGAAGCTGTCCAGAATGCCCGCATCCATAGAGAAATTGGTCACTGAAGAGAGTGGATCCGTTATCTCGATCCAAACGCCAGAGAGTTGATAGTTGTCCGTGACATTGGTCGTGACGTTGACAAAGCCGAACACCTCTTGAGGAGACGGTGCAGCAGCCAAATCGGTTATCAAGGGGGCCGTAGTGTCTTGTATCGTGAATGCCCCATTGGAGAAGTTCCAGTTCGCATTGACATCTTCAGCCCAGATCGTGAATTGATAGTCACCGAGGTCGGCATAGTTGTCCCGGAAGTAGTGTTTCCCAGTTCCACCGTCAAGGGCCATAGTGAAGTTCCCATAGGAGGTGAGATCGGGTTTTGTGATGTCAAGCCAAACAATGTTCACTCCAGTGTTGTCCAGAACACGGGCGGATACGTTCACGACCCCGTATACTTCCTGGGGATTTGGCAGTGCATCCACTTCAAGAATCTGTGGTAGCTCGACATCCTGAACCCGAACGGTGTGTCCTTGGCTCCTGTTTGTGAAAACCTCACCCAGCGAAGCGGAGAAGCCATCGACGGTCAGAGTCTGGAAACCTACCTGGTCGGCCCTGACCTGCCAGGATGTCATCAAGGTTGCACCCTTTGGGATGTCCCCAAGCGGCGAGGGGTTCGATCCCCCTACCATGGTGAGTCCCGCTGGAAGGTTCAGACCCGCATTCACGCTCCAACCCTCAAGGTCTCCAACGTTGGTCACATTAGCGAAAACGCTGAACGTCTGGCCAAAGAATACGTCCGTGGGACCTGTAACATTGACTATGTAACTGGGAGGAAGGATCTCGTAATAGTTGTCCATCACTGCAAGCGAGAAAGGTTCATCCACGGTGCCTTGAATGTTCCCGAACGCCCTGACCTTGAAGAGGATATCTGCCCTGGACGCCCCGAACTTCAACTGTTCTATGTTGTTCAGAGGGTAGTTGGACTTCCCGAGCTCGCTCCTGCTTGGCATCTCGTACACGTAAAGATCCAGGTCATTGGGGAGCCAATATGAGAAGGGATAGGAAGCTCCGATATATACTGAGTGTCTCTGCCAGACCAGTGTTGCCTTGTCCGCCGCTGTGACGGGTCCTCTGTAGAATCGGTATCTCAGTGTTGAATTGACAAAACCCTCGATGTGGTAGTCCATATATGTGAGAGTGTCGTCCAGGTTAACGTAGCCCCATCCTGTCGCATTGTCCACACCATTGGTGAACCAATCCTCCGCCTGGTTTATCATTAAGGCCTTGTAGACCGCAGGAAAGAGGGATGGATCATTGGAGTAGTTCATCATCAGAAGAAGGCTTGCGGCGACATGAGGAGCAGCCATGCTTGTCCCGGACATATCCACGAAGTCAGCGCTCAATTCCCAATCGTTGTTTGCGGAACGTATGTTGTGTCCAGGCGCCACCACATCAGGCTTTATCCTACCATCATCGAGAGGTCCTCGGCTGCTGAACCCGCTCAGGATGTCGTTGCCCCTGGCGTCCGTATTCTGATCGTTCATGCTTCCGACGGTCACAATGTTAAACGCATCCGCAGGTCTAGCGATAGTGCCCGCTCCCGGGCCGTCATTACCAGCAGAAACAGCTATTGGTACACCCAGGTCATCGATGACAGCGTCAAAGAAACGGGCTGGCCCATTATTGCCGTTTGTGAACCCCGCTCCACCGAAACTGAAGCTTATCACGTCCGCACCGGCGGTCTGGATGGCCCAGTCCACCACCTCCATCATGTCAGAATAGTCTCCTCCACCGCGACCATTGTCAGTTTGAAATCCGAACTTGGCGTTTATCATGTCACGCATCCCGTACGCCACGCCTTGGTAGGTGGAATCGTTGCTCAGGATTATGCCAGCTATGTGGGTGCCATGCCCGTGGAAATCATCAGTCGAGGCCGGATCATCGTTGTATCCCGGCATGAACTGACCCACGTCGTGAACCACCTTCTCCCATTCCACATGCAGATTGGGGTGTGCATCGTCAATCCCAGTATCCGCAACGGCAAGGTCCCAGGGTCCCCCTGTTGCCCCTACTCCGTAGAAGGATGTGGCAAGTATTGCGTCAATGCTGTGGTCAAGTTGAGGATACATGACCGGATTGCTGTGTATCAAGGCCACGTCTGGTCTGTTGGCAATTTCTTCCAAGTACCAAACGGGGACTCTGGTTGTCAGTGTGTTGAGGAGATGCCCCTGATATCCCACATAGAACCCTCTTGACGAGAGGTCGTTCAAAAGGTCCTCCTGCGAGAGGGCATTCTTCTGGGCCGTTATGTCCATGATCTCTCTGCGGATCTCGAACATCTTTCGATCTATCTCAAGGTTCACTTCCTCCAAGCTGGAAGACTCGGAGACTGTCAGATAGCTCTCCAGTGGTTCTGTTGAGGTGATGGGTTTGCCATTCGCCCTTGACCTGGCGATATCGTACAATGATTCTCTCTCATCGATGAGACCTTGGAGAGATGACTTGTGTTTCGCCCTGGTGTCCAGGCTAATATCATGTGAATACTGTGTTCTCATCTCAATGACCACAGTGACTATCTCGTCCCGAGAGTTCTCGTCTAGTAAGAGGTTCAAGAGCTCTGGATCAATCTTATAGGTCGAGCCATCGGCCAGGCTCAGCTCATAATCCATAAGGGAGGGCAGGTCAGGGAAGACTATGCCATCTCCGATAAAATCAACCGTCTCTGCATAGAAGTCCTTGACTATGAGGTATCTCTGACCAGTTACAGGGCCGATTATATATTGCCCATAGGAAATCTCTTCATCCGTCGATATCTCTTCCTCAATCTGAACGTGGGCCTCTCCTCTTGTATAACCGAACAAGGGGGAGAAAGACCCAACGAAGAGAAGGACAGCGAAAAGAACGGGAACCGATGCACGAGGTATTCTGCCCAACTTCTTCCCCCATTCCATGGTGTATGTGGTCATATGTAGGTTTGTTCTAAAAAGTTTTGTGGTGTTGATTTCAATATAAATACTAGTCCAGGCTCATTTTTTCATTCGGGACATCGATTCTTCGGAGAGATGTCGATACTTTGAAAGAAGCATTAACGATTAGCAATAAGAAGCTTCAAACTGTTGTAGAAAAAATAGGGATTCTCCGCTTTAGGATGAGTTCTCACTCTCATTCTTTCTCTTGATTGCTTCCTCTTCGATGGATTTGAGAGTAATGATCATCTCCGGATAATCTGTTCCATCCAGGGCCCCCAGGTTTTCCATCAAATCGGAAACGTCCACACCCTCTTCATTGACGGTCTCCAGGAACTTCTCAGTCTCCAAGAGCTTGTTGTCGAAGGAGAGTTTCTCACTCAAATTCTCGCCCAGGTCTGCCACTCTGTTGGCCTTTGCCATCGCCCTCAGGAATCCTCCTTCTTCGAGGACGTTCTCTGCCTCGTTCAGAAGTGAAAGCACTTCCTCCACGTCCGCACCCTGGCTCTCCAGCTCAGTCACGAACTCCCGAACCTGTTCTAACCTGCTCTCCGCCTTCTCTCTCATCTCCCTTCTCAGCCCGGCAGCATTCTCTGCCAGGTCCCTGTATTTCTGAATGGCTTCCTCAATGTCATATATCGATTCAGCTTCCAGACCTTCCCTTTGGAAAGCATCCAATCTATCCTTTCCAACTTCGAGGTCAGCAATCTCTTCCCAGAACCTCTCTTTGGCCTCATCGTACTCAGCATTGAGTTCAGCTACTCGTGACTCGTGTTCCCTCAATGATTGAATCTGAACCGCGGCCTCTTCCAAGTTGCCCTCCTCAACAAACCGTTCCGCCGATTCCAGCAATGTTTCCAGGCTGGCCACGCGGGCACAACCCTTCCTTAGTTCGATCAGCTCCTCCTGCATCTTGTTCAGTTCCTCGGAGACTTCCCTATCGAGTGTAACCATGGAACTCCCGGCTTCTTCGATGATTCCACGGAGCCTCTGGACAGCCTTTCGGTCATCCTTCAGATTCATCGCCTTGTTCAGTTCTTTGGTGAACGTCCCAACATCCACTCCCGCATTGGCAGCATTCTTGACGGCATCTCTTGCCCTCTCGGTTTCAGCCGTTCTCTCACCGGCAAAACTTGCCATCTCCTCGGCTATGGCCTTTGCTTCAAAGGCAAGTCGCCTGGCTTCTTCGAGCTTCCCTTCGCTCAACTTGCCCTCAGCAGTGGAGAAGACCTTCTCAGCCTTCTTTACGTTCGATCCCTGGGACCTCAGGCGTTCAAGAATCACCTCTGCCTCACCCAGCGCCACCGAAGCCTCCTCAATGATGCTCTCACCAAGTCTTGATGCTCTCTCACCAAGTTCGCGTGCCAGCTGAATGCGGGAACTGTAATCCTCCTCGGAATCCGTCAGTTCCATCAATCTCTCCATAATCTCATCAGTGTCCAAGCCAGATTCGGCAGCTTCTTCTACCCTATTCCTAGCCTCATCCATGACAGCCGTGAACTCGTCATAGTCACCTCTCAGGCCGTCCACGGTCTTTGCGACCTCCATCACCTGACGGCGAGCAGAAATGTACTCCTCATCCTGGACTGCCCTCTCAGCATCCCTCAGAATGTCGACCAGTGTTTCTACCTTCGCACCCTCCTCCAGAAGACCGTCCACCTTCTCCCGGGTTGTTTGGATATCCTCCAAGGTCTTGGTGCTCATCATGGTCTTCCTTAAATCCAGGTCATCCAGTATCTTGTCGGCTTCGGATGCCGCGTAATCGTAATCACTAGTTTCCTTCAATACATCAAGCCTGCTGAAGAAGTCCTTGGTTCCTATCCCTGTCCTCGAGGCTTCCTCAAGGCTTCCTTCGACATTGGTCAACACCTCAACCCATTTCATGTAAGAACCCCTAATCTCTTCCAGCTGCTCCTCGGCCGCCTTGCAACTTTCCATCGCCGCTATGATGTCGTCCTTGGAGAGCTCTATCTCCGCCCTTTCGATCGCGGCTCTGGCCGACGGTGCTGAAACCCTTGCCTGTTCAAGGCTAATCAGTGAATCCTGAACGCTGGTTATCGTGGACCGTACGTTCTCACGCTCTCCTTCTAAGAGATGGTTTATCTTGTCATACATCAACTTCGCTTTCTCGATCATTAAGGAATAATCATCAGATGTCTTGAGCCAGGAGAAGTCTTCCTTGAAGTCTTCCAGAGAAATGTTCATAACCTCGGCCTTGGCCATTATGCTTTCAAGAATCCCCATCCTGTCCCTTGCCTCTTTGAACTGCGCCACCCTCTCCTCCGCTAGATCACGAACGTTCCTGGCCTTCTTCTGCGCTTCCCTGTAGACCTGTTCGGACGAAAGTTCCTGAGCCGACTCCAGCATTTCAGCCAAATCATCCGAAGAGACCTTGTTCTTCTCCAGAATGGCTATCCAGTGACGGGCTTCCACGATGGCCCACTCCATGGACTGTTCCAGCCTCTTCTCTGTCTTGGCGATCTCGAACTCAAGGGCCCTAATCTTCTCAATCCTACTGGAAGGGTCCTTCTCCATCTCGCACAACTGGAGCTCGGACTCAAGGGAGTGAATGTTGAACCCTGCTTGATCCAGTCGGTCCAAGTGATTGCTCAGTGCCTCAAGCATCTGGTCGGACTTCTCATACAACTCCAGTTTCTTCTGGATTCTCCCAACTGCCTCTACGCCAATCTCAAAGGCCTTCCCGTACTTGCCTTCCTCAAAGGCTAATGCGGACATCCCGAGGGTCTCCTTCTCCTCTTGGAAATCAACGTTCGGGTTCTCATCCACCAGAACATTGGACTCCTCTATGGTCTCCCTCGCCTGGGTCTTCATTCTCTTCCTTTCTGCACGAACTTCATCAATCAGCCTGTATACGCCCTCAAGAGCGTCCTCATCCTTCTTTGAGAGTATGTTCGCCAAATCGGATTCGAAGACGCTTGTCGGCACGCCTGCTGTTTCCAGGCGGATGAAGGCATCCTTAACCTTGGCAATGGCCTCCTCAAAACCCTCTGACAAATCAATGGCCGCCTCGATTTGGTTAGAGGCACTCTTGATGGACTTCTGCGCGGCCGCGAAATCCTCTTTATCAATCTCCTGTTGAGCCAACTCGAGAAGATCTGGCACCGCCTGAACGTCAATGCCGTCACTCTGTAGCTTTTCAAGTTGATCTCTCATCTTCAGTAGCTTCACACTTGCCCTCTCAGTGGCGTCCGTCATTCTCTGCAGAGCCTGTTCCTCTATCTCCCTGGCTTCAGTAATCGTACTCTCAAGGTCAGGGCTGTCCTGAAGACGCAACAATATTTCCCAGAGGTCACCTATGTCCACTCCCTTTTCTCTGGCCCTGCTGAGGAGGGTGGATACTTCCTCGAATGTTCGTACCGAGTCCTTATGAAGTGCGAGATTCCTGTCCACCACTTCGGTAGCAGAAAGGATAGCCTCCATTGCCTTGGCATAATCCCCATCCGTGGCGAACCGGTCTGAGAGGGTTACGACCTCCTGTATCTTTTCCACTGGCACCCCTTTCACTTCCAGTCTGCCGATCTTCTCATGCAACTTCTCTACCGAGTTCTCATACGCCCTCTGGGATTCCTTCTCCTCGTCCTCTGTGCGATCCTCCAGCTTCTTTGCCAGGGCCAAGGCTTCTTCGAAGTTCCCTCTACTGCGTTCCTCGTCCGCCTCTTCCAGAGCCTCTGCGAACTCTAGCTTGGTCTCAGGGACCATGAAAAGCAAATCGATATCATTTCTGATGGAGTAGAATTTCTCCAGAACGATGGAATTCATTTCCTGAACCAGGGAGGACTCCACCATCTGAAGTTGGTCCAGGCTTTCCTCCAATCTGCCCTCGTTCAGCTCCTCATTGGCAACTTCAATCAAAGGTGGGAAGGGTGTAACGTCCACACCTAGCTTTTCGGCCCGTGCCGAGATTATGTCGACCCTGTCCATGGCATCCTCGATGGCTGCCCTGGCTTCATCTTCAATCCGCTCTCCGCTAATACCAGCTGTCTCGACTGAGGCCTCGATATCTGCCGCCAGGAGGTGGGTCCCTGCTTCCTTCAACAGCATTTGAGCATCTTCGGAAGCCACGCCCCTGCTGGACAACATCTCCATTCTGTTGAACACGGGCTTCACGTAGCTCTCTTTCACGAATTCCCTCATTCTCTGATAGAGGAGGTCTCTAGCCTTAATCGATTCCATCCTTGCCTTGCGGAGGTTTCCCTCGTTGAACTTATCAAGAGCGGTATGAAGTCTATCCCTTTCCTCGCCGACCTGTAGTCCCAATTCGACAGCCCTCCTCATTGTGAGAACGAGTTCCTCAATCCTCTCTGAGGCGATCTTGTGGTCTCTCAGGTAGCGCGACACGTTCCAGTATCCCCCTTTCTCGATATCCTCTTGGACGGTAGCCAGTGACTCCTCGCTGAAGTCTATTCCTATAGAATCCCTCTTTCTTCTCATGTCCGCTCTGGTCTTATCAAGGAGCTTGTCCGTGTGGAGTGTTAGCAGCGATTCAAGAATGGCCAGACAATCAGACATTATTCTCTCAGTGTCCCTCAACTTGCTGAAACCTGCCTGGGACTCCGCCCGACGATAGAGCTCCTCCGCCCTCTCGGTGTCAACGCCCATGCTCTCTGCCAGTCTCAGACCGGAACGAGCGTTGCCCATCACGGTGTTGAGCTTTCTCAATCTTGATGCCAAGCGGACCTGGCGGATTGAGAGAACCAAGGATACGAAAACGAGAATTGTGCCTGCAGCCAGAAGAGCAACAGCCATATTCGCATTGTAGGCCAAGAGGGAGGCTTCATTGGTGGCATAGTACAGAAATGCCGAGAAAAGGCAGAAAAGACCAATGGCCAACAGAAGTACTACTACTGCCCAGGTCACGATATAGTTCACTGACCCCTCTCGTCTCTTCACGACCCACATGTGAGGAGCATTCCCCCTTCTCGGTACGACTATACTGCCGTCTGCGTTCAATCTAAATTCCTATGCTCTTTTTCAGGCTACGCCTTACTGTGGATTGTATTCATTTGAGATACTATAAGCTTTCCCTGTGGCACGTACGTGGGTGAGAGGAAGAGCCAGTGAGATACAACAGTCCTATCATATTATCACATATGATAATAGAGAAGTCATCAATCGGATACTTCATCATCAAATCATTGCTGAGATCAGACCAATGTCCATTCATTGACAAATCCTTTAAATATCATCTTCTCGATTAGAATGAATTGCTAGGCTAGAGCGGAGGGCTTGGCGTCCTCTGTGAGCCGAAATCGTCATAGCGGCGCTGACAGCCGAGGGCGGCGTAACCAGACTGGTGAAGGGCCCTGGGACAACGATGAGATTCTGTCCCGTGGGGCTGGAGGTGGCAGTTGGTTTGGCCGGAGGGTCACGGCCACTGCCTTGATCGCGGGAACCGGGCCAGGCACGGAAGTGAGCAGCCTTACCGCGTATTACCAACGCTTGCGGGGTCGCGGAATTGAGAATGTTCCTGGATCACCTTTCAGTGGTTCTGAGCGACAACCTCGGTGGCCTAGCATCCTGACCTAAAGTTCTAGTTTGGTCTGTTTTGGGCCCATGACAAGACCTTGAGATTTGAACCTCTCAATCAGCATCTCCTGCAGAATGGAGTCCATGACATTGTCGTACCCTTTCTCACCGTCGACAAGATAGGCGGGATCGTCGTTGGGAAGTCTGAAACCGTTCTTCGATAGGGCTTTCTTTGCCTCTGATCTCTCCTCTCCAGTGACCATCTTTGCCAGGACGATGTCCCCGAGTCCGAATTGCCTTATCTCTTGCAGAAAGACAGGTCTGCGAAACAGGTTCTGCAGGACATACGCGCCCACTGTGGCCGCTTCTTTATCATCAACGCCTAGAGTCTTGCATTTGTCCCCAACGACCTCATAGATGTTCTTCTCGATCTTCGAGGATATGGTATAGACTTTGGACGGTGGTATCTCTTTCTGCTTCAAAACGCCCATATCGGCCATGGCACTGAGGTAGCCCGTGAGCACTAATCTGTGAATCTTGAATCCATCCTTCTGGAGCATTCTGGATAGACCACTTATCGAGGTCTCGTTGTCCTTCAGATATGAGAATATCAGGTCCATCATATTCTTGTCCGAGACAAACAACTCCTCACCCCGACTGGTAACAGACTTGATAACAAATAAGCTTTTCCCGATAACAAAACTGGTTCAAAAATTACTATAAACCAGCAGTTTGATGACTCAGACCGAGAGAGATTCTGGGGCTCGGGGAAATCACAATTCTTATCACGCTTACTCCCCCTTTTATTTTTTGATAATTAGAGAAAAACGATTAAGATACCCTGGCAAGATTAATTCGTTGAGTCCAAATGGAGAATGGTCGTTTAAGAACCCATATCAAGGGTTTTGATGAGCAGTTAGAAGGAGGTATCCCAGAGCATCATCTAGTTCTACTCTGCGGCCCTCCTGGAACGATGAAGACGACGATAGCCTACAATATGTTGTTCCAGAGTGCAAAGGAAGATGATCTCAGCAGCACATACTTCTCACTCGAACAGGGCAGACACAGCCTTCACAAGCAAATGAGCGGCCTCGGCATGAACCCGGATGCTGTGGATGATAGGCTGAGCATAGTGGATTTCGGACTGATAAGGAGAAACCTTGAGAAGATGGGCGGAAGGAACTGGATGGATATCTTCAAAATGTATGCACAGAACCTCAAGAAGAATACCGAATACGACCTGCTTGTCATCGATTCCCTTCCAGTGTTGGAGATCCTTACCTCCTTCAAGAACCCCAGAGCGGACCTCTTCTACCTTTTTGAGTGGTTGAGGGAGCTGGATGCTACGGTGATAATCGTGAGCGAGATAGAACCTGAAGCCAAATCCTTCGGAACCTACGGTGAGGATTTCATCTCGGACGGGATAATCCATACCAAGATGGAGAGGGTGAACGACGAGAACATTCAGAGAAGAATCCGATGTGTGAAGATGAGGGGTACGGCTCACAGCACAGATTACTTCACTTTGTTGATTGAAAAGGGGTTGCTTCAGGTAGCCAGAGTTATCTCAAAATAGGTAAGACAAACCTTTTATATCGTGGGATTCATAGACTTATCAGAGCGGATTCACACGTGGGCAGAACCGCGATTCGAGATTACGCATCGAGGAATGGAGGAGGTCTAATATGAGACCCAAAAGGAGAGCGATAGTGAGTTT
>CP070767.1:674285-678945 GCA_020345725.1 Methanobacteriota archaeon | reverse complement strand
TATTCGTACATCAAAGGGTCGTACGTCCAGTTGGTAGTATCGTTTCGGAAGTAGTGCAGCCCTCCCACGCTATCTCCCGCCGTTATGTCGAAATCCCCATCGTCATCCATGTCTGCATATCGGGGAGCGCTCATATCTCCCAGGTCTGTCCATTCAAGGCCGACCATTATCTCCACGAAGGACCCCATTTGGTTCTCATAATAGTGCAGGGTTCCCTTCCCCTCTCCCAATATGATGTCTGGATAGGTGTCAAAATTGATGTCTTCCACATCGATTGAGGCCGAACCACTGTCGGCAATCACAGTTGGAAGAACCGTAACTGGTGCCCAAACTGGAAGGCTTGGAGTTCCCCAGTTCTCGAATAAGTGGATTTCTCCAGCTTGTGTTCCTATTAGAAGATCTAGAAGTCCATCTCTGGTGATGTCTGCAATTGCCGGGTGCGCTCTACCTGTGACTGAGACACCGAAGAACATGGATGTATTCTTCTTGTAGACCCCTCCAATGAAGACATCGTGACCCTCATAATAGTGCAGTGCTGGGTCAATGTTCTCGAAGTAGTCCAGAGTTCCAATCTGCGTTCCCACAATCAAGTCCATGTCTCCGTCCCCATCCAAGTCAGCGAACTCCGGGGCGCTGTTCATGCCTATGTCTATGTCCGTATCTACGAGCTGTTCGAACTTCCTGGTTATGTTGTCCTTCAACCAATTGGGCGATCTGTTAATAGCATCAATGAAGGCTTGTGGCATCCCTGCCGTAGGATCCGGTTTCCTCATCTCAACCAGACTGTTGGTCGCTTCATCGTATCTTATGTAGAACTGTCCTCCTTGGGGTATCCAGACGGTGTCTGATAGATAATCTACGGATTGCAGTAGTTCTGCTTCATCGGATCCTTTGGTGAACGGTTGGTCTTCGGCCTCCGAAGTCGTTTCTATCCCTGAATCCTCTTGCGAATATTGTGCAAAGAAACTGAACTGAATCATCAACAACAGCCCAAAAGCAACCACGAATATCCGGCCCACTGGAGATATAACCCTCTCTCTCATAGGACAGTCTCCTCCATCTATCTGCACATCTTGTCAGATGACTGTCCTCGTATTCTTTCCTATCTATAAGTATCTTTTCTGGAACCGAATGCAACTGGCACAGCATAATATATGATTGAGCATATTCCGTCTCAGTGGCTAGAGGCCTTGTATGTCCGATCAAGAACCATTCTCTATTGATGGATACCCCTTAGATAGGGACTACTTCAGAGGAGAACTTGAGACCGAGAAGGGTGTGAGACATCTCAGCTGGGGGATTGGAGTCTATATACTGGCTATGCTGCTGATATTCGTTGGAGTCATACTTGCTCTTAATGTGGTGATCTCTGCGTTGGACGGTCCTCCTGATCCCGAGGCGGTTCCAGGATTGATTGGCTTGTGCGGATTGCTCGGCGGAGGAGTTGTGCTCATATTCATGGCCATCATTTTGTGGTTGCTGGGTCTGTACGAGATGAACCAGGGGAAGAAGGAATTTGGACCTGAACATATGGCCAGGGTGAAGAGCGGTGTAATCCTCGTCCTCACCTATATCATATTGTCAGTCATCAGCATAATCCTTCAGCTGGAAACTGGACCTGACCCACGCGTTGATATGCCGGGATACATCTCTTTCCTTAGAACACAATCCACCGTTTCTGGAGTGATTGGGCTAGCCTCCACCATTGTCTTGAGCTTGGCCATCGTCTATCTCGTCCTTGAGCTATGCAACGAGAGATATAGGAGGATTCTCTGGGGCTCTTTCGTACTGAGCATAGCTCTCTCAATCATGGGTACCGCTTTGACGTTCTTCTTCCTATATGGCGATTTGAGTACGATGACTGTTGATGAAATACTCCAATTGGCGAGTCTTGCTATGCTGGCAGCAGGTCTTTCATTCATACCATTCATCCTGTTCTACTTCTGTTACCGGCATGCTTTCTTCAGAGTCAGGAACTGGGAGGTCAAACCTCATAGGGATGCTTTTCCATGGATTGGTGATGACGGTACTCCGCTGATTCCGAGAAAACTGGCAGGGATATGTACCAAATGCGGGTCACAGAGATACGAAGGCGAGAGGTTCTGTGCTAAATGCGGGAACAGATTCAAGACCTTTAGGAAGTGAACTCATTCCAGATAACTGATGGACATCTGGCTGTCTATCGTATCCTTGAAATCTTCATTGAGAGCTGGGTCATTCATTAGGATGTGGGCAGTGTCTTCGCTCGGGATTCCTTTGGACGCACAGTGAACGATCTTCTCCACTACCTCTTTTGCAGTATCTCTGTTCATCACAAAGGCCTCTAGGGCTTGATGGAGGTCTTCTACTATTTTTATTGAAGTGCCTAAATACAATTTGGACTTCCTGTCGGCTATGTGTTCAGCAACTGTATCCAGCAGTTGTTCACCACTAATGTCCTCCACCAATGAAATCTTCCACGCGTGCCTGACGAACCCAAACGGACCCATCTTGTCGATAGTGTCCGAATCGTGGACTATCTTAGCTTCCAAAGTCTCTGCAAGAATCTCTCCATCATGAGCCTCTATGCAATGAACGATAAGTCCAATATCCTCAGCATCCAGTCCCAAGGTTTGCAGGTATTCTCTGGCCAGCCTTCCTCCCGAGAAACAGTGACCCCTATTCCCCTCCACCAAACCTAGATCGTGCAGCCAACCGCCTGCGATGCAGATATCCAATCGAGCTCCTTCTTGCTCTCCGAGGTGCTTGACAATCTTATGAACACGATTCAGGTGCTGATTCCCTTTTGATTTTCCTTCGAATGCAACATACCAATCGTTGTGAATGGCGTAGTCTCTGATTACCTCCAAAGTCTCCTGTTCTACAGTCATGATTTTCCAACCAACATTTCCTACTCTGAGGGCGCCTGGAAGAGGTAACCTGGGTCTTCGATCAGCAGATAGTCAGGCTTCTCCTTGGCCTCAAGGTCCTCTACCCAGTTTCTGATTCTCTGCAGCGGTGATTCGCCCTCCGCTCCCACATACTCGAACGGAAGCAACTTCTTTTCATCCGGTGGTATTCCATCTTGTACGATGTACAGATGTCCCCATCCAACGTAGTCCAGCATTCTCAGCAGGTCTACTGGCTTGTGCATACCTATCTTGAAGTCTCTCATCGCCTCCTTCTGAGTTTCCTTTCTTGCGATTTCCATGTTCTTCTCAATTACTTCCTCTGGATTGGATGAAGATTTGACTTGCTCTTCCATACTCTCAAAGACATCACTGGAGATGTTCATGAGATTCCTGAAATCCTTGTTCCCAATCCCATCCTGGCAGGGAGCCACCAGCAGTATCTTCCCGCCTCTTTTTGTAGCCCGGTATGCTGTGTTGATGGCCTTCTCTGCCTGGTACACATCCAGCCCCTTGGACATCGCACCAACGATCGTGACGTCCGCTTTCCTGTCAACCGGTATGATGTAGACCTTGTCGAGTATCTTGCGGTCCTGTTTGTGAGTTTCAAATATGTTTCCTCCGGATATCTGAACCAACTGGCCTTCCGGGTTTACCACGGATAGGATAGAGTAGACATGGGTTCCTTTTTCTGCAAGCCTCTCTAACACCAAGCGTACAATCTTGATTTTGTGATCGAATACTGGATTACCGTCCACAATCCCGCTCTCAACGTTCTCTGCGAATCCCAGCCCTCCGAACATCTTGAGGTGCTCCGCTGTGATGATCTTCTCACCACAAATGCCTGGACATATCTGCTTGGGACCTCCAGCAACGCCAGCGAAATAGTGAAAATCCAAATCTGATAAGGGTATATAGATCTCAGAATCGTACACGAATCGATTTATCTCTACAGGAACACCATCTATCTCCCCCAGAATGGCCAGGTTCTCATTGCAATCGTGGACCACTACTCTCTCCCTATGTCTGATCCATATATCATCTCCCAGGATTTTCGGGAATTCATTCTCGTGCGGCGACCTGTGAGTTCCGCTGGAAATGATTACTCTAGCATTCTCTTCTCTCACACCCAGTCCTCGAAGTTCCTCGAAGAGGATGGGCAGCAGGATTTTCGTATGTATGTTCTCTCGGGTGTGGTCATCAACTGAGATTGTGCATAATCCGCCCTTGTAATGGCTCTGTACGATTTCCTTCAAAGAGAGCGTTCCTTCTGGACCGATCGGATGAGATATGACCTCTTTCAGCTTCTGGCGAACGTCTACAATTGGGGGATATCCCTCGGGGGCACAGCATTCAATGAGTCTCCCGTCCTCCCTTACATTCTCTGGGATAATTCCCTCCAGTATCTTGTCCCCGTAGACTAGTTGACCAATGTATTCCATCGTACCCCTCTGGCTTCGCTCCTCTCTTCTCTCAAGAGAATCAGTGTATAAAGCCTTTTTGAGAGACACTTTTCGAGAAATCTATATCATTGAGGCTTTCATTCATCTATTCATTCCGTAAAACGGTTGGCAGAATCATGCGAGAATTCGTACTCTATTCTCGAAAGGGCAGAACCGATGGGAATTTCAAATCTCTGAGAGAAGCTGGAAGACTGGACATTGTTTACCAATGCATTCTCACATCCATTTTCAAATCTCATGCCCACCGTCATGATGTAGTGTTCCACGCGGTTCTGACTGGTCCTCCAAAACCTCCTTTGCGATTGCGTG
>CP070767.1:670824-674185 GCA_020345725.1 Methanobacteriota archaeon | reverse complement strand
GCAAGTCCAGCCAGCAGCTCGGATTTGCTCCCTACTTCCAGTCCGTAATCATGTTCTCTTCCTGCTTCTAGAAGTTCCTGTACAACCTCTTTCCTTTGATTGACCTTGATGGGAAACACCGCTTGGTACTTGCCACCATATCCAAATTCTGCTATCGCCTTGTTGAAGAAGGAATGAAGCTCGGTTACCCTGTCTTCCAGAATCTGAGGAAACCTCAATAGCACCGGAAACCCGACACCTTTAGCCACCAGGTCATCCACAACCGACATCAAACTTGCTGCTTGTGATTCATCCTTGTGGGGGCGAATCAAAAGGTTGCCCTCTCTGTCCACATCAAAATAGCCTGATCCCCATCTCTGAACTCCATACAGTTCCAAGGAGTCCTCCGCTTTCCATCCTTGAATCACGTGGAGAAAAAGGATATTTCCAGACTTAAAGTTTTGTTTGGCTGTTGTGTGACGCTTGATCTGGTGCTGCAATTCCCGCAAAGATAAGATTATTATATCTTCTGAACATAGCTTGCTGGGGACTCGTGGCCTAGTCTGGATATGGCGCCAGCCTTCTAAGCTGGTGATCCGGGGTTCGAATCCCCGCGAGTCCGCTGACAGTGGGGAAAATGATAGAGGACATCAGACAGGAAATCAGAAGAGCTCTTGCCAAGGCGGTGCAGGACGCGTTCCAGATCTCGAAAGAGGAAGAAGGCATTTCTGTTGAGATACAGAGCAACCCGAAGTTCGGGGAGTTCTCCAGCAGCGTATGCTTTGAACTGGCAAGGGAGACTGGCAAGACACAGAAAGAGGTTGCGGAAGCTATCTTGTCCAAGTTCGAGAAACCCGAAATGGTGGAGGACATTGAGGTTCTGGAAGCGAGGGGAATGCATTATCTTGATTTCTTCTTGGACTTCCCAAGATTTGGAACCAATGTGCTGAGAACCGTTCTGGAATCAAAGGACGATTACGGAAAATCTGACAAATACAAAGGAGAGAAACTCCTACTTGAGCATTCATCAATCAATCCGACAGGGCCCATCAATGTGGGTCGCGTAAGAAATTCTCTTATCGGAGATGCATTGGCCAGACTCAGTGGGGCGGTGGGATGGGACGTTGAGACACATTTCTACGTGGATGATATGGGGAGGCAGGTCGCAACAATAGCTTGGGGGGTCGAAAACAAGGTCGTGGACAACTACTCCCTGAGCTTTGATGAGCGTGGAGAGCCAGAGCTTGAGAAGACGGATGGGTCGCCAAAGAACGAATTGGTGAGTAGATACCAGAAATATGCAGAGAAACCAGATTTCAAGATATTCTTCACCTATGTTCCAACCACTAAGTTGATCGAAGAAGAGGAACTTGAAGCCGAGATTGACCAACTGGCAGAGAAATCAGAAGAAGGAGACGAAGAATCCATTCAGAAGCTCAAGAAAGTGGTAGATGATGTCCTCGCTGGTCAGAAGGAAACGCTTGAGAGGTTGGGCATAACATTCGATAGCTTCGATTTCGAGAGCAAGTTCGTACTTGATGGTTCGGCACAGAAAGCAATCGATGATTTGAGAGAACTCCCTCAAACACTGACGTTGGACACGGGGGCCTATGCAATTGATTTGTCCGAGTTCGGTCTGGAGAGAAGAGGTGGAGGCACTGTGTTCCAAAGGCCGAATGGTACTTCTGTCTATATTGTTAGAGATACAGCTTACCACAGGTGGAAGTTGGGGCAGGCAGACAAGAACGTGATCGTTCTAGGCGAGGACCACAAGGTGGAATTCAAGGAACTCAAGACCATACTGAAGTTACTGGGTGATTTGAAGAGCGACGAACTTCTGGAAGTGTCTCACTACGCCTTCGTCGGAGTGAAGGGGCGCAGTCTGTCCACCAGAAAGGGTGTAATCGTATCTGTTGACGAATTGATGGATGAGGGAATCGAGAAGGCAGAGGACGAGGTAAGGAAGAGGAACGAAGATCTGGATGATGGGGCAGTTGCAGGGATAGCCAGACAGGTTGCGATTGGTGCGATCAAGTACCACATGCTGAAAGTGCAGGCGATGAAACCGTTCACGTTCTCCTGGGATGAGGCTTTGGATTTCGAAGGGGATGCGGCTCCGTACGTACAATATGCCCATGCAAGGGCTTCCAGCATTCTCAGAAAGGGGGAAATACCTGAAGATGGCCCACTCCCAAAGGAAATAGCATTCGCAAACGAACAGGAGAAGAACCTGGCCAGATTGATTTCACATTTCCCATCGATAGTACTGACGGCCGCGGAGACACGACGACCACACATGCTTCCAGAATATGCCTACAGACTTGCAACACTATTCACAGAGTTCTACCATGCTTCACCGGTCCTGGCAGCAGATAGCGAAGACATCAAGGAATCCAGAATTGCCATGGTAAAGGCAACGAAACAAACGCTGAAGAACTGCCTGGCATTGCTGGGGATTGAATCACCTGAGAGAATGTAGCCTCCTGCACTCAGTCGATATTAAATTCTTTCATGTATTTTGGGATTCTGTCATCTTGGGCCCATAGCCTAGCCTGGATAGGGCGTTTGGCTTCGGACCAAAAGATCGTGGGTTCGAATCCCACTGGGCCCGTTCAATTCTCTATCCAGAATCCTTCATTCTGTGCACAAGTGCACGCACACGGAATTAACAAAACGTATTTCAGTGAAACCCTGCATACATTGGTCGGAGATAATGGTCTCAAAGATATTGTTCGTCGAACCGCCGAAGGATTACTGGTTCCTGATGGGAGAATACCTTCCTCCACCTACTGGATATCTCATCTTGGCTGCCTACATCGAGAGGGAACTGCCGGATATGGAGATCGAAGTCTTGGACTGTCAGGCAGAGAGGAAAGGTTGGAAGGACATTGAGAACCGTATCGAATCATTTGGCCCTCATATGGTGGCAACCTCAGGCTTCACATGCAATGCATACGTGTGTGCCAGGGTAGCGGAGATCGCAAAGCAAGTGGACAGGAACATCGTAACAGTAATCGGTGGTCAGCATTTCTCAGCTGTGGCAGATGAATCTCTCAAAGAATACCCTGAGATAGACTACATTGTGAGAGGTGAAGGTGAGACAGCAGTCGTCGAATTGATCAAGACATTGAGAGAGGGAAAGAGTGTAGATAGAGTTGGAGGACTGTCATTCAGGCACAATGGAGAAATCGTCCGCACACAACCACAACAGCTCATAGAAGACCTTGACACTCTCCCCTATCCCGCTTACCACTTGGTGGAGAAGAACCTGGACAAGTACCACTTCACCATGATGGCTGGCAAGAAGACTAGATACATGATTCTGGAAGGGTCCCGGGGATGCACCCACAGATGTTCCTTTTGCACCCAATGGAGGCACTGG
>CP070767.1:666756-670724 GCA_020345725.1 Methanobacteriota archaeon | reverse complement strand
TCTGGAAGGCTCTTTGGTAGACCAGTTTTCCAGCCTCGTCAAACGGTTCCTTCGTATCCTTGTCTTTCACAAGTTCTATTCCGAAGAGGCACCCTTTTCCTCTCACATCTCCAATTATTGGGTGGCCTTCTTTCATCTTCTCTAACCTGTTCATGACCACCTTCTCAATTCTGTTTGCATTCTCCAGTAATTTCTCCTCCTCTATCACTTTTATAGTAGTCAAAGCTGCTGCACAAGCCACAGGGTTACCCCCATAGGATGATGAGGCGCTTATTTTCTCCAAGACATCCTTGTGTTTGTCCCTCACAACCATGGCAGTCACTGGGAAACCATTTCCCAGACCCTTACCAACAGTCATTATATCGGGGATTATGTTATAGTGCTCACAAGCGAACCATGTTCCCGTTCTACCCATGCCCGTGAGAATTTCATCTAAGTACAGCATCACATTCCTCTTGTCGCAGATCTCTCCTAACCGAGGGATGAAGCCGGGAGGTGGAAATATGGAGCCAGCCCAGCCTTGGATGGGTTCCATGACAATTGCTGCCAACCTGCCTGTGGTCTCCTCGTCTATCACTTTTTCTACGAAGTCTGCGCAGTAAAGGTTGCAGGAGGGATGTTCCATCCTGAAAGGGCATCTATAACAGTCGGGTCGGGGTGCCAAGAAGAAGCCAGAGACCCTTAGACCCTTGTCCGGACTCATCAAGGCTAAGGAGACCGAGCCAAGGGTCTTACCGTGAAAGTCCCTCCAGAAAGACATGAACTCCAGTCCTCCAGTAGCTGCTCGAGCAGCCCTCAAACCAGCCTCAACTGCTGGAGTTCCATCAGAGAAGAACTGGATTCCGTTCATGTCTCCTGGAAGTATCTCCACCAACTTCTCTAGAAGCTCGGTCTTTACTGGAGTAGTGAAGTCATGACTGTTCATAAGGGTCCCAACCATCTCTTGGATTTCCCTTGTGATCTTCGGGTGTGAGTGTCCGCAACCGGTGACGTATATTCCGGAGGAGAAATCCAGGTAGAGGTTGCCGTCCACATCGGTTAGAGTGTACCCCCATCCGCTCTCAAAAACTACCGGAAACAACCTTGCTTGACCGGAGTAGCCTTTCATGTACTTGGATGCTCTGGAATGAAGCTCCAGAGACTTCGGCCCCGGAGGGTTAACTGCAATCACTGGAACCTCTTCAATCTTCTCACGAGTCCAATCTCTCATCTTCCCTATCTCCCTTTGGTCAAGGTCATGTAGAATGGTTACAAGCTCTTCAACAACTTCAAGGCTTCATCAACACTCGCATTATTGTGCACTATTGCTTTTACTGCATTAAGCATGCCCGTAGGGGTCCTGTGTTGCCATACATTCCTCCCGAAAGTCACGCCAGCTGCGCCCGCTCGCATGACGGCTTCTACGGTCTCCAGTACTGCTTCATCTGTTGGCATCTTCGGTCCGCCCAGTGCTGTAACTGGAATCGGACTACTCTTCACTACTTCTCTGAAAGTTTCTACAATTCCCGTGTACTCTGTTTTGATCAAATCAGCACCTATCTCAGCAGCTGCTCTAACGAGTAAGGCAAGAAGCGCAGGATCTCTTTGCTGCTGCTCTTCAGCTAACGGACTTGCATGGGCCTCGACAACTAGAGGTACGCCGAACCTTTCGCAGTCTCTCTCAATCTTCCCAAGCCATTCGACATTTCTAGCTTCAAGATCCGTGTCTATGCCTGGTCCTAGGTACAGGTAGGCCAAAACAGCGTCCGCACCTAATCTCAAAGCGTCTTCTACAGAGAAGATGACTGACAACTTGTCCTTCTTAGGACGGTATTCCTTTCGCCAACCAGCTGCCCAGTCCAACCTCAATATAAGTGCCGGCGAGTCCTTGCCCACAAACAGGCGGTGACATAACTTAATCATGCCTGAGTTCAAGAGTAGTGCATCCGGTCCGCCTTCCAATACCTTCTTCACAAGTGGAAGAGGATTCTCGATCCCCACCGGCCTCATTGCCAGCCCATGATCAACGGCCACAATCACGGTTTTCTCGGTCTTAGGATTAACAATTCTGGCTAACCTGATCGATCTGCCGAACATATTCGAATTCCTCAATCTTTCTAGAAACGTCTACCGAAATATATAACTTCCGCCAGCTGCTTCCCCAGATTACTGAGGTGTTACGCTGCTGTGCGCCTTTGGTTAGAGGCCCCTGAACAACGCTTTTTGCGAGACCCCCCAAACAACTGATGTTGGTCATCGATCGATATCACTGCTTGTAGAGCTGAGAAGATGCATAGGGAATGTTGGGTCTTCGCTGCTCTGTCAGAAGAGGTTCTCCACACTTGCATATAGCTTAATGTATTTCTTGTATTGTCTATCATACAATCCTGCATTGGCCTTCAGAGGAGAGAATTTCTCCTTTGTGGAGACCATAGATTCAGCGGCCAGCTCGAGAGAATCGAATGTTTTTGTGGCCAAACCTGCGAGCATAGCTACACCCAGTGCCGCTGTCTCCTCTGTGTGAACTGTCAAAATGGGTTTCTGAAGCACGTCGGCTTTTACTTGGTTCCACAAGGAGCTTCTTGCTGCTCCGCCAGTGGATCGAACCTCCTCAATCTTGACGCCCAATCCCTCAAGGAGCTCAACGTTTCTTCGTAGCATGTAAGCTATGGATTCGATGATCGCCCTTATCACGTGCCCGTGCCCATGGTACAACCTGAGGCCAAACAAGACGCCTTTTGCATCAGGATTGAATTCAGGCGAAGCCGCTCCCATGAAGTGAGGCAGCAGAATCAACCCATCTGAACCCAGCGGGACCTTCGATGCCTCAAGCATCAGTAGATCATATGGGTCCACGCCCATTCTCTTGGCTGCCTCAATCTCGGACAAACCAAACGTATCCCTATACCACTTTAGAACGGTTCCAGCCGTCTGGCACCAAGGCTGCAGGAAGTATTTTCCTCCGACAGCGTGGTGATGACAGGGTATCCTTCGCATAGGGTCCAAGAGGACTTGATCTAGTGTAGCAATTACGGCCAAAGCTCCGCCAGTGGTCTCTGTGATGACACCCGATTTTATGTTACCGGCCCCGACGGCATTGGCGGCTTGGTCATACGCCCCAGTTGATACGGTGCTTCTTGTGTGGAGCCCTGTCTCTTTCGCAGCCTCGGGGGCCACGTTACCCACAGGAGTGCCTGAAGGCTTGAGTTCCGGTAGTTGATCTTCACTTATACTTATGAAGTCGAGAATCTCACTCCACCATTTTCTATGTGATATGTCGAAGAGGAGTGATGAGCACACCATCGAATATTCCGTTGCGAATTCGCCTGTCAATCTATATGTCATGTAGTCCTGGAGTAGCAAATACTTGTGTACTCTCTCAAAAAGTGAGGGTTCATTTCTTTTCATCCACAGTATTTTGGTCGCGGTCCATGTTGGGATAACTTCGTTCTGGCCAGTGATCCCGTAAATATTGTCTACTCCAAACTCGTCATCTATAAGCCTTGCTTCCTCTTTTGACCTGTTGTCAAGCCAAACGATGACCCTTCCTAGAGGTCTGCCGTCCTTACCTAGCGCTACAAAGGACTCTCCCTGGCTCGATATGCCTATTCCTGAAATGTCCTTCGAGTCTATCCTCGATTCGTTCAGGACTCTCGCGAGGCTATCTTTCGTCGCATTCCAATAAGTCTCCGCCTGCACTTCAACAAAATCGGGTTGTGGCATAGAAAGCTCATACTCACTGTTCCTTGAGGCCATTACTCTGCCTTTCTGGTCGAACAAGACGCACTTGACAGAGGTCGTGCCAACATCTATGCCCATTAGATAGCTCATAGACATTCTCCTAGAACCCGTTTCTCGATCCACGGACTTTGTTCTCTTAGAATTTAAAGGTGACGGTGGTTTTGTCTCTGTGGCGTTTCACTTCATCACAAACACGTTCAATTTGTCCCAGACCGTCCTTGAGCACATGCAGGTATCATGGTCTTTTG
>CP070767.1:658748-666656 GCA_020345725.1 Methanobacteriota archaeon | reverse complement strand
GGAATCACTTCCGGCTATGGATAGCGCAACCTTCATCGCCACTACATCTCTGAAGAGACTATTAACTTGACTTCAAAAGTGTTATATAGAATCAAAATCATATGTTCAACGGTCCAGATGCAAGCAAGAAGCGGTCACATAAGATTCGACAAGAAGGTGAAGTACAGTGACCTATTGCCCATCTACCGTGATATTTTCGAGAGGTTCTTGGTGGAAACAGGCCAGATACCCGAAGAAGAGCCCGAATATACCGAAGTCCTTCTGGAACAGAATCTCATTGACCTGAGAAACAATCGCAAGCCGGAGGGATATAACAGGTCTGGGTCCATGCGGATGATTTTCCCGATTTGTGAAGGTGTCGAGTTCTATCTGTACGGAAGAGGAAAGGACACTGAAGTGCCGCGCATCACCGAGCTCATAAGCAAGCTTCTGAAGAAGGAAGGTCTGAAACACAGTGTCGAATGGGACAAGATGCTGCTGTACAAGAAGAAGTAGGGCCTCAAGGGTTCTCCATTTTCGCAATATGGACGGTCGAGTAAGTTGGACCCTTCGGGCTAAGTACGCTTTTCTTCAGGCGCAAACCGTCGACCAGCAGATCTCCAAAATCTTCATCGCCCCAACTTCTGATGGCATCTGCCAACCTGTCCTTATTCCTGGCACCTTTGACGCGAGCCAGTGTTAGGTGTGGTGAAAACTTCCTTTTCTCCCTCTTGAAGCCCAATCCTGCCAACTCATCATTCATGTATTCTGCCATGGTTCTGAGATTCTCGATATTGCGCACGCCCACCCAGACAACCTTCATGTGCTTCAGGCTGGGGAATGCACCTGTGCCACGAAACTCAACTGAGAATGGGGCCATCCCTCGGATGGATTCCTCCATAATCTCTGTGATCTTTGGGACAAGGTCATCCTCAGTATTTCCCAAAAACTTCAAGGTCAAGTGCAGATTCTGGAGGTCCACGAGTTTCAAAGGTGAACCAGTCTCTCTAAGGGAGGAGTGAAATTGGACCATCTTCTCGGATGGTTCAACATCCACCGCTATGAAGGCGCGGAAGGTCATTACTAATCCTCCCCACCCACGATTGTTCCGGAGAACTCCTCTCCCTTGATTGCGGCCGCTAAGTTTGTCAGATCTCTTCCGTTCACGACCAGAAGAGGTATCCTCGCTCTTGCCAGTATTTCGGAACCCATGGAATCGAAAACGTTACTCGGACCTGCTTTCCAGCTGGAGGTCTGAGTGAGATTGAGGAGATCCTCAAAGGAGAGTGAGTCAAGCTTTTCCGCGTCTTCGTGTTTCTTCGGGTCCTTGGTGTAGACTCCATCCACTGAGGTAGCGTTGATGATCCTGTCTGCCTTGACGCTCTCGGCAAGCGATGCAGCGACCCCATCTGTAGTATGACCTGGTGTTGTCCCACCCATGACCACAATCTCATGACTCTTCCCAAGCTCAAATGCCTCCTCCACAGTCTCGGGTGGATGATCATTCGCCTTGCCGGAGAGTGAAGATATCAGAAGTCTTGCGTTCAATCTTGTTGCTTGGACTCCCATTTCATCCAGGAAGCTCTCATCCGCCCCAAGCTCCCGCCCCAATCTAATGTAGAACCTTGCCGTCTTTCCGCCGCCAACGACGGAGTAAATCTTCAATCGAGATGACAAATCCGTTAGCAACTCACCTAGCTTGGAGATGTATTTAGAATCATTTTCACCAGGCACCAAAACCGAGCCGCCGATGGAGATAACTACGGTATCCATCTGATTCCCCTACATTAATAAGCCCAAACATCTTTAACTCATAAAAAGCAATCGGTATTGAAATGGCAGAGCTGACCAGTAGGCAAAGATACGAGTTCAGAAGGCAGTTGGATGAAATCGAAAAATGCCATGGCAGAGGTACCGAACTCATCTCGTTATACGTACCGTCCGGCAAGCAGATATCCGATGTCTCGAACCATTTGAGGAGTGAATACTCTCAATCTTCTAACATTAAGAGCAAGACTACCAGGAAGAACGTGATGGCAGCGATTGAGTCTATCATGAGCAAGCTGAAGTACTTCAAGAAACCCCCGGAGAACGGAATGGTCTTCTTCGTAGGACACAAGGAGGCAGGTGCGGACAGAACGGATATGGTTGCTTTCGTCATTGAGCCACCAGAACCTATTGCCACCTTTCTTTACAGATGCGATTCCGATTTCTATCTAGACCCTCTTAAGGAGATGTTGCTGGAGAAGGACAACTACGGTCTCATAGTCGTTGACAGAAGCGAGGCCACGATTGGGAAGCTCACCGGAAAGAGAATCGATGTCGTGAGAAAACTGCAGTCCCTGGTTCCAAGCAAGCACCGGATGGGTGGACAGTCCGCTAGGAGATTTGAGAGGTTGATCGAGATTGCCGCCCACGAATACTTCAAGAAAGTGGCGAAGATTGCGAATGAGTCTTTCCTGGCCGAGAAGGATTTAGAGGGGATTCTGATTGGGGGACCTGGGGCGACCAAGGACTTCTTCGCGGAAAAGGACTATCTGAATCACGAGCTTAAGAAGAAGATCATAGATACTTTCGACACTGGATACACCGACGAGTACGGGCTCAAGGAGCTGGTGGAGAAGGCGCAGAAGACGCTTTCCGGCTTGGAGCTGATGAAGGAGAAAGAGCTCGTACAGAAGCTCATGGACGAAATAAGGAAACCCGACGGCGGACTGGCTGCATATGGGCCTCAGGTGGAGAAGGCCCTGGAGATGGGTGCCATAGACCTGCTGTTGATCTCTGAGGGGTTAGATAAATCCGTCCTCAGGATAACCTGTCCCAGTTGCGGGTTCTCCAAGAATACCTTTGGGGATGACTCAACCGAGAATGACTCCTGCCCCGAATGTGGATCAGAACTCAAGGAAGGGGAGGAAAACGATTTGGTGGGTCAGCTGTTCGATACAGCCGAGAAGGTCGGCACTAAGATCGAGATGATTTCTCAGGAGTCTGAGGAAGGGGACCTCTTTCTGAGGACCTTCGGAGGCATGGCTGGATTGATGAGGTTCAAATTACCTAGTGAGGACTAGTTGAACCTTCAGGATTCAAAAAAGAGAGAGTGTAGAAGGCTACTTCTTAACCTTCTTCTTTTTCTTCTTCTTTTTCTCCTTCTTCTCGGGCTTCTTCTTCCTTCTCAGCGATGGGAATCTTCCACCGAACCTTCTTCGGAGCAGTAGAATGATTGCTATGAAGAAGATCAAGACAATGAGCACGACGGTAATCAGAGTCGTGACCCATCCAGCTTCACAAACTGTTATCTCGTGTGTTATGGTATTGTGGTCGTCATGGTAGGATTCATGCTCATTCGTAGCATTGCACTCGGCCCTTATCGTGTAGACTCCATGATCTGTCGGATTCCATGAGATGACCGCTACCACCTTCCCTCCTGGGGCAATAGTGTTGGAAACCACGTTGCCATCTTCATCATAGAATGTGACTGTACCTCCGATTTCGGTTGTCGTCTGATCGGCTTGCACTATCGAGAACGTTACTTCTACGCCCTCTGCCTCAACACCAACATCCGAGTTCGTTACGTTCACTGATATCTTGATTGATGTTCCTACCTCTGGACTCGAGGGTTCGAAGAGAATGGGGATTCCTTCCCAAGCCTCCTCAAACGAGAGGTCAGAATGTATCTTCTGGTTGGGAACCACTATTATGGAGATGTTGTGATATCCCTCGTTGAGGGCCTCATCAATAACTGTCAGGTTGACTGGGAGATCCCCGGTCTCTGTGAAGTTGTGAGAGACGTTCATACCTGAAAAGCTGATGTTGTTTATTTCCCACTTGAACGTGAGGTTCTCCAGTTCTGAGAAGTTGTCGGTACTGTCGGTCGCGTTGAAGTAGGTTGCAGTGCCTTCTAGTGCAGTGATTGTGCTTGCGAATGTCTCATTGAGGACGAAGAACACGGCCTCTGGTGGTGTGGTATCGTCAACTATGATCTTCTTTGTGTAGTTGTCGCTCTTGTGCCCAACCCAGTCCGTGATGGTCAGGTTGATTGTGTATTCTCCAGGTTCTGTGAAGAAGTCCGTCTCTATCTGGCCTTCAGTCGAGGACATGTCATATATCCCATCCGAATCGAAGTCCCATTCGAAATAGGTCATGTTGCCGAGCTCGCCATCCCACATCAGGTCCTCGGACAGAACATCGTCCCTTGTGGCATTTATTCGGAGGATTATGTCTTCATCCACATGCCGCTCTGAACCTATGACCTCGGTATCTCTCTCGTCGAATTCTGCCAAAGCTGTCGGGATTCTTGCGTCAACCTTCACGTTTATCTCTCTGTAGGAAACGTTACCACCGGGATCTGTGATGTTCAATCTCACTGTGTAGTTCCCTGAACCTGTACCTGGGTCTGAATAGTTGTGGATTGGGCTTATTCCCCATCCATCGCTGCCATCGCCGAAGTTCCAGGAAAAGGTGGCGTAGGGTGATATCTGGCCGTCTTGGGTGTTGTTGTCCGTTGATTGCTCTGCGCTGAACTGGATTTCGGTTTCAGCCGGTACGACAACCGAGTAGTTGTCCCAGTCCGAACCCAGTATCCAGAAGTACAAATCGTTCCCAGGAACCTCTTTTGGCTCAATTACGGCGGCCCTGGCAATTCCACCCTCGGATTTCTGTACCCTCATCGTCACGGTGCCTGTGCCAGTTCCTTTCTTTGGATCGATGAGAATGTCTGTGAAACCTAGGACATCTGTGTTGGCTGATGTGTTGGCAATAAGCTCGTAGGTTGTAGGCAGAGTAACGCGGTACGTCCGATTGGCCAGTATTCTGTCCACTCCGTCAATGGTTATCGCAGAGTCATAGACAGCTTCCAGCCAAAGGGTGTATTCGTCCTGGTCCTGAATGAGCGCTGATGTGTTGTACCAAGAGGTTGTGTTTATCCAGATCTGGTTAGAACCCTTTTCGACAAACACGTAGTACTTCGGGACTTGAAGTGCATCCAGCTCAAGAGTGTATTCCTCGCTGTCCGTTAGGAACAAACCTGTTGTCTTGAGGAATCTTGGCCCTCTTTCTGTCAACCAGTTCGTGAGATTGGTGTAGAACTCAGGATCGCTCATTGCTCCGTTGGAATCTCCTACCGCCAAATCGACTTCCAAAGGTAGGCTACCCAATTGGGCTGTTCCGAGTATCGGGAGATGGCTATCCATGTTCAGCGTCCAGCTCTCATTGACGATTGTCATGTTCCAGTCGTTGTCAACGTATTCAATGGTGGTCTCATAGGTCTCCTCTTCAGAGAGGTCCAAATAGATGTCATGCGATTGATTGGTGGCCTGTACGAGAATTGGCATTTCCTTTGCCTCGTATCCGTCCGCATCGACGATGAGGTTGTAGTTGCCTGGGTATGCGTAGAATGTGAATTTTGAGCCCTCAATCGTGGCTTCCAGCAATCTCTTGCTTTCCGGAACACCACCGTCTACACAGAACATGTACGCTCTCACGTCGACATCCGATATCACTGATTGCGACACGCTGTCATATGCCCATCCAAATATCTTCACACCCGGGTCCATTAGAACCCGAATGATTTGATCGTCACTGATTGACATCTGGGAGACATTCGGTTGGTAGCCATCAGCTCTTACCCGAAGCTCGAAGGTCGCTGTCCAGGAGTCAAGGTCGAACTTCCCTATCGGAGTCGACGAACTGGAGATATCACTGCTCACTATGTAGTCTCTATCGGTGTAGTACAGCTGCAGAGATGCATCTGGAATCGGAGTTGGATGGTATGTGTAGTCCACAGTCAGCACATCAGACCCGAACGTGAAGTTGCCTAGGATATCGATTGTCCCGCTATCCATATCGAGAGTGTAATTGCCACTTGGATCCCAGGGAAGAGCATTCTTCAGCACTGAAGATCCTGGAGTCACATACCTATGAAGATTGCTGACTGTCTCGGAATAGTCGTAAGTGAAATTCAGCCAACCGACCCCGGAATCAATCTCTGAGGCGATTGCGGGAATCAGTGTTACCACACCGTTCCATAGATCGATATTGTAGTCTGCACCCTCAGCCAGGGGAACATCACCTGATCCGTTGTTGTAGAGAGCGACGTAGCTCCCAGAGACAACTGGACTATTGCTCAGCCGGCCACTGTTGTTTCCGGGCCGCTTGATTGCGATGTCATTGAAGCCATTAGTCATAGTTTCGGTTGTGAACTCCACCACTTCGTTGACCTGATTCGTGAGAGAGGAAAGGACGGTCCCAGTGATTGAGTTGTCCTTCGACGGAGTCTGCTCTATGCACACGTTGGGAGTAATCTGCATGTCGTTATTTCCGTCGAACCTGAAAGGACCGGTCATGTTCTGGAAGTAACCAGCCTTTGAGGTCTCCAATTCATAGAAGCCAGGATCTGAAGGGAATCTGTATACTCCGTCACCCGCTGTGGTAACTTGATCAACGGAGGTTCCGTGAACATTTGTCAGGTTGACAACCACACCGGACACAGAATCGATGCAGCCCGATTCCTCGCTCATCACGATTCCCCATATATCATGGTCTTGTGCGATCACGTTCTGACTCGGCAGCATTATCGCCGCGCTCATCATCATGAGCAGTACGACTAACAATGCCCCGCATCTGCTCACTCCTCGCTTTTTCATTGCTTTTCCTCCGTTCTATTTCTATTTCCTAGTCTTCAATAGCCATTGGCTAAAGCTTTTGCGGGTAGGCTATTGGCTTATATAAACTTTGTTCATTTAAAATCTCAGAGGAATTGCTGGCTCCCTAAGGATCGACTTGTGTTGCTTCAATGGCACGGCAAGAATCAAGCCAGCTTCGAGAGTTGTCTGACAAAAGACTCTCCAATAGGAGGCATCGAGAAATCAGTAGGAGTGAGATCGTCCAACAGACCCAAGATCCCAGACCTGAATCTCAAACTTCTCAACTGTTTGTTGAGTGATTTCTGATACCTTGACAGGGATGACTCCGAGAAATCATTCTCCTCAACAGCAAGCTTGCAGGTTTCGGCAGCCTTCTCAGACGATTCTATACCAAGGTCTATCCCACAACCATTCCAAGGGTTCACAAATCCCCCTGCGTCCCCAACCAGGCAAACCCTTTCAGAGTAGATCTTGTCCAAAGGGCGGTAGGGAATAAGGTGGCCCTTGATAGGCGCGTTCTCTTCCAAATTGAAGTGTCTGACGAATTCTGTGACTTTCTCCCGTATCTTGTTCGATTTTCTTATCAAAGCCCCAATCCCCACATTGATCGAGTTCCTATTTGGGATGAGCCAGCAAAAGCCAAGGAAGTCTGAGAAGAAGTAGGTGTTGTTATTCGCTTCACCCTCAATCTCCAGTAGGGTATCAATCTCGGAATCTGGGAGGTCGATCTGAGAACGGAATGCCAGGTACACTCTGTCATTGTCTTGCATCAAGCCAACAGATTTCCCGACAGTGCTGGGCATACCGTCTCCTCCTATCACAATCCTGGACTTGTTAGTGGCTTCCTTAGTCCTGACCTCTACTCCATCCTTCTTGATCACAACAGCTTTGACGCTCTTTCCATCTTCAACCTTGAATCCAGCACCCTCAGCCATCTGCGTGATGTAGTAATCGAAAGCCCTTCTCCGAACGAAGAACTTGGGCTTCTTCAGAACATTAATCAACTTGTAATCGAAGTAAAGGCGATTCTCATATCCCAGTCTCTCAACCACATCCATGACATCCTTCCCAAGATGAGAAACGGTGTCTGTTCCAATGGCTCCCCCACAAGCTTTTGCTCTTGGAAGCCTAGTCCTCTCCACTAGGAGCGTATCCAGTCCGTAGGAAGCACACTTATACGCCGCATAACTCCCAGCCGGCCCCGCTCCCACGACGATGATGTCGTGCATCATGAAGTCATGTGCGGGCGAAAATAAAAGCCTTTTTGCGAATGAATCACAGCTCAGGC
>CP070767.1:652006-658648 GCA_020345725.1 Methanobacteriota archaeon | reverse complement strand
GAGGTCATCATCACAGGAGACTTCTTCGCCCATCCGGAAGAGGCCATAGATGAACTACAGGAGAACCTGAGAGGAGTCAAAGCGAATGGGGATGAGGTTCGGAAGGTCCTGGAAGAATTCTTCGCGACGGAAGGACTTCGTCTGTATGGCATCAGCCTCGAAGGCCTATTGAACGGATTGAGAGAATGTCTTGGGGAGGTATGATGATGACTCGGCTGCTCCGTACAGGACATCTCAGTGCTGCTGTGAACATGGCCATAGATGAGATTGTTTTGCATCGAGTTGCCTCAGGGCAAGCTCCGCCCACATTCAGATTGTATGGTTGGAAACCTCCTGCCGTTTCCATAGGATATTTCCAGAGTCTGGCGGAGGAGGTGGATTTGGAGGTCTGCAAAGAGTGTGGTGTGGATATAGTGAGACGCATAACGGGAGGCGGAGCGGTATTTCATGATGCGGAAGTAACTTACAGCACGATCGTTCCCCAGAATTGGGAAGCCATACCCGAATCGATCCCTGACTCCTACCAGTTCATCTGCAACGGAATTATTGAAGGTCTCAAGGATTTGGGTGTCAAGGCAAGTTTTCAGGGTTTGAATGACATAGCTGTGGGTGGAAAGAAGATATCTGGTAACGCTCAGACGCGGAGGAAAGGAGTCGTTCTTCAGCATGGTACAATATTGATTGATGTAGACCCCGAGAAGATGTTCTCGCTTCTGAGGGTCCCCTCGGAAAAGACCAGAAAGAAGTTGATAAAGAGCGCAAGGGAGAGAGTAACTGGCCTGAACGATGTGGTTGATGAACCTGCAGACTTTGAGGATGTGGTATCGGCTCTTGCAGTGGGATTTGAGAAGACATTGGCATTGAGATTTGACAGAGAACAGCTAGCGGACAGGGAGATAGAGGAAGCTGAGAAGCTAGCAGACGAGAAGTATGCCACCAGCGATTGGAATCATATGAGATGAGAATACGACTTTGGTGTCGGGATAGGAATGTCGGTAGAGCAAATCAAAGGGCGTTTCGGAGACAACTATGCTTACGTTGTGGGAGATGAGAAGACGAAAGAAGGGATAGTGATTGATCCTTCTGGCTTAACTGACAATATACTCGCTCACCTGCGGAAGGAAGGACTGAAAATTGTGTACATCTTCAACACACACGGTCATTCGGATCATACTGGTGGGAATACCGAGCTGGCGAGGGAGACAGGAGCGGTAGTCGTCAAACATGCAGGTTCAGCAGGTGCAGATGTTCTCGCAGTGAACGATGGGGATTCCTTGAGATTTGGAGAAATGGAGGCAAAGATAATCCACACGCCTGGGCATAGCGCAGACAGCATCTCGATCCTGGTGGGCAAGAGTCTCTTCACTGGTGACACGCTGTTCATCAACGAGTGTGGTAGGACGGACCTTCCAGGTGGGAGTTCAGAGCAACTGTGGGACAGCTTGTTCCACAAGATCTATGAACTTGATGATGACGTTGAAGTGTATCCTGGACACAACTACGGACCGCTCCCACACGATTCGCTGAGGAATCAAAAGAAGAATAACTACACCTTGGAGCGCAGGACGCTAGAGGAGTTCATCAAATTCATGCTTGAACCTTAGCATTTGACCTGCCATCACTGTTTTCGTTGAAATAACGCGAACGGCGGATTCCTGATTGTCTGATTATTGGAACATCCGCACGACAGGTTCGCTCATTGCAGGCTTGGCCTGCTCCTTCAGTGTTTCGAGATACCTCTCCATTTCAGCAGCTTGCTTGACCAGAGGCTTGGATTCGATTTCTATCTCCGGTACCAGTCTGTTGACACCCTCGACCAGTTTGGCAGCCGCATAGGCATCAGGGAAGTCGGGTATCGCCTCCGCCAGAAGACTGATTACATTGAAATTGTCCCATCTCCCCTCATTCAACAGCACACCGGACACGCCAGAGATCATTCCGACCTCTAACTGAGGTATTCCGCCCTTATCAAGTTCCTCCCGTGCGGCCTTGTTGCTTCCCACGCCCACAAGCTCGGGTTCCTGGTCCGTTCCCTTTGGCCCAGACTTGGGAAGTCCTTCAAGAGAGATTATCCTCCTGCATCCCTGATCCATCGTCCAGGACAGCAGTGTCTTGGCAATCGGCCTGTGTAGCTTCGTGGGCGGAGGAAACTCAGAGATGAAAATGGCAAGGTTCAGGTCCTCCCTTGCATAGATGCGTGCAGGGAACTTGGGTTTGGTGGAGTAGACCATCGATATGGGCGGGAAATCTTCGGATTCCAAAGCACAAATCTGGTCCAGTTCCAGGGTGGAGATTAGATAGCTTGACGAAATCGTACTCACCAGCCCTACGCTTGGAAAAGCCTCCAGAACTGTTCCATTACTCAGATTGATGTTCTTGAACTTCCTTATCTCGATCTCGATCGGCAGATTTCCACCCCCTTCTCCTAACACCAACGTCCAGAGGGTTAATTAATCTTTCTTCATCGCAAATCATATAACAAGAGATGCGATTTACGCGAATGGGTGTCAGCATAGCTCAGAAGAAGCTCATAACGATGGCGCACGGTGCTGGTGGGTCGCAGATGGGCAGACTCATCAAGGACAGCATCCTGGCGAACCTTGGTGGCAGTGCTTCACTGCCAGAAGTTGAGATTGCGCTGGAGGAGTTGGATGATTCCGCTGCTGTCGGAGGGGTTGTTTTCAGTACCGATTCATATGTTGTCAAGCCACTCTTTTTCCCTGGTGGGGACATTGGGAGTCTAGCAGTGGCTGGGACTATTAACGACATTTCAGCGGTTGGAGCTGACCCAGCTGCTATCTCTTGCGCATTGATGCTTGAAGAAGGTTTCCCGATAGAGGAGTTGGAGAGTATCCTGAGAAGCATGAGTGAAACGAGCAAACTGGCTGGTGTGCCGGTCGTAACTGGAGACACGAAGGTCGTGGAAAGAGGAGCCTTGGATGGTGCATTCATTAACACATCCGGAATCGGTTTCGGAGGAGATAGGCTAACTAAGAACATCGACATGATTAAGCAGTACAGGGAATTCAATGAGAACTGGATCAAGGATTCAAATGTCAGAGACGGTGACAAGATCATTGTCTCGGGCACAATGGGCGATCACGGAATAACGATTCTTTCCAAGAGGGAAGGCTACGGTTTTGAAAGCGAGGTGCAAAGCGACATCTATCCTCTGAATAAGATGATCTCTTCCGCTCTAGAGGAGGGTG
The DNA here is from genome assembly GCA_020345725.1 of Methanobacteriota archaeon. Taxonomy (GTDB): domain Archaea; phylum Thermoplasmatota; class Thermoplasmata; order RBG-16-68-12; family SOIM01; genus SOIM01. The sequence goes on along the minus strand of CP070767.1, from coordinate 655,439 downwards.
GTATTGCCGCCATGAAGGATCCCACAAGAGGCGGACTGGCGAATTCCTTGAACGAATGGAGCGAGAAATCCAAGGTTGGCATTCTGATAAGAGAGGAGGACATCCCCTTGACTGCAGGCGTGGTATCAGCCTGCGAGATGTTGGGAATAGACCCACTGGCGATAGGTAATGAAGGGAAGGTGGTTGCCGCGGTCGTAAAGGAGAAGGCGGAGGATGTCTTGAACAAGTTCAGAGGAACTGAACCTGGAAAGAAAGCGACAATCATTGGCGAAGCAAGAAGTGATATCAAAGGAGTGGTAATGGAGACTGTGGTGGGTGGTAAGAGAATTGTGGACATGCCAGCCGGAGACCCAGTTCCCAGAATCTGCTAGCTCATCTTTCCGTACTTGTATACAATATTGCAACTTCCCTCAGTACTGACCATGCAAGGTCCAACAGGGGTATCCGGAGTACATCCGGTCCCAAAAAGGGGACATTCTTCTGAACTAGCTATTCCCCTAAGAACCTCACCGCACAGGCAACCCTTGGGTTCGGGGAACTCCTTTCCCTTTAGGTCCGAGAGCTCCTCCTCAAAAACGATCCTTGCATTCTTCGAGCCGTATTCTTCTCTTAGCTCCAATCCGCTGCCCGGAATAACGGGGAAGCCTCTCCACTTCACATCTACGACTTGGAAGACCGAGTTCATGACTTCTACGGCCTTGGGATTGCCATCCCTCTTCACCGCCCTGGTGTACTCTATCTCCACCTTGGACTCTCCATTCTTCTTCTGCTTGGCCAGCATATACACTCCCATGAGCAGGTCAAGGGGTTCGAACCCTGCCACCACTTGAGGTATTCCGTATTGTTCTGAGACGAATTCGTACGGACGTGAGCCGATTACAGTACTCACATGACCCGGTTCAATCAACCCATCAAGCCGTATCTCACCCATTTCTGCTATCGCCTTCAAGGCGGGGGGTATCACTCTATTGCAGGAAAGAACATGGAAGTTGTCAGGTGTTCCAGCCTTGAGAGCGGCCGCAGAGCTTGGAGTTGTTGTCTCAAACCCAATGCTCATGAAGACACAGTCCTTGTCCAATTCACCAGCAAGTCGAACAGCATCATCAACTCCGTACACAATCCTTACATCACTCCCTTCCGTTTTCGCCTGAGAGAGCGAGGAAGTCGCGCCAGGAACCTTCAGCATATCTCCGAAGACAAGGATGGTCATACCTGACTTGGCGAGAAGGATGGATTCCTCGATTTCTTTTGGTGTGGTCACACAAACGGGACACCCGGGACCCTGCCTGATGTCAACGCCAGCATCCGTCAGCATTCCCTGCAAACCATACCTTACAAGAGTATCTTGATGGGTCCCGCACACATGCATGAGGGTGAGCTGTTGATCTAACCCTTTGATCTTGTCTATGATCTTCTCACCCATATCCTTGTCTCTGAATCGGTACATCAATCCTCAACATCCGCAACCATTCTTCTGATGATACATTCGTTCCCAGAAACGATACTGGCTGGATTCTCACATTTGGGACAAGAGAAGTCTGGCAGCCTGAGGTGAAATTCGGGATTCTCCTCGTACTTCAACTCACCTTCATATCCGCAAGAACTGCACTTCACCAATGCCGGTTTGCTCTCAATCACAAGTTCGGAACCATCAAAGACCGTCCCTTCTACCAGAATCTCATAAGCAAACTTCAGTTGCTCGTGTCCCAAGAAGGTCAAATCCCCTACCTCCAGAAACACCTTCCGAACGGACTTGACGTCATTCTTCTCGGACTCCGCAACAAGAGTGTCCATTACTTCGGACATTACCGAAAACTCATGCATCTGTATCTCCCAGTATCTGTTGGAACATCTCCAAAGTCTCTTCGGCCTCTTCCCTGTCTAGAGTTTGAATGGCATAACCAGCGTGCACAATCACATATTCACCAATCTTTGCTTCGACCAGAGAAACGTTTGCCTGCCTGACTGTCCCTCCAAAATCCACTTCAGCGATATCACCGTCTATCCGAATGACCCTAGCGGGTACAGCCAAACACATGGATGAAAGATTGCAATTGACTTAATAAATCTATGGCAAGTTGCTAGAGAAGATTGCCAGCTATGACATTATGCCCGATTGATACGCCTCCGTCTCCATTCGGGACCGAGTTGTGAAGGAGAAGCTGCATATCCGACATCTCAACCAATCCCTTCACAATCCTGGTAATGGGGAGATTGTAGGATACTCCTCCAGTGAGACCAATGGTCTTCATGCCATGTTCTTCAGCATCATTTACACAGACTTCCACCATCTTCACCATCAATTCCTCCACGAAGGATCTTGAAAGGTCAGCCTTCTCTCCTTCCGATAATTCTTTTCCGCCAGCAAGGGAATCCAATCTCTCAAACAGAGGCGAGGTGAGAATGACTGATGGGCTCGAGCCTTCAATCTCTGTCTGGAATTCATATTGCGGTCTTCCTGCGTCCAGATATCTCTCCAGTCTAATGGCTGGTTCACCATCATATGTCATCAAATCGCATATTCCAAGGTAGCTTGAAAGGGCATCCAGAACTCTACCAAGACTGCAACTCTGTGGAGACTTGTCCATTGCTTTTGAGAATATCTCTGCCTTATGGGGTTCGAAATAGTCCTTGGTCACTCCCATTTGCTGGAAGATGGCAAATACAAGTCTTTTGGGCTCCTTTGTTGCCAGATCGCCGCCGATCAGGGGAATGTATTCCAGATGACCTAATCTTTCAAACGAATCCAATCTCGATAACAGAATCTCGCCACCCCAGATTTTCCCATCCAAGCCATAACCGACTCCGTCCACTGACAGAGAGACAAGGGGATCCTTCCACTCGTTGTCCGTCATTAGTCCCGCAACATGACTCCAGTGGTGTTGGACTTCGATAATCTCTGCACCAAACCTCTCGGCAAACTCCTCCCCAATTCTCCGCGTAGTGTACATTGGGTGCTTGTCTATGGCCACAGCGTCTATCTTTTCGATTCCGAAGAGCCCTATGAGACGGTCAATACTGTTCCGCAAGAAGTTCTGAACCTCGTAACGTGTGGTATTTCCGATATATTGTGATGTGATCAGTTTCCCATCCTTGGACAAGCTCGCGGTCACATTCTCTTCAGGTCCAACAGACAAGACGGAACGGTCGTGAAAGGCGTTCAGGAGATCAGGAACGAAGCCCCTGGATTTCCTTATGAAGAGATTCCTACTCTCAAATGGTATCAGGACAGAGTCGTCCACCCTGCTGACAATCCTACGGTTATGAAGTAGATAGAGGTCAAGACCCAGTGAGAACGCGTCCTGGTTTTCGGTCAGCATGGGTTCATCCGGTAGATTGGCAGAGGTCATGACCAATGCGTCGCTTTTTGTGTGATGAAACAGAATGTGTTGCATTGCAGTATAGGGAAGATACAGACCAACATTCCCGAGTC
>CP070767.1:647949-651906 GCA_020345725.1 Methanobacteriota archaeon | reverse complement strand
ATCCTTCTGGAAATGGAAGGACGGACGCTTTCTACGCCAAGAATCGGTCAGAGAAAGCTTTTAATCATCTCTTCTTGATTGAGAGGTGGTGAAGAAACAGTTCTCTTTTGAGGGTTCGGTATACTCCGAAAACAAGACATCTTTCAAGAAGATTCTGAAAAAACACGGATTTGCATGGAAAGGGAAACTGGGCGATTTCATATGGCTTGGCAAGAATGAGAAGATGATCGCTGAATTCGAAAGAGACCCAGAAAGGGACATAACGCTGTCTGCAACGTTAGTTTGGAGCGGCAAAAAGAAGACAGACTTCCTGAAGGAACTGGAAGAGTGGGCAAAGGATGTTGGCGGGGAGAAGTCGGTAGCAAAAGAGAAAACACCCCTATCAGACAAGAGAATCCAGGAAGAGCTCAAGTTCTGGGACAAATTGAACAAACCGGACGAAGAGCGGTTGAAATCGGAAGGTCGCCCTGAAGATTGGATTAAGAAGGATCTGAAGAAATGGCGCAAAAGAAGGAACCAAAAAAGGAAAGAACTCATTGAGAGATATGGGTAGAGATCGGTGCGGGATTACTTTGCAGGAAGAAGGCGGTGCCAAGAAGAGTATGGTGGACGTTTTCGGAATGACTCCTGGATTCTACCGGTTCGAGATTGTCAATGTCATCATTCTTGTTGTGGTTGGTATTGTTCTGATAATCCTCACTGCAATCGATATCCTTCACGTTTTCTTGGGCGTGGGTCTTTTGGCGATAATGGCAGGGATCTCCAGTATTGCTTCTTGGGTCGCGTATAGGAAGGTCAAATCATCTGGTCCATTGCTGGGCGAACTGAAGAAGAGCTTCAAGTACAGGCTAGTCACAGGGGTTGTCTGCTTCGCAGCAGGTGCTGCACTGTTGATTGCCTATGCACTGGAGGCGGGCATCTTCTAGCTCTCAAAAGGGAATTCTCGTATCTCGTAGGGGTCGAAGCACTCAAAGCAAAATCCTCTTCTCTTGTCGTCGGGAAGGAAGACCAATCTGCATCCGCATCTGATACAAGACCCTGCTGATTCCTCATCTTCCTTGAATCGTCGAGCATCTGGACGAAGCATCACGCGACCCTCTCCTCTCCCTAAAACCTTGGGGCAAAAGGTATCCCCCGAATCTATAAAAACCTTTTCGGGCGTTGGATGTTCGTTGCAAGTAGAGGAATAATATTAATCGAAGAAAGGATTCTACATACGCGATGACAGGAGTCCTAATCACCTTTGAGGGAATCGATGGATGTGGAAAGACCTCAGTTGCACAGGAAGTGTCCAGTATGCTGGAAGAGGCCGGAAGGGACGTCATTCTCACCCAAGAACCCACCAAGACCTGGTTGGGCGAATCTGTGAAGAGAGGCATATCTGAGGAACATCCTGCTCTGACTGAAGCTTTCTTGTTTATGGCAGATAGGGCATCTCATTCAAAATCCATCTCAGAGTGGCTGAGTGATGGCAAGCTCGTTTTGTGTGATCGATATGCGGACTCTACTATCTGCTATCAAGCTGCCTCACTTGTCATTGAAGGCTTTGAGGGCGACCCTTTTGAGTGGTTGAGAAGGATAAGTGATGCTTTTGTCCTGAAGCCCACGTTGACCCTGCTTCTTGATGTTGAGCCTCGAGTGGCCTTGGAACGCATCCAATCCAGGGAAAGAATGACCAAGTTCGAGAGACTGGACTTCCTCGAGAAGGTGAGAGAGAATTTCTTAAGATTGGCCGATATTGAAGATCGGATCAAGGCTATTGATGCAAGTGGCACCTTTGACGATGTCGTAAGTGCTACAGAAGATAGAATACTGGAGACTATCGACTAGCTGGCATTGTCTCCAAGAGCTCCATTCATCAACACATGAACTAGGAACGCCCTTGCAAACAACAGAATCATCTCTTTGTCCTCCAACTCAAGTCCGTGCAAGAAGGCTCTGCCTGGCAATAGCTTCATGTTTGGCTTTGATTCCTCCCGCAGCATGGACAAATCGAAAGTCATCCTACAACCTCTTTAACATTCTGTCTCGGTAATCAAATGTGATTATTTCGTCAAGATTTCTTACACAATGAGAGCGAAAAAATACTTAAGAAGCCTTGCCTATTCCCCTCCGATGGGGTGCACGCTTGGACACCACCTTTGACGAATCAATCGATAGTACAACCGCTGAGACTTCCGAAGACTACCTCGGATTCATCTATGGCGATATCGGTACAACCGAGTTCAAGTGTAGCATTTCTGCCCCGGTGGAGAAGAACGAATTCATACAGGTACATCACGAGACCTGCGGTATGGTTTTGGGAAGGGTCGACCAGCTTGAAAGGAAGACTGACCTGTCAATAGAGAAAGCACAGCAGATGGCCAAGGGCGAGGCAATTCCGATCGAAGAGATGGTCTCTGCTCAGGTGTGCATTGTGGGATACCGCGATGATAGGAACTTGTTGCAGGTTCCCAGGACTCCCTTCAAGGCCGGTGAGATTGTCCAGAGGGCCAGTGAGAAGCTCATCAAGAAAGTTGTGGGGCTCAAGGACGACAGGAAGACAGGTGCCTACATAGGACTGCTCAGAGGACATCAGGTCCCAGTGTACCTGGACATTAATGGGATGATTCAGAAACATGTGAGCATTCTGGCGAAGACGGGTGGTGGTAAGAGCTATATGGCGGGCGTCCTGCTCGAGGAGTTCATCAAGCATAACGTTACGACTGTTATTGTGGACCCACATGGGGAATACTGTTCTTTGGCGGAGAGGGCGAAATCCATACCTCACGGGGAGAGGTTCAAGGTAGTTCCCCGAAGCTACGAATCCAGACTGATGAAGTTCAGTCCAGACACCAAGATCAATCAAGATGCAAAACCCCTCAAATTCACGCTGAGCAACCTGCAACCAAGGGACATACTCTCCCTAACAAGATCCGGGAACGTCAGAACAAACTTAACCTCCTTGAGGGAAGCTTTGGACATGATCAGGGCATCCAGGAAGGACTATGACATTGACGACATCTTGAGGGTTCTGGAAGCTCAGGACGATCCGTCCAATTTCTCTCTTATGAACGAACTTGAATATCTCAGGGAAGTCCAGATATTCGCAAGGGAAGGGACAAAGATAGACGAACTCGTGAAAGAAGGGAAGATCACGATACTCAACATGAAGGGAACGCCCCCAGATATCCAAGAACTGGTTATCAACAGGGTGTCCACTGCTCTTTTTGAATTGAGGAAGCTCGACAAGGTTCCACCGATGATGCTGGTTATGGAAGAAGCCCACAACTTCTGTCCCCAGCAGGGCAAAGCGGCGACCTCAGACATCATGCGAACCATAGCCTCAGAGGGTAGAAAATTCGGACTGGGCCTCTTAATCATAACTCAAAGGGCAGCAAAGGTTGACAAGAATGTCCTGAGCCAATGCAACACCCAGGTAATTTTGAAAGTCACCAATCCAAATGACTTGAAGACGATCATGGCTTCTGTGGAAGGGTTGACCGCCGGGATGGGTGATGAGATTCAGATGCTCCCAGTCGGCGTTGCTCTTGTGACAGGGGCGAACATTTCCATGCCTCTTCTTGTGGATGTCAGGCCTAGGGAAACGGAACATGGCGGGAAGTCCGTCAAGATTCTGGATGGCTAGCCTGGTGTGGTTTGTGGGGCAAAACTGATATTGCACTCATTCATTCGATTTCTGAGAAAAGGAGAGATATTATGGAGCTGGAATCGTCCAAAGTGGAGAAGTATCTCGAGACAACGAAGAGGGGACTAGCTGAAGTGAAGATTGTCGCTCCAGACAAGTCCTATTCATACAAGATAGCGGAGGATTTTCTCAACATGGCGGAGTCCTACTACAAGGACGCGACGCACTTCTTTGAGGAAGGGAATCCAGTCGATGCTTTCGCATGTGTCAACTATGCCCATGCTTGGCTTGATGCCGGTGCCCGGCTGGGCGTGTTCGAAGTGGGTGAT
>CP070767.1:639655-647849 GCA_020345725.1 Methanobacteriota archaeon | reverse complement strand
GGATTACAGGATTTCACCCCTACCCCAGGAGTACCTCCAACCTCCCCCGGTCCCAAGTCCAGCAGTCTTTCCGGAATTCGGACAGTTAAGCTGCCCGATTTACCCAGAGATTTACTGGACCGGCTACGGACGCTTTAGGCTCAATAATAACGGCCACCACTCGGGCCGCGGGTATTACCGCGGCGGCTGGCACCCGTCTTACCCGGCCCTTACTTCAACTACTTTTTAGGAAGCTGAACAGCTTACGTAGTACGCAAGCACTTGGAATACCCTCATCGCCGTTTCCGACATTGTGAAGTTTTCGCGACTGCTGCGCCCCGTAGGGCCTGGACTCGTGTCTCAGAGTCCATCTCCGGGCAACATCTCTCAATGCCCGTACCCGTCGAAGCCTAGGGGGTATGTTAAACCCACTACAAACTGATAGGCCGCAGACTCATCCTCGGACGCCGGAGCTTTCAGCCTGGGAGCATTCCAGCATCTCAGACCTATGGGGTATTGTTCCCAGTTTCCCGGGGTTATCCCCCATCCGAGGGCAGATTATCCGCGTGTTACTGAGCCGTCCGCCGAGTCCCGAAGACTCTCGACTCGCATGTCTAAATCGGATTCCAATAGCGGTGGCCGCCGGCAGGATCAACCGGAGTTGACTTGACATTAGCACACACATAGGGATAGCAGAGAACTGAATTTCGCCTCATCGTCGAGCGTCAGAAATGAGAGATCACACCAAATGGTGGTTTTCTCAAATCTCCACCTTATCGACAGCATTGGAAATGGGCTGATCACATATCACAACCGCGCCGGAATGCTGCCCATTTGGCCCTATTATTCATAGACTATATAAGCCTTTTTTCAGAGCCAACTGATAAATTATGTTCCTGGCACTATATCTCTTTTTCGTTCTTGGTTCAAAAATACCGTCCAATTTGTATGGCTATTGGAGGATTCTAATGGATCATCGTCTCTTTATCGCTTCATAGCATTCTATGCATAGGATGCGAGGAAGAGATTTTGGCAGAGTAAATCGCCCTCCTTCAGGAGACAGATCACTTGACATGAATTGTGCCTCCCAAAAGGAGATTTGGTCCTTCACATGATGTTCTTTGCATACACCCATACCACAGACAATACAAATGGCGATTGCCTCGGTATCCTTCCCCTCTTCAGCACAAAGGTAGCACTTCATGCCCCTCACCAGTTCGTAGGATGGTTTCTTCTTATAAGTTGTTTTCGAGAGGTCTGAGAAGTCCGCTATTGGACAAGACAACTACCCTTAAGTACGATGGATTCGTTGGCAAAACAGGTGAGAATTTGGAGGATGATATTCTAATACATGAAAGGAAGGAAATGGACCTGGAGAACGGGATGTTGGTAATAGGTTTTCCCACAATCGGCCTTGTTGGCCCCATTGCAGCTCATCACCTTGTCTCTTCCATGGAATTGACCCACATAGGTAGCATATATTCCAAATACTTCCAGCCGACGGCCGTGATTCACAACTTCATCCCGACCTCTCCTGTGAACATCTTCGCCGGGGAGGAGGAATGCGGGCCTGAGGGGGCCTGCGATCAGATAATCGTGGTGGAGTCGGAGTTCCTGCCACCTCCCGATCTACTGAAGCCGCTCGGAAATGCTCTGATGGAATGGTCCGAGAAAAAGAAGATATCTCTCACGACCGTATTGGAGGGAATGCTGAAGCCAGTGGCCGATGAGAAGCTGGATATTTTTGGGGTTGGTAGCACTGAACAGGCACGGAGCGTACTCAAGAAGTTTGATGTCCCCCAATTGGAGGCAGGCATGGTCAGCGGAATATCAGGCGTGATGTTGTATGAGGGTGAGCGCCTCAACAAAGATGTCATCTGTCTTCTCGCCGAGACACACGTGGATTACCCAGATGCCAGAGCGGCAGCAGAGCTACTGAATTCATTGAACCATCTGGTGCCACAGATGGAGATAGATCCTGAACCGCTGCTGAAACAAGCAGAGGAGATTGAGGCAAAAATCAAGGAGTCGATCCAGGCGGCAACTCCACAGGAGTCAAAGAAGCCGGACGTGCCCTTCCCTATCTACAGATAGGACTGCTATCGAAGAATCAAACCTTCTCGTCCTCTCTTTTGGATAGATATGCCATTGAATCCCACTGCAAGTATCCTACCTTCTGAAAGAAAGACATGGAGGCTTCATTGGGCAATTCCACGAGGATTGATATTATGCGCTTGTTCCGCCGGTGGAATGCTGATTCGAGTTCTCGAACGAGAGCGGTGCCAACACCTCTCCTTTGATATTCTGGAGAGACGGCCAGTCGATTTATCCAACCTTTCCTGCCATCATCGGTTCCAATGACCAAACCAATCAGCTCTTCTCCGTCAAACGCACCTAGGAATAGGTCACCGAATTCACTGATTTGTCTTTCAATCTCATCTTTGCCGTCCCTGCCTTCCGGTCGATAGGACAATCCGGAATCCTCCCAGACCTTGTTCATCATTTCGAAGTCATCAATTTGAAGCTGCCTAATTTCCATGTAATCTCCTCAGACCAAGAACCGCCCATGACATGAGAATAGAAATATCTATTTGTTCAAGCAAAACCGACTCTCATCATCATGAACATGTACGCCAAAAATGCACCGAGGAAACCGATTAGTATGTATAATCTCGGAAGAGGCTTGTTCGCTACAGCCGCACAAATCATTCCAACATCCAAGCTAACCAGCCACAAAATCGGGTCGTTCCCTGGTTTCAAAGGTTCAAGAGCCAGAAGCACAAAGAGAAGGGACAACCCGAGCAGGGCAAAACTCACTGCCCCCTTTACGAATCCCATAACCAATCCCAGGAGAAAGATGATGAGGATGATCACGCCAACAGCCAGAAGTTCCCATATCATGATTGTCCTGAGAAGGGCACGAACTACTCTTTCTTAAAACATGGGGTTGTCGTTATCGAACTGATAAGCTTCATAAGGTTCTTACTCATTGAAGAGTCGAATCCATGACCGCTCAGAAGTTGATGCTTCATGTATGCTGCGCACCCTGCTCCACTCATGTGATTGAGAAGCTCAGAGAGGATTATGATCTGACCTGCTACTTCTACGGACCAAACATCCATCCGGAGGAGGAGTACAGAAGGAGACTGGAAGAAGCGAGAGATTATTGTGGGAGCCAGGGAATTGCCTTTGTCGAGGGAGAATATGATGCTTCCGAATGGTTGGAGGCTGTAAAGGGACATGAGGAGGATGCTGAAGGAGGGGAGAGATGCAAGATATGCTACGAATTCCGGTTAAAGAACACAGCCGAAGCAGCCAGGAGATTAGGATTTGACCCGTTCACGACAACGTTAACATTAAGCCCTCACAAAAAGGCGGATGTCATCAATGAGATAGGGAGGCAAATCGGAGCTCGCACTGGAATTAGGTTCTTGGAAGAGGATTTCAAGAAGATGGACGGGTTCAAGAGAAGCGTCCAAATGAGCAAGGATCACGGACTGTACAGGCAATCATACTGCGGATGCGAGTTCAGCAAACGTTAATCAGTTTCCTTTTGTCCTTTACGAGACATAATGAATGCCACGAAAATGCCAACGATGAATATGAGAAGGTCAAAGAGCAATCCGTCACCTACGGCCGGAGGAATGCTGAATGCACCTGTTACAGCAGAGACAGCCCCTATGATGATCTCAAGAATAGCGAAAGAGAGTGAGTAAGCGGCAAAGGATTCCAAATCTAGTTTCTTCTTCGGAGTCTCTCCTTCTACTTCTTCATCAGGCTCTTTTCTCCTCAGATTGAGCAGCAGACCGAGTACGATTAGAACGATGGCCAAGACGAGAGAGAGGACAGGCTTGTAGTTGCCTTCAATGACATCCTCCGGAGGAACCACATCTGCAACTACATCGAAGTCCATGAACTTCGGATGTTCGGCATTATCGAGATTGTCTATACTATAGTATTCGATCCGGTGTGGGCCAACATCCAATGTGAATGGGCCAGAACCTGCGTAGTCAGCAAAAGTGCCATTATCGATGCTGTACCATGTTGTGGCGACGCCACAGCCATCATCCTCCGCGCTCAGTGTGAATTCCGTCGTGGAGGTCACATCAGGTCCGTCATAGACTAGGCTGGTGGTCGGCGGTAGCTCGTCCACATAGATCGTCATGGTGTTCTCTGGCTCAGTTCCACTGATATTGTCCACACTGTAGAAGGATATTGTATGGGAACCCTCGCCGATGATTGAAAAGGGTCCGGTCAGCAGGTAGTCCTGCCACGGAGTACTGTCGATTCTGTAGAAGACGTTCTTGAAACCTGTTCCGCTGTAATCTGTGGCTATTAACTCAAGGCTTGTAGAGGACTTGACATAGACAGGGTTCGTCCCATAGTTGGGGTCACCCACGTTCAGAATTGTCTCTGGCAAATTGGATACAATGATATTGAATGAAACGTTGTTGTTAGTTTCGATGTCCTCAGTTATGTTGAGGTAGTAGTCCACTTCGATTACGATTACGTAGGTGCCAGAACTTGATTGCGTCCAGTTAAAACCAAATTCGGAGGAGATTTCACCTGGGTTCAGTGGATTAACAGAGTCCTGATAGATCGGAGTCGTCGGGGCTGTAAGGTCGTAGAAAGCTATTGTTGATATTGTAGAGCCGGCCGTCATGCCGATATTCTCCACCTGAGAATGAAGGTAGATTTGGGAACCAATCGGGATTCTTATTGGAGAGGATAGATTTGTGATCGGGACATAATCAGCTTCGTTTGGAGTGAGTGCTAGGATCTGAACAATGAATGTGTTGTTGTTCTCGTCCACCTCTGGTACGCTGTCCTCCGTGTCCACTGTCATATTCACGTCGTAATTGCCTGGAGGGAAGGGTATGGACCATTGAGTGGATAGAGCCCCCGAGCTCTGACCTGCAAGAATGGATGGCAACGGGCCACTGTCATAGATTACTGGACCCACGATAGGTCCTGCAAAACCACTGGTCTCATAGAATTGGACCCGGAAGTCGGTATTGAAGAAGGAAGCCCCGAAATTACTCACGTTTAGGGATAGATCTATCGTCTGTCCGGAATAGGCCATGATTACTTCAGACATGTACCCTACTGATTCTGGATCTGGATAGAAGTAAGTGAAACCATCCTTGACTATGATGTCGATCGGAGATAGATCTGGCCTTGGTACAGTAACATCCCTGGAGGCAGTGTTGTTCAATTCCTCGCTTTCGTTGACATCGTCCAAAGAGTCCGCAAACACTGTAATGGTATGGAAATCGACGTCGGGAATCCAGACATGGGATGCATTCGCAATTTCCCCTGCCACCAAAGGCGGGGTGACGGTGTAGTTGCCAATCGGCTGCCCATCAACAAAGAAGCTCACATTGAAGGGGTCATTTATGGAGCTGGTTGGTCCTGTATGCACATCCGCATAGATGGTAATACTGGCTCCCAGCAAGGGCTGGGAACTGAATGAGATATCATTGGTATTGATATACAAATCAGGCTGTAAGAGACCCACGCTGAACTGTACGACAAATGTGTTATTCTGTTCCGTCATCTCTGTGAGGTTGCCATATGTGTCTACCGTTATGTTCAGGTAATGCATGCCCTGTATCGCCGGCACGTTCCACATGGCTCGGAATGGCCCGTGGCTTTCTCCCCCGTTCAACGGTGTAAGGGGCATACTGGTGAATATGGATGGACCCATCTGCGGACCCTTGAATCCATTGGTTTCGTGAATCTCGACCGTGAACTCCTCGGTCGTGAAGGATGTACCTACATTGGTGACGTTGGTTGTGATGTTCACATATGACCCACCAAAGACATTGATGGAATCTGAAACGTAGCCTGTTGGCTCTCCATCGGGATAGAAGTAGTACAATCCATTCTCAACTGTAATGCCGGTTGGAGTGAGGTCTGGTCCTGGAATGTTGACTTGGATTGTCATGGAGTTGTTCATTTCATTGTATTCGCCAATTGCATCGAGTGGATCTACGGTGACGGTGATGTTATGTACACCCATGACCGCCAGCCAGGGATGAGAAACATTAGTTGTGTTCCCAGCTTCCAAGTACGGTACAGTGCGGTTCCCCAGGACTTGGCTATCAACATAGAAAGTTACAAGGATCTCATTTGAAACACCCACTTCAGGGCCACAATGAACGTCGGCATAGATGTTAGTGAGAGTGTTATGTGCCGGGGGCGGGGAGAGAGAAAGGTTGGATACCCATAAGTCAGGTTCGACAATCGTGATGGTGCGGGCGGCATAGCCTGTATCAACACTCTCAACGACCTCTACAAGGACTCCGTGCGACCCTATGTCCGTCAGAGTAGGCGTGTTGTCAGGTATTGTCGGTGCGGTTATGTTCATGGAATAGATCCCTGAGATATCAGTAGTCGTCGCCCAAGTGTCTCCAGTAGCTGGAATAATGATGGTGACATCCCCAAAGGCCGCAGAGGCCGTACCATTCACAGTCACATTACCGCCAGGGTTCACTTTCTCTGGTGTCAGATACTCATCCACTGTTATCGTCGGTGCCGCTCTGTTGTATGATGTCAAATTGACATACATATCTCCGAAGAGGCCCCCCATCCCATGGCCCTCCCACATGACCATGTTCCCGACAGTTTCAGAGAACCACCTCACGTCAGAACCTCCACCAGACAGTGATACATTGAAGGAGTCAAAGGTGCCAGCAGGGACCACTATGTCAGCCCTCTCATCACAAACGGATGTGGCAACCAATGGTGTTGTGGTGTCTATTGGGAGAGTCTGCTCCACAGGATTGCCCATTATGTCCGCGTAGTAGTAGATGAAGCCCTTCATTGCCACGCTTGTGCTGATTTGCCACTGGTCTCTCAATTCAATTGGGAAATCAAAGTCTTCTCGCGGAGGTGTATATGTGTTCTGGATCGCGGCCCGCATGGTCAAAGGAAAAGGAATGCCAAAGGCTGTGACCGTTCCACTGCCTTGCACTGTCTGATTATCTCTCACTACAGCAAGGTCTCCTCTCTCAACCCACCAGTATCCGCCCAAGGTGCCTGTGGTGAGGTCAATGATAACCGGTATTCCTTGCATTACTCCGCTTCCTGATCCGGTGAAAGAACCTGATATTGTGAGATTGTATAACAGATAGTCGGTGCCTCCAACGTTCTCCATTATCAACTCGCTGACATCGAACCTCATGTTGCCGCCTCCCACGAAACTTATGTCAGGGTCCGAAAAAGCGGCCGTCATATCATAGTCCCACCAATCCCCTACCAACCAAGTTGGAACTTCTGCCTGATTTCCCGCACGCGTTTGGTTGTCCTCCGAGGAAGGTTGAACCGGGACCGCTATTTAGCTAGCAACGATAACAAATGCGAGTATTCCTTCCAAAACTCTCACTGAATGCCCCCTACGGACGCCAATACCCATGCTGAGATATTAGTCTTTCCAATTTGGAAAGTTTTATACAGAAAGATAAGGATTGCAAGAGTCGATGCGGGGATGGCCCAGCCCGGCAAGGCGATGGATTGCTAATCCATTGTTCGAAAGAACTCGGGGGTTCAAATCCCCCTCCCCGCGTAGGTATTCAAATAAGAGTATCCCCTGGGAATACGTGTAGGAGGTCCGTTGTTATGGATGATGAGGAAGAAACAGAAGAGATGGAAAGTCAGTTTACAATCAAGGAAGAGTATATTCTTGACGGAACTATGATGAGAAGAAAGAGCCCGGCTTGGAGGGTCCCCCTCTCAACCGCCGTTGGAATCGGATGGCTCGTCTTCGTCATTATCTGGCTTTTCTTCTATGCAGGAGGTTTTCATATATATCAGAATATTGCAATCGTCCTGCTCTCACTCCTGGTTTCCGGCCTGATACTGGGTACGGCATGGGCGACGTTCGTGGTTAGGAACATGAACATATTGGAAGAGTTCATGATGGAGATAGGAGGATTCAAATGGAGAATCATATTCAGCTTGGTCATTATCATCGGTCTGGTCGTTTTCATGATATTGTGGCTATACTTCTTTGCCACGGACTTCGATGTGTATCAGAACATCGCGATTGCGATTGTGTCCGTCCTCGTAATGCTGGGCATGCTTGGAGGCATGTGGGCATCGTGGGGAATGAGGCAGGGTAAGAAATACGAACAATGGAAATGGGAATAGAGGTGTACGATGGGCAATGATGAGGATCCCGAGGAGAGGATTCAAAAGGCCAAGGAGAAATGGG
>CP070767.1:625951-639555 GCA_020345725.1 Methanobacteriota archaeon | reverse complement strand
GATCGCACTAAAGCGCTCCAAGGTATCGGTGGTCGACTTAGCCCCGTCCATTTTCGAGGCACGTAATCTCGACTGGTGAGCTGTTACGCTTTCTTTAAAGGGTGGCTGCCTCTAAGCCCACCTCCCAGTTGTTTTGGACTACGAACTCTCTTTTGGTTACACTTAGCCGACACTTGGGGACCTTAACCCTGGGCTGGGTTCTTTCCCTTACGGACATCAAGCTTACCCCAGATGCCCTCACTCCCGGAGTCTACGGCGGCGGCAGGTTCGGAGTTTGACAGGATACCGAGGGATTTCTCCCCCTGCATACCCAATCAGTGCTCTACCCCACCGTCTACCTCGTCCGAGGTCTACCTGCGAGTAGTTTCGAGAGGAACCAGCTATATCCGGTCTAGATTGGCCTTTCACCCCTATGCGCAGGTCATCCGAGCGATTTGCACGTCAGCACCGGTGCAGTCCTCCACCTCCCTTTCGGAAGGCTTCAACTTGCCCACGCATAGATCGACCGGCTTCGGGTATCGCACCAATGACTCCTCGCGAGCGCACGACGCTTCTCACCCGAAGGTTGCAAGCATGTTGCTTTCGCTCCGGCTACCCTTCTGCAAGGTTAACCTCGCCATTAGTTAGAACTCCCTGGCCCGTTTTTCGAAACGGACGATATGACGATAGTCCACTCTAACGAGCTTCTATCCTTTCACGCCATATCAGTCTGTAGCTGTCTGGTTTCAGGCTCTTTTCACCTCCCGTCAAGGGCACTTTTCAGCTTTCACTCACGCTACTACTGCACTATCGGTCTCGGGACGTATTTAGGGTTGGAAGTTTATGCCTCCCACATTCACACGCGATATCCAACGCATGCTACTCTGGATACTCCGAATCTTCAACCAAGCTTTTCCGCACGGGACTATCACCCTCTTCGGTGCTCCGTTCCAGAAGACTTGCGGTTGGCCTGGGATGAAGTGCCGGAGTCCGAACTCCACATCTCCTCCATGTTCCCATGAAGGATTCGGTTTGCCCTAAGTCGCTTTCGATCGCCTTTAATCACGACATCTCTATTGATTTCTCTTCCACCCCCTACTAAGATGCTTCAATTCGGGGGGTTCCCAATCCTTACGGATCGCCCGAAGGCTGGAAGTCCAATTCGGTAATCGATGGTTCAAAGGTTTCTTGCGCCTACCCATCGCCTATCGCGGCTTGACACGACCTTCATCGGCGCCCGAGCCCAGCCATCCACCAAACAGTGTGGTTGATCGCTTACCTATCGACTTAGCAGGCGTCCAGGTTGCGTATGACGGTAATCACGGACGCAAAGGAGATTCCATCGTCCTCCTCCCGTCTATACCCTTCCCCAGCGAGAGCACTCTCTCGGTGGGTGCACCAAACTCCCTAGCAAGAAAACAGGGGTGCCTATTTGCACATTGACATTGTGGCATTGCCCTTAAGATAGAGAGCGATACAATGTATGTTTCTCGATGTATTTAAGGGTTATTAATCTCCAGAAGCTTGGCCTTCCCGCTCTCGGTAAGGATCTTGGCTACTTTTTTGGGCAGAGTCACCACCTCTTCCTTCTTCAGCTCGTAGGTCACGTCTATGCCCGCGAAGGGCGGGATGTCCTCAAGTGCCTGTACGACGGCAACCTCTTCTTCAGGTTTCTCCTCCTTGGGTTCTTCCTTTTGGGGCTCTTCCTTCTCGCTCTCAGCCTTGGGAGCCTCCTTTACTTCCTCTTCCATTGGAATCCCTTCGCCTGAGAACACATCCTCCCTGGCGTTCTTCAGGTCTTCCACCAGCTTCTCGAAGAGGACCCTCTCGTTCTTGGTGAGGACCCCGGTATCCACTTCAGTTCCACCCACGTAGGCAGAAGCCATGAGCACTATCTTCCTCTCCCTGGATCTGTATATCTGGTCCCTTTTCTGAGAAATCTTGCGCAACTCGTTCTGCAGAAGGATGGCTTTGGAGGAATGTGGATCTTTCGCCAATTCCTCGTCCGTCCTTGACTTGAGGTCCTCTACGTAGTCGTTGAGCTTACCATAGAAGTCCATTTCCAACTTGGTGAGCGTATTCTTCCCCGTTTCTTCCCTGTAGATTCGGGTGATTCTCTCAAAACTGATGCCCTCCTCCGCCATCGGATGCTAATGCAACTTCCACTAGTTAAGAGTTTAGAACGCTGAGAGACTTCGGCGAGATGGGTGGACATTTCCTTGGACTGGAGGGGCAATCGTTAAGGTAGGGAGACTGATTCGGATATCGTGCAATTCAAAGACGCTGTTCGGTCTGAATCAGGGAATGTAGTTGTCAGGTTCCACGTCTCACCGGGTTCCTCCAAATCCGGATTTGAGGACTATGATCCCTGGAGAACATGTATCAAGGTCAATGTGAAGAGCCAGGCAAAGAAGGGTGCTGCGAATAGTGAGCTGGTGACACTGCTCTCCAACTCGTTCGGGATAGAGGAATCGGAAGTGAAGATAGTATCTGGCACGAAGAGCAGATCAAAGACTGTGTCCATCCAAGGAATAGAAAAGGAGGAGGTTTTGCGAATTCTCCGAGAATTGCTGAGGGAGGGATAGATTGAGAATCGAAGAGAGGTCGGAAGAGTTGAAGAAGCTCGTTCAGGACCTGATCCAGCTCAACAATGAAGCCCCGGTGGTTGTGGAAGGCAGAAAGGACGAAAGGGCCCTCAGAGCGATCGGATTGACGGGTACGGTTCTTCGACTGAATAAGGGAATATCGGTGTTCAGGACGTGTGAGAACATCTCAAAAGAACACGGCAAAGTGATCCTGCTTTCGGACTGGGACAGGCGGGGAGGACAGCTCTCAAGGAAGCTAAGAGAAGGCCTGGAGGCAAATGGTGTTCAGTACGATGAGAACATCAGAGCTAAAATGGCAACGCTCACCAAGAAGGACATAAAGGATGTGGAGAGCCTCCACAAACACTTGGAAAGACTTGAGGATTTGACAAAAAGACAAAACCGAAAGATTTAAAAGGCGGAAGAGAGCGAGCAGCCTGTCACGGACATACTGGCTACAATATCACAAATATTATATACGAACACAACTCTTGCTACACCCATAAAAGGGAAGATTAGCATCAAATATGACTATATCCCATTCACTATATCCTTCAGTAGTTCAATACTGATTAATGTGACCGGATAAATCATCTTCTCATCAGAGGGATGATAATCCATATTTGATAGCTGTTTTCCAAAAAGAGGTGAAATATATGCACATAGATCCAACCACTACGAAGTACCTGATTGAAGCCAAACTGGAAGCGGACGGGATTGTAGAGAAACCGGACGTGGTCGGTGCAATCTTCGGACAGACGGAGGGTCTGCTGGGGGAAGAGCTTGATCTGCGTGACCTTCAGAAGAGTGGTAGAATAGGAAGAATAGAGGTAGAAGTCAGTTCCAAGAAGGGGAGATCCGAAGGGACCATAATGGTTCCATCAAGCCTAGACCAGGTGGAGACTTCCATTCTAGCTTCTTCACTCGAAACGATCGATAGGGTAGGCCCCTGCAAGGCTAAGATAAAGATAGAAAAAGTGGAGGACGTACGGGTCACCAAGAGAGTGAAGATCGTGGACCGGGCGAAGGAGCTTCTCAAGATCATGATTGAGGATTCCAAGAGCACTGGGATGGACCTGACAGAGAGCGTCAAGTCGGCAGTCCAGGTTCATGAGATAGTGACCATGGGCCCTGACAGATTGCCAGCTGGTCCAAACGCCGAAGCCTCGGATGCGATAATCGTGGTCGAAGGAAGGGCGGATGTACTCAACCTTCTGAAATCAGGAGTAAAGAACGCAGTTGCCGTCGAGGGAACCAATATCCCCAAGTCGATACAGGACCTTTCCAGAGAGAGGGTCGTGACAGCCTTTGTGGATGGTGACCGAGGAGGCGAACTCATCCTGAGGGAGCTCCTGCAGGTGGGAGAAATCGACTTCGTCGCAAGAGCACCGAAAGGAAAAGAAGTGGAAGAACTGACACAGAAACAGATAATGAAACTTCTGAGAAACAAGATACCTGCCGAGCAGTTCGTGGAAATGTACGGAATACGAGTTGGTCCACCAAAGACCATCGAAGAGCCGGAACGTCCCGCTCCACCAAAACGAGTCGAGCCCAGGGAGGAGAAACCAAGAAGACCACCAAGGAGAGAGGAGAAGAAAGAGGAGAAGAAGCTGTCTCCGGACCAGGAGAAGTTCAAGGAGATGTTGGGCACACTCTCAGGCACTCTTAAGGCAAGGTTGATCAACAAGGAAGGCGAGGTCACCGTTGAGATTCCAGTGAGGGATCTGGTAGACACACTCAAAAGCCATGAGAACACCGCAACCGTCGTGTTCGATGGAATCATAACCCAGAGAATCCTCGACCTGGCAGCCAGCCAGGGCACCACCACGGTGGTGGGCACCAAAATCGGTAATGTCTCAAAACATCCCGCTTCCGTCGAGGTCTGGACAAAGAACGATCTCGGAATCTAGTTGAGGTGAAAAGAATACCCAAAGAAGCACATCTAGATGCATCTAGAGGATTCAGTCTGGACGAGGTTGAGACCACCGCGGACGTGATAATCCCGTCAGATCCTCTCGCCAGAGTCATAGGCCAGGAAGAGGCCATCTCACTGGCAAGGATAGCGGCCAACCAGAGAAGGCACCTTCTCCTCGTCGGACCCCCAGGGACTGGGAAATCAATGATAGCCCAGGCCCTATCCCTTCATCTTCCACGTCCAATAGAGGAGATCAGAATCGTGCACAACCCCGAGAACCCTGAGAGACCACTGGTTGAAGTTAGACAAAGAGATGATGTTCTGGAGGACGCAAGGGAAATGGAGGGTGCCGAGGGAGACCTCATTGACCCGAAGGAGGCCCCCATCAATGTTGCTGAGAGACTGGGATACAAATGCCTGAACTGTGGAGAGTATTCCTCGCCCAATGAGAGGTTGTGTCCAAAGTGCAACCGTCCCAAGGTTCAGATACAACAAGGAGCTGGCAGCCCCTTTAGCGATCTTCTCGGAGGCATATTCGAGGTCACCATAGGTCAACTTGCCGGCAGGGACAAGGTCACCACCACCCGGAAGCGTTTCGGGAAGGAGGAGGTGGTGGTCTTCGAACGATCGGGAGAGATGATCAAGGTGCTGGACCAGAAGGCCCTTGAGAAAAGGAGAGAAATGGAGAGGGTCAGCCCCAGGAAAGTCCTCGTCAAACTTGAGAGGAACGCCTTTATACTGGCAACTGGTGCGAGCGAGACCGAGCTTCTTGGAGACGTTAAGCATGATCCTTATGGTGGACACCCCCAACTTGGTTCTGAACCATACGAGAGGGTGGTGCCAGGTTCCATCCATGATTCACATGAAGGAGTGCTTTTCATAGACGAGCTCCCCCAGCTGGGGATACTGCAGAGACACATCCTGACTGCAATGCAGGAGAAGAGGTTCCCGATAAGCGGAAGGAATCCGCAGAGCGCAGGAGCCAGTGTTAGGGTGGATAACGTACCATGCAGTTTCATATTCGTGGGTGCGTGCAACATTCAGGATCTGCCGAACATTCTCTCGCCATTGAGATCAAGGATAACCGGTTCAGGGTACGAGGTTCTTGTCGAGACAGTGATGGAGGACAGCGGAAGCAACCGAGCCGGACTGGCCCAGTTCATTGCCCAGGAAATTGCGATGGACACCAGAATTCCACATGCTTCTAACGATGGGGTACTGGCCGTGATCGATGAGGCCAAGAGAAGGGCCAAGACATTGGATGGGAAGGATAAGTCACTCTCACTGCGACTCAGAGACCTAGGTGGACTGATAAGGTCTGCCGGGGACATTGCGGTCACAAAAGGAGATCCATTGATCACCGCCAAGCATATCAAGAAGGCGATCAAGAGAAGCAGAACGGTGGAGGAACAGATAAGGGAGAAATACGGTTCATACCACGGAGGACTGGCCACGGACGTATCAGATTCTCAGAAGAGCACCGCACCATACCATTACTGGAACTACCATGAGCAGGATGACAAGAGAGGTTACGTCTAAGCGCTTTCTTTTTACAGATGTAGAAGGCCAACTTCAGAGATTTCTCAACATCTTGAATCCATCTTCGCCGTCGTTGTAGAAGTGGGGAATGATGTCAATCACCTGGTATCCATGTTTCTCGTAGAACTTGATGGCACCCTTGTTGCTCTTCCTAACCTCGAGTTCGATATTTGACAACCCCTTCATCCCGCATGCGTTCGTGAATTCGTTCAACAGAGCAGTTCCGATTCCTTTACATCTGTGGGGTTCCAGCACTGCAATGACTAGGATTCTAGCCGTTCTGAATCCGGACAGCGTTCCGACAATGAGCCCGACGGTTGAGCCGAAATACTCACAGATAAAGAACCCTTCCCTCCAGATATTGTGAAGTTCCAAAAACATTGAGGCTGGGTACTTCTCCTGCATTGATGAGCCGACTATCTTCATGACGTCCGATATGTCGGTAGGAGAAAATGGGCGTAACCTCATCATGGATAATGACTTTCATTTCAGAGATAAAAAGATATGCACCATGAGATAGTATCATATCCCAGCAGATTATTGAAGGCTCATGCGCCTCCTCTTCGAACTGCTGGGCGAGCACCAAACGATGCCGAGAGCTGAAGTTCTTGCATGCATAGAAGCAGAGGGGAACAGCTGCGAGGTCTTGGAAGAGGAGAACAGAATCCTGATCTTGGAAACAAATGCTGACCCCGATAGATTGGGAGAGAGATTGGCCCTCACACGTTATGTGGACGAATACCTAGCATCTGGATCCCTTTCGGAACTGGAGGATGCCACTGAGAACCTCCCTTCAATGAGTGGGAGCGTTGCCCTAAGAAGAAGGGACCTGAGGCCCAAACCCGAGAAGAGCAGTATGGAAGATGGTGTGGACAAGATAAGCGGGATACTGACGAAGAACAACCCTGTGGACCTGGACAACCCTGACAATGAGATTAGGCTCATATCCGGAAAGAACAACTACCTGGCCCTTAGGAAGGCTGCCATTGATGGATCCTCCTATGGCAAACGGAAGGTTGACAGACGCCCCTTCTTTTCACCTATTTCCCTGCATCCTAAGTACGCAAGGGCACTTGTGAACCTGGCTCGGACCTCGAGAGGGAAGACCTTTCTGGACCCATTCTGCGGGACAGGAGGTATTCTGATAGAAGCTGGACTGATAGGTGCGAAGCTCTTGGGGAGCGACATCAAGGAGGACATGATAGAAGGTTGCAGGGAGAACCTCATGAACTACAATCTGGATTCAGTGCTGTTTCAATCGGACGTGGGCGAGATCCAAGAGAATGTGGAAAGCGTCTCCTCCATAGTCACGGACCCCCCTTACGGAAGGTCATCAACAACAATGAGGGAGGAGCTTGGCTCCCTTTACAGGAGGTCCTTTGAGTCATTCTCTGACGTTCTTGAGAAGGGAGGCTACCTGGCAATGGTTCTGCCTGGCAAGAACTATATCGAAATGGGTGAAGAGTATCTGGGACTGGAGGAAGTACATGAGCAGAGGGTCCACAAATCATTGACGAGGTTCCACTGTGTTTTCAGGAACTACTGAACCCTGATGAGAAGCTCAAAGCTCCTTTCGGGAAAACCAAACTCAGAAACGATGCCCATGATCTCGATAGTGTAGTTGCCTGGTGTGGCGCCTGCTGGTATATAGATTCTCAAGGTCATGTTCGTATCTTCTGAAGCGTTAAGCTGTGCATAACCTTCGATCTCTTCGGTTTCACCTAACTTAGTTCTTATCACGAAAAGGGCATCCCAACCATCCCTAATCATGGACCGATTGATAACGGTTCCTAAAGTTATGTTCTCCTGGACGTTCCCGGTGTTGTTTATGTAAAATGAGTAGTTGTAAATCATGTCCGCACTTACGTTCAGTTCTTCGTAGGTCAGTACCTCGGAAGGGTCACCAGATTCTCGAAATTCAAAATCGCTGATGATCGGGATCTGGGCAACAGGGACTATCACAAAACATAAGACTAAGATCAAAGCAGCGGATGAGCCGACCACCTTCCTCTTCAAATCTAGACCGGAGAGGTCGTTCAAAGGAGGAGGATGCTGAGCACCCAGTAACAAGATGAGAAGCGCAATTATCATCCAACCGAAGTATAGGAACCCGAAGACGAAGAGCGCCATGAGTGCTCCGTAGCTGAGGTAGGTTGAATTCCTGCCAAGAAGTGCCCTGGCGATATGTCCACCATCCAACTGCCCGGCAGGTATCAGGTTTAGGGCTGTCACGAACAGACCCACCCAACCAGCGAACACTGTCGGGTGTGATATGACTCCGCTAGGAATGGGGATGACTGCTTCAAGGGCCTGAAAGAGAATTGGCGGGAAGAACACCAGTCCACCACCCTCGCCCAGGTTTGGAGGAAGAGGCTTCGCTCCAATACCTGTGAGATAAAGGCCTATCGCCGTCACGGGAATGGACACGATCAAGCCGAAGATGGGTCCGGCGATTCCGATGTCCAGCAATGCCTTTCTATTGGGAATTGGGTCTCGCATACTAATTACGGCACCAAACGTTCCCAATGGTGGGAATGAGGGAATGAAGAAAGGAAGCGATGCTGCCACCTTGTGCCTTTTGGCCATGTAGTAGTGTCCGAATTCATGGGTTGCCAGGATGGCCAAGAGAGGGAATGCGAAGAACAAGGAACCAAAGGCCAATGCTCTCAATGAATACAACGGAATGCCTTCGTAGCCAGCCCAGTGAATCATGCCAGCGAATATGGTGGTTCCAATCGTCAGAATCAAAAGCATCAGGTTCACCCTAGTGCTCCGATAGGCCGCTGGCGGTCTTTTCTGAACGTGGATGACCTGCTCCCCACTTTCCATTGTCAGGATGGGTACGTACCTCAGAGGGGTCATTTCCATTCTCAATTGGTCGAACTTGTCCTCCAATGTGGTCTCATCAACTCTTACAAAGAAGGAGAAGAGGTTGGGTGTGACCCTCGTCTCGTAAATAGGGAAATACTTGCCAACTACCCTGCTGATTTGCTCTATTTCGGCAGAAAGCTCTTCCATTCACTCTCTAATACAAAACCCCTGTTATTAATAGTTGTCCTACACACCCTGGCCAATGAGAACGATGATCGCTGCGGTTGCAAGGGCGGCCAGTACAAATCTGAGACCGGTGAACACCGCCCGTTCTTTTACAAGACTCCCGAGATACCAACCTATTACGAAGAGGAGGGATAGTGACACAACCGCGGACGTGAGAATTGCCCAATTGAAGAGCGGTATTATGTAAAGAGGAATAATGGGAATCAACCCAGCGACCAGTGGGGAGATTCCATGTATCACAGCACTTATCCGAGTAGCGAACCGGTAGGCTTCTTGGTGTTCGTTCCCCACCTTTGCCAGAAGTGCCTTCTCAACCCTTTTCTGATCGAGCTTCTTCTCAACTCTTTCGGCCTCGTAGGCGCCCACAATGCTTGAAATGGCGAGGGCCACCAAGGCACTCAAACCAGCAGCAACAATCACACTGATCTGAGCCTTACTAGCACCAGCAAAGAACGCCCCCAATAATATCCCCAGAATTGTCAGTGTGCCATCAAAAGCGCCAAGGACAAAATATCTGCGAACTATAGGCCCGTACTCAGTTATCTCTTGATACTGCCGAATTCTCTCTTTCCATTCTCGGTAGCCCATGCAATGCCTCACGAAGACTCTCTACCCAATAGAGCCTTCACTTCATTTAGTGCAATTTCGACCGCCTTTTTAACTTCTTCGGCGTGAGGACCGCCGCCTTGAGCGAAATCTGGCCCTCCACCTGCACTTCCACCCAGTAACTCAGACGCCTTTCGAGCCACTTCCAAGGAGTCCAAATCCACATCCGGGCTTCTGGTCACGATTATCTTGCCCCCTCCTACTCCGCTGGCAAGAATGCCTACCATCTTCTCTTTCGAAGAGATCTCCTTGGCCAGTGCCCTCAGACCCGACATATCGAGATCGGATACGTCCGTGAGGACAGAAATCTCGCCCACTTTCTCAGCTTTCTCCATGACAGTCTCAAATCTGGAACCTGCTTCCTCCCCTTTGGCACGCTCCAGTTGCTTCTTCATGGATTTCCATTCATTGAAGAACCTGCTCACCGCCTTGGGCAGTTGGGCTGGAGGGACATTTATCGTGCCGCTTGCCTCCTTGAGTATGGATTCCTGTTGCTGGATGTACTCCACTGCAGATATCCCGGCCACGAACTCAATTCTCTCCACCCCGTCCTGAATGCCAGATATTCTTGTGATCTTGATCATCCCGACTTGGTTGGTATTAGTGCAGTGCGTGCCTCCACACCCCTGAGTGTCGAAATCCCCCGTCTGGACAACTCTGACTGTCTTGGATACCGGAACACCTCCCTGGTAGAGAGCGAAACCGTACTCCTTCTCAGCATCTTTCCTGTCCATTTCAGTGGCCGTAATCCCGATTCCTTCCAGCACCTTCTCGTTAGCGATTCTCTCTATCTTTGCCATCTCTTCGTCCGAGATGTCCTTGTAGTGGGAGACGTCCAATCTGCCATATTTAGGGGTCTTAAGA
Source organism: Methanobacteriota archaeon (assembly GCA_020345725.1). GTDB lineage: Archaea > Thermoplasmatota > Thermoplasmata > RBG-16-68-12 > SOIM01 > SOIM01. The sequence goes on along the minus strand of CP070767.1, from coordinate 629,010 downwards.
GCCCCAGCCTGCCAAACATGATCGCCAAGGACTTCTCTTGCCGAGCCCAGCAGCAAATGAGTAGCGGTATGATGACGCATCAGAGCTAGGCGCCTTTCAACATTCAATCTTCCGTGGACCCTTGCTCCTTTGGAGATGTCCGAATCAACCTGGTGGAAGATGACCTTGCCAACCTTCTGAACACTCTGGATCTTGTGCTCTTTGCCATCAACGACCAGGACTCCAGTATCCGATTCCTGACCTCCTCCTTCGGGATAGAACAGTGTGCCGTCCAGAACCACTTTGCCCCCTTCCGAGTAGATCACTTCAGCATCGAATTCCATCATGTGAGGATCTGTATAGTACAGCATCTTAGTCGCAGGCAGATCCAGTTCCTCCTCCGCCTCCACCTCAACCGATTCCTTCTCGTGCTTCTTTGCCAGGAGAGCATGAAAGTCATCTGGAACGTCAATAGGTGCCCCAAGTTCCTCCCCCATCTTCTGCACTACTGAAGGGTGAAGCCCCTGAGCATCATATAGTTCTATCAAATCTTCAGTTTCAATCTCCCCCTTCTCCAGCTTGCTTGAAACCAGCCGTTTTCCTTTCTCGAGCGTTTCCTCGTACTTACTTGTCTCAATCTGGATTATCTCGGCTATCCTGTCCTTCTTGTCATAGTCCATAATGTCATCGAAGGTTTTCAGATTCAGTTCGACCAGGGCTCCGAGGGAAATGCCAACATCAAGATCCTGGAGGGCTCTGAGAGCCTTTCTGATGAGTAAACGAGCAAGGTAGCCTTCTTTGATGTTAGAGGGGACCATTCCGTCGCTTAGCATCAACGCTACCGCTCTGGAGTGGTCTGCAACAACGTAGATTCTTTCCATGGTGTCCAAGAACTCGTTGAGTTCTTCTGAGGAAATCTCAATCCCCTTAGCCTTGAGGTCCTCAATGACCTTCTGCCTAAGCTCCATAACCTTGCTCTTGCTACCCACGTCCACGAGGGCGCTCAAAGTCGCATGCGACTCAAGTGCAGTCTTGTAAGTTGTATCCCTAATCTTGTCAGATATGCCAGATGCGTCATATAGTGGCGATAGAACAGCGGAGTAGATTGCGTCGTAGATCGTAGGTGAACCAAGGGAAGCCCAAACCATTCTCTCCAACCCATAACCCGTGTCCACAACGTTCAGGGCCAGTGGCGAGTACTTCTCCCCTTCTAAGTCGATATCACCCCTGTCATCCCGCTTCATGTTCATGAACACCAGGGTGGCAACCTCCAGACCGCCGGCGATGACTTCCAGAGATGGGCCAGCGTTTCCTCCTCCAATCCAGGCCTTCTCCTTGTAGATCAAATCCTCCTCCTTGGCTCCAAGGTCCTGTGAGAATAACTCATGACAATATGCAGTGGTCTGCTCCTTCCAGTATATCTCTTTCTCCTTGCTGTTGAACACATGGTGGGCCATCATCTCGAAACTCGTAGTGTGTTTCCCAGTCTTTCCGACAGAATCCACATCAACGATACGGATGCATGGTTGGGAAATGACGAGAGGGTTTGCTGGTGGATCTACCAGGCCCGATGTCACGTGTGGTTGAAAGTCGAAGATGGAGGCGCTCACCAAAAGGACATCGTCCCTCCAACGGGGAATGATGGGATACCTGTCCACCTTCTCATGTCCCCTCTTCTCGAAGAAGTCAATGAAAAGGGATCTCATCTCCTTGAGTTTGATGCCTTCCTTTAAAAGAGGATTGCCGATGAAAGTGAAAGGCCTGCAAGGTGTGTCACCGCAGTTGTTCCCTTCAGTCAAACTCCAGAAAGGGGAACCACAGATGTCACAAACATAGCGCGAGTAACCTTTGTCAGTGAAAAACTGAAGACGGTACTCTTCCTCAAACACAAGCCCATCATTAAGACGAACAGATATAACCCTATCCGATTTTGGCACTGCCATAGATTTAAATATCCTCCGAATGATTCTTTCAAGGGGTTGTGGGACATGAACCATGTTTCGACTGCCAGGTGGGCATCTTGCTGTGTGGCCGCTCTTCTCTTTGTTTCCTTGTTGTCCTTTGGGACTTCTGAACCTGATGAGCCGGTCACTACTGTGATGGCACCTTCTGTACTGCCTTCGGCAGATGAGCCGGTAACCTTCACCAATGTTTCAGAGCAGGTTGGATTGGGCGGCGTCAGGGGAAGAAGATACTCATGGGCGGACTATGACAAAGACGGAGACCAGGATCTTCTGATAGGCGGGAAGAGACTCTTCAGGAACAATGGGCCTCCGAATTGGAATTTCACGGAAGTAACGAGCCAGGCGGGTCTATACGGATCAGTTTCAGGTGGTGTTTGGGCAGATTACGACAATGACGGATGGCTTGATTTCTATGCGACTGCGGGAATCGGTAGACAAGACATCCTATGGCACAATGAGGGAGATGGGACATTCGAAAACGTTACTTGGGACGCTGGAGATGTCTACGACAACCTTCCATCCGAGTCCGCGGGATGGGGAGACTACGACAACGATGGTTTTGTCGACCTGTATGTAGCGAACTACGAATGGACAATACCAGACCCGTACCAGTCATTCGGGACAATGGACCTTCTATGGCACAATGAAGGTGACGGGACATTCACCAATGCTACCGTGAGCGCCGGGATTGATGACTACTCAGACCCTCACCAAGGCAGAGGGGTGGCATGGGGGGACTACGACAATGACGGTGACCTGGACATATACATATCAAATTACAGATTGAGGCCCAACTTCCTCTGGGAGAACAACGGGGACGGCACATTCACGGAAAGAGCCTTTGACCGTGGAGTAGAAGGGATTGACAGATACTTCAGCGGTGGTCCGTACTACGGACACACAATCGGTTCAGCATGGGGTGACATCGATAATGATGGAGACCTCGATCTATTTGCCGCAAACCTCGTTCATAAGGACAACCAGTGGCCTTGGATAAGAGGACTCATCTGTGATGATTCTAAGCTCTATCAGAACAATGGTTCTGCCGACAACTATAGTTTCTGGGATATTCGGGAAGCAGCCGGGATGCCCATCATTCCGCCAGGAGAGAGAATG
>CP070767.1:621111-625851 GCA_020345725.1 Methanobacteriota archaeon | reverse complement strand
GATCAGATCGGTGCTGCCCTTAGATCATGTTGCACGGTTTGCGGAGATGGCATCCAGGGTCTGGCACTTGCATACATGCAGATAATGTCTGGGGCGGTGGATACCGTTGCGGTAGAGTCGCATAGTAAGATATCGGATTTGCTAACATACAGTGATGTGTTGGCATTCGCACTTGACCCGATCTACAATAGACCAATCGGTGGTCATCCCCACTATCTAGCTGGCATGGAGATGAGACGATTCTTGAGAGATTCCAAATGCACTGAGAAGGACTGTGCTAGGGTTGTGGTCAAGAACAGAACGAACGCTTTGAAGAACGTATCTTCAGCCTACGGAACCAAGCTCACCACGGATGATGTCAAGAGATCACCGGAGGTCTTCTCGCCGTTAAGACAACTAGATATCAGCAACCTTGTTGATGGAAGCATCGTGATGGTCCTGGCGTCAGCGAAGAAGGCGAAGGAAATTTGCGATAATCCTGTCTGGATCACCGGGATTGGCTGGAATTCAGATACACCTTGGATTGAGAACAGGGACTGGGGGAGAGCTGAGTATGCAGAATCTGCCACCCAAATGGCATACAAGATGGCGGGAATAAAGCACCCATCCAGCGACATCGATTTTGCAGAGATAGACGACAAGTTCTCCTATAAGGAATTGGAACACATCCAGGCTGCGAAGCTGTGCAGGAAAGGAGAGGCTGGAAAGAGGTTGCGGAAGGGGACCTTCGATTCCGAAGGAAGATTACCAGTTAACGTTTCTGGTGGTTCTCTGGGCTGCGGAAATCTTGTCGAGGCGGCGGGGTTGCACAGGGCGATGGAAGTGGCACTGCAGTTGAGAGGCCACGCTGGAAGACATCAGATTAGGAAAGTGGTGAAGAGGGGACTCGCGCTCTCTTGGAGGAGTATTCCGACCGCAACTGGTGGTGCAGTGGTGATGGAGGTGGGAAGATGAGGAAGGTAGCTTGCATTGGCGCCGGTATGACGCTCTTCTGGAGGAGGCTGCAGGAGACTGGAAAGGAGATGTGCTGGGAAGCGGCTAGCATGGCTCTGGATCAGGCCGGACTGACATTGAAGGACATAGATATGGTCGTCCTGGGCAGTGCTCCGGACGCGTTCGATGGAATTCATATGAAGGGAGAGAACCTTCTGGACGGTGCAGGTGGAGCCAAGAAGCCTTACATGAGAGTGTTCACGGGAGGGGGTACAGCCGTTTTCACACCGATCGCAGCGTGGTGGCATATCGCTTCAGGCCTTGCGAACAAGGTTCTGGTTTTGTGCGAGGAGAAGATGTCAAGCGTCTTCCCGCATCCACAGTCCGCGTTCGGACATATATGGGACCCGATTCTGGACAGGCCGTTGAAGCCTAACCTGGTTTGGATATTCGCCATGGAGATGAACCGGTACATGACCAAGCACGGGATCAAGAAGGAGGATATCGCCAGGATTGCCGTGAAGAACAAGAGGAATGCTGTGGACCACCCATGTGCTCAGTTGCCAGATCCGAACATTACCGTCGAGGATGTCCTGAACTCAGAGGTGATGGCTTGGCCCGTGCAGAGGTTGGACATTAGTCCACCAAGCGATGGCGCGTCAGCGTTGGTTAAGACCTCAGAAAAGGTCGCTAAGAAAGTCTCGGATGACATCGCATGGGTGGAAGGAACTGGCTGGTGCATCGACAAGACGATGTGGACATGCAGGGATCTAGTCTTCCCGGAGTATGTGGCAAGGGCGGCAAAACAGGCATACAGGATGGCGAAGATTGACAATCCGAGGAAGCAGATACACGTGGCGGAACCGTATGACCCGTTCGATTACAAGGAATGCCATCACACCGAGGGGCTATTACTATGTGACAAAGGAAAGGCTCCGAGCATGACGAAGGAGGGAATCACATATAGAGATGGTGATCTGCCTATCTGTCCCTCAGGCGGTTTGCTTGGGGTTGGGAATCCAATAGCGGCAACAATGGGCATCAAAGCAGGAGAGATCTACTGGCAGCTCACGCAACAGGCGGGTAAGAGACAGGTGAAGAACGATCCAGAAGTTGGAGTATGCCAAGCATGGGGCGACCTTATGCAGTATGGCAGCGTACTTGTCATGAGGAGGGGGTGAAATGAGCGAGAGAATCAAACACTGGCCGGGCAAGAGGCTATCTTCGAAGGAGCTCACGGGCGGCAAAGTGACAACCACAAGCACAGATCCCAAGGTGAAGTACGCATGGGCGTGCGGAGAGGCGATAAGCAGGTTCCTGGAGGAGCTGAAGAATGGCAAGTTGATAGGAAGGAAATGCAATTCGTGCAACCAGATTCTGTTCCCGCCCAGGATGTTCTGCGAGGACTGTTTTACTCCCACAAACGAATGGGTTTACGTCAAGGACACCGGGACGATAGAGACATACTCGATATCCTACCTAGACACCGATGCTAGAAGAATCAAGGACCCGATATACGTGGGTGTGCTGTCTGTTGACGGAGCATCCGAGAAGCAGGGGATAATGCATTACTTCGGAGAGGTCACGCCCAAGACGATCAAGATCGGAATGAAGGTGAAGGCGGTCTGGAAGCCCAAGAAGGATAGAGAGGGGGCGATTACGGACATAAAATACTGGCGACCCTTGAGGAGGGGAGAGAAATGACATTCCTAGAGAGAAGTAGGGACCCTGAGGCTCACAAGCATTGGTATGGTGATATGGAGGCCAGCTATCTTTATTCGACCGGGATTGCGGGAGAGAAATTCTTCTCGACATTGAGGGACAAAGGGAAGATAACGGGTGCCAGCTGTCCCAAGTGCAGGAAGGTTTTCCTACCACCAAGGATGTACTGCGAGATCTGTTTCTCCGAGACCAAGAACTGGAAGGACGTGGGCAAAGAAGGGACGGTCGAGACGTACTCTGTCGGGTATGTCGGTATTGATGGTGAACCGTTGGATGAACCGGTTGTGTATGGTCTCATAAGATTTCCGAGAACAGAAGGTGGACTTGTTCACGTCCTGTCGGTCAAGCCAGAGAAGGTCAAGATCGGTATGAAAGTCAAGGCGAAGTTGAAGCCGAAGAAGGAGAGAAAAGGGTCGATTCTGGACATAGCGAGTTTTGGATAGGCTCAGACCAAAGCCATGTCTAGCACCATCGCAAGGAAGACCACAGCAAGATATGGACTCGAGAACTTGAACATCCCGTGGATTGCCTTCTTGGAGGGACGCCTATATACCCACAGATTACCTACCAGCAACGCTAGACTGAACGGGAATGTTATCGCAAAATAGATCCACCCGAAGTAACCACCAACAAATAGGAAAGTTGTCAACCCAAAGAGAATAACAACAGTCGCAATCGTACATCTGCACGCTCTTCTCAGATCCACAACAACCGGAAGCATGGGCACTTTCGCTTTCTCGTAGTCCTCTGCCCAGACAATAGCCAGATTCCAGATGTGGTTCGGGATCCAAGTTATGACCAGCATGGCAAGCAGTACGCTCAGTATGCTGATACTACCAGTAGCAGCACTCCATCCTGCGAGGACAGGCAACCCACCAGCAGGACTAGCCAAGATTATGTTCGTTGGGTTCCTTCTCTTTGACATTAGAGTGTAGACAACGATGTAATCCACGGCCGCAAGCAGAGCAAACACGAAAGTGAGAACACTCAGATAGAACGCCAAGCCTAGACCTATACCAAGCGATATCATCCCGGCGAACGCTGCACTCGTTGGCGGTATCTTCTCAGCAGGCAGAGGACGCTCCTTCGTCCTTTCCATCACCGCATCAATGTCCCTGTCCAGATAGTTATGAATCATTGCTGCACCAGCCACACCAAGGGCTGTCGCGATGATCAGAATAAAGAAGGCAAGAGCATCAGAAAGACCTCCGGCTATGATAAAAGCCGTAGCGGCACAGAATGTGATTAAGAACACAGTCCTGATCTTCCCCAGACTTGCATAATCCCCAATGCGTGCCATTCCTACCCTACCTAATCAAACGCCACTTTCAACACTCTCTTTGATTATCCTTTTTTCGCTTTTCAGCTATTGCTTCCTTGGTGGATTATCGAACTAGATCGGAAAAACAAGTCTTATAGCAGTCCCACCTTATTTCCCATCCGATTGAGATGACCGAATACTACTTCGACATCGAAACGCTTGGAACGGATCCACAACAAGACAAGATAATCACCATTCAATATCAAATGCTTCAAGATGGAGAGCCGGTGGGCGATTTCGTCATTCTGAAGGAATGGGAATCCAGCGAAGGAGAGATTGTGAAGGAGATTCTCGACAAGGATTGGCTAGACACGGGTTGGGATTTCGTACCGATTGGGAACAGATTGAGGTTTGATATAATATTCATAATAGAGAAGGCTCAGAGGCTCGGTCTGCTGGACTGGAAAGCGGGAGACATCAAGTACTACTTCTTCAGCAAACCCAGGATAGACATCGCCTCAACCCTAGTTATGATGAACGACCTCAAGTTCGCAGGTTCGGGAGTGGACAATTTCGCCAAGAAGAGGAAAGGAGATATCGTACCCGTCCACTATGCCAAGAGAGAATACGACGAGATAATCGATTACATTCATACTGAAAGGGATGCCATTTTGGGACTCTTTGCGGAACTCAGGACAGTGCTAACCACCTTCGGAAACAGGAAGAAGCATCTACTAGCCGAAGAGGAACCCGCCTCCGAAATGACGAATGCTTTCTAATCTGAGCCAACAGATGGCAACAGTAATAAGCTAGTTCTAGATTTC
>CP070767.1:615471-621011 GCA_020345725.1 Methanobacteriota archaeon | reverse complement strand
CCGTGATATTGGCTGGTGGAATGGGCACCAGGCTTTACCCTTTGACATATACTAGGCCCAAGACGCTTGTTCCACTGCTGAATCGTCCTATGGTTCGTTACACTCTTGACTATTTTGCTGGGAGGTCCGATGATGTTGTCTTTGCCGCAGGCCACATGATTGAGGAGCTGAGGTCTTATTTGGAGACAGTGGAGACAGACGCCAGAGTCGGTGTTGCTGTCGAAGAGATCCCTTTGGGGACAGGAGGCGCCGTGAAGAACGTCGAGGATATACTGGACGAACCTTTCCTGGTGCTGAACGGGGACATAGTCTCATCATTCAGGCTCAATGATTTCATTTCGTTCGCAGAGAAGAAGGGCGGCATGGGCAGCATAGCTCTGTTCCCCTCAAGCCATCCGGAAGACTATGGGGTTGTGGAGCTAGATAATGATCACAGGATCACTCGATTTGTAGAGAAACCACCGCCAGACCAGGTATTCTCCAATCTGGTCAATGCCGGGATGTACTATCTTCAGCCGGAGATTTTGGACAAGATTGAACCCGGGAAGAAAGTCTCAATGGAGGCCGAGGTCTTTCCACTGGTTCTTGACAATGGAATGTTCGGCTTCACTTTCGAAGGCTACTGGACCGATGTTGGTAAGATATCGACCTATCTGGAAGCAAATGAGATGCTCCTGAAGGAAAAAGGAAGCAGGATTGAGGAAGATTCGGATTTGAGTGGTGGTGTTGAGATTGCACATCCAGTCTGCGTTGGATCAGGAACTTCTATGAGCTCTGGGACATTGGGACCCAATGTGAGTGTTGGAAGGCATTGCAGTATCGGCTCTGCAAGAATTGGCAGTTCTGTGCTTCTTGACAATGTCAAGGTGGGGAGTGATGTCAGCATCTCAGGTTCTGTCCTGGGAGAAGGTGTGCAGATAGAGGACGGTTGCAAGCTCCAAGATTGTGTTGTTGCCGACTCGGAAAGGATAAGGGAGGGCTCTGTCATTGCCAACGAGAAGGTGGGAATGAGATGAACAGGCTCTTCGGGACCAACGGAGTGAGGGGCATTGTCAACTCGGACATGAACGTCAATCTGGCAGTGGACCTGGGCAGGGCCATCGGAACGTTCTTCCGCGAGGGGGAAGTAGCAATCGCATCGGATACCATAACTTCCGCGGATATGTTGAAGAATGCTGTAGTTGCAGGGGTGCTGTCAACAGGGCTTTCTGTTTCCGATTTGGGTGTGTTACCCAGCCCTTCTCTGCAGTTCGCTGTTAAAAAGACGAATTACAGTGGTGGAATAATCATAACCGCCTCACATAACCCCCCGGAGTTCAATGGGGTCAAGGTCATTGATTCACTTGGCCTGGAGCTGGCAAGGAAAGATGAGGAGGAGATCGAAGCACACTACTTCAGGAAGTCATTCAGGACATCCGATTGGCAGACAATTGGTGGCACGAGGCTCGACAACCGCTGGAAAGATGAATATGTCCAGGGAGTGGTAGGGAAATTGGATGCTGAATCGATCAGAAAGGCTGGATTCAAGGTCGTCCTGGATTGCGCAAACGGAGCTGGCTATCAAACTTCACCTGACATCATGGATAGGCTGGGCTGTGAGGTTGTATTGCTCAACGATGAACCTGACGGTAGATTCCCGGGGCACCCATCCGAACCTACCCCCGCAAATCTGAAGGATTTGGCAACAACCGTTGAGAAGTCCAATGCGGATATCGGAATCGCCCATGACGGGGATGCAGATCGTACAATATTCGTGGATGAGAATGCCGATTTTGTGGACGGGGACAAGAGCCTGGCCCTGATGGCATTGTTTGTCCTGAAGGAGAGGAAAGGATCGGTCGTGACCCCTGTCAGCTCTTCCAGTTGCGTGGGAGATGTGGTAAAGGAGTCTGGTGGCAATATCCTATATTCCAAGGTTGGGGCACCGATTGTGGCAAGGACAATGCTAGAGAAGAAGGCAGTGTTCGGTGGTGAGGAGAATGGAGGAATGATATTCCCGGAGCATCAGTATTGTAGGGATGGTGCCATGGCTGCTGGTAAGATGATTGAGATATTGGCAGAATCCGGAGAAAGTCTTTCCAAGCTCATCTCTAAACTACCAGAATACCATCTGCAGAAGATGAAGGTCATTTGTCCTGATGACAAGAAGGAGAAGGCACTGGCATTGATGGAGAAGTCTCTTTCAACCAAAGAAATCGATAAGACTGACGGATTGAAGATCTATGGCGAATCGGAGTGGGTTCTGGTGAGGTCATCCGGAACTGAACCAATAGTCAGGGTCTATGCCGAAGCCAAGGACAAGAGCAGGGCAGAGGAACTGGCAAAAGAGTACGCTGACATTCTGAAAGATGCCGTGGAACAAGCCTCCTAGGCGAAGAAATTGTAGAGAAGTACTGCCAGGATGGCTCCAATGGCTATTGTAACCAGGTTGTTCGTATCCTTGTTGAGGGTTCCTCTTGTCTCGAGCGTAGCACCCAAAACGCTGTCGATCTGACAACCCAGGAATCCAACGAGAATCGGGATCCAGATTATCCAGATGCTATCTGCCAGTGTATTTGAGAAGGGGTGGAGTATCAACCATCCCACGACAGAAGTGTATGTTGCACCGAAGAAGGCCCACATCTGGCCGAACCAGGAGACGCCACCATTCGTGCCTGGCCTAACCCTCTCAAAGGTGATGATCGAATAAGTCTTGTCCGATAGGACCCCGATTTCGCTGGCAAGTGTGTCAGCCGCGGCCACGCTAATGGCGGATATGAAAATGAGTCCAGTGATATTCGTAGGGAGTAGCGGCATGTTCAATCCTGCGGTAAGGAAGGCAATTATGGCTATGACCGCGGGTACGAGCCCATGTGCGAGTACATTTCCACCCTTTCGTTCCCCCTTCTTTCCTTCCTGAACTCCCCATGCCTCCTTCGTGGCAAACCTGTATTTCGTTGCGGCAAAGCTACTGAGGAGGAACACCAGCAAGAGGATGAGCCACATCACGCTTCCAAAAATGCCAATGACCACCCCCACACCGAAAGCTGATATCGAGCCGGTCACGGTCAGCATCTTCCTGATATACGTGATCAGGGACATTACGCTGCAAAGGATGAGGACAACCACGATTTCCAGTAACGGAATCCAAATGTCCGGTGCCATCGTGAACGGATATGCAGCTTTATCTTATAGATTTCCTTCAATCGAGTGCTTCACATTGAGTAGCATCAGAATCCTTCAGAACCAGCTATCCAGGCTCTTTTGCTTCTCCATCTCTTTGGCCTGAGCAATCTTGTCCAAGGCGCTCTTCACCCTGTTCTCCGAGAAATCAAATCCTCCACACAAGAAGTCCAGAACATCCTCCTCGTTCGGTTCAGTCCATTCCAGCGAGTATTCATCAGTGGTTTCAGGTCTCAGAAAGATCTCTTTGATGTCATCGACGCCTTCGATAGTGAAACCTTCCTTCTCCATTATGGTCTCCAGATCACCGTGCTTTCTCACAAGAGTAAGAGCCTTTTTGGGACCGATTCCTTTGATACCTGGATTGAAGTCTGTACCCACCAATAAGGACAGATCTATCAGCTGGTCTCTGCTGATCTCCAATGATCTTAGTGCCGTAGACAGTTCTATCTCTTCAGGCTGGATGTTCACGTAAATCGGTTTCCCTGGCAGTTTCCTCTTGCCCGTGATCGTAAGGTTCCTGATGAGCCTGGGAGAACCAAAAAGGAGGGAGTCGAAATCCTGAGAGGCGGCCGCCCATACGTCGTCCCTGATTCCCATGTGGCTGGCCTGGGCTTCTCCCTCGGACGGAGCCTGGACCCAAGGGATCCCCAGCTTCGATATCAGTTCCTTTGATTGGTCAACCATCGGTCTCTCCAGTTTGGCTGCCCGTGTTGCCTTTGAGAAAGCCTTCTCTATGTCCCCCACAGCTAGTGCAGCCTCCCATTCTTTCTTGGCGGTTTCTCTTGCTTCCGACCTAGCTTTCACTGTTTCTTTCTTGAGGTCGGGTGGTTTGCCGTCGAAGACGTAGACTGGCTTCATACCTTCCTTGAGGAGATTTGACGTTCGATATATCAACCCGGAAAGGTGGGAAGTGATTCTCCCTGTCGAGTCCTTCAGGGGTGTTCCATCAGGCTGTCTGATTATGGAAAGAAACTGATAGATGGCGTTGTACGCATCTACGGCGATGATTCTTCCCCTGAAATCCTCCAGTCCTCTCTCCTTTGAAGGAACGATGTCAGAAATGTTTACTCCCATGTCCGTCTGGGTATCCAGCGGTCAATCTTTAAGGTTTCTCTCGTATCGAACCCAGCAATCAGCAAAACTCGAAAATGTTATTTGCTCTTCGCTTTCTGGCCGTACTTCTTAAGGTCTTTGGAGATCTGCTCCAGCTGTTTCGTGTTCTTCTTGGAGATGTCCCTGTTGATCTTGTGGACCCTCAGCATCTCTTTTGAGAGAGTGTTCTGAGCTTTCAGATTGTCCCTGAGATACTTCAGTTCCTTTTCCATTGTCTTCTGCGTTTCCATGATTTCGAGAACTACCTCATGCAACTGCTGTACATCCATCCCCTTCTTCTCCGCCAAGTCATCACCAGACCCATATCGGGTAATCCAGATAAAAAAGTTGCCACTATATGATGTGGTCCACAATGTCCTCTAATTCCCGCCCACAATAGCTGCAGCTCAGGCGAATCGGGCTCTTGGACTTGAGTACGAACTCGGTCTTGACAGGTTCTTTGGCGTTGGTCACGCAGTTCGGATTTCCACACTCCAGGATTCCTATTGCCACGTCTGGCAGTTCGACTCTCTTCTTCTCCACCACTTCGTAGTTCCTGATGATGTTTATGGTGGCGTCAGGTGCGATCAGAGAGATCTTGTCCACCTCGATGGGCTCCAGTTCCTTGTCCTCCACTTTCACCATGTCCTTCCATTCCGTCTTCTTGCTTGGTACGTGTATCAGAACACTCACCGTGGAATCCACGTTGGCATCCGTTATTCCGAGTATCTTCAGAACCTTGAAGGCGGTTCCGCAGGAGATGTGGTCTATGACGGTTCCGTTCTTGATCGGAGCAACCTTGATTTCCTTCACTTGACCACACCCAAAATCAAGGCCAGCAGCGCCATTCTCACCGGGACACCGTTGAAGGCCTGTCTGAAGTATACCGCGTGTGGCGTTCCGTCCACTTCTGGATCTATCTCCTCAACCCTTGGCAGAGGATGCATGATTATTATGTCCTTGCTTGCCCCCTTCAGCAGTTCGTTATTCACCCGATAGGTCCCTACAACCTTCTGATATTCGGCCGGGTCCGGAAATCTCTCACCTTGAATCCGGGTGACGTACAAAACATCGGCCGATTCGATAGCCTTCTCCAGATTGGTGGACTGGCTGATGGAGACTCCCTGCTCCTGCACGTATTCGATTATCTCCTTGGGCATCTGGAGGACTTCTGGTGCAACACATGAGAGGTTGGCCCCGAACTTTGCCAGGGCACTGGCCAGAGAGTGTACCGTTCTCCCGTACTTCAGATCTCCCAGTAAGACCACGTTCTTATTCTCGAT
>CP070767.1:611937-615371 GCA_020345725.1 Methanobacteriota archaeon | reverse complement strand
CCGTGGCTTTATAATTGTTTTCAAATCACTTGTGGAGGCCCATCTTCACTAAAATGAAGTTGAATTCGCTGGGCGTGGCCACCTTCCTTGCCACAGCCCTCATCAAGTCTAATGCCCCTCTGGAACCAATGACTTTTGTCATCCTTTTGTAGGCGTCTTCAAGACCGGCCAGGCTCTCCCTGTCCCTGACACTGGGAATGTCCATCTTCTCCTCGATCTGCCTTCCGAACGCCCTTCTAATTGTCTTCTCCAGATGATTGAGGATTTCCTTGATCGTGGCAACGTTGACCTCTTCCTCTTTGTGAACGTATACTCCTCTGGATCTCCTGGTTATCATTCCTCGGGCGGCAAGTCTGCTAGCGATGCTTCCCACAATCTTCTGATTCATCTCCAGCTCAGAAGCTATCTCATCTATCGATACTTCCTCGTTACTTCTGGATACGAAGTACTCCAGTATCTCGTCTGTCTTGGATTTCCGATCTGCGCTAGGAAACTCCCTCACCACCTATCATGGATATGACTGAGGATGTGAAAGGCTCGTCCGGAATCTTGATCTTGCTCGTCCTCTTGGACACGATTATCGTTATATCGGTCTCCCTCCTTCTGGACAAATCTATTGAGGGGTTCAGCCTGTCCTTCTCGAGCTTTTTTATCAGGAATCTTCTGAACGTTCTGATCCTCTTTCTCATGCTCTTCTCCATCTTCTTGAGTTTGTCTGAGGGGAAGTACCTCTTGTGCTTACCATCAACAATCGTGGTAATCAGCTCAACCCTTTCCAGAGTTGTGATGTAACCCCTCACGGACTGTGTGCTCAATCCCAACATCTTCGCGATATCGCTCTGGGTCGAGCCCTGGTTTTCCAGAATGGCCAGGAAGGTCACACCGATTCTGTCCCTATTCACCGCCTCCAGCAATGATACAGCCTCGCCCTCAGCCACCATCCTACTGGGATAAAAGACCTTCTTGTTCTTGACAAGGGCAGAGTTCACATAGCCGCCAGCCTTGAGCTTCTCCAGGTGCCACTTCACGGTGGGCGGGCTCATGTTGAGTTCGTTCGCAATCTTTCGCATGTGACTGCAGGGATGATATATCAGGAACTGGAAGATCATTTCCCTATTGGGGTTCATCAAAACGGATTCAATACGCCCTTTTCTCTCCTCTTCTTCCTCATACCCATCGCCCACAACGGTCTTCAGCGCCTCCCCCATCTTCTTCGGCATGGAAAAACCCATCAATCCTCATTCAAGCCATACTCTTCGAGGATAAGGTTCACTAGCTCTTCCGGTGAGATGTCCGAGAACGGTTCCTTTGAGAGAAGCTCGGCCGTTCTCAGTATATTCGTAAGGGCCTTTCCCGAGAGTTTGGAAGCCTTTCCTTTTCCAGCCGCATCCAACTTCTCCTTGAGCAGGGCTGTCAAATCGGGTTCAATCACCATCTGGGAAACGTCGTTCTCCTGCTTGCGGATGTACAGACCGGCACCTTTCATGATTCCATATGGATGCCAAAACCTGCTGTGTTTACTGCTCCTGCACTTGACAATCTTCAACTCCCTTCTTTCTGGATGTTCGTGACTTGCATACCTCAGATGAATGACATTGTCCGCCAGGTACATGGGTATTACGATTTCGGAACCGCTCAGGTCGCCCACCGTCCCGTGCTCCTCGAGGGTGCAGAGAACAGTACCAATCTTCCTTGTCTCCCTGAGAAGAAAAGATACCAGCTCCCTCTGCTCATACTTCTCCTTGACAGACCAAAGAACGGGAGTCAGAGGGTCTATGACTATCCTGGCCTTGTGACCTGCCCAATCATCCACGAACTCGGCCAGCTCCTTCTGAATGAACTGCGAAAACTGTTTTCCACCTGCATCAACGAAAACCATTGTCCCCTCATCCATGTAGTTGTCAACGTCCTCCCAACCCATCAGGCTTGCTTCCTTTATTATCTGCTCAGGGGCTTCGTCCAGGGTTATGAAGATGGCATCCTCATTCTCTTCCAGACCTCTTCTGAGGAATTGGGTGGCGAAGGTCGTCTTCCCCGCACCAGAGGATCCTATGACAACCGTTGTAGTATGTTCGTTAACTCCCCCGTCCATCAGAGCATTGAGTCCATAGACTCCGCTCCGTATCTTTTTCATTCGCAAAAGAATCAGACGGGGTGAATATAATTCTTTCGGAGAAACGGGGGGTCCAATGTCCAGTCCAGCGGGAAAAGGTTGATTTGGTGGACCATTGGAGGTCTTCAAACACATATCGAAAGCATTTTATCGCCCAAGTCAATGTCGCACGGGGGTTTGGATGATCGAGTATGACACGATCATAATCGGGTCGGGGGCAGGCATGAATGTCGCTGCAAGGGCTTCTGCAAGCGGCATGAAAGTTGCGGTTTTGGACAGGGATCCAATTGGTGGGACCTGCCTAAACAGAGGATGCATACCTTCCAAAGTGATGATCCATCCCGCCGACCTCATCAAGCAAATACAGGAGGCCCAGAAGATCGGGGTCGTCGCATCAGTTGACGGCATCGATTTCGAACACCTGATGAAGAGGGTGTGGAAGATAGTCATGGGGGACAGGCGCGAGATGGAGAAAGGCGTGAGCCAGGACCCAAACGTAGATTTCCACCCCCAAGTTGGAGAGTTCATTGCAGACTATACTCTGAGAGTTGGTACAAAGACAATGACAGCCCCCAAGATAGTAATCGCATCCGGAGCCAGACCACACATCCCACCCATAAAGGACCTTGGAACGGTTGGCTTCCTAACGAGCAGGAACGTATTCAACATGAAGGAACCTCCAGACAGCCTACTGATAGTGGGAGGAGGGTACATCGCCGTTGAGTTCGCACATTTCTTTTCCAGTGCTGGCACGAAGGTGACGGTCATCGGACGCAACCCAAGGCTTGTTCCCAGTGAGGAGCCGCTGATATCAGAGATTCTCAAGCTGAGATTGTCCAAGTATGTGAGGATATATACAAACCATGAAGTGACATCGGCAAGCAAAGAGGACGGACAGAAGGCCTTGATAGGGAAGAACAGAGCGGACGGAAAGAGCTACAAGTTCAAGGCGGATGAGATACTCATAGCTGCTGGCAGAATGTCAAACGCGGACCTCTTGAAACCCGAGAAGAGCGGAGTGGAGACGGACGAGCAGGGGTGGATTCTAGTCGATAGATATCTCCAGACAACCAAACCCTACATCTATGCAATGGGGGACGCAACGGGGCGCCATCAGTTCCGCCACACTGCCAACACGGAATCCGAGATAGTCTGGTCGAACCTCTTCGAGAACAGAAGGAAGATGGTGGACGAACATGCAGTTCCTCACGCCATTTTCACTCATCCCCAGATCGGGTCAGTCGGATTGAAAGAGGAAGAGGCCAAGAAGGAGCATGAGATACTAGTGGGCATAAAGAGATACATGGATACAGCCAAAGGG
>CP070767.1:602470-611837 GCA_020345725.1 Methanobacteriota archaeon | reverse complement strand
GCCGTCATGTAGGATTTCCAGTGATCCAAGGTGTCTGAGGAATCATATGTCCAGATCTTGTCGAACTGAATTGTCTGGATGACAGTGTTTATCGAGTTATCAGAGACGTCCAATGGGAGGGATATCATCTGGATACCCGCGGTCAAATGCCTCACGAACTTGGCTGCTTTATTCGGAGACGGAGAGTACTCCACTCCGTTGAAGGCTCTTACATAGAAGAACACGTTGCTGGTGTTTCCGACTCCACATCCGGTGCATGTCCACTGATAGGTGGGCAAATCTGTTGCTGGTATTGTCGTCTCGAGATTGTAAAGCCCGATATAGAGATATCCGACATAGAGCTCATAGTTGACCACGTTGTCCAGACCGATGCCGTCATCTCCTGACCTTTGCCAAGTGACAAGTACATCAGAAAGCCCGGGACCAGTCAGCACCGCGTCTGTCATCACTGGCGGTGATGGTCCAAAGGCCGCTATATCAAGATCCACACAATCCATACTTGACAGATTGTAGTTGGCCCAGGAATCCTCGGCATATACGCAGAGGGTATGCAGTCCCAGAGACCAAGTAGATGTGTCGATTAGATACGTGACATCCTCGAGAGGTTCATCGTAGGTCCCGTCGACAGCCAACATAGGTGTACTTGTGGCCCAGTTGTCTGCTCCGTCCGTGAAATTGGCACTGACGATATCTTGGTTTCCGGTGTCGACATCAGAAATGGTCGCGGTGAGAGTCACGGGATCTCCAAAGAGAACGACAGTGGACTTGGAGTTGTTTACCAGTACGTTCAAGACCTGCGGTGGTGAACTGTCCAGAATGGTGAGAGTCACACATGAGCCGGTCAGATTGAGATTGGGTACGTCATCCCTTGCATAGACGCAGTACTCGTAAACTCCAGGCCAGGATGGCATTGTGACAATTGTCTGGACGTACTCAACGACATCGTTGTAAACGAAGTCGACAGGCCAGAGCACAGTGCTTGGCCAGTTGTGTGGCCCCAGCGTGTAATTCGAGCTCTGAATGTTGCTGTCACCTCTGCCTGTGTCATTGATGGTCGCAGTCAGGAAGAAATCAGGTGGTTTTGCAGCGAAATCGAATGTTGCACCTGGCTGTCCATTGATAAACACGTCATTGATAGCGGGCGGCATGATGTCAGAAGATATTCTTATGCTTGCACATGGACCCGTCACATTGATGTTGTTGTTGATGTCGGCAGCGAAGACGCATATGTCATAAGTTGCTTCTGGCCAGCCAGATGTGTCAATCACTGCCATGACATCTTCCACGGCGCTGTCAAAAACACCATCAGCGGCTACCATAAGTCCCCCGCCCATCCCAACAACAACGTAGCTCGCATTCTGTATGTTTGATTTGGCATCGTCTACGGTTGCAGTAAGTGTTACCAGAGTTCCAGCCATGACCACAACAGAGGGCACACCATCCACTAAAACGTTATAGATCCTGGGAGGATCGTTGTCCACTGGAGAGAGTGTGATCGTCAAAGCCGCACACGCGGTCGACGTGGTGTTGTAGTTCAGGGAATCATCCCAAGCGTAAACGCATATGTCGTAGGTATCCTCAGCCCATCCAATGGTGTCTATGTCCTTAATCACGATCTCGAAGGGACTATCAAACAATCCGTCGTCGGCGTCCATGTCCACTGCAGATGCCCAATTATCGAGTCCAACCGTGTAGTTGGCTCCGTCGATGTTGGAGTTTCCAGCGACGCTGTCATCCACATCAGCAGTGACTGTGAGCCCGTCCCCAGGGTTAATTGATATGGAAGGCTGACCATTCAGAAGAACGTTGGAGATCTCCGGAGGTGTATTGTCAGAGGGGGCCACTCCAATTGAGAAATCTGCATCACTCATCACACAGTTGCTCTGTCCCTTACGGTCAATAGCGCAAACCCGAACCCTGCATTTGCTTGAGTCCACGTTGGGCGTGTTCCAGATGAAGTACCCATCATTCGGTTCATTCGTTGCGATAGTAATCCATGTTGGAGACACGGAATCTGTGGTGTATTCAATAGATGTTATCGAAAGCTCTGGCATTTCCACGTCATTGGCGTACCACTGAATTTCGTAGTCGGTCATCTTTGCGATACCTTCTCCGCCATCAGGTTGCAGAACGTCAACAATCGGAGGCGAGGCACCGTCGAGCCAGTCGAGCATGGCCCTCATTAGAGTTTCTTCAGTTGAGTCCATATCCTTGACGTCGGTGGCTTCAAAATAATCGAATGCATTGTATATGACGCGGGAGTCAGCATCATGGTCTGCCCGGACGCCGGCGATGTTACTTGGAACGGTTGAATACACAAATATCTCCGTTGATCCAGAGGTGGCAATTATGTCCGGTGAAGAGTGTGTGATACCTAAGTTTGCGATTCCGTTGGTGATGGGGTCACCAGGAACACCATCAACTTGATTATCTCCAGCATTGTCATCTACAAAAGTGGCGTGAAGATTGTCATTCAGCCATGTGGTCCATACGTTTATGTTCGCATCATTACCAATCTCCTCACCTGAGACCAGGAGGTTCCCTTCACCAGCCAGATGAGTCTCAATGGCAGTTCGTGACGATGCCGATAGCGATAGGCTGTCGGTACTTGTGAACCATACAAGGCCTGGGTAGTCTGCGATGTCGGCGTATGTTGGCTTGCCCCTGTAGTTGTCCATCTCAGTGTCCAGCATCTTGCTCTCAAATGTATCCCAATTTGCGTGTGGCACGCCTCCCTTCACTAGAATCTCATCATATGTGTCAAACTCATACGCGTAGTTGTCACCGTCATTCTCGTCAACTATGAGAACACCGTCCGGCACGAACTTCAGGAACGCTGCCTGGAGGACAGGGGCATTGTAACGCGTCCACATGCTAGGGATGTACAAGAAAGGTATCTGATTCGTTGTTTGAACAAAGACTGCAATCCCCAGAGTACGGATGTCCCATCCAGCTTGAATTGTGAATGTCCTCTCGACTTCGAATGAATCGCCAGGTGAAGTAAACCCTGCAGGAACGGCATAGTTGGTGAGCATGGACCTAACGACCTGATTGTATACCCTGTGATGTCCATAGTTTTCGTTCCCTGTTGCCAGATAGATATTGCTCTCGACAACAAAGAACTCAACAACCAGGTTGTTCTCTTGAATCGGGTCAGTGGCCTCGACGTAGGCGTTGATTCTTCCTTGGGAGCCAGTTATGTTCCCTGTCAAGGATATCGTCAAGTTCGTTGTCCTGTCCTTGTCCAGTTGATAGGCATCTCTATCATCATGGTACCTCTGCCACTTAGAAGTCCCACCAGAAGCCCAGAGAGAAGCTCCAGCGATTCCATTCCCACCAGCATCGCCATCGAAATAGCCTCCTCCGTCCACAAGCATTGTTGGATATCCGGTGACGCCATACCATAGCCTCCTGGTATTACTGGGAGAGTAGTACAAGTCGTCCGAACTCGATGGATGATGCTCAAGTACAACGATATTGTCCGTCCCAAGCTCATCATGCAATCGGTTGACAGCAAACGCCTGAGAGGGGCAATATTGACACCAATCAGCGGTGAACAACTCCAATATTGTCGTTCTCTCACTGGTTCCGCCCCAACATGCAGCATTGACTTCTGGTTCTTCAGGAGCATTCGGTTCCGTCTCAGGTAGAGAACCAATCACAACAGCGAATGTGCCCGATAGCATCACAACAGCCACAAATGAAGCCCACAACATACGAGAATGTGCCCGCATTATTACTCCTCCATTCGTAGAATGGCATAGATTGAATCCACCTGACACTATATCAATATTACTGCGTTAGAGAAGCCAGTTTCCCAGTGCTGCCTTGTTGATAAGGTTTTAATTTGCAGAGGACGGTTATCCATAAACGTGGACACAAGAAAATTGGCTAGGTTCCCCTATCTCAAAGAGACAGCCAGTCACATCAAGGAATCAGATCCATCGCTCGACGATTTCTTGACAGACCCGGCGTACGAGGAGGCAAGAATCGCAGGGGGGAGAAGAGTGCTCGAGGCGTTGGAGAACAGCAAGATTGAAGACCACAGCCTGGTCAGCGATGCCGAGATCTTGAACGAGTTGCTTTCCTACCCAGTGGCAAGAATGATCGTGTCCTGCGTGGGTGACCCCTTCCTAATTCGGAGATATGCGCTCTCAGAGGCAAAAACGGGATATGAGAGGTGGAAAGCGGAGGATGATGAGTTCATCACAAGCCTCTCAAACGAACTAGATGTCGATCACAAGATGGAGGATGGTTACACCAAGATACATTTCTCGGACTTCCTCAAGGCCACTGCCCAATTGAGAGGCAAGATTTGGAAGCTCATAAATCAACGGTTGGATGATGGTTACGTCACCTTGAACCGCCAGAGGTTCCTCAGAGTGCTTCAGGAGTCATTGCGGAAGAAGATAGAGAATGAGCTCCCCCTTGAGGTCAATGAGAAGATACTGGAGACGTTCAGAGAACCGACCCTCGAGCTTTTAGACAAGATACAAGAACGAAAGAGCAAGTACAAGGCTGAGGACTTCGGCAAGATAAGAACAACAAGACTTCCTCCTTGCATGCACAGGCTACTGGCAACCCTTCAGACAGGAGAGGGCATACCTCACACAGGGCGTTTTGCTCTCACCGCTTTTCTCAGGCATCTAGGTCTGAGACCGGACGACATCCTGAGGATGTTCTCGACCATTCCAGATTTCGATGAAGGTAAGACGAGATACCAGATAGAACACATAAGTGGGGTGACCTCAGGCACAAAATACACACCACCAGAATGTAGCACCATGAAATCCTACGGTATCTGCTATGACCCAGATGAGTTGTGTGCGAGAATCAAACACCCACTCTCTTACTATCGATTGAAAGGGAAGAGGAGAAGCTAGGGTATCTTTTTCCAGGCCCTCACAGCCCGCTGGACTGCAGTGATGTTGCCTCCAATGGCTATGATCACCATCGCTATGTCAATCCATGTGAGGTAGTATTCACTTGTTCCAACCATCCAGAACCCAAAGGGAGAACCAATCAGCTGGATCAGTGTGAACAACATCAAAATCACTAGTCTATCCGCCCTACCCATTATCCCTCCATAGTCGCGTCCAGCTCCGACGGCCATCGCCTGGGTGCCGAGATAGCTTGTCATCAATATCCCGACCAGAGCGACCAAACCGATGACGCTGTTGTGTACGCCGGAGAGTATTATCCCTCCGACGATGAAGATGTCAGCATACCTGTCCAGAACATGATCCAGGAAGTCTCCTTTCTTCGAAGCCTTTCCAGTCATCTTGGCAATCTTACCGTCCAGTGCATCGAAAAGTGCGTTCAGGGCAATGAAGAAGAATGCGAACAGAAGACCCCAGAATCCACCAATCCAGAAGTTGACACCAGCAAAAACCGCGCACAAGAAGGCAATCCAGGATATAGTGTTCGGATGGATGTGTTTCATCCTTGTTGCCAGTGGATCCAGGAACCACTCCGCCTTGTCTCTATGGGAATCTAGTACCAATCCAGGATCACCTCGCTCCAGTCGACCTGCCCGATCCTATATTCCTCTTTCTGTCCTTGTACGATGCGAAGTACAGCTTCCACGGTCTGGTCTATGGTTCTCTTTGTGGTGTCAACCTCATAAGTCTCTTCGACGGACTCAAGTGACTCTATGGTGATTGCATCCACGGCCTCAGCCTCAACATTCTCCCTGACCTTCCTCTCGTTCCAGTCCTTGGCCTCCAAGCGCTTCTTGAGCTCATTGGGATTGCACCTTAGGACGATGGAAATATCGACATCCATCAGATGAGAGAAATGGCCGTCCAGGAAGATGAGATCGTTCTCCAATCCACTGACCTTCTCGCACAACGCGTCCACATCTACAATATCAACATCCCTTTCCGGGTCCACACCGACCACTGTGTTGGCCTCAAAGGCCAGTTCGTTCAGATTCACTACCTGATATCCTTCTTCCGCCAATCTCTCACAGGTAGCAGTCTTCCCTGTTCCTGGCGTGCCGGTCATGGCCACGAGCATCGAGTGTTGCATTGATTACCTTGATATATGGTTTGCGACGAGCAGTTGTTCGCCAGCACATCTTCTTCTGGATGGCAGAAAACAGTTCTCCTTTAATCAACGCCTCTTCGTAGTTCTTTGCAAAGGACGGGGGAATTGCAGATCTCTTGGTCTCAAATGGGAACCCGTATGATACGTCCATCAAGATCAGTGGATGAGCTGGAGCCATTCCCATATCAGAGCGTTTCCCAGCAAGGGCATTCGCAATAGCCTTCTTCGGTAACTCACCCTTTGCATTCTTGACCAGGGCCGAGACCATCCTCCTGATCATATTCCACAGAAAACTCTCTCCCTTCACATCCAGATAGATGAAATCTCTCTTTCTGATGACATTGATTGAGTCTATTCTTCTCATACTGGACCTTTCGCTCTTCCTGCAGAAGTTCTTGAAATCGTGTTCTCCCAAGAATAGTGAGGAGGCGCTTTTCAGCTTGTCAAAATCCAGTTCTCTATTCAGATGATACCTGTACCACCTCTGTTTGGCATACCGCGGATTGAAATCATCCTCTACCTGGGCAATGCCCCAGAAATAGATGTCGTAGACTTTTGAATTCAATGCTTTAGGAATCTGACCCTTACTGAAGTCCGTATCAAAGGCAAGGACGTTCCCAACTGCACTTGCCCCCCGGTCGGTTCTGCTGGAGCTCTGGAACTTGTTCTTCTTCACATCCCGAATCATCTTCGTCTTTCTCAGTGCTTTGATGATATCTCCCTCTACTGTCCTCACATTAAGCTGTCTCTGATAACCCCAAAAAACAGATCCATCATACCAAAATTTGAGGGCTACCCTCATCGGAAACATGATTATTATCTATCTATATAAGGTGTCCCAGATGGCCGATTACTTCGTACTGCTAGTTGAACCCAAAATCGAAGGGAATGTCGGGGCTGTCGCCCGGTCCATGATGAATTTCGGACTCAAAGAGCTTGGTCTGGTCAATCCCTGCGAGATCGGGGACGTGGCGGAGAAGAGGGCGATGAAGGCCATCGATATTCTGAAGGAAGCTCGTAAATTCGATTCTCTTGAGGAGGCACTGGAGGACGTAGATTTTGTGGTGGGAACATCGGGTGTGGAGACCCATGGGGAGCGCAGGTTCATCCGAATCGCACTGGATCCAGAGGAGGCATCCAACAAACTTAGCGAAGTGAATGGAAAGGTTGCTCTGCTCTTTGGAAGAGAGGACTTCGGCCTCTTGAACGAGGAACTTACGAGATGCGATATGCTACTCAGAATTCCCTCCAGCGAAGAATACCCAATACTCAACATCTCCCATGCTGCAAACATCGTCTTTTATGAATTGTTCAAACACAAGACCCTGAAAGAGAAGCCGCGGAAGGCATCCGGATTCGAGAAAGAGAAGCTACATGAACACTTTGAGAGACTGCTGGACGCAATCAACTACCCGGAGCACAAGAGGGAAAGAACCAAGATGATGTTCAGGAGATGGGTGGGCAGGGCCACGCCTTCAAAATGGGAATTCCATGCCATGATGGGTGTGATTAGTTCGGCTGCGGACAGGCTCCTCAAGTCAAAGAATGATTAGCAGACACCGATGTGCTTGTCAGTGATCTCCATGCTTTTCAATTTGTCCTCTTCCATTTCCAGCATTGACCGGATGGCATCCACGTTCTCGGGCACCACGTCCGACTCCTGATGGATGGCCTGGTAGTAGTACAGCTTCTTCCCAACGGTGTGGACACCGTCGTCCCAGACCGCAATCTCATACAGGTCCCCTCTCTCCCTGCACAGGTCCTTTGCCATCTCCATTATCTGGGCTGTGGCCTTTATTCCATCCTCCCCAGAAACGAAGATTATCCTCGGGGTGGCCTTCCACAGGTCAATCACATCGTCACTGGAGACCTCTTTGTTGAGTTCCGCGACCACTGAATGAAGGTGCATTATCGTTGTGGGAACCTTCACCGCTGTAGTCTGGATGTTTAAATCAGCCACCACGCTCTGCACGTCCGGACCATGGTGGGACGGAACCTTGAGCACGGGCTCTATGGCGTTTATCGGACCCCTCTTAGTGTCCCACGGATCCGCAGACCTTCTCACCATCACGGCAAGAACATTGTCTATGCCATACTCAGTGTAGAGAGGATACAGGGTTCTCAGTAGACCGGTAGTATTGCAGGAAACGACTCTCACGAACTGGGCACCGTATGCTTCGCTGTAGTTCGCCATGGCATTGAAGGAAAGACCGGTCAGGTCATGTTTCTCTCCGCCCTGCCAGATAGCCTTTGTTCCCAGCTTTTCGTACATCTCCTTGTATCCCATCTTCTTGGGCGTGCAGTCCATTACGATGTCCGCCTCGGGAATAAGATCATCCAGGGTGCCTTGGGTCTCAAGACCGGCCTCATCGAACCTTGATACGAAGTCCTTGGAGGCAGCATAAAGAGGAAAACCCCTCAGGTTCGCCATCTTGGCCTCGTAGGTGGGCCTGGTCTTGGTCACACCAATAATCTCCATATCTGGCTGTGCATTTATCGCATCCGCTAATCTCTTACCAATTGTCCCATAACCATTGATTGCAACTTTTGCCTTCACTCCAACCCCCGAGGGTGAAACCGCAAAGAAGTCTTAAGGATTTTGCCTGGAGAGTTCGGGGTACAAGTCCGATCTCAACCGGGGCAATAGGGCCATGAGGACAGCGTGTTCGGTGAGCTCTCTCCTATTGGCGAGGCCTTTCGAGAGATGGCCAACAGTCCCTTCTTCCTCCTCAATCTCCCCAATGTCCAGAAACGCCTTGATGACCTCAGCGACCGGGAATCCGCCTCTCAAGTCAGCCACTATCGATTCGGGCAGCACAAACCCAGGACCGTGTCCCATCGTCAGAACACCCCTCTTGTCCATGATTGCACAATGTTGCACGAAGAACCCTCTCTCCAACTCCTCGTTGATGAAAAGCCCGCACTCTATACCAACACCGAAGTCCGCCTTCTGGATAGCTTCCTTCGCCCTCTCAATGGCACCCTCGATCGCCTCATCATCAGTGGGAATCTCGGATGTCTTTATCTTAACCTCGACACCATGGATTTCGACCTTCTTGAAGACCTTCAGGAAAATATCCCTGGTCGCCCATATCTTGGCCTTGTTCTTGGAGCCCACATTCACGACCAGTGGTCTTTGGAGCTTGCCTTCTTCGTCTATCTCACCGCTCCTGATCCGAGATGAGCTTATCGGACAGCTGTCATCCGCCAGAACCATGGAGGTAAGATGGATGTCCAGCGGCTTCAGGCCGTTGTCCATTCTCATCCTGTTGATCTCTTCAGCGGTCTTCTTCGTCTCTTCGGATGCAATGATGGCATC
>CP070767.1:597099-602370 GCA_020345725.1 Methanobacteriota archaeon | reverse complement strand
TGAGCTGGATTTTCACTCCGTCCGGGATTTCCACTTCTTTTACCAACTTCCGAGCTACTGGCATGTATCTACCTCAATACACATATGCGAGAAGCCTACCTCCTACGCCTAGTCTCTTTGCCTTTGAATGAGATATGACCCCTTGCGTGGTGGTCAGTATGAGCACACCGAAATCCTGTGCTGGCAGGTATCTTGATTCGTACTTCTCCAACTCAGTTCTCTTGACGGAGAAGCGAGGCCTGATGACTCCGCAATTGTTGATGTTTCCTCCAAGCAGGACGCGAAACATGCCCGCCCTTCCGTCCTCAACGTATTCAAACTGCCTGATGTAATCATATTCCTGCAGGACCTTCAGCACCCGCCCTATTAGCTTCGAGGACGGACGGACCACACACTCTCTCTTTCCAGAACTCTCGGCGTTCTTTATCACGGACATCGCGTCGTTCAGAGGATCGTGTCTCATCTTATGCCTCCTCAGGAATACTTCTTGAATCCTATGTCAATTGCAATCTCTCGGAAGCACTGTCTGCACAGATGCATTCGGTACCTTCGGATGATACCTCTTCTTCTGCCGCATCTGGCACAGCCTTCCCCTCTTCCGAATTTCTTCTTGGGTTTCATTCAATTATCTCCACGTCGAATTCCTTGGTGATGAATTCCATGCTCTCCGCCCTGCCCACTCGGTGGCTCCTGGGTATCCTCCCCCGATTTCTGCGCTTCCTTGCCACTCTTGTTCCGGGCCTGTCCACGGTCACGGAGATATCCATGCCAAAAATTCCGATGTCAGGGTCGTACTTCATTTCCTGGAAGTCCGTGTAGTCGGGAATCCCAAATGAGAAGTTACCTTCATAATCGAAGTTGTACTCGGCCAGTTTGTTGTTCTTCACCCAGAGGGCTCTCTTCAGGAACTCAACCGCGTCAATGTCTCTCAAGGTCACCTTGCAGCCTATGGGCATCCCTTCTCTGATCCCTAGATCCTTGTTTGTCTTCTTTGAGAGCGTCTGAATTGATTTGTGATTCGTAAGGAGCTCCAGGACCTTCTGGGCCTTTATGAGCTTCTCTCCAGCTTCACCAACGCCTATGTTGATGACCGCCTTCCTTACCTTCAGTTCTCTCATCTTGTTCAATCAATCACCTATATTGCTGGAGCAGTTGGGAGTTCGATTTCTGGCTTCTTCTTGCCTATCACGAACACGTTATCCTTCACTGTTGCGAATCCTTCTTCGAATGTGACGATATTCTCCTTCGGATTACGTGTCGGAGTATAATTCTCGATGTGTACCAGTTCCCCTGCGTGTTTTCCCGCGATTAGCATCGCTGAGTTGCCTTTTGCCAGGGAATAGTGACCCAGAATCTTCTGTTCAGGGAGCGATATCTTGAGGGAATCGCCCGATTTGTAGTCATTCTTCTCGAGGAGTATGTTCCTCCCGTCATGCAGGTTCAGCTGGAATGACCCTCCCTTGACGGTGGTCTTGTTCTCTATTCTTACTATCTTCCATTTCGCATCCTTTGCTGCAAGCTTCATAATTGTGAAATGACCGCGGGGATCCAGGAGAAATCGATAGTGCTCTTTTGTGCTTGGGATGGATATGACGTCCATTATTCCGACTGGGTGCTTGGGGTTCGTCACGGGCTTGCCATCCACGTGCACTAATCTTGACCCAATGATCCTTCTCGCTTCTCTGCCAGTATCGCAGTGCCCGAGCATATCTCTGAGTATCAGTGAAAGTGGCATCGACCACTCTTGCGGATGAGGTCCCGGCGAGGGTTTTGTCACCCATTTATGAGATTTCCTCGGGAGAGACCAGGATCTGGGCATTGCCAGTCTTTTGAGATGGTTCTTCATTCTTCTTCCTCTTCTGTGGTTTCCTCTTCGCTTTATTCGGCTTCGTCCTCTTCTGTGGTTTCCTCTTCGCCCTCTTCCTCTTCAATTTCTTCTTCTTCCTCTATGGGCCTTCCGAACTTTTTCAGCCTTCTTCTATCAGAAATGTCTGGCTTTATGATCATGAGATTGGATGCATGAATTCTCCTTGCGGTTTGACTTTCGTCCGCTTTGGCCTGAGTGATCTTCTCGATCGTGACCAACATCTTCGTCAAGTCCACCTCTTCTACCTTCCCTTCATCTCCTTTGAACTCACCACGCATGATTCTCACTAGATCCCCCTTCCTGACGGTGAATGACCTTCTCTTCCCCGCCTCCAGGTATTTGGGTGCGAGATGAGCTCTCATCATCTTTCGCCTGTGATGCATTGGTGCTTCCCATTGGCGTTTTCTCTGTTTTCCGGGTTTCTTCGTTTTGGTCATATATCTCACACTATCATTGATGCAGTCGCAGCTATCCTGGGCCATCTCTCAGCGGCTTCCCGAGCCACTGGACCCTTTATGTCGCTCCCTTTCGTCTCTCCTTTCTCAGTGGTAATCACGACTGCGTTGTCTTCGAACTGTACCAGCAGTCCATCAGACCTGCGGAAAGGTCTTCTCTGTCTCACCAAGACAGCGTTGAAGAGCTGCTTCCGCATCTCGGGAGTACCCGTCTTGACCGAGACAATCAGGAGGTCAGCTATCCCTGCCGAAGGATATCTCCTCTTCACTCCGTGATACTTCGGGACTTCCACAACCTGGACTGTCTTTGCTCCGGTATTGTCTATGCACGTCAGGTATGCGCCCTTTGGTATTCCTCTCGTTTGCCTTCCTGGTAATCCTTTCACTTGATCGCCTCACTTCTTTTGTATGACTACGTAAGATACAGTCTTCGCCAGGGGTCTGCACTCAATCATTGTCACATGGTCGCCTGTCTTGGCTGCTATACAGGGAGGGCTGTGTGCATGATGTCTGCTGGTTCTTTTTTCGTATCTCTCGTACTTCGGCACGAATCTGAGCCTTTCTCTCGCCACCACCACTGTGTTGTCCATCTTATCGGACACGACCACTCCTTCGATTATCTGGCCGCGGACCGAGAGCTTTCCATGGAAGGGACACTTCACGTCCTGGCAACTCTCTTCCGGTGCGGGAACGTCTATCCCGATGTCTCTGCTCTGAACCTTCTTCTTTCGTGGCATATTATCTTCCTGCCTTCTTTGTCCTGTCCTCTGGCCTGAAGATTAGACGCGAGCCGTTCACTTCGATGTCTTCTTGGGCTGAAAGTCTGAACCTCGTCCCCTTCTTGGGTATTATCTTCTGGGCGTTGTTGACTTCCAGGACGATTGTGTTCTTGGTCTCGTCCACTATCAGACCTTTCACACCCACGCATCCGGGATCCGTTGCACTAAGAATCTCAGCCGGCAATCCAATCAGCTCGTGTTTGTAGACATTCTTCTTCGTTCTCATGGGACGATCATCTCAACTCGACAGTGAATCCCATCTCTTCCAGGGCCATCTGGACCTTCTTCCTATGCTCCCCTTGGAGCTCTATTCTTCCATCTTTGACTGTTCCACCTGCAGCGCATTTGGTCTTCAGGTTCCTGGCAAGTTCATCCATGTTGATGTCACTCTCATCTATGCCTTCAACAATGGTGACCACTTTGCCGTACCTTCTCTTGTCGCTGTAGATCTTTATTCGCTGCTGTTCTCTTGCGATTTCCTCACACATGCACAGCTCTTCTGGCAAGCCACATGTCGCACATATAGCAACCATCACTATCCTCCTTTCTTCACACTCCTTTCCTTCATCTTTTCCTCTTCACGCATGATTGTTAGCAATCTTGAGATATTCCTTCGAATGGCCTGTATCTTACCAGGGTTCTTCGGGGCTCCTCCCATGGCCGCCACTCCTCTTTCATGCATCAGATCGCTTCTCAGCTCTTTGAGCTTGGACTCCCTCTCTTCGGAAGACATCGCCCTGATTTCTTTGGACTTGAGCAGCGCCATCTACTCAGCCTCCTTCTTAGCGACCTTCTTCTTCGTTGCCTTCTTCACGGTCTTCTTCGTTGCCTTCTTTGCAGCCTTCTTCGTGGCCTTCTTGGCGGCTTTCTTCTTCTTGGGAGCTACCTCTTTCTTCTCCTCGGCCGTTTCTTCCTCCTTTCCGACATCCTCTTTGACTGCTTCTTCGGCTTTCTCTTCCTTCTCAATGGCTTCCTTCACCTCTACCTCTTCTGCTTCTGCTTCAGGTTCTACTACTAGTGGCGCTTCCTCGACCACTTCCTCCCTTCCTGCTGGGGGGAATATGGTGATTTCATCTGGCAGCTCGGCGTCGCTTTCCATTATTAGAACCTTGACACCAATGACTCCCAACTTGACCTTGGCAATTGAGAACCCTTCCTTCATCCAGATCAACTTCGGTTCTCCACAGTGTTTGATGTGACCCTGTTTGAACTTCTCCGTTCTGTGCCTTCTCCCTGTCAACTTCCCAGAAATGGTGACCTGGCAACCTCTTGCACCCGACTCCATTATCCTTCGAACGGTCGAGTGCCCAGCTCTTCGGAAATGCCAACCTCTCTCAAGGGCGCTTGCAAGTTTGTCCGCCATTATCTGAGCGTTCGTGGCGGGGTTCTTGACTTCCTCGACCTCTATCTGGGGATTGTCAAACTCGAACTTCGTGATCATATCTTGAGTCAGGCCCTTTATCGTCTTCCCTCTTCTTCCAATAACGAGGCCTGGTCTCTCAGCGAGGAGGGTGACTCTCGTTCCGAGTGGTGTCCTTTGAATGTCAAGACCACCGAAGCCCGCTCTCTCCGTTTTCCTGATTAGATGCTCCTTGAGCAGGACCCGTCTGATGTTCTCAATGACTATTTTCCTCTCTCCAGCCAATCTATTCCTCCTCTATGACTTCCAGAACGACCTCAACATTCGTCTTTTCACGGAACCAGGGTGAACTTCTTCCTTGTGCTCTGGGCTTGTAGAACTTGTCTGGTTGTCCCCTGGAAGCCGAGATTGTGTGAATCTTCATTTCTTCGGAATCTAACCCGCCTGCCTCGGCGTTGCTCTGAGCGCTGTCCAGGAGTCTGAGTATCTCCTTGGCAACCTTTATCGGGTAGGCCGCAGGACCAATACCTTTCTTGTGTCCGATGAACCTCTTATGTCTCCTGAACGGAACAGCTCTCTTCATTTCGATCACATCTTCCAGGAAGTCCCTGGCATCGTCTATGTGCATTCCTCTTATCGCCCTGCAGACCTCTTCGCTCTTCTTCGGCGAAATGGGCAATTCCTTTCCCAGCGCACGGGACATTGTCTTCGGATCGAACTCCGTTGTGTAACCCATTCTTCAGACTCCTATTTCAGTGGCATATACTTGGATGACCTCGTGGCTCCCACGCCCGGTCCAGAGTGGGTGAC
>CP070767.1:589043-596999 GCA_020345725.1 Methanobacteriota archaeon | reverse complement strand
TCCGGAAGAAGGACAAGGCTTCGGCAGAGGCTGGATTGAAGTTCTTCCTGATGGGGGCTGTTTCGTCCGCGATTGCATTGTTCGGTATCTCGATTCTGTATGGCATCACCGCCTTCGTTCCCGGAGGAGCTACCACAGACCTGTCCCAGATTTCCGCAGCTCTAGATTTTGCCCTCCAGGGTGGCATCGCACATGTTCAGATTCCATTGATCCTTGGCATCATCCTGTTGATTGCTGGGTTCGGGTTCAAGATCGCAATCGTACCTTTCCACATGTGGGCCCCGGACGTTTATGAGGGCAGCCCTACCACGATAAGCGCCTTCCTTGCTGCTGGTACGAAGAAGGGTGGGTTTGCGGCATTCTTCCAATTGTTCTTGGTTGGACTGATTGCAGCGAAATTCCAGTGGACATTACTGATAGGAATACTGGCCGTCGTCACGATGGTGGTTGGGAATGTCTTGGCGATCGTACAAACAAATCTGAAGAGGATGTTGGCTTACTCCAGCATCGCCCAGGCGGGATACATTCTCATTGCGGTGTGCGTAGGGTCGGTGGCATTTGACGGCAGAGTTGATGTTGCACAGTTGGCCCTTGCAGGCGGGTTGCTGCATATATTAATACATGTATTCATGAAGAGCGGGGCTTTCTTGGTGGTTGCTTTGACATCCTCCGCCAAGGTTGGAGAGACCCTGAACGACTACAAGGGACTCTATCGAAGGATGCCCATTCTTGCATTCTGCATGACAATATTGCTTCTGTCGCTGGCTGGCATTCCACCTCTTGGAGGATTCTTCAGCAAGTTCGTGCTCTTCTCATCTGCCGTGAACGCAGGAGGATGGTTCATCTGGTTGGCGGTTTTCGGTGTAGTGAACAGTGCACTGTCACTGTACTATTATGTTCGAGTCATCAAGTATATGTACGTCCTGAGGGGAGAGGATGAGAGCAGGGTGAAGGTCCCCACGGCTGTGTATGTGGCTGTGATACTCGCGACGCTTGGTGTTATCCTTGCTGGTCTTCTTGCGGATCCGCTTATTGCGTTCGCGAAGGTTGCAGCGGGTGGGTTGTTAGGTTGAGGTGCTTCACAACGACCAAGGCATTCTCTGGATGACTGTGGAAAGTTTATTTACCGAGACACGGATTTCGAAACGAGGGGCCTGTGGTCTAGTGGCCTATGACGTCACCCTTACAATCTTTGGATGGGAAAGGTGAAGGTCGGCGGTTCAAATCCGCCCAGGCCCATAACTTTTTGGGTTCAAAGCCATTATATGATTAGAGATCTTGGTCCGAAAATGGCGAAGAAGGGGAGAGGTTCTCGTTTCACCAAACTGCTAGAAGACAACGAAGTGAGAAGGTGGTACGAGAACAACGCGAGAGGTTCTGTTGTGACTGCAGATGTCTACCTTCGTCGCCTGGGGAATTTATGTGAAGGTCAGGAATTGACACCATAGAAGTTCGCTGCAAAGAGTGAGAAGGAGATCTATGGCATTCATTTGGACTACGTTGGGGTACTTGAGAAGGAGGGAAAAGCCGGCTCAACTCAATTCTCTCGTAATTGATAGAATCCAGCAAGCCAAAGTCTCCAGTTTCAGCTGGATTTAAGCTGAATTCGGAAATGCTCAGAATACAACACTCAAACCTTTTCTGCCCGCGTCAGCCATTTCTCAACAAACTTGGGTGGCCACCCCAATCGCTCCGCGATCGAAATCTCGGATTCATCCAAGACCTGTCCCTTCCATCGTTTTCGAATGAACTCAAAGGGGATGTGGAAAGGATGCTTGGATTTCCAGTCCCAACCCAGAAGCAAGGGTCCTCTTTCGTCTGCATAGAAGATGGTCGCCATTATTTCTTTCTCGTGCTTACCTTTCGCAGACACCCAAGAGGAAACGTTGTACAGGGCTTGGCGTGTCCACCCAAGCCGCTCAAAGATGTCACTCAACTTCTTCTCCGTTCCAACAAGCTCTGGCCCGCGCTCTCTCTGTGGATCTGTCTCAAACCAGTCGATGATGTGGGTATGACCGTAGACTACTCCGAGGTCTCCGGTTTTGGCAAGGAGTTTGCGAAATCTCTTCCACCATGATACAAAACCTTCCAATGCCCCGTTTCGTTTGTATCTCCTTCCCACGGCCTTTCTATATATTGGACGAGCTACCGTCATATACAATCGGGGGATCCACAGCAGCGCCAGGACGAGCAGGAGAACCCATCCCCAAAGGGGGGCTCCTCCAAACCACTGCGCCAACAAAGCGGCCCACCAAAAACCGAAGATGAGCCAAGCATAGGATCCTAGGGCAGCACCAAGCTGCCTGAATGTGCCTAACACCTGCGATGCATGGATCGTGACAGAAGAGAACCTATCCAACTGATGACCGTGGATGAATATGAAGGACTGTGTACCGATTCGTAGGGGTAGGACGATCCCAGTGTCCTCATCTGGCTCTGGATAAACCTCTTTGACTACATTCATCTCGGGGGTCCCCAGTGGATATGAGCCTGCTAGCGTTTCGAGGATGTTGTCGTGATTCCCCAAGATGTAGATCTTTTCGGCTTCCAAGTTCTCCAGGATTGCTGTTTGAGGAATTGAGGATAGCAGGATGGCCTGGTTCTCAGCATCCCACAGCTCCAGGATATCGCCGAGCAGGACAAGATGGCTGGCTGGACTCAGAGGCCGTGGGACAATAGCGTTTGCCTCCAACGTCAATAGCGTCTCCCCGTCCTTCCCAGACAGGGCAATCAACCAACGGAGGAATTCTCCAACAACTTGAGGCTCATCGTTGTGGCTGTATCTTGTCTTCTCTCGCAATCCAAGATGGGTATCGGCAATAGCGTAGACAACATGTTCATCGGTCATGAGCTGAGGCAACCATATGCCCTTCACATATTTGCATTCTCTTTCGAGCGCCTCCTAACGATGAGAGCCGTCCCCGTTGCCAGGGCAAGAATGCCTATCATTGGCCAGAAGAAGCTCATTTGATTAGGTGTACCATCACCGGCGATGTCATCGAGGATTTCTCTTTCTGGCTCGCCGTTGCTCTGAGTCCTTCCAGTCGACTCTTCATTATTTGCAAGTTCATTACTGTAATCAGTGTCGTTGTTGTCATCGTCGTCCTCATTCCTAGTACAGGCGGGGGTGAGATTGCGGTTGTTGTAGACATCGAGTGCTTCCGCAGTCGCGGTCATGTCCTTGCCTGCGTCCGACGACGGGCGCAAGCCGTAGGGCAACCTCCCGGAGAGCTGGCTGAGCCAAGCGTCTCCATCCGAGAT
This sequence comes from Methanobacteriota archaeon, assembly GCA_020345725.1. GTDB lineage: Archaea > Thermoplasmatota > Thermoplasmata > RBG-16-68-12 > SOIM01 > SOIM01. The sequence continues at coordinate 593,738 of CP070767.1, read as the reverse complement.
ATCAGAGGCAATCGGTACTACATCTGAGCCGTGAGCCACGTTCAACTTGCTGGCTATCAACTGGTGAGCCAGGATGAGGCTGGCATCACCTCTCGGAGGTGTTGACAGAATGTCCAATAGCTCCTCCTTGTCGTAAGTCTCGTTCCCCAGATCAAGTGAATCCACGGGCCAATCTTCAGAGTGTTTCTTCCAAAAGCCCTTGGAGAGTGGGCATAATTCCTCCGCTGGTTGTCCAAACTTAACCACGTAGGCGTCATTTCCACCTTTGGGGCTCTGCCCAGGGAGGACGTCCCCTGTATATCCAACCACGTACACATTTCCAGAAGCGTCCAGAGCGACGGCTCGTGCCTCGTCATGCTCTGTGGTTCCGAACTGTTGAGTCCAAATCTCATTGAGGACGGGATCATACATACGGACAAAGGCGTCCCGTCCACCGCCGGAGCTTTGTCCAGGGAGGACGCCCTCGGTGTGCCCAGCGACATAGGCGTTCCCGGTGTCATCCACGGCGACCTTCAGTGCATAGTCATACTCAGGAGTCCCGAACTGCAACGACTTGATCTCGTTGAGGTCTGAATCGTATTTTCCGATGAAGGCGTCAACGTACCCAATATTCTGGCCGAAAAGGGAGCCAAATGTGGCTCCTACGATGACCACATTCCCAGCATTGTCCACGGCGATACCAAACACAGACTCAGGGCAGTATAAGGTCATGAAATAATCTCCAGTGACGTGGTTCCCGTCTGAGTCGTATTTCTTAACGTAGGCCTGCGGGTCGGGCATATCAGGATCCTCCGGATACCCTTCGTCGAAATCTCCCCCGACATACGAGTTTTCCAGGCCATCAACGGCAACAGCATTTGCGTAATCATGCTTGTCAAACCAATCGAACTGTAGAGTCCACATCTCGTCACCGGCTGAATTGTACTTCCGCACAAATGCATCCCTTTTACCACCTTGGCTCTGGCCAGGGAACTCGCCCTCTGTCCACCCCGCGACATATATGTTCCCGGAACCGTCCACGGCGACATCTTTTGCCTCGTCATCCTCGGGGGTCCCGAACTGCTCGGTCCACATCTCGTTGCCAGCCGAATCGTATTTCCGGAGGAAGGCATCCCGCTCGCCATTCTGTGTCTGGTCAGGGAGTTCGCCTGTGGTGTATCCCACTATATACAGGTTCTCAGAATCGTCCAGAGCAATACCATTTGCATAATCCTCCCCAGGAGAGCCGAACTGTCGTGTCCACTCCACTTGGACGGGATTGGCAACAACATCTGTCGCAGCAATCGCGCTAACACCTACGAGCAACCCCAACACAACAAGAGCACCAATTCTTCGAATTCTTCTCATAGTTACCCTCCTCTCTCCCAATACGCCAGATCCACATTCTGCAATTCCCAACCCCTCCACGCATCAAGTGATGCTCCGCTCCCAATATTTCTCCATGAAGCCCTTCAGTAGGGGCCTTCGCCTCTACATGATTGACCAGAGATCTGAGTAGAAGCCCCTCAGCGCGGCATAAAGAAAGAGATCGGAAATCTGATACTCTACTCACCCTCATCCTTTGGAACATTCTCATGGAATGACCCTGCTGTAGTCTTTGTGATGTTTGCGCATACCTACTCTTTCTTGTCAGCAGCCTTCTGGGCCCGTGCCTTGAAGTCCAGGTCTTCACCTGTCTTGTCTGCGTGACTCTGTATTCTGCTTGCGTCTTGCTTGGTCATCTCTTTCTTCTTGGACATACCCTTGCTCTTCGTCTGCATTCTATAAAGCCCTTCGTTTGTCAAATTCCAGGACAATCTGGGAATTTGACAGATGTCGAAAAAAGCAGAATAATTTAAATAACGAAGCTCACATTTCACCCGCGGAGAGGAGGGAAAAGAATATGACAGAATATGAAGCTGAAGTTGCACCAGACCAACCTTGGCCCGAAGATGGAACAGCGAATGTCACACCTCAGCAACCTTATCCGAGCACTTCAACAGTGGGTCTTCCACTGGAACACAGAGATGAAGGGCCAATTACGATCTTGAAGAGCGAGTATCCTTCCGGACTCGTGATAATTCCCAATGACACACCTCCGGACCAGGATCCCGCAATCCTGCCCAGGGAAGTCTCTTCGGAAGACAGTATCGAGATCACGAACTCACGTCATATCCATTGGCCAACGGGAATCGTCGCGCTGGTCACTGATTGATTTCATCAAGACGTTTCTGGATTTCGGAAACCTTGTCGTCACTTTTGAGTTCCTTGAAAATCTTGAGTGCTCTTTCGAGTCTCATCTTTGCCTTCTTGGTTGAGGAAGTGGCAATGTCCAGCAGTGCCTGATTGAGTAGAGCATCCGCAAGATTGTAAGGTTTGTCCCATTCTTTTGCCAGATCGATGGCTTCGCCGAAAGATTCCCTTGCGTCAGTCCACTTCCCTTGTTCCCTGTAAACGATTCCGAATTGAATGTGAAGGCTTGACAACATCCCCTTCTCATCGATCCTCGTTAGTTCGGGCAAAGCCCGTTTCAGATGTTGCAGCGCTTCATTATATCGTTTCTCATCAATCAGGCAGGCCGCGACGTTCATCCAGCCACAACCTATCAATCTCATGTCGCCCATTTCTTCGGCAACTTCGATGGATTTCCTGAACCATTTCATTGCTTCGTCGACATTCAAGAAGAACGCCGTTGCCCCGAGATTTGCGTATCCAAGAGGAAGTTCATCGAGCGCATTGCTCTCCTCAAGATCGCGAACTGCCTTCTTCATTTCAAGATAGGACTTCTCGTATTCACCTTTCTTTCCGAGAATTCTACCCACACCCAGTATCGCCTTGCCGTGAGAAATCTCATGGTCCGCTTCCTCGGCATACTCCTCAGATTTCTTATACTCTGAAAGGGCTTCGTCAAAACTTCCTTTCTCCTCATACATCGCTCCGAGCATGTAGTGGACGGAGGAGAGATTCACCATGTCCCCTGATTGCGAGAAGAGTTTGGAACTCAGTTTCAAATGCCCGAGAGCGACATCGATTTGCCCTCTCCTCATGTGAACCTCTCCGAGAATGAGATTCGATATTCCTTCGTTCTGGACATCATGAAGCTCTTTCGCCAGCAAGCTGCATTCTCTGCAATAGTCGAGAGCTTCATCCCACTTCCCTTGAGCGTGGAAAAGCTCGCCGAGCCTGCACAGTATGTCGATCATCTCTCGTTTTGTTTCCTTTGTTTTCCTTCTTTTCCTCAGAGTCGCCAGTTTCTTTTTGAACGCTACGATGGTTCCGCCAACGACCATATTGGCTTTGGAAAGGGATTCCGCTAATTCTGTGCCATGTCTGGTGAGGTTCAGGAACACCTTCTTAGGGAAGCCTCTCTTGCTCTTCTCGAAAACGAGATTCAGCTCCTTCAGCCTTTTCGTGGCTGAGTAAAGTGTCTGAGCTGCGATATCCAGCCCTTTCTTTATCTCTGACATGTTCGAAGGACCATGTTTGTGAAGGTAGACCAGCAGGCTCAGTGTCTTTGGAGGTCGCTCCAACAAGTCAATTGAAATCTCTTCTTCCACGACTGCATCTAGGTCTAGTCGAGTATATAAGCATCAATCTCTCTGCAATTGGGACAATCGTGAGTCTGAGGACACTATTCCTCAGGGAATAGTTCTCTCCTCTTGCCGATATTACTATTCTAGATGAGCTTTCTCAGAAAACTGGACCATCTTCATGGAGGAGATTATGTGATTGAGGATTGGACTGGGTGCTCAACCTCGTTGATTGTGTGCGAAGGAAATCGGGCAAAGAGAATATGTGTCTAGTTCCCAGATTGTCCTGGAATTTGACAAACGAACGCTTATGTATAATTCTCTTTTTCGTATAGAATGGAAGCACAACGGCCTCGTGGAGGGGTCTGTGAGACGGAGAGGGGATCATGGTTGCAGTGAAGGAGGTAAGTTTCGAGGTTGTCACGAAAGCCGAAGATGGCAGAAGGTCGATGTTCGATAAGGACACCTTTCCAAGCCTCACCAATCTGGATTCTTTCCGCCCTCCCATGGACAGAAACGTCGAGGTAGCACGGAAGTTGCAGAAACGCAGGATTGATGTTCATCATATTGGAGACTTCAGCATCTCAGCGAGCTGTTCGGTGAGGCGTTTCGAGAGGTTCTTCAAAACCAAGATATCGGAAATCAAGCTCCCCCCTGAGTCTCGTGCACCGAAGGGCTACAGGATGTTTGCGCCGCGCAAGGGCGCCCCCTGGAAGCTTCCGAAGAGGGATGGTCTGGATGAAATGATTGATAGCACCTACATCCAGCATCCGCCGATTCTGTTTGCCGGAGAGCGTCCCATACCTCCTAGATGGACAGACAAGTTCAGGCTCCGCATCCCGGTTGATGTCGCCCAGATCATGGGCGCATCTAAGGTCCACCGCAGAGGCTTGACCGGCCGCGGTGTCAGGGTCGCCATGCCCGATACGGGCTTCTATCGTCACCCCTATTTCATCGAGCAAGGCTACAACTTCCTAGCCGTCACGGCGCCGGATGTGCTTGACCATACGACCGACAAGAATGGCCACGGGACTGGCGAGTGCGCGAACCTATTGGCCACTGCTCCAGGCATCAATTTCATCGGTGTCAAGTTTGGCAATCCGACGCTGGCGTTTAAGACTGCTGTTGAGCTGCGCCCCGATTTCATCACGAACAGCTGGGGGTACAGTCTTGACCTCCCTCGCAC
>CP070767.1:562251-588943 GCA_020345725.1 Methanobacteriota archaeon | reverse complement strand
GTTGGATACACATTCTGTCCAGTTTGATTGGGGAGAAGGAACGGTGGAGAACATTGGTGTGACCGAAGAGAACGATCCTCCTGATGCCACAGGTTCCTTCATGGGTTCCCACGTCTATGGCGATGATGGCGATTTCACTGTCACAATTACTGTCACCGATGACGACGGGGGTTCTGATACTGCAACCGTCCTTCAACACGTGGAGAATCAGCCTCCAGAGGCAGTGGTGTCTGGCAATACCGTGATTAATGAGGGGGAATCGGTAGAACTCACGGCCGATGCTACCGATCCTGGCAGTGACGACCTGATAATCACTTGGGACTGGGGGGACGGAACAACGAGTACGTCTACCTTCTACAATGATGGTGTTGGACCAGACCCTGCTCTGAGTCCTCATGGAACATGGCCATTCAGCATTCAGGACACCGCTTCACATGTGTACGGAGATAACGGCAACTTCACTGTAACACTGACAGCTGAAGATGATGATGGAGGGACCACTGTCGTCCAGACCACCGTGGTTGTTCTAAATGTGGCTCCATCCGTCTCTGATGTGAAATCACTCTCGAACGCGACCATAATCTTTAGAATCGCAGGTGAGAAATGGCACGACGTTGAGTTCCAGCTACATAAGGAGGGTACGGATCCGATAAGCGGAAGCATTGTCCGGTTCCCTGGTAGCCCAAATGATCAGGCAGTGACAATCGCGGACATCACCATGAGCTTCGCTTCCAGCTATTCCTTTGTGGCCTACTACACACCCATGGACGACCCAATAAACGGTCAGGTTTGGGGAGCGACACCAGCCTGGCTCATACTGAGGTTTGAGGACGGCACCGAGATCAGAATGCATCACACTTTCAATGTGAGGCATGAAGAAACCTGGACCTGGGAGATAGATGACCTGAGCCAAGCCCTCATCGGACAGAACATATCTTTCCAGGCTACCGCGTCTGATCCAGGCAGCGATGATCTGACCTTCATCTGGGACTGGGGGGATGGCACGACCAGCTCCACGACCTATTACAACAACGGAGTTTCGCCCGATCCACCGCTCAGCCCGGACTACAATCCGATAACCGTTACGGATACGCAGAGCCACGCCTTTATGACCGCTGGTCCTCATACGATTACCCTGACTGTGCTGGATGATGATGGCGGGTCAACGACCTACACCTTGGTCTTCTGAGAACCATTGAGCGGAAGAAATCTAATATAGCCAGTCGGCGTTGAAGTAGTGTGATTAGGAAGGCAACCTCTGAGGACATGCCCATTCTTCTCGAGATGGAAAGACGTTGCTTCGCGGACAGAGCCTACACCGGTGAGCAGATCAGGTGGTTTTTGAACAGCGAGAATTCAGCCACCTTCATATCCTTCAGAGAGAATAGAGTGGCTGGATCGATGATGTTGTCCTTGAGGGGCAGGCGGGGTAAGGTGGTTTCTGTCGGGGTCATGCCAGAGTGGAGGGGGAAAGGCATAGGGAAGGAGCTTATGGTGTGTGCCGAGGAATGGTTCTCAACTTCAGGGGTCAGAGAAGTGGATCTTGAGGTGAACGTGAACAATCACGAGGCGACGATTATGTATTCCTCTCTGGGCTACCGAAAGGTCAGGATATTGAAGAAGTACTATCAAGGAAGAGAGGACGCCTATCTCATGAGGAAGAAATTGCCCAAGGTGAAGTGAAGGGATGTTTGGCGTAGTTGTGTGTTCCAGATGTAAGAGGGCCAGGGGAGTGGACCTGAGAAGCAAGACGGCCAGATGTCAGTGCGGGAACCAGATCCAACTGAAGGAGGCAAAGAAATTCTTTGAATCTAATGACCAGAGGGAGATCGCCTCTGCTGTGGGCAAGCTCAACGCCGAACTAGCTGGTGGCACGGAGGAGTGGGAGAAGATCTCTGGAAAATCGGACACAGCCGACACAGAGGACCTGTATTCCGAGATAGTTGCCAGTGCATCATCGGTGACCAATCAGAAAGAGAGATTGACAATAGTGGTGAGAGGTCTCACGGATGCTCTTGAAAGCTTCACAATAGAGGATTTCGAGAAGGTTCTGAATAACCTGGGAATCAAAAAGGTGGAGGAATCCCTACATCTTCTGCTGGAGGAGAACATCATCTACGAGCCGAGGAAGGACGTTTTCTGCGCCGTTTGATGATTCTGTAGACTACATAGAGGACGATTAGGACAATTGGGATGATGATCAACCATTCCAAGCCATAGACGGGTCCACCCTCACTGCCCAGCTTCATTGTAATTGTCCCTGAAGGATGATAACCCATGTCGACGTACTTGTCGCTGATTATTGGCTCTCCCACTCCCTTGATGTATGAGTAAGAAAAGTAGTAGTCTTGCAGATGGTCCTCGTCGCCGTCAGATACGAACTCGGAGAATCTGTTCGCCCCGCGGATGAGGAACTCGTCATTAACCATGTCGATGGAGGCATTGACGCCGCCATTTGTGGTGGGTACGTACACCTCCAGCCAACCATGACCAACCCAATGTCCCTGCATCGGGTCATACATGGCTCCCAGCTCCGGCCAAGCTGGAATCCCCATTCCCCTTGCCAGTCCTGCGTAGAGGACTGACATGTCATCGCAATCACCCGTTTTGTCCCTCAACGTTTCGCTGGACGCCTTGACAGTCCCCCCCTGTCTGGTGCTGTATTCGAAGTTGATGTCCAGATATTTGTAGATGGACACCAGGTTATCGTACACTGTTCCGTCTGGAATTGTCAGTTGTGCAGCAAGGGACCTTATCTCCGGATGCGACACTTCGATGTTCCATTCATCATGGTTGTACATGGCTGCTAGCGCATTGAAGGTTGGATCGTACTGCCTGGCCTCTGATATTGTGAGCGAATCGCTGGAGTCTATGTTCCACCAAACCGTCGTGGTGCGCATGGTGAATCTCGAAATCACCGTCTGGCCATTTGCGGCATTCCAAGTCATCCATTCATATCCGTATTTTTGACTATAGGTCGGATTTGGATAAGGAGAAGATGACAGTAGCCATTGAGGACCATTCATGTTCTGAGGTGCAGGTATGTCCACAGAGAAGCTCTGGACGTTGGATAGGGATATCCTTCTCTCTACCGAGAACTGGACCTCTTGGGGGAACTGTCTGTAGGACAGTGGATTAAGCCATTGGAGGGTGTGATCCCTCAGCTGGGGTACGAATATCAATGCCAGGAGAAGGAAGCAGAACAATATCACAATGACTCTCAGGAGAAGCCAACCTCTACCAGATTTCTTTCTCGTTCTGGCAGGGACGCGCCTTCTTGGACTCCTTCTTCGGCTGGGTCTGATCTTGGTTGCAGGTCTGGAGCTCGAGCTGGACGCTTTACTTGCACTCACAACCACTATTTTCGGAGGAGGTGGAGGTTCTGGAGGTGGCGGAGGCGGCGTTTCTTCGGGGAGTGGAGGAGGTGGTGGCTCAGGCTCCTCAGGTGGCGGAGGAGGTGGCAATTCCATTACTGTAGAAAATCTCTCCGTTTTGTCATTAATCTTTCGAGCTAATTCTCATTTTGCGAATTTCCCTTCTTCTTCTCTTCTTTGCCTTCTCTGGCAGGGCCTCTGGTAGGATACGGTAGTATGTATGGATGTAGAGGAAGAACGAGAAGACAGCTGCTGCTATGAGGGAGAAGAGACCCACCCAGAAGTTCCCTATTCCCAGGAATGGAACTATCAGTACCGCGAAGACCGCCCTTGAGATCATGGCCTGGAAGAAGTAATTCCATACATATCCGGTGGCCGCTCCATGCCCTATAAATGACCCAGTGCTTGCCTGAAGGGCGCACATGCTGACCGAATACGTACCTATCAGGGTGTAAATCCCGACCAAAGTGAGGGTGTCAATTGGAGCCGCTTCGGCACCACTAGGTACCACGATAATATAGCCTGCAACAAAGACCATGGAAACGGCCGTCATGCCAAGGCCCAGTGAGAGGCCGTAGAATGTGGTCTCCTTCTTCAACTGGAACCTCTTCAGATTGGTCACAACCATCTTGAAGAGCTCCTCGAAGAGCGCAATGACAATCAACATCAGCAACAACATCAGAAGCTGAAGGCTTGGCGCGATCATGGCGAATGACAGGAAGCTGGAGACCCCTCCGAATATCATTCCCACCGCAAAGAGCATGAAAACCCTGCTGGAGTCAAATGCTGGGACCTCTACGTGAGGCAGGTCATATTTCCTCAAGGCGTGGAAAAGGAAGACAAGTCCGGGCCCAATACCCAGTGCTCCTGCGATAAGGAAGTCGGTGCTAGCCACATTCACTCAAACGAATGCTAGTTTATAGTGCTTTTGTTCATTCCTGGACCCAGGCGTCCACAGCCACACTCCGGAATAGCCATAATTCTATCTGGACTTGAAAACGAAACCAATAACTATTTATTCTTAAGTCTGATAATTAAATACTGTACAGTCTGGTGTTGCCATTGGCCAAGAAAGATAGACTGTGTCCTCTCTGTCAGGAACCCTTGAAAAAGGGAGAGACCACATGCCAAAAATGTGAATCCGAGATTCTTCAGGAAGCAACAGAGACCATGAAGGAAGTCCTGGAGCCAGATGAGGCAGAGACGTCTGAGGATGCAGGATTGGACTTAGGGGACCTTGAGAGAACCCTTTCCGAGATTGATGAGGCTGGAGAGGAACCTCATCTGTACCTCTGTCCGGTGTGCGGAGTGTTGTTGTCCGATGAGGCCAGTGAATGTCCAAGGTGCGGTGCGGAGTTCCTCGAGGATGATGAGGAGGAAGAGGAGGATGAGGAAGAACCGTCCAAGACCCATCTGTGCATAGAGTGCGGATCTTTTGTTGATGAAGGTGCCACCAGCTGTCCCAATTGTGGCGTCGAGATCATTAGAGGGGAACCCAGACCGGAGGAGGTCGAAGAGGAGCCAGAAATCGATGAGGCTGACCTTGAGGCAGATCTCAAGGAGCTGGGCTTGGAATCCGAACCTGAGCCAGAACCTGGTGAGCCGGAGCCTGAACTTGATCTGGAGGAATTGGAGGCCGAAGAGCCGGAACCCGAACCTGATATGGAAGAGCTGGAAGTCGAGCCAGATGAGGAAGAGGAGGAAGAACCAGGAATAGAGCCCATTCAGGTCGTGGGAAGGATCGATGAGGAAGAAGATGGGGTCCCAACATCTGCGTCTGCAGGACTCTTCTTATGCCCAAGATGCGGGGCTTTTCTGAAGGCGGATGCAGAGTTGTGCGAGATATGTGGCGCTTCTCTGGTTGACAAGAAGAAGATCGGGGTCGGAGACATCGATAAGATTGCTCCCGAGGTTGCCGAGAAGGACATAGGCATGTGCCCCACCTGCGGTGCCTTCTTGGATCCTGAGACGGAAAGATGTGAGATTTGTGATGCAGAAGTTCCGGAGAGGATTGAGAAGGAAGCGGACGAACTCCTTGCTGAACTAGTCCCTGACATGGAAGAGGAAGGAGAGCCCGTTGCTGAGGAAGAAGGTCCAGAAGAGGATGTTGACATTGAACCGGGCGAGATAGACGGTGAGATTGATGACTTCTTTGACGAACTGGAATCAATTGAGATGGAGAAGACCATTGAGGAGGCCCGTCTTCCACCTGAGCCAGAACTGGTAGCGGAGGTTGAGATGGATGAGGCCGCTGAGGTCACCGTAACTGAAGAACTGCCAAAGCTTGAAGCCAAAGTCGAGCGGGATGAACTGATCCTTAAAGGTAAAGCAAAGGAGCGGGCTCGGAGGGTTTCGTGGGCCAAGAGAGGGAAGGGCCTGGCTAGGTTTAGAGAGTACGGGGCTTTCATGGCAGTGATTTCGTGTGGCATTGAGTATGTTGCCCTTCAGTTCCGTCCACCTTTCTTTGAGTGGATTCTCATCTTCCTGTTTGCGTTCCTTCTTGCGATTGGATTTTCCTTCCTGTTCGTTAGTTATTCCAAGATACCAAAGAGATTGTTGAGGAATTCATTGTTATTGTGGATCGGTACCATTATTGTGATTCTTGCACCACTTCTTCATTCTTCGGGAGCCCTCTCCTCTGAGTCCGGGGCTGGCTATGGTTTCGTAATCGGAGGCCTGGCCTTGGCTATCTTTGGGATATACTTCATGGGGAGAGGGGTCCAGACGCACATGATTTGGACGGCCGGGTCCTTGATAATACTTGTAAGTGCTGTCTCACTCGCATTCAGATTGGGTAGCTGGCCTCCCAGTGCAGGTACGGAAATCGCCGTGTTCGCGGCCGGTTCCGCGTTCGTGCTCATGAGCTTCGGATTCATACTCTACGACAAATGGCTGAAGGTGGTGATGGATACCCAAATCCTGTACGGTGACGAGAGTATGAAGCGCAGGGATGCCACCGAATCAATCAGATCATATGACGCGGCAATAAAAGCCTCTTCCTCTCTCTCATCCGCGGCTGATACACCCTCCAATTTCGATTTGCCCTGGTACAGTAAGGGTGCTGCGCTAACCATATTGGGTAGGTATGAAGAGGCTCTGGAACACATTGACACTGCCCTGAAGATCAATCCCAGCAATGAGGTCGCCTGGGTGAACAAGGGAACGGCCCTTTCTAGGTTGGGGAGGCACAAGGAAGCCCTCAGGTGTTTCAACGAGTCCATCAAGCAGAACCCCGCATACGAGGTTGCATGGAATAACAAAGGTAACACACTGGCTCGACTCAAGAAATATGACGAAGCGCTGAAGTGTTATGACACCGCCATCGAGATAGATGAGATGTACAGGGAGGCGTGGGTCAACAAGGGTTATATTCTCGCCAAACTTGGAAGATATGAGGATGCCGCTAGGTGTGCCGACTTTGTAACAAGTTTCGCCTCGAAGGGATGATTTCCCTCTCAATAGAATGTAGCCAGTATATATTGAGAATCGCTCCAATCTTTATTTATACGTCATAATCCAATTTTTCCGTGGAGAGTGGGCTGTTTGAAGAGGGGGCCGTACTGATGAGGAGAAACGCACCTCAACCATCTAATCGTGGGCTAGCTTTGTTCATCGGCTTTGTACTAACTTCCTTTGGACTGATTGTTTCTTTAGCGTTCACATCGAATGTTGTTCAGGCACAGAATGGCGTTGATTTCATCGTGATAACAGATTCTCCTGGCGGAAATGCAATTGACAATATGACATACTTCTTGGGGGATAATGATACGTATTTCTGCTCTGGCTATAACAACACTCTAGGCTTTGTTGGGCTCGAATGGTGCTACTGGCAGAACGAGAACTGGAATGTTGCGAGAATCGAACAGCAAGATGGATACAGCACAAACTTCACGACTGTCGGTGCGGGCGTTACAAGAGTCTGGGCCTATTCAATGAACTCAACGAACGGCACAATTGGCGATTCCACTGGAATTCTGGAGGTTTTGCCTCCCAACATTGATTACATAATGATAGTCGATTCTCCGGACGGAACTCCTCCAGGTCCAGGTAGGTGGGTTGGGGATAGGACCTATCACGTTGGGGAAACGGAAACCTACTACGCTATGGCGTACTACAATGGATCGGCAGTAGGACTCGTTCCAGCCAATTGGACTACTACGAACAGCACCGTTTGTGGTATAACCGCCCACGGGACATCCACTTTTTTCGAAGCCCTTGATTTGGGTACCTGCAACGTCACGGCTGAATATTTGGGCAACTACACCAATACCACAGGTACACTGACCGTTGTCGGAGGTCTGGATTACATCTTGATAACGGATTCTCCAGGTGGGGTCGAGATTGGGAACATGACCTACTTCCTAGGGGAAAACGATACTTTCTACTGCTCTGGATACAATAACAGCCTGGGATTCACAGGACTTGAGGAGTGCTATTGGGAAAGCGAGGATTGGCAAGTCGGTATCGTTGAACCCCGTTGGGGAACAACAGTCACATTCAGAACGGTTGGCATAGGGTCCACTTGGGTCATGGCTCACATATACGATGATCCCGGTCAGAACGTGAGTTACGACATAACCGGCGAACTGAAGGTTATACCCAAGAACATAGACTTCATTGTGATAGTAGACTCATCGAACATTGGCGGTCCAAATCCTGCGAAGTGGGTCGGAGACAAGACATATCTCATTGGGGATACTGACACCTTCTACGCGATGGCCTACAACGACACGCTGGGAGCGCTTGGTCTGGTCTCATCGAATTGGACAACCACTAACAGCACTGTCTGCAGCATAACAACTCCAGGAACATCTACCTCTTTCAAGGCCTTGAAGGATGGAATTTGTAAGGTTATGGCCGAGTTCGATACGATATACACCAACTCCACTGGGACATTGAATGTCACCAAGGCAGGTTTGATTACCGTGGATGATGACGGACCTGCCGACTATAAGACCATACAGGAAGCGATTGACGCTGCCAACCCACGGGATAAGATCTTCGTTTACGCTGGCACATACCCGGAGAACGTGATTGTCAACAAGACTGTCACGCTGGAAGGAGAGGACAAAGAGAAGGTCTTTGTGAAAGGAGGAGGTGGAACTGTCTTCCTTATCACGGCCGACGATGTGTCAATGAAGTACTTCACCATTCAGGACGGTTATTATGGTGTCTTCTCCGATAGAACAAAAGGACTGGTACTCTCATATAACATAATCAAGAACTACACATACGGCCTGTATCAGAACAGGACAACTGATTCCTGGGTCACATACAACCACATATTGATCGGGAAGTATGGTGTGCTAACGTTGGAGGCCCACAACGATGCCATCAGGTACAACCTCATTACAGACAATACGGTCTACGGTGCAAAGGATTTCAACTCCGAGTTGAAGAACTGCTTCAACTGGAATACCTTCCGCAGAAACAAGATCGCCTACTGGTATGATCCTGACCAAGAGCTCTCTACTCTCGAGTTTGATGGAAACATCATCGAGGATAATGAGATTGGCATCAAGGTCAACGGGTCGTCCACGGTCAAGCTCACGAACAACACCATCATTAACAACGATTATGGGATTTACATACTGGATGCCTCCCCAATGGTCTATAACAACACGCTTCAGGGTAACGATATCGGGATTTACTGCGAGAGGTCCTCTTCTCTATTGCTTGAGAATGTCATCAGAGGTTCCAACTACGGGATATATTGCGAGGATGCGTCCCCTGAGATACGAGAGAACGACATTGACAACTCATTGGATTACGCCATCCATCTGGTGGACGTGACTGGTGGCACCATTATTGACAATGAGGTTGATGGGAATGAAATCCTGGTGGAGGATTCCCACGTCGATTCAGTATCACTTCTATCCACGGAACTTGACAGCGTCAGCAGCACCATAGATGACGTGAATCTGGATGCCACTTCCTCACTGAAGATGATGTGGTGGCTCAAGGTCAGAGTCTTGGATGAGGACGGCTTTGTGGTGTCTGGAGCACAGGTATGGGTGAACGACAGTTTGGGTTCCCAAATCGGCGCTCCGAGAACCGCCTCTAATGGTTGGACTGACTCATTGCTGGTCACCGAGAGGGTGGATACAAGAGACGGTAGCCAGTCCCACAATCCTTACCTGATTACGGCTTCCAAGGATGGGGCATTCGGATCCGCTCAGGAGAGCGTGGTGCAGAACAAGGAACTGATGATCGTGATCGTAAGACCTCCTGAGACCGAGATCGTTGATTCCTACCTACCTCTTGGTTTCCTCATTGTCATAGGTTCCACAATCGCGTTGGGTGCTGGGCTGATTGCTTTCTTCTCATCTGAGGTAGGCAAGTTCGCACTCTTGTCACTTATCGTTCCCTTGTATATGAAACTGAGAAAGAGTAAGATTCTTGACCATTACGATAGGGGAAGAGTGTTCCAATACATCCAGATGAACCCAGGAGAACACTACAACCAGATTAAACGGGATGTGGGTCTCGCAAACGGATCGCTGGTTCATCATCTGACTATGTTGGAAAAGGGCGGGAGGATAAAATCCCGAAGGGACGGACGGTTCCGAAGGTTCTATACGATGGAGACCAAGATACCGGTCACCAATGGAGGCATCCTGACCGAAGTCCAGAAGAGGGTCGTAGATGCAGTGAAGGACATACCGGGCATGACACAGAAAGAGATATCAACTCTTCTGGGTGTGCACCAGTCAAGCATAAACTATCAGATGAGGAAGCTTGAGGAAAGAGGATTAATACGAGTGGAGAGGAAAGGTAGGAAGGTACACTACTATTATGTGGGAAAGAAATAAGCCGCTTCTGCTAGCGATATCTCTTGGGCCTTCCCTTCTCCTCTCTTTGCTTTTTTGATCTCCCCTTCGCTAAGAAACTCTCTTGATCCATATGGGAAAACATTTCCTCCTCACCGAATATGAGCTTCAATTCCTCTTTTATGCCTTCCAGTTCGGACAGATCTCCTGACCAATCCTCCAGGTCGTCCTTGTATCGGTCCTCAATTTTGATAATAGTATCCTTCAAAAGGGACGTGGTTCTCTTTTTCTCGACCCCAATGTACACAATAGCCAAGTAGATGTTCTGGCCTCCCACAATAAGTACGTTCCTCTCTCCCAATTCCAATGTTCGAAGTCGTCCGTGATCCTCCTCCTTCGCATAATGCTTCACGAACTCCTTGACGGCGGTCAGCATGCCCGAGAATATGTCATCATCCACTTTGACAGACTCGTGCTTGGCTGCAGAAACAATCAATGTACCACTTTGGTGAATCACGTACGCCGCCTCGATATCCATCTTGGCAAAGAACCTCCTGGGGAGCATGATTGCCATGATACAGGCCAGAACCAGTATGATTATCAACCACAACCAGGAGACATCCTCATGTCCCGGAGGAACTGGTTTGGGTATTATTTCCACCTCGACGTTTGTCTGAACTGAGAATTCACCATCATACACGGTCAGCAGTATGTTGTCATTTTCAATTCCAAGCGCATACGTGAAGACGATTGTTCCTCCCGCATAGCTCACATACTCAATATGTGGGCCTGTTAGCGAGATGTTGAGAGCTGAGAAATCATTGTCCACGTCGGATATGTACGGTCTAATGTCCAGGGTCCAGGTCTCTCCCTCGTAGATTGTCAATTTCGGTATTGGAGTTATCACCGGGGCATCATTCACTGCCACCACAGTGACCGTTATCCAGCACTCGGACAATCCCCCGAATGGGTCAGTGGCTCGGAAAGAGATAACTTCTGAACCGAACCAATCTTGGACACCAGATGAGAATGAGACCAGACCAGTCGTTTCGTTAATATCCACCACAACATTCTCGTTTCCATATGAGTAGATCAGAACATCTCCGTCCCTATCCCAAAATGAAGTGTATATGTCGAAAGCATCTTCAAGAGATTCGTCTTCGTAGAACCATACGTCGTCAGGGCGGTCTAGCAGCTCGGGAGGCCAATCTGTTGACACAGTTATCCGGATTGTGTCAGTGTCGATTGACAAGCCATCAGAGACCGATATCACAACTTCAACGATTTGGCCATTCATGCTCTGCGGGAAGTGTATTGACATGACCAGGTTGTAAGGTGAATAGAAGGCTATGTTGAAGGGGCAGTTTGTTGACGCTGTCAAATCCTCAATTGGGTTGTCAACATCAGAGACGTAGGGTGTAAGGTCAAAGGTGTAGGTGTAGTCTGGGAATGCTGGCGTATCATAGTGGACAACAAGATCTGGAACTCCTGATATCTGAGGGGCATCATTTTCTGGAAGGACTGTCACGACAATAATATCCTCTGCCCTGGCGTTGTGTGGATCAATCGCCCTGAAGGTCACTATTTCAACACCGTTCCAATCAGTATCAGCTCTGAAATCCACTGTATGGTCCACTTCATCTATCGTGATGTTGACGTGTGTGTTGCCAAGTGTAAAGTACAGACTGTCTCCATCTGGGTCTGAGAAATAGTCGTCCAGGTCGAAGAAGTTGAATAGAATCTGATCCTCAAACATCGTCACGTCTGGCAATTCCTCTTCCAATGAGGGAACATAATCTTCCGTGACGGTTATGGCAATTATTGTGGAAGCATAATCCCCAACCTCATCCGACACGTTGACCTTTGGGTACATTGTCTGGCCGAGGTATTTTTTGGGATAGGTGAAGGTTATCCACAGGCCATTCACAACTGTTTCATTCACATGACTGCAGTCAAGAACAAGATTCTCTAGTGGGGTCTCAATATCGAAGACGTAGTCATAGAAGTAGTAGGAATATGGCACGTCATAGTGAACGGAAAACGGAGCTATGCTTTGAATCAAAGGCCTGTCGTTCACAGGGGTTATGTTGAACCAGATGAGTTGGGAGTCAAGATTTCCATCACTGTCTCTTAGCCAGATTGAAGCCAAAGTGTTTCCAAAGGCGTCACTAACCGTTGAAAATGTAAACATGTGATTTCCAGTGATGTTATCTCCAGATATCTCAACAATTGATTCATCGACTCCAATGAAGAACCAACTGAGTCTGGAGAGATCATCCTGAAGGTCCAAAGCGAAGCCACTCAGGTCCAAGGCCCAACTCCCGTAGTCCTCATCCTTCACTTGATCAGGTATTCTTTGTACGATTTGTGGTGACTCCTGAATGGCTCTAATTTCTAATGTGGAATTCGCAGAAATGTTGTTCTGTGAGGTAGCGGTTATTCGTATCCAACCTCCGACTAGTTCCGTATCTAAGGCCTGCAGGGTTGCATTGGTGGCAGAGGAGAAGATTATCGTTCCTGCGTTGGTCTCCCACAGAGGATTGATTAGGGCCACTACGTTGCCGTCGAGGTCGTATCCAGTTGCTGTGAATTCTTGAATGTCGCTTGTGTTGAGTATTACACTAGCTGGTTGCAGATCAATCCTATCCAATGCTCCAGCCATTACTGTAATCAGATCTGTGGTGTTAGTATGTCCGAGGCCATCATTGATCGCGACTGTTCCCACTCCTGGTGTGGTCGCATCAAAGACAGAGGTATCTGCCGGACCTGGTGTGACTGTTCCAATTCCACCATTCACTGACCAAGTTCCAATTGCAGGTCCGATTTGGTTATCATCTGCATCATAACCGTACGCAGTGAAGTTCACGCTCTCATCTGCTGTAAGTGTTCCAGGACTCCACGGTGTTATTCCGATGCGAGCTCTCGCTCCAAATATGACAGTGATTAGATCTGTTGTGTTGGTGTGACCCAATCCATCGTCAATTGAGACAGTTCCAGTGCCAACTGTAGTGGCGTCAAACATCGCGGTATCAGATGGGCCAGGTGGGATGGTTCCGATTCCACCGTTGACCACCCAGGACACATTCACCGTTCCAATCTGGTTATCGCCAACATCGTACGCGTATGCTGTGAAGTTGACAGTATCATCTGTTGTGAGCGTTCCCGGACTCCAGGGTTGAATACCAACGCGGAAGATAGAGCCAGGAACGACCGTAATCAGGTCCGTTGAGTTGGTATGTCCCAGACCATCATCAATATTCACAGTCCCCACTCCAGGGGTGGTGGCGTTGAAAGTTGAAGTATCGGAAGGCCCTGGAGCAATTGAACCTATACCGCCATTTACAGTCCAGTTCACGATTGCTGTGCCCAACTGGTTTCCATCCAAATCGTAAGAATATGCAGTGAAGTTCACGGTATCGTTCACCATCAATGTTCCTGGACTCCAGGGAGTTATTCCGATTCTAGCTCTCGATCCAGCAATGACCGTGATTTGGTCAGTGGTGTTTGTATGTCCAAATCCATCATCAATGGATACATTTCCGACACTGACAGTGGTTGCATCGAACATCGCAGTGGTGGAGGGACCCAGGGGGATTGTGCCTATTCCTCCATTGACCGTCCATGATACGCTCACCGGTCCGATCTGATTCCCTCCGATATCATACGCGTAGGCAGAGAAATTCACGAAGTCATCAGTTGTGATTGTCCCTGGACTCCAAGGCACAATACCAACGCGGTTAACGGCTCCCGCTATGACCCTTATCAGGTTCGTGGTGTTTGTATGGCCCAAGCCATCATCAATCGAGACATTTCCTGATCCTGGAGTTGTAGCAGTGAATGTGGAGTTGTTTGAGGGGCCCGGAGAAATGGTTCCAACGCCACCGTTGACCGTCCAATTCGCTATTGCGGTCGCTATTTGGTTTCCATCAGAATCGTAGGCAAAGGCGGTGAAGTTCACGCTGTCGGTTACTGCCAGTGTTCCAGGACTCCAAGGTTCTATGCCCACTCTCGTCCTTGAGCCGGCAATCACTTGGAATATATTCGTAGAGTTTGTATGACCAATCCCATCGTCCGCTTGTACCGTGCCAAATCCTGGTGTTGTTGGATTGAAGATTGCCATTGAGGTCGGTCCAGGTGTTACCGAACCTATTCCTCCAGTCACACTCCAGTTGGCAATGATCGGACCCAGGGCGTTACCTTTCGAGTCATATCCAGAAACGTTGAAGAACAGTGTGTCATCGGTTGTGACCGTCCCTGGATCCCATGGAGTTATGCCTATTCTTGAAGTAAGTCCAGGGAGTATGTCGACTACAGTGAAATTCGATACCGAGTCGGTCGAGTTGTTGCAGTACACCCTCCACGTTCCCACCTGACCTGGGGAGTAGAAACCAGTGGAATTGACCGTCCCCCACGGATCATCCGTTTCCCATTTCTCGGTGAACATGACGGGCTGTTCAAAGATATCGTGGCCTATCGCATCCAGGTCTATGGAATCGTCCGTTGTTCCAGTCCAGCTGGCTAAGGACATGTGGATATGGTCAAGATTCACATTGACCTGATAGGTTATGCTCATATTGTAGAGCGTTGGAGCTACCGATCCATCTATCGTGCTGAGCTCTGCCTTGAACCGTATCGTGGACGCGAGAAGAGGTTGGAGGCTCTCTCCACTGAACACCTCTACCCAGAACATGCCAGAATCCACTGAATACCAGTAGGTTATGTTCGTATCAGTCGGAAGGGAGGAGGAGGCATTGAACTCTCTCCAACTCAACCAATTGCTTGGTGTGAAATCCTCTGTTTCAACACTCCCTTGGAGCACATACTTCTGATAGTTGATTCTCACTTCCTCAAGTACTGGGCTTGTGGTGTTGCTGTATGTTAACATCTCAGCCTTATACTGGATGCATCTGTTGGGTGGTGATGTAATCTGAGAGCCCGATGGAGTATTATAGGCCTGTGACCAACCGCTCCAACTTCCAGAACAATCTCCGGTGCGGGTATGAATGGTCAGAGTGGTCTGTGGCGGTACAACCGAATCCCAACTTATGTTCCCCCAATTGACGGCTGACTGTGCGTTCATTACCCGAGAGACAAAAGTCCCATTGGCATATCCGGGCCCACTGGAATTGTAGAACAGGACCAGTTTTGGACGATCCGCAACACCCGCATAATCTTTGCTGTAGAAGGCCTTGAGATCTGCTACCCAACCTCCAAAACTTATATTGAAAAGGGCCCCGTAGTTCGGAATGGTTCCGTTCAACCATCCAATAGTCAGATTCGTGATGTCCCATTTGTGCCAATCTGGTATGTTGGTCACATTGGAGCGAACGTATTCCGGTGTGTCAATGAAGTCCCCTCCCGGATTTAGCCATGGATTAACTGCATCCCTGCTCTCCCACGTGGCCCCATCATGGCTTGGATTGCCAGTTCCAGTTCCTTCAATCCAATCGCTGGTGACCTGGTGAACAGAAATATTTGACTGGATGCTACCCGACATCCCTGGTGATATCTGAAGCCAGATTTCGGAATGATTGACCTGCAGGGGGTTCGGAACAGATGAAAGATCGAATTTGACGAGGGCCCTCGTGATCTTCGCAACATCCAACTCAAGAAGGGCGGAAGCACCGTAGTTCTTCTTGGGGAAGGATTCGTCCAAGAAGACGTCCATCCCGGTTCCATTGTCAATCTTAACTTCGAATATGACGGGAGAAGCAGCCAGGCTCGTGTCGTTCAGGCTTATGTTCCCAGGGTCGGAAGTTGCGTCCACGTTGAACAGACTCGCTCCCTGTAGGAAATCTGTCATGTCCGTGTCGACCACCCTTCTGCTGTGATCAATTACCACTTCCTCCAGCATCGGCGTTTTTGTGCTATTGTATGTGATCATCTCCGCTTTGTATTGCAGACATTGATTCGGTGGAGAGGTTATCCTTGATCCAGATGGTGACATGTACGCCTCCGACCAACCACTCCAAGTGCCGAGACAATCTCCAGAACGGGTGCGGATTGATAGCTTGGTTTCTGCTGGAATGGTCGAGTTCCAGCCTATGTCTCCCCAATTAACGGTGGTCTGAGCATCGAAGACTCTTGATACGAAAGTGCCATTTGCGGACTGCGGTTGGGCGGGATTGTAGTTCACCACCAATTTCGGATGTTCAACTGCCACGGCATCTTCCTTGCTCCGGAATCTCTTCCTCTCATTCGGATCCTCCGCTGAAATTGGGATAAGTATGACCCCATGGTTCGGCCGTGTCCCATTTACCCAATCAATTACGAGTTCAGTGATGTTCCATTGATACCAAATCAGCTGGTCTCTGATGTCGTAAACCACATCTTCTGAAACAGGATTGTGATCTCCACCTGGTGTTATCCATGGATTCACGCCATCGCTGGTATCCCATGTGACACCATCTCCTGTCGGTTGACCTGTTCCCGTACCCTCTGTCCAAGAGACGTTCAACTGATGGATGGAAATGTTTGTGGCAGCCGCACTGAATGACTGCGTCATCATCAGCCAGAGTTCGGAGCTCTCTATCCACTGAGGATTGCCAATACGAGAAAGGTCGAATTTGACTAGCATTCTCACGTGGTCGCTGAGCTTGGCGTCGAGCATTCCAGCCGCCCCATAGTTCATGTTGGCCATTATCTCATAGAGTGTTGAGTCCTTGCCATCTCCCTCCCCACTGTAAACCTCCAGTGAAAGTGGTGGAGCAGCCAGGGTCGTGTCGTCCAGGACCACATTTCCAGGGCTCGAAGTCACGTTCACGTTGAAGAGGTCTGTTCCCTGTTGGAAGTCGCCAATGGTTGTGTCTACGAACACAGAGGCGTCCGTCTTGAGAGTTACAGCTCCCGGAGAGATGGTGACATTATCATAAGTGTAGTTTGCCAGGTTCTGGAAGGACCAAGTCGCTGTCATTGTACCGTCCCCGTTGTCTTGGATTACAGGGTCTCCCGCAGAAAAGCCGATTAGAACGCTGGGAGCTAGCATTAGAAAGATGATCATTAGGGGGAGCGGAGAAGTGCCGCTATTGCTGGACGGACATCTAACATGCCCTTGTCTGGACTTGTTGTGCAAGATTTCCCTCCGACTACGAGGCCTCATTCTTACAACTGTTTGGAGAATCGTGTTTATCTGGATTTATAAGTCGTTTCGAAATTATCTCAAGTGAAAATCACTGGTGATAACCTTTGTTTTGAAGATGCTGATAGATCAAGTCCAGGTTGTCTATTCTAGTCTCATTTGGACTTGTTTCTCTTCTCTTTCTTCTCCTCTCGCCTCACCCTTTGCAACCGTCCTGGTGCCCACCAGTTCCATTTCTCCAGAAGTATCATCACAGAAGGTACGAGGTAAATCCTTACTATCATTGCATCCAGAAGTATCACGAAGGCAAGTGCGAAACCGAACTCCTGCAGGAGACCCAGGGATGACAGCATCATTGTTGCGAAAGCTCCAGCCATTACCAGACCGGCTGCCGTGATTATTCCACCCGTCTTCTCCACTGCCGTGACAATCGCTTCCTTATCGGTCTTACCCTTTGCAACTTCCTCCCTTATTCGTGTGGTGAGGAAGATATCGTAGTCCATCCCTAAACCCATTGCAATCACAAAGAGTATCCAAGGCACGAGCCAGAGGACAGGTATCTGGAGCCAAACCTGGAAGATGAGCAATGTCATCGCAATCGTCCAAGAAACGCTCAACAAGATGGTGAGAATCAGCCTGAGGGGTACCAGAACAGACCCAAGGACGAACATCAGGAGGAAGTAGTCCGCAACGATAACCACGATTGCCATTATCAGGAAGTCCGCGTCCAGTACTACCGTCAGGTCCCAGACCAACGCACTCGCTCCACCGACGAGAATTGCTGCTCCTTGGAGATTCTGATCGCTCACTTTCCTGCTCTCAATCATTGATCGTATGTCCGGGATGCTGTTCACGGCCTCTTTCGAGAATGGTTCCTCTTTTGGGATTACCGTCAACAATACACTGTGGTCGTTCTCCCCTATACTCTGGTTTATGCTGATTCCAAGTTGTTCTTGAAATCCTGGGTCGTTGAATGTTAAGTAATCCAAAGGCTCTCCCTGAGGTCTGGTTGGTCCAACAACCTGTTGAATTGCTTCATGCTGCTCGATTTCCAAGCTCAGGTTTTCCAGACTTCCCATGAAGGAGATGTCGTAACTGCCGTTCCCGTTGTCAACCGTCCTGATTGGGGTAGAGAACTCCACCACAACATAGGATGGAGTGATTCTCCCTTCTCCGAATCCTCTGCCCATCGCTTCCAAACCGCGGGATGCTTCGGTCTCAGGCATAGCGGCCAAGAAATCAAAACTGGTTTCGAAATTGAACACTGCCCAAGCTGCTGGAATGGATATCAGAATTGCTGCGATTGTGATTGGCTTGGCGTACTTCACGGACAGTCTGGCGGATTTTCGGAAGTATCTGGCATATATCCCGCCCGCCTTCTTCTTGGGGTTCTTCCATTTCTTGTTTCCGGGCCAGAATATCCTGTCTCCCAGCGTCATCAGAAGTGATGGTATGAAGGTCAATGCAACTAGCAGAGCCATTCCGATTCCCAACATGATTGTCAGACCCATTGTGCGTACCAACGCAAAGCTTCCAAGACTCAGAGCTCCGAAGCTTATCATGACCGCCAATCCCGATGTAGTAATGCTCTCCCCTGCCCACTTCACGCATTCCTCCACGCTATCCTCCTTCGATTTGCCTCTCAGCCTCTCCTCTCGGTATCTGGCCATGAGGAAGATAGCATAGTCCGTCCCAGCGCCCAACATGGCGGTAAGCATGAGTGTTAGCACGCTGAAGTGCACCTTCGCAATGAGCGCCCCCACTATCACGATTAGGCTTTGGCTGATCAGTATAGCAATCCCAATGCTTCCGACCGCTATTCCCGGAGTAACGAAAGATACGAAGAACAACCCTATGATCAGAAAGACAAGACCAACTGTGACCGGATCTATCCTCTCGACGTCCTCGAAGGCAGCCTTCTCAATATCGGCACCCAGGGCCACATCCCCTGTTACGTATGTCACCAGCTGAGGGTCTATGCTGGCTTTTGCCAGGCTGACCTCTTGCTTGACAAGCTCTATGTTGTCCTGCATAGGTTGGCGTCCGTCCTCTCTGTACGTTGCAACGACGGAGAAGTCAATCACGATCAGCGTGGTGTTCGTATCTATGCTCATCAAGAATTCCAGAGAACCTGGAGGGAGGGCCATAGGGTAGTTATTGACAGTACCGTCGTGCAGTTGATTCTGGGAGAACTGGTAGATGCTCTGTTCGGACGGGGTCGGACCGAGATTGTAGATGCTGTCCAGGAAGTTCAGGTTGGTGATGTCCGCATATTGCCCCATCATTCCGAGAAGCATCATGTAGACAGTGTTGTAGTCATCCCAGGTGGTGAAATCCAGGGTCATCCAAGTGGCTGCCATCAATTGCAGATACTGATCATCGCCAGGCTGGGTGAAATTGAAAAAGACGGGTGCGGTAAGGTCAAGAGCGGTGCGTCCTCTGAATGAATAATTGGTACCTGGCGGAAGATAGAAGGGACTCGATGAATTGAACGTCTCATTCCACATCATTCGGTAGAGCATCGCATAGCTTGCCGGTTCACCACCCAGGTTGTATGCGGCTATCTCGGCAGAGTAGTTGGTGGTGTAGTTGCCAAGACTGGTGAAGAAAACAGTGTCGTTCGCCGGAGAATCGTTCCACTCCCGTGCATAAATCTCAGGACCGCTGAAAATGCGGAATGCGCTTTCCGTTAGATTGCCGTGTCCGAGGTGCATCGCTGGTGCCAGTTGCCGTGCAAGTTCGGTAAATGTGAAGTTGTATATCGAGTAGACCGAGGTCATGTTTTGAAGATACGTGATGCCGGGATTGCTCCTTATCTCGTATTCTACCTCGATCGCAAAGTCCCTCACTTCTTCGGACGCTATGTCGTCAGATTCTACAACAATCATTATGGTGCTGTTGGCAACCGTAATTGGGAACTGATCATCGATCAGCCTCTGGGCCATTTGTGATTCCACATTCTCTGGAGCGAAACCCATCTCTTCATAAACCAGGACTTCCGATACGAATCCAAGGGCGGGGACAGATACTATCAGCAGGATTATCCAGAATGCGATGATTGCCTTGTGCCGCCTGATTATCCATTTTGCCAGACGTTCAAACATTGACTGCATTTCCTGCTCCCCAAGGAGTTTAGAAATCTCGAACTCTTGCCATTAAGCACTTCGATTATCTATGGCTTTCGGTATCCTTATCATCTAGAATCAGTCGATTATGCCCATTTGACCACTAAATCGAGCCAATTGTTATATATCCGTAAAACGATTCTTATGATTGAAGGCAGAGGCGGGCTACTAGTATTGTGGCACGATTCTCCTGACGATCAAACGTTCAAGGGTGAGATACAAAAACCAAGAAGGGTTGGCGCCCCACTGACGCCACCCTCGAACCCGGATTTATAGGCGTTCCGGCATGGCAGTAATAATCTCGCCATCATGGATGCAAACGTGATCGCCAAGGTCGCCTTGTGGGTGGGTAGGTTTCCTTAGCCTAGCGTCAAATTGCATCTCCGTATTAATCTCGCCAGTTGCCGAACGCTGCGTTTGGAACGTGTTGTTTCGCTCATTAGTCATCGCGAGAACGTTCCTTCAGTGCACTTCTGATAATACCAAATGCTTTATCACCTTAAATAAGTTCTGGCGTGTTCCCAATCTCCTTGAGATGAGAGCTCAGCCAGGTTGTTCCATCTTGGCACCGATTTCTGCCTTCCTGCTCAAGTTCCATAGCCTGCAAAAGACTTATATGACAATTAGAAGAACGAACCACACTACTTAATTACCAGAAAACACAGAGGAATCCTCTGACAGATAGCTCAGCTAAGCCAGAACCAGTCCTCAGAACGGTAAATCTTAAGACAGGAAGAGCGCTATTGTATATCCTAGGTTTGGAGAGATCTCGATTGAATTGGTCTCCATTCAAGGGTTGATAACTTCCTGGAGTGAAGGGAATAGGATGACCAGGAGAAACGTAAGGCACGGGCAGAACATCCGGAAATCCTCTATTGCGGGGTTTTTCTCAATCCTTCTTCTTACCTCTTTTCTTATTGCATTGTCTCCCCAGTCCACTGCTTTCCCTACCATCGTCGAAGTCAACGAAGAGTTTGGAAGCCCTGGCATTGGTCCGGTCTATGTCTCTGACATGGATGGCGACGGACGGAACGATATTCTGGTCGTGGACGAGGATGGTAATGTCACAATTCACCTGCAGGATCCCTCTGGTGGGGATTTCCCATTCAACGATACCGTACTCGTGGATTCCTCTCCGACAGAGGGAATGGTCACCGGGTTACTGGACATGGATGGAAGCATGGACATAGCCTCTTTTGACGGTAATTCTCTCGTGCTCAATTTCCAGGACCAGTCTGGGAACTTCACGAAGCAAGTGACGAACATAGGTTTTGATCCAAATGCCATGGAGATCGGAGATCTGAACGGTGATGCCGAGAACGATATTGTGCTTGTGGGCAATGATGATGTCTTGGTTCTCTTCAAGAACACTTCACTACCTGACATCTACAACACCACTGACAGCTACAGGAACCAAACAGGGGGAGATGACCTGGCCATAGGAGACCTGGGAGGCTACAGAGGTGTCGATTTCGCAACATCTTCTCCCAACGAGTTGCATCTGTTCATTCAGGAAGGAGATGGTTTGACATTCAACCAGACAATCCCGCTTGACGGTGAGTTCACTCATTCTTCCATCGCAATTGGGGACTTCGATGGCGACCTGCAAGATGATCTGGTCGTGTTGCGGACCAACAACGGCACGGATGAGGTTATTGACATCCTAGCGCGTGGAGAGGACGGAAATTTCACTATTATCCAGTCGATGGAAAACAACGACTTCGGAACCGATTTGGCAGTGGGCGACTTGAACGACGACGGCCTCTCGGATATTGCGGTGGTTGCAGACAGTGGCGGGTCCAGCGTTCTGCTTTACCTTCAACAAAGCCAGGCCCGCTCTGAGTTCACATATTTCTTCTTGGGTAATTTCTCAGGCCCAGGAGGACGTATTGCTTTGGGAGAGCTCAATGGTGATCCTTATACTGACATAGTCCTGAGAACCCAGAACACAACTAACATCTTCTACCAGGACGATTTTCCGCCGTTCAATGTCAATCACATACCTTCTGGCATATTCTTCAACAAGAACACCATCGGTGACAATCTGATATCCCTGGACGAATACATGATGGATGATCATACCCAACTTACATATTACATGGACTACGAGTCCGACCCTGATCTGCTCTATGCTATGGTGGACGGATCATACCTTGACTTCTATCCAAAACATGATTGGGTCGGCACGGCCAAGTTCCGGGTGGCTGGCAGGGATGGCAATGTCACCATCTACAGCAACAAGTTCATCGTAGGGGTCAACGATGTTCCTGAGATAATCTCAGAACCCATCACCCATGGGTGGGTTGGACAGGAGTACACCTATCAGGCCGTAGCCGAGGACACCTTCCCATTGGGCGACTATATGAGGTTCGAACTAGCCTGGTCACCAGAGGGCATGGTCATAGATCCACATACCGGTGAGATAACTTGGATACCCACAGAGCATGGCGAGTTCAAGGTAGTGGTCATCGTTGAGGATAAGTATGGTGGTGTCGCACATCAGGAATTCTACATTCATGTCGGGGAATATGAAGGCTTTCCGACGTTGGCGGTTTTCTCTGGACTTGCCCTTATCGGCATACTGGCCTTCTGTGGATCTGTCATAGCTGGGAACGAGAATGTGAAGTTGGCTTTCTTGCTGCTGTTCATAGTACCTCTCTATACCAAGATCAAGAGGGAGAAGATTCTCGATCACTTCGTGCGGGGTAAGATATACGGATACATACTCGCCAATCCTGGGGAGCACTACAACGCCATCAGGGAAGCGCTCGGTCTTACGAACGGGTCGCTGGCCTATCACCTCAGGACGTTAGAGAGGGAGAGGTTCATCAAATCCAAGAAGTTCGGAATATACAGAAGATTCTACCCGATGGAAATGAGGATTCCCGAGGACGGGTTCCGGGTGAACGAGATACAGAAGACCATTCTGGGAACGATCAAACACAATCCCGGCATATCTCAGAAGGAGATTGCATCCTTCGTCAACTTGACGCCTCCAACAATCAACTACCACATCGGGATTCTATTGAGCGCTGGTCTGGTACGGCTCAGGAGGAAAGGTAGAAGAACTCAATGTTATTTGGAGCAGTTATGATGTGATGGGAGGTGAATGTGTGGGCAGAATAGACAAATATCCGTTGGAGAGGATGCGGGACAAAGAGGTCAAGCTCAGTTTCCATTGCCCTCTGTGCAGGGGTACCAGAATTCAGATGAGCGATTCAGAGGATATGAGCTTCTGGAAAGGCGTGAGATGTCCCAAATGTAAGGCCTTGGTCCTGCTGGACAACTTGAGCGTGACGGTAGTCAAAGAGGACGGTAGAGCTAGGAAAGAAATACCGAAGCAAACACCTT
Source organism: Methanobacteriota archaeon (assembly GCA_020345725.1). GTDB lineage: Archaea > Thermoplasmatota > Thermoplasmata > RBG-16-68-12 > SOIM01 > SOIM01. The sequence continues at coordinate 565,245 of CP070767.1, read as the reverse complement.
AGCATCATCGATCAAGTTGTCGATCTTGCAGTATTCGTTGGCAGCATGGGCTGTTTGGTCCCCGGTGAACCAGACACACGCATCCAGACCTTTCTGCCTGAAGTAGGCCGCGCATGTCCCTCCTCCTATACCAACCATCTTTGGCTCCACTCCGCGGATGCTCTAGATGGCATTCTTGAGCTTCACCACGAATTCCGAATCCTCACTTGTTGCTGGGCTCATCTCCTCTTGGATTATGTCAATCTTGATCTTCACTTTTCTCTTCTGTTCGATCTGGTCCGCCAATGTACGCACCGTCGTCCGAATCTCTTCTGGGTGGAACTCGGGTAGGAGCCTGCAGTCGAAATAGAACACATCTTTCCCTGGAACGGTGTTGACATTTGGGACGTTGGAGTTCTTCTTCGTTGGTTCAAAGGTGGATGTGGGTGGATCGAATATCTCGTTCTTGCCAGTATAGCGGTCGTGCAGTTCCTTGTCTATCATCAGCAGCAGTTCTGCTCCTGCCCTGAGAGCGTTGATACCCTTGTGGGGAAGGCTAGCATGTGATTGTCTTCCTTCCGTGGTGATCCGCATCCAGAGTATGTTCTTCTCGGCAATTTCCACATCCGTACCTGCGGAGCTGGAGAAGTCTGGCACGAGTATGAGATCCCCGGGGTTGAAGATATCCTTCGTGAGGAGGTATTGTATCCCCAGTCTACTGCCCACTTCTTCATCCGCAACCAAGGCTAGTCCGCAACCCACATCCGGTTTTCCTCCCTCCTCTTTTACAGCCCAGAGAGCATAAAGAGAACGTATGAGCGACTGACCATTGTCCTCCACTCCCCTTCCGAATATCTTCCCATCCTTCACAACTGGATCGAACGGGTCCGTGTCCCAGTGCTTGAGGTTTCCGGCTGGTACAATGTCAGAGTGAGAGACAATCCAGACCATTTTGTCTTGCTTTCCCTCCAACTCAACCAGCATGTTCGGCCTGACCCCGCTCGAAACCTTCTCATCCGGTGCGTCCACAGAACGCACGGGCAGACCCAGCTTACCGCAGAGCTCAGTCAGGAACTTGGCCCGCTCTGTCTCTCCGTCCCCGCCAGAATCTGGATGGATTGACGGTATCTTGCACATCTCGATCAAAGAGTTGACCATCTCTTCCTTGGAACTGTCTATTCTCTCAAGAACAGATTGAAGTGTCATGACCAGTGGAATGGGCGGTCTTTGAATAAATCTTTTCACTGAAGGCTACTTGCTCTCCTTGCCCCGCATCCTCTCGTACCAGATAACCATTTCCCAGTCGTCCATCTGCTCCCTCTCTTCCACGACCCTGATGTCATTCTCCAAAGAGAAGGTCTTCAGTATCTCCCTGGCACTCAGGTCTCCTTTGAAATCGGTGATTATCATCTCGTTCTTCCTCCACCTGACCCTGAGCGCGGCTATCATGTCCGTTCCATCGAATGCCACAGCGGCCGAGCCCATGTTCCATCTCTCTCTCACACGTTCCCTCAGATAGATAGAAAGGTTGTCTCTGGGTGTGAGAAGGAACTGCTTGTCGAAAGTCATCTTGGCGATCTTGTCGAGGTCCTCCTTGAGTGCCCAGTACAAAGTCTCCTCGTCCTCCACGAAGAAGCCCTTCACCAGGTGTCCCTCCCTCTCCAGTTGTCTCAATGTCTTCCTTGTTTCCTCCATCTTGAACTCGTGTTTTGTATACGCTGACAAGTTCTCCGCGCTGAAGATACCGTAGCTGTCCATTATCCTCTTGAGGACGGTCTTCCTTGCCCTATTGGTGGTCAGGTCCGGAATGTCAGGAACGCTTCTGTAGGCACCCTTTCCGTCTATGATTTCCCAGACCACGTACAGGCCATCCGACAATCTTCTTAGAGCTTCCGTGGTGTTGCCATAGCCCAGGGGAGAGAGAGTGAAGAGCTGCTTTCTTCTGATAGGTTCTTTGTCCTTGATCACATCCAGGACCATCTTCATGTACTCTGTCAATCTCCTGTTCTTGGCCTTCTTGTAGACAGCTATGTTCTCCAGAGTGCTGTAGGTCACGAACTCGGGAATCGTCCGTCCGCTGAAGAGAGTGCCCTGATCCATCAACCTCTGCAACGATACTGGGATATCAGTTTTCAGATTGGCCTCGTAATCCGATCTGAGTCCACCCAGTGCATCTATGGCGTCCATCACGTTCTCGAACCTGTGCTCATCATGGATTCCCTGTTTCCAGAAAATGTAGCTCAGAACTTGGTTGCGGGTGAATACCAGCGGCTCGAACTTGCCTTTGGCGATGAAATCTCCAATCTGCTTGTAACCCTTCTTCAAGAAAGTCTCCAAATGCTTTGATCCAGCAATATCCTCCCCGAACGCCCTCTTTATCCGGAGTATCTCCAAGCCCTTCTTCCTGTAGAACTTCATCATTCTGTCCAGTTCATCTATCAGCTCGGGAAGCAGTTCTTCGCTCTCAAGCATTACCTCTCTTATCTCCAAGCATCCGCTCATCTCCCATTTCTCAATCATTCCGCAGATGTCTCCGTTCTTGATAATTGGGAAGTACCAACCTTCTCCGAATTTGCTGATTAGCTGGGACCACATGGGTTGGATCCATGGGTCGTAAAGGGAAAGGATTCTGAGTCTGTCTCTGACTTCTCTCGGCTCTATGTTCTCAAGCTTCTCCAATTCCTCAGTGAGGATCCACATCTCAAGACCAAGGTCGCCCATCCATATCTTCTCGACAACACCTTCTTCTCTAAGCTTGCTGAGCACGGCCTCTATCTCACTGTAATAGAACGAGGTGCCTCCCCTGATGCCCTGCAATGAACTTGGTCCATAGCCTTTCAGGAACCTCAGGACGATCTTCTCGGTAGAATCCTCAACATCTGGCTCAACTTCAAAAGGAATGTAGATGTTCTTGGATGCCCAGCCCTCTTGAGAGTGGAACTTCCTGACCACGAACATGTTCCTGTCCAGGTTGTCGATGCTCTCCTTGATCCTGTCCCTGTCCTCCTTCATCCT
>CP070767.1:552830-562151 GCA_020345725.1 Methanobacteriota archaeon | reverse complement strand
GAGGAAGACCATCAAACCGCCAACAAAGGCAACTGCGCCTGTGGCTGTGTAAACTGGGACAATCAACCAAATTGAGAAACTTCCATGGCCGAGAGGTACGGCAGCTGCGAGAAGAACGATTCCAAGCACAATCAGACCAAGAGAGGTCCATTTTAACTTCTTCATCGAATTTGAATCAAGGTGCAACTTTTATAGATAACTTTCGGGAACCTTCTTGGCAATCCAAATGACAACATGACAATCTCCAACCCAGGACAATATCCTTAAGTCAGCAGATTCCATTACCAGCGAGAATGATTAGGCAACTTGTCAGAAGGCTTCTCCAGAAGGCTGGCTGTAACGTCAGAATAGAGGGAGAGATTCTTGAAGCATGGAGAGGCAGTGCAAAATTGACCATTGCATTTCCCTCAAAGGAAACTGCCGAAGAAACCGTTGACAGCATTGCTAGCGTGGACGGACAGGCAGTGATAGTGCCACTCTTCGATGGTTTTCCCAAGGATGAATCCAAATTGGAAGGAATCACAGTACTGGAGAGAACTGAGCTGGAAGATGACATCATGCAAGTGCTCAAGGGGGAGAAGAAGTCGGGTGAAACCAAGCTTGCAGCGTTCTTTCCCGATTCTCTGGATGAGGAAGAGTTTCAAGAGGCTATGGTTCGCCCCATTATAGAGCGAGAAGAAGTTGTGGAGATAGGCAGCAAGACCGTCGAGGGTTTCAACTACATACTTGACCTGGTGCCCTATTTCGTATTCGGATACCAGTCAGTGGTTGAGCTGGAGGAAGGAAACGTCCACGAAACGACTGGAATGATAGGTATCAACGCCTTGACGAAATCACCGGAGGTCTGGACAGAAGACTTCGAAAGGGTAGATGGTCTGGAGTACTTCGACAGGAAGCTGGAACCGAAACTGGATGAAAAGGAAGCCTTCCAGATAGCTCAGAAAGAGGCGATGAACCTCGGAGCAATGGAGAAGGAGAAGGTCAGGGAAACAGGAGGCGCAAGGGTTGTGGAGAAGAAGAGGATCAAACCCAAGAAGGAAGACATACAGATAGAAGGAGAAGGGCTGGTCTATCTACCCATATGGTGTGTGGAGGGGACTAAGGGCGTCATAATCATCAATGCGTGTACGGGAAAAATCCTGAGAGAGAACCTCTATCATCCCAGTTCCGACTGAAGAGTCCGATTTTCCAATTATCAAATAAATGCGATGGTGCGAAAAGTTATTTATTCGACCTCGTGTTCTGAAATCTCGGTTTTAATGGCCATTCCCCCTCCTGAACCTGAGATAGAAAGAGAAGAGCCAATAGGAATTGGTCTGGTGATAGGTGGAGCTGCTGGTCTTATCGTTGGAGGAGTGGCTGGTGGTCCGTTGGGATCCTCGATAGGTGGAGTGTTGGGTGCCTTCTTGGGTCATTTCATAGAACACTACGAGATGAAGAGAAGGGAAAGAACGGAGGGCTTGTGGGATGCAAGATGATAGACGACTAGAGATCGTTTTTCTAACCCGAACCTACATGATGTTGCTATACGTAATAGCCACAATATTCGTTCTCCTGATACTTGGTGGAATACTCAACAGCACAGGCGAGAGGCCCAACAAGGACCTCAATCTGTATTTAGCATTGGGACTGTGGATTTGTTTCATCGCGGGAGGATTGGTGTACGAGTATCACAGAGAGGCATTCCTGCGTGTTGGGTTTGCCAGGAGATCGGTCAGAATTGTTCTTCCTCTAGTCTTCCTACTCATCATAGGCATTCCAATAAGTCTAGAATCGCTAATCGTGGGAGACCCTGGCATCAGATTAGTGTTCGCGATAATCATCGTACTTCTCAGCATACTGATGTGGCGAGTGATTTCCATGCTCCTCAAGGAGAGGCTGAAGGCGTCAATTGAAAGAAGATTCTGAGAGCAGCTATGACCCGACAAGCTTCTCGATTGTTTTCGTAATCCTGTCCCAGTGGCTTCCCTGCCAGTAATACTTGTTGCATGTTGGACAGTACCAGAACTCTTCCTGACGGTCAAAGACGCCTTCGGGGACCTCCCCCTCCACTGAGGTCTTGTCAACCTTCTCTATTTGGGCGTTGCAGAGCGAGCATCTGGACATTGGATCCGTGACCTTCAGTTCAAGTTCGCTCATTGTGGCCAAGAGCTGTTCTTCTAGATCGTCGCTTTCAACATACAGAGCCTGCGCCTTGTCTGTACTGCTCAGTTCCTTGTCTCTGGTAAGAATGACCCTGTCTTCTTCAACCGCAATTCCAATGATCTCTCTGTCAGAAATCGGACCTGGATAGAGAACATCGAACCCCAAAAGCCTCATCCATCTTGCAAGGGCCCCGAGCATGTGGTCACAGATAAACCTCAACCCTTCACCTCATATTCGAGAAGAACACCATCACCCAGCTGAGTTGATTTCCTGAGAATGAGCGGGATGATATCCTCGAAAGAAGTGGCTCCCTCACCGCCTGCCATTGTTGGCGATCTCTCACCACCTATTACCATGCTCCCGACAAAGACTTTGAGTTCATCCGCCAGCCCCTCTCTCAAGAAGGCCCAGATAACTGTCTCTCCACCCTCCACCAGCACCTTCCCTATTCCCTTCTCGTGAAGATAGCTCAACAAGGATGAGATGTCCACCCTTTCCTGTCCAAATCTGGCAACCTCTGCCTGGCCGAAAGTGGATTCTGAACCTTCGGAAGTGACGATGAGAGTTGGTGCATCTCCTTTGAGCACCTGGGCCTCCAATGGAGTTCTACCCTTCGAATCAAGAACAACACGTAAGGGGTTCGTGGCATCTTGCACATACTTCTCCTTCACGGTCAGCTTCGGATCATCAGTAAGAATCGTTCCTACGCCCACCAAAATTGCATCACATTCATTCCTGAGCCCATGCACCCTAGCCATGTCCTGCTCATTAGAAATTCTAGTCTGTTTCCGAGAGGGCAGCGCGATCTTCCCATCAGCGGACATAGCACAATTGATGATAACTTCTGGTCTCAACGTCCATAATATTACCACTGTATATAACAACAATTGGTAATCTCACAGAGAGGTTTAAGTAAGGGTATCGTAATCGGTCGATTAATGGCCACCTCCAGTGAAGTACATATCTACGAACTTAGAAGAATGGATCTTAAGGGAGCTACGGTCATAGACGGCTTCCCAAGCGTGGGACTTGTGAGCTCCATCGTTGCCAACTACCTGATAAACGCGCTGTCGTTGAAACAAATCGGCATGATGGATTCGGTGTTCTTTCCCACAGTCTCCTTGATAAGAGACGGCGAACCTATGAACCCTGTGAGAATCTACGCAGGACAAGAGCCCGCCGCCGGCCCCTACGACAAGATCGTCGTCTTCATCTCGGAGTTCCAGCCCCCGCCCAACCTCATCAAAGTGATCGCATCTGCGGTCCTGGATTGGGCTCAGGAACAGAGGTGCGAGATGCTGGTTTGCCCTGAGGGATTGATAGTGGACAAGGACAAGGACCTGACCTTGAGCGAGGATATTGAGGTCTACGGAATCGGAAGCACGCGAAAAGCTGCTGAGCTGCTGAATAGCCACAACATCACCGTCTTTGAGGAAGGCGTGATTACCGGGGTGGCTGGTGTTCTGCTGAACGAGGGCAAGAAAAGGGAATTCAACGTCCTGAGCCTTCTTTCGGAAGCTCATCCAGACTATCCGGACGCCCGTGCTGCCGCCAGAGTAATCGAGACAATCGACAAGATACTGCTCCACACCGAACTGGACGCTCAGCCCTTGTACGAGGAAGCGGAGAGAATCGAAGACCAGCTCAAGACCATTCATCGACAGACAACGGTTGCCAAGAAGCCACCAGTACCAACTCGACCATCAATGTATGGCTAGTCTATCTGGGCATTACGCGGATTTTGTGTAGATGGTCAATCCCAGTCTTTTCGAACTCCACATCGAAGAAGTGTTCCAGGAGCCACATGTTGGTCTTGATGTGGTTTGACACCTCCCTCACAATGAAACACGATTCTCCTTTGGCCAATGCCATGTATGGCAGTATCTGATCAGAAAGATGGACATCGACAGTGGCACCGCTATCCAGTTCTTCCATTAGCCTCTCGGAAGCTGTTTGACCGACCTTCTCGGCCCTAATCCCCCTTTCTGCCAGTGAGTTTGCACCAAGCAGAGTCTTCTCTGTTTCTTCCCAAAGAACGATTCCACCGCCCTGTCCGAACACATCTTCGTCAGCAAGGATCTTAGATTCAATGCTGGTTTCGCCAGCACCTGTCAGACCCTCTTCGGCCGCCTTCTTCATCCGGTCTGCAACATGAGGTGGAATGTTTCCGACATGGGAGATCCCTCTAATCTTCCTGAGATTGCCTTTCTCCTCCAGTTTCAGTGGGGCCAGCTTCTCAACGGGTTCCACATGGAGGACCACCTTTCCGCCACCTTTCGGATAGTAGCCTCTTTTGATCTTCTCTATCTTGGCAAACACGCCCATCTTCTCTATGGTGGGGAGAAATACGTATTGGAAATAGTCTATCGGCGGAGACCAGCGAACATCCGTCCCGCCAGTAACTGTCAAAACGGACTTCATGGGAGCATGGAGTGCGGGGATCAAACAGGCCTGAAAGACAAGGGTTATGGAACCAGCTGTCCCCACGTCGAAGTTGAACTTCCCCCCTCTCAGTCTACCTGGATGGAACTCGACTGTCTGGGAGCCTATGTCCAGACCATCCACTTTGGCATCGCACAACCTAGCCACTGACTTGATGGAAGTCAGGTGTTGAGCGGCCAGACCGGGCTTCGGCCTTCCGGCTCTTATCTTCACAATCCTCACGTCATTGCCAGTCACGGCCGAGAGCGCAACGGACATCCTGAGTATCTGTCCGCCTCCCTCACCCCAGGAGCCATCTATCTCGATCATTCCTGCACCGGGCCATAACAAGAATATTAATTATCATCGAATTGGGCTGATTCTTCTGCCTCAATGAGCTTGTCCAGTTCCTGTGCAAACCTCTGAACGCCAACAGCGGTCTCTATCAAACGGCGAATGAGCTGGTCCATTGTCTCCCCCTCTTCTGCCAGCTTCTTCAGTTCTTCCAGGGTCTCTTTCGGGATGGTAATTGTGGCCTCCTCGCTCATTTGGTTCACACCTGTGTTGAAATGTATGAATCCATATCTGATATAGCTTTCCCAGTCCGGCTTTGTGAAGTTCACCACATCCAGTGACAGATAGGAAAAGCAAAGCATTTAATTACACCCTATCTTTTTGTCTCCAGGGTATCCCATGGGAGTCGACATACATCCATCAGCACACGTTTCGGAAGAGGCCGAGGTCGGAGAGGGGACCAAAGTCTGGCACGAAGTACAGATCCGAGAAGGAGCAAAGGTAGGCAAGAACTGCACACTCGGAAAGAGTGCATACATCGGAAAGAACGTGATTGTGGGAGATGATTGCAAGATACAGAACAGAGCCTCGCTCTACCAGGGCGTGAAGATTGGGCATGATGTCTTCATAGGTCCTCATGTCATAGTCACGAACGATCTCTATCCAAGAGCTGATTCACCGGACTGGAAGGTTGTTGAGACGGTCATCGAGGATTGGGCTTCCATAGGTGCCAATGCAACTATCATTTGTGGAGTCAAGATTTGTGAGCACGCCATGATTGGAGCGGGTTCCGTGGTCACAAAGGACGTTGGTCCACACGAACTAGTCATGGGCAATCCAGCCACAAGACGAGGATACGTATGTTCCTGCGGAAGGGTACTTGATGAGAACTATCACTGCAGCCACTGCGGCAAGACAATTGACATAGGTGCACTTTGATGATACCCATAGCCAAACCCAACATCGGGAAGGAAGAAGAGCAGGCCGTTCTGGAGGTCCTTCGATCTGGATATCTGGTGAGAGGGCCAAAGGCAAAGGAGTTGGAGGAGAAGTTCTCGGGATACGTAGGACGGAAATTTGGGATCTCCACAAGTTCTGGAACGGCAGCACTACACGTGGCTCTGATAGCTAATGGGGTCGGCAAGGATGATGAGGTCATCATTCCCCCTTTGACGTTCTTCGCCACCGCGTCCTCGGTGTTGTTCTGCGGGGCCAAACCAGTCTTCGTGGATATAGATCCAGACACGTTCAATATGGAAGTGGGCAAGATAGAGGAGGCAATAACACCCAACACCAAGGCCATCATGCCCGTTCATCTGTACGGACAGCCAGTTGATATGAAACCACTCATGGAGATTGCTGGAAAACACAATTTGAAGGTTATCGAGGACGCATGCCAGTCGCACGGAGCAGAATACGAAGGGAAGAAGGTCGGCTCATTCGGAGAAGCCTCCTGCTTCAGCTTCTATCCGACTAAGAACATGGTGGTGGGCGAGGGCGGAATGGTTCTCGTAGATGACCAGGACATGAAGATGGAGTGTACTCTTCTCAGGGAGCATGGGGAGATCACGACCTACGAGCACGTGCTGCTTGGGTACAACTACCGGATGAACGAGATTGCTGCTGCCATCGGCGTGGAACAACTAAAGAAGCTGCCTGGATTCATAGACAAGAGACAGGAGAATGCAAAGAGGCTCACTGAAGGACTTGCTGACGTAGAGGGTATCCAGACCCCTGTGATTGGCAACAACGGAACTCATGTCTATTATCAGTACATCATCAAAGTCACGAAGGAGTTCCCCTTGAGCCGTGATGAACTTGTGAGATACCTGACCGAGAAAGAGATAGGAGCGAGACCCAGCTATCCAAAACCGCTGAGCGAACAGGCCATTCTTCGGACAATGGGTATGGCGGCAGACTGTCCAGTGGCAAGAGAGGTCCTTTTTGAGATGATGGAACTTCCTGTTCACCCACTTGTATCTAATGACGATATAACGTACATCATAGACACTGTGAGGGAAGTCAGCAGGATGAGATGAGACCAAACGCTTATCTATATCAAGCATTTAGGATGTGGCTGTTATGTTGAATACGGGTGTCATTGGCGTGGGATCGATGGGCAGGAATCATGCCAGAGTACTTTCAGAAATCTCGAATCTAGTAGGAGTAGCTGATCCTGACAAGAAGGCTGGAGAATCCGTATCCAGCAAGATCGGAACTCAACACTTCGAGAGTTATCAAGACCTCCTCAAAGAGGATGTCCAGGCGGTCAGCATTGCCGCACCCACCAACATGCACTTCGCGATTGCAGAGGATGTGATGTCCAAAGGCGTACACCTACTCGTTGAGAAACCCATGAGTCTGACCTTGGATGATTCCGAGAAGATGGTCCAGCTGGCAAAGGATGCAGGTCTTACGCTGGCGATAGGACACATTGAGAGGCACAACCCGGTCGTAGCTTTTGCCAAGAAGGCGCTTGCGGGAGGTGCGTACGGAGATGCCATTGCACTCTCAGCTAGAAGAGTAAGTTCGTTTCCAGCCAGGGTGAAGGACGTTGGCGTGATCATGGACCTTGGCATACATGATGTGGATGTGATGCGGCACTTACTAGGTAGTGATGTAGAAAGCGTATTCACCCAGGGCAAGAGGATGAAGCACGATGTGTTCGAGGACCATGCCAACATACTGCTGGACTTCAAGAATGGAACAACCGGGTTCGTTGAGATCAACTGGCTTACCCCTATGAAGGTCAGGAAGCTTTCCCTCACCTGCTCAAAGAACTTCGTGGAACTGGACTACGTGAAACAATCATTGGTCATCTCTTCTTCAGCATTGATGGAGTACGATCCATTCAACCTCTACCAGATACCACTTGAATACGACATAAGGAGAGTGTCGTTACAGAAGGAAGAGCCACTGAAGAATGAATTGAGCGATTTTCTTGAAGCAATCACCCGCAAGAAAGACCCTCTTGTGAGCGGCGAGGATGCCCTGAAGACCATGAGGGCGATAATGGCTGCTATAGAATCCAGCAAGACAAAGAAGAGAATGGAGCTCTAGTGTTTCTTGCCCACACCTTTGTATACAAAGCCTTCCTTGATGCATTTCTTCCTATCGAAGAGGTTTCTTCCGTCTATGATTATGGGAGTTCTCATCTTTTGGAGCAGGTTCTTCAGTTTCAGGTTCTTGTAGCGAGAATGAGCTGTGACGAATATTGCACAGTCTGCACCACCTACCGCATCGTTTAGGTTTTTGGTCAGTCCAATCCCTTCAACACCTTTTACGAATGGGTCGTGGATAACGACTTCTATGCCTCTCCTTCGGAAATGGTCTATGATTGGTAATGCAGGTGTGTTCCTCACATCATCTGAATCTTCCACGAATGCATAACCCATCACTGCGACCTTTGCACCGTGCGGAGATATCTTGGACTGAGTGAGCGCTTCCTCTGCAAGGCTGACCATGTGATGTGGCATAGAATCGTTGATATGCCTGGAAGTGGGAATCAACTTAGGCTGGAAGGTCTTGCCAGAACCGTACAGCAACAACCAAGGGTCCTTAGGCAGACAATGGCCACCCACGCCCGCACCAGGAAGAAGCATCTGCCTCCCAGGAGAGGTGTTGACAAGTTTCTGAACTTCGAAGACGTCTATTCCCAGCTCCTCGCAGAGATAGGCCAGTTCATTCGCAAAAGCAATCTGTGTGTCCCTGTACGTGTTCTCTGCGGTCTTGACCGCCTCTGCTGTGATGGAATCCGTGAGATACAGCTTACCCTTGACTATATTCTTATACAGCTCCTTCGCCTTCTTTGCACTGGCCTCATTGATTCCCCCTATTATCCTGTCAAGCTCCTTTAGATTCTTCAGAAGAACTCCAACCGCAACTCTCTCAGGACAATGTACCAGATAGAAATCCTCTCCTCCTTTCAGGCCAGATTTGTGTTCCAGTATCGGTTGTACGATATCAGTGGTAGTCCGGGGGGCGATGGTTGATTCAATAACCACAAGAGTACCCTTCTTGAGATTCTCGCCCACAGAAGTTACGGCAGACTTCAGAGCCTCGTATCTGGGTACATTATCACGGTCTACTGGAGTCTCAACCATAATCAGGACAGCATAGGCACCTTCGCATACAGAGTAGTCATCCGTGGCCTTCAATCGTCCAGCCTTATGGACCTTCTTGAGAAGTTCGTCCAGACCAGGTTCCTTTCCTTTAATCGGAGATTCCCCTTTGTTTATCATGTCAATCTTGGACTGTATTACATCGATTCCCACGACCTCGAAGCCAGCGTCGGCAAGACTACAGGCCACCGGGACTCCGACATATCCTAATCCGACCACGACGACTCTCTTCACGGAAAAGTCCGAGAACATACTGAGCATATTAACCTTATTGCTGGAGCGGTTTGATTTGGAGTTCTTTCTCTCAAGATTGACAAAAAGGCTTTTAAGGATACATCAG
>CP070767.1:548871-552730 GCA_020345725.1 Methanobacteriota archaeon | reverse complement strand
CTGGACCCTCCTACCTTCGGACTCGATGGAGGATACCATCACTTCCAATCCATCGACCATGAGCCTGTCTCCTACTACCACCTCATCATTCTGCAGGAGCTCAATTTCCTTCCTTTTCGACTTTTCCTCATCACTCACTATGACCTTGACCATGAGAGGCTTTTCCTGCTTGATAGTGGCCTTTCTGACAACACCGCATTTGGAGCATTTCACAATACACTCCAGTGTTTCTCCTCTCTTTCCTACGACCTTACCCTTCAGGATCCTGTGGTTCTGTTCACCACACTTTGGACATTCCAGCATAGTACCGCTGGGGATCTTCGTTGAATCGTTGGAAGTCTCTTCACCGCTCTTCAAAGCTTCACCTTCCAGCCACAATCACAGAATATCGTATTCCCTTTGATCATGAGCCTGCTCCCACATCTCGGACATCTAACCTTCTTCATGAAGTGTTCCAACCAGACCAGTTGGATTTCGGGAACTGTCTCCTTCTCAATGTTCTCCAGTATCTTCCTAAGCTCCGAGGTTGTGGCAAGTTGCCTGAGTGTGGACAGATGGATTCTCATTGGCTCTGGTTGTCTCAGCCTTGAGGGAATCTTCATGACCAGAGGTGCGATTAGGAATCCAGCAATTGCACCGCCAATGTGAGCTTCAGCAGCTATCGGTGCACTCGTGAAGGCAATGGCAAGGTCGATCAAGAGCACCACTACGAATATCACGTACGCGGGCATCGGAGGCAGAGGCATGAACAGCAACAGCATCCGAATCCTCTCCTTTCCAAAAAGCCTGGCAAACGCTCCCAGTGTGCCCATGATTGCTCCGGAAGCACCAACTGCAATAGCCAGAGCACCCCAATGGATTGCAGCCCAGGTCAGACCTCCTACTATGCCAGCTATTAGGTAGATTATAATGAACCTTGTCTTCCCGATTCGATTCTCCAGCATCATCCCAATGAATATCAAGGCGAATATGTTGAAGATGAGATGTATGGTGCTCGCGTGGAGGAACATTGAAGTGAAGACGGTGTAGAAGCGTCCGTCAATCAAGTCATAAGGGAAGAACCAGAAGTTCTCGGCCACCAACGAAAATGCCAATGGATGATTGTACGGACTGGAGATTATCTGCAAGATGTAGACTGCGATAATAAGCACGACCAAACCCAATACGACCGGAATCCTCAGTAGAAATATGACTACTAGCCCGACCAGAATTACCAGAATCGCGGCAATGGACATTGGATCCGTTGGATCATCCTCCTGACATGTTCACCTTCAAACGGGAATCGCTATACTATCAGGACAAAAAACTGTATATAAGAGCATTGTTGTTGAACCCGCGGTGATGGGACGGATCTGCTAGTATTTGTGGCTGCTGCGTTGACCTCATTTGTCACCACCTTTCTCATGGTTCCCTGGCTGATACGGAATCTCAAGAACACGAGTGCCGTTGGCAGGGATCTGAACAAACCGGATCGTCCCAGAATTCCCGAGATGGGGGGCCTGGCGGTCGTAATTGGCTTCTATGTTGGTGTTACGGCCCTGACAATCTCCGTATACCTTCTTGTGAACGGAGGAAATGGCAACCTCTTCTCGTCCTGGCAGAGAGTGATTTCTTCTCCAATATTCGTCCTCTCTCTGTTGGCTGTGCTTGGTGTCGCTGTTGTTGGGATAATGGACGATCTATTCAATCTTAGACAGAGAGTCAAAGCAGTTCTCCCGTTTCTGTTCGCGCTTCCCCTCGGCAGTGCGATGGTCAGCTTAGGTAACACTTCGCTACTTGGAGTGAACCTCGGGGTGTGGATGCTTCTTGCGGCTCCGTTTGGAATTACAGCCGCCGCCAACGCATCAAACATGCTGGAAGGTTTCAACGGTTTGGGAGCTGGATTAGGCATCATTGCCACAACCACCATGATAATAGTTTCTTTCATTCTGAACGCCACTGAGGGATTGTTCCTTCTCTTCCCTCTTTTGGGTGCACTGATCGCATTCCTATGGTTCAACAGATATCCAGCTAGAATATTCCCCGGGGACTCGATGACATTGTTTGTAGGAGCCACAATCGCTTGTGCCGCCATTATATCAAACCTGAAGACCCTGGGAGCCATTCTCTTCATTCCCATGATTATTGAATTCTTCCTGAAAGCTCGAGGACATTTCACTGGAGAGAACTATGGGAGGATACAAAAGGACGGTACACTAGCTTACAGCGGCAGGATAGAGTCGATGGCCCATCTGGTCATGAGAAAGATGAGAGTAACCGAGAAGAGACTGGTGTACACCTTCTGGGTCGTGGAGATAGCGATAAGTGTATTCGTTATACTACTGGCTACTCTGTATTTGCCTTTAGGGTGATTCGAACCGGGAGCCTGGGACCTTGAAAGTCTGTTTGATCTCCACAACTGGCGGGCATCTAGTTCAGATTCTCATGCTAAAAGACCTGTATCAGGACCTGGACCACTACTTCGTTACAGTTAAGGATGATTTTTCTGAAAGAGTGTTAGAGAAGGAGCGGACCCATTTTGTGACCCAAATATTGCGAGACCCAGTTAGATTTCTTCTCAACGACATGCAGAGCTTCAGTATCCTGAGGAAGGAAAAGCCCGATGTCATCATAACCACGGGTGCTGGTGATGTGTATCCAACATGTTTTCTGGGCAAGATGCAGGAATGCCGAATCATCTTCTTAGAGACGTTCGCTCGGGTGAGCGAGCCTTCTCTTGTCGGTCGGGTTTTGACGCCGCTTGCCGATCTGACGCTGGTTCAGTGGAAGCCTATGTTGGAGCATTACAAGAACGCGATCTACTCTGGTCCGATTTACGAAGCAACCGAGGTTGGAGAGCTTCCAGAGAACCCTAAGATATTCGTCGTCACGGGGACCCATACAGCCAGCTTTCACAGACTTGTCAAGGGAGTCGATGAGCTTGTTGGCGATGGGATAGTCTCAGGTGTCAGCGGAGCCCAGATCGGACATTCATCATACGAACCTAAGAACTTCCACTGGCACCGGTTTCTGCCCTTTGAGGAGTTTCTCGATCATATTAGAGGAAGCGACATAATTCTAACACACGACGGAGCGAGTTCGATTGGACTGGCACTCTCACATGGAAAGCGTGTCGTGGTCATGCCGAGAAGAAGAGAGCTGAGGGAAGTGGAATACGCAAGCAAGCAGAACCTTGCCAGGCATCTGGAAAGCGAGGGGTTGGCCGTTCTCGTTGACGATGTGGATGACATTCCAGCAGGCTTGGTAAAAGCCAGCGAAGTCAGGCCCACTGTGGAGACAAGTGAGAGGGAGGGCCCTGTGCACATCATAAAGAGGTTTCTTGAAGACCTCTAATCCACCAAAGATTGTACTAATTGTCTACGAATGAGAAGCTAGACTCAGCGCCCTACTGGATGACAAAGATTTAATATGTGCCACTACAATAGAATAAGTCGAAGAAACCCTTGATGGGGGGAGATAGAATGATTGGGAAAGTATCCAGTTCAGCTACCGTCTTCATCCTGATTGGAACTCTCATTACGAGCTCTTTTGCTGTAGTGGCGACCGAAACGGGCCCGATTCCTGATCCTGAGGATTCTATGTGGATGTACGTGATGGATGATGTTGATGGCGATGGATTGCTCGAGAAGGTCTATTTCCTGACTAGGGACGATTTCATGTTCGGATCCATGTTTGAAGGATCTCCACCGACCATACCGTACAACGACAATCCGGGGGAGTTCAGCGGTGACAATGTTGGTATCAGAGCACCTGGTTACCAGATAGTCTCGGACACTGATGGTTCTACCAACGTCCTTCTTGACTACCAGATATCACACTCCAACTCAGCAATATTCGTGAGCGACACGGGAGGAGTGCT
>CP070767.1:546057-548771 GCA_020345725.1 Methanobacteriota archaeon | reverse complement strand
GGTGTGATTACATAGATTTGAAACCACCTAAGACATCCCTGAGCAATTTGAGAATGGAGACTTTTCCGAGCTCTTTCCTGCAGATGTCGAAGACCTTCTCCTTGCCAGTTCCATCAACAGTGTACATACGGTCGAAGATGTCACAAACCAACTTCGGATAGGTTGTGAAAAGCCTTGCTCTTTGCAGGAATTGAGGAGTGTTCTGAAATGTGACCATCTCCTTCATCACGCCCTTCTTCCGAAGTATGTCTGGATAGGCCGAGAGGCCCATCTTTGAGTAGTCACCCTTCTGCCGGGCATGAATGATTGCCTCAGCTGCAGAAGTCCCAGAGATAATGGCAAGATCAACTCCCCTGTAGGTGTAACCATGATTGATCAGTAGTCCTCCGGCATCTCCGACAACAATGAAATTGTCTTTGAACAGTGCGGGCAATGTGTTGATCCCCATTTCGGGAATCATGTGTGCGGAATACTCGACCATTTCTCCTCCCCTGACGAGCTTCTGCACGGATGGATGGAGCTTGAATTCTTCCATTATCTCAAAGATCTCTTTCCTCTTCAACGCCAGGTCCTCTGCGCTCACTACCACGCCCAAAGAGACGGTGTCATTGTTCGTATAGAGAAAGCCACCTCCTCTGAGATAACCAGACGCATAGCCCACAAAACTGTAAGCGGCTCCTTCTTTCTTGGACAGACCGAATCTATCTTCAATCGTCTCCTGGGGCAACTTGATCGTTTCCTTTGCAGCAACGGAGAGTTCCTTTGATGTGAGTTCCTTCCTCAGTCCCGCTTTCTGGGCAAACGTGGAAACAACACCGTCCGCAGCGACTACGACGTTGCTCTTAACAGCGTCCGGACCAGCCACAACTCCGGCTATTTTCCCATTCTCCCATAGAAGATCATCGACTCTTGTACCAGTAATCAGCAATGCCCCGGCCGCCTCCGCCTTCTTGGCCAACCAGGAATCGAACTTCTCCCTCAGTACGGTAAAACTCTGAGCAGCAACACCATGAGGAGATGAGGAGTCGTATTTCATTGTCACCGAGTTGGACTCGGTCATGAACACCAGATTCTCCTGGGTGACATATCTCTCGATGGGCGGATCCTTCCAGAAATCAGGAAATGTTCCAGCCATGGGATAAGAGTAGATTCTGCCTCCGAAAACGTTCTTCGACCCTGGTTTGTTCGCTCTCTCCACTAAAAGAACATTAACTCCCTCTTTAGCTAGACGATAGGCTGCAGACGAGCCGGCAGGCCCGGCACCTATTATGGCAACTTCAAATTCGTCCATTAGCCACACCGCTGGGTTCGAGCCAGTACTCCTTGTAGGAAGGATTCGTTCGAGTAATAGGGTGGGTGATTTATAGTTTTCTGGTATAGATTATCAGCAGGGAAACCTTTTAATGTTGGAGGATAGTGCCAATCTAGATGGCGGCCGAAAGGAAGAGCTCGGCAGAGCGAAAATTGAACGTGGACGACAGGCTCGGAGTGAACAAGTTCACCACAGATGATGAACCCTTCATAGAAGTGGACACCGCGCTATGCAAGACCTGCCGACTGAAGCCTTGCCTCTACGTCTGTCCGGCCCAAGTATATACACTGGAAGGCGACAATCTCATCTACAATCCAGAGGGATGCATAGAGCTGGGTGCCTGCAAGGTGGTATGCAAAGAGTATGGGAACAATGCGATAGAATGGGACTATCCCAGAGGCGGGTATGGAATAAGGTTCAGATATGGGTGAACCTCTTCTTCTCTAGCTGTTCCCTGTCAAAAATGACTTCGCCCCCGTATAATATTCTTAATATCTTATAGTAAGGGATTGTAGCACTCGCGGTTTCGAAAAAGGATTTCCCAAGGTCTGTCAGTTCATCCCCTGTAATGATGACATACCCCAGTTCAGTTCCTCCAGAGGAATACCAGATCTCAGCCTTCGAGATGTCTCTATCCTCCCTCCACTTCAGTTCGTTCAGAATCTCCCGGGGCGTCATGTATTCTGGAATATTGCTGAAAGAGGTCTTAATCCTTCTCACGAACATAGCGCTGTCCCCAATCCGAAGCACAGGACTGAAATCTGACAACCCATCCACAAAAAGTTATTTAAATTCGAAAACGATTCACTGTCTCGTGGTTCTAATGCCCCCAAAAGCTAAATCTAAGGAAGAATGGTTTGATGTTCTTGATAAAGAGTTGGAGAGAAAGACGGACGATATCGTCAACAGCATAGGGGAGCAGAATTCTAGGAAAGTCCAATTGAACAAGCAATTGATTGGTGATCTCTGGGAGATATGGAAGAGGTTCAACAAGATCAATGTCCATTTTGCGATGGAACCCCACTACAACGCCTTCGCTCAGTTTGAGGAGTTCCCTTACGGGGCCTGGACCTGGAGGTCCTCATTCAACATTGCGAGCGTCAACAGTCTTCAATTGGTCGACCGAAGCCAGGACCAAGGAAGAACGGGAGATTCCCTCCTGCTCAGCTACGCACCGGAAAAGGACGACAAGATCCATCTGAAGATGGAGTTCCTTTACTGTGAGGGGGAACACTACTACAAGTATTCTGGCTGGAGGAGGATGTTCGCCAGACACACCCTGTACGACAAGGCGATAGAGAAAGTGGACGTGAATGATGTTCACAGCATTTTTTCGGACATCATAACGACCTGGTACGAATCCCATTTAAGAAGAACCAGGGACATCATACTGAGGCACCTC
>CP070767.1:538062-545957 GCA_020345725.1 Methanobacteriota archaeon | reverse complement strand
ACATAGGCGGAGGCGCCGGCACATGCATCGCAACGCTTGTTACCCACCTTCAAGGCTCCCCCTTGGGCAATTATTCGGTGGGAATCGATAGGAACGTCACAGTTCTGCCTGGAGGTTCTTCTGTAGCTTCTTTTCCGTTGACGCTTTCCCCGGGTGTATATGATGTATTTGTGAACTTGACAGAAGTATGCCCGAATGACACTGACTTGTCAAACAACAACGCATCAACCACGAGTGAGGTGTTTGCTTCACCCGAATCGGTCCTATTCACCTCCCCAACTCTCATGCTGGAATCCGTCAATGCAACAATCCAGAGCGGCACGGAGCGGGTCATTCCGTTGAACGTCACAGCCCTTGGTGGGGATGTCCAAGGAGTGACTGTGGTCGTACTGGACTCCGCTGGTGTTTTCGCTGAGCCCGCCCATTCACCAATTAGATTGGATGAAGGCGAGACCGCAAATGTCTATCTACGGATATCGGTCCCAGTGATTGGCAAAGAAAACGACACGAGTGAGAGAAGACTTCTCATCCAAGCAGTGGGAATCGATGCAGTAGGAAATACGGCGAATGTGACTCTCATAATTCATCCACCGGTAACAGCGACATCTTGGTGGAATCCAACAACCACTACAGCAACAGTCATCGGAATCATCGCAGCCTCTCTTGCAGCTGTCAATTCGGTGGAATGGGGGAGATACAAATTCATAGGGATATTCCTGCCTCTCTACACCAAGCTGAAGAAAGAAGACATAATGAATCAGTACACCCGAGGAAAAATCCATGGATACTTGCTGGCAAACCCGGGCGACTACTTCAGCTCCATCGGCAAGGCGCTTGATATTTCCGGTGGAAATCTCGCATATCATCTCAGAGTGCTGGAACGGGAGGGGGAGATAGTGTCAAAAATGGATGGGATGTATAAAAGGTTCTATCCTCGCGGAGTGAAGACCGAGAATGCGGGAGAAAACGAACTCTCCTCTGTTGAAAGGTCAATCTGCGAGGCGATTGTAGACACACCTGGAATAATCCAGAGAGACATCGCTGCGTTGTTGGGAGTCACCTCCCCAACTGTAAGCTATCACCTAGGAAAATTAGAAGCACGTGGATTGGTGAAGGCCCGAAGAAAGGGGATGGCCAAGCGATACTTCCCCGATGTTGAGAGAATCAAGGCAACTTATTGAAGAAGCTTCACTCCTCCACCCTCCTATCCACCCCCTTGAACACCTTGTAGAACAATACAATCGCCACAATGTAGAAGCTCGCAGCAATCAAGAAGGGCAGGTCCAAATACCCGGCCTGCAACATGAAACCACCTGCTATCGTGGTCAGACTATTGGGAAGCCTCCAGAAAATTGAATTAATCGCACTCGCCAGCCCCCTCTGGTCCTTCGTGATTATGCTCATCAAGTAAGAATCCATTATCGGCACGGACATATTCATCATCGCCGTACGAATCACGAACATCCCACCAACGAGGTATACGTCCGGGACATAAGCAATGGTGACCATGAATGCCATCGACATGCTCTGAGTGAATACAATCGCCCTCACAGGCCCATACTTCTTTGACATTCTCGGACTGGCAATCGCAGCAAAACCAATGGTAAGGTTCGCAACCGCCCACAGCGGACCGCTCCAGGTGTCCAACACACCGAACTTAAGGAACAGCCAGGTGGGTATGAGTGGCATAATGAAGCCCGCCCCCAGCCCTATCAATCCGTTAATACCAGAGAACTTCAGCAACAGACCCGTAGTCTTTGCCTTAGGGATGTCCTTCTTCTCGCGTTTCTTCTCCTTGTAGCCCCTCAGTAGAATGCTCAAAGTGATGGGAGTAAGGAGGGATATCAGGGCCACTACTATCATTGCGTACCGGTGGATCTCGACCGAACCCAGGCCCGTCCAATTCGTGAAAAGAGGGAACAGAATGGGCAGTGCGAAACCTACCCCCATGACCACTGTGGAGATGATGAAGGAGAGCGAGAATGCTGCGTCCCTGTTCTCTAGCGTTGTCTGGTCCGCGATCATCGCGTTCCAGGTAGAGAGGAAGGCCCCCTCGGACACACCCGCCACGATACCCGCCAGAATGAGGAATGATAGGTCTCTAGTCAGGGCGAGCATCAATAGGCTGGGCACAAGTCCGACCGTGCCGATGATCAGTATCCACTTCCTCCCCCTCCGGTCCGAGAGCATGCCCAGTGGTATCGCACTCAATACAAGGGACACGCCGCTCACACCAAGAATAAGACCAACAGCCCCGGAGCCAAAGCCCAGTTCGGGAAGGTGTGCCGTAACTACCACGAACAGAAAACCGTAGGCCATAGCTGCGAAGGACATGAGGTAGATGAGCCACTTCACGTTCTTTGGAACGACAGAGAATAGTCGGGGACGTGGAGATGTTGAGGGTTCTGGTTCTGTCATTTTCTCACATAGAAGAGATTTCCGTCTACCGTGGGTGTGATGATGTGTTTTCCTTTGAACATTTTGGCTGACAATATGCCACTGGCGAGTCCAACAGTTTATTACCCCCATTCCCTTTTGGTCTGGCTTAGCAATGAAAATAGTGGACTATCAGGACAAACACGCCCAGACCATGGCGGACATGTGGAACGCAAGTGAGGAGGGTTGGCCCGGAGGTCTGACCCGAGGCGTTCCGATGACTGCGAAGAAGGTCAGGGAGCACGAGGAGAGAGTCAAGTCCCTGGGCAGCTACCTCGTCATGGAGAGGTCCAAGGCGATCGGGTTTGTACGAGTCAGTCCGTACTTCGAGGAGAAGGAGGCTGCGTACGTCTCATGGTTGAACGTCATTCCGAAATATCACGGGAAGAGCCACGGACGTAGATTACTTTGCAGGTCGGTAGAGTGTTCCACGGACCTTAAACTGGACAGACTGGATCTTCACACTTGGCCAGGAAACATCAAGGCACTTCCAGCATACAAGAAGACAGGGTTCTACTGGGTCCCGAACACCACGGTATACATGCAGAACTTCATCCCGATGATAATACACTTTGAACCAGCCAAATCCTACTTCGAGAAACATGACTGGTATGATACCTTTCAAAGGCCGGTAGAGTTGGAGCAGGATGAGGAAAATGCAGAAGGTATGAACGTATTCATTTACAGGTGGAAGAAAGGTAGGGATGAACTGACCGTCTGGATAGACAGAGAATCAAGAAACATCACTGGTTTCGAGAACAATGAGATGAAGGTGTTTGCGAAGCTGGACAGACACGATGTCCTGGCAGGAATGAAGTGGAAGATCACCTGGACGGTCAGAAACAAGACGAAGAAGAAGATCACCTGCAGCCTGAAAGCAACTCCCCCGAAAGGTGTGAGCCTCAAAGCTTCTAAGAAGTTCACAGTGCCAGCTGGAGAGTCCAAAGAGATATCTGCCCCCGTAATAGTCTCACTGGAAGCGAAGGAGATTCACTGGGAAGAGAAGAGCGACAGCATTCTAACCCGCATGAAGATAGACGATCAATCATTCGACCTAAGAACAGGACTCCGCACCAAGCAAGCCATCGAGATAGAATCCGACCCCGAGTTCATTTCTATAGTCCCAGGAGCGGAGAAAAAGGTCAACATCAACCTCAGGAACAATCTGAAGAGGAGGACGAAGGGGCGAATCCGCTTCAAGACTGACGGTCTGGATTTGGACAAGAAAGAGGCCCCGTTCACAGTTCGGAAGGACAGATTCTCAGGCGTACCACTTGCGATCAAAGCAACCTCTCCAGACACAGCATGTTACACTATCAAAGCATGGGCAGAGTTTGAAGGCCATCGAACAAAGGAGAGGACACTGAAGGTCAGGTGCGTAGGTGCACTGGGAGCAATCTCGGACGTAGAAGAGAAGCGTTTGGTCATGGAAAACGAAGAGGTTCGCCTTGTGGCAAAGGAAAGGGGAGGAATTGTGAAGCTGTACGATAAGGCATACAGAGAACCCGTTGCAAGAAGCGTTCAAATCCGCTTAGGTCCGCCCTTCATTCCCTCAGAGCTGGCACGTTTGGACTGGAAGATGTCTGTAAAGAACAGTAAGGGAATCACGACCGGGATTCTCTCCGTCTCATCGGAGGAGAGAGAAGGTTTGACTCTGACCCTTCAGATACAGATGTCTGGCAGCAACCTTGTGAGATTTCTTCCGATATTGGAGAACAAAGGTAAGAATACACACTCCATCGAGATCCAGTTCTTAGCAGCTCGAAACGCAATCAAGGATAGAATCACGCTCCCAACGAAAGAAGGACTGGTTCAAGAAGAGGTGATCGAGGATGACTTTCCTGACTGGTTGGGAGATGTTCCCAAAGAGGACTACCTCAAAGAGACTTGGTGCCATTTTGGAAATGTTGAAACAGGTTTGGGAGTGCTCTGGAACCTGGAATCCACCAAACATTCAGAGGTATATGCTGAGGGTATCTTTCCAACTCTCTACGTGCCGAGGATCAAACCAGGAGAGAGACTTGAACTACCTCCCTACCACTTCATGGTAGGAACCATCGATTGGAGAAGCGTTCAGAGGAACTGGCAGCGGCTGTATGAGGGAAAGGTGGAGTCCGAGGAGAAGGTTGTCCCCCAAAGGGTTCTTGACATTGGGACAGTCCCGAGACCCGTCATAGTCGAGAATGAGACAGAATTCATATTCAGAATGAAGAATCTCAGGAACAAGAGGTTGAACGCGAAGCTCAAAATTGACTTCCCGGACACAATGAAGGCCAGCAAAACAAAGATCGATGTGAAGGAACTGTGCATAGATAGTCCACTGGAAGAGAAGATAACACTCAAGGCAAGAAGGGCAAGCCCAGGCATATACTTCGCCAAGGCCAGGATTTCAACTCTAGTGTATGATTATGTATTGCAGTTACCAATCTTGGTGATAGGAAAGCCAGGTTCCGTTTCAGTTCGACAGAAGAAAGGGAAGATAGAGGTAGATAATGGCATACTGAAATTCACGGTTGTGCCGGAGTTTGCAGGTTCACTGACTTCCTTGAAAGAAGGTGGAATCGAACACATACTCTCGGCCTATCCCAAACCGGATCAGCTGGCATGGTTCCGGCCTTGGTATGGGGGAATAGCCCCTAATGTCACAAAGGATGAATGGTTCAGTACATTCTTCAGGGAAACTTACAGGGGCGAGAAGGTCACGAGAGGCGTCTGGAAGGGTGTGAGGACCACAACAGACGTGAAGAAGAAGGAACTGTTGAGAGGACTTAGGGTCTCGACCGAATACCTGACAAGGCCAAACAGTAACATGCTGGTCATCCTGCAAGATTTCATCAACTTGGGGAAATCTGCACTATACTTCGAAGGTGGATTCAACTGTTACTTCCAGGTCGGTGGGTCAAAGAGCAACGCCGCTTACTTCAGCAGATCTGGATGGAGGCAGAGGAAGTACACCAACTGGACTGTCTTCACGACCAGTGACAATCGGACTATCGTTGTGAGCAACCCCAAGAGGAAGAAATCGGTCTGCCTGGTATCACCCTCCAAGAACCTTGAGACCATCCTAATCGACTTCGGAAGAGATGGGAAACACGTCCTAACCAACTCGTACATCTCTCTTAAGCCCAAAGAAACGAAGAGGTTCGTGAGCTACTTGGCTGTGACAACTACTCTGAGCGAGGCGAAGAAACATCAGGTGCTTTCGGATTATGTGGATGAGGACCTGATGGAAGAGAGGAAATGAGTTATCGTTCCAATTGAGGAGGAAAGAACATGGACAAGATCATCTATGAATCAATTCTTCTGAAATGCAATCCCCAGAGAGCGTTCGACATGTTCACCATGAATGAACACTGGGAGAAATGGTTGACGGTGGCTGCAGATGTAGACCCAGTGGTCGGAGGGAAATATGAGCTGTTCTGGGTCCCGGATGACAGGGAGAACGACAGTACGATCGGATGCAAGGTCTTGGCTGTTCAACCAGGAAAGCTCCTCTCTTTCGAATGGAAAGGTCCTAAGCAGTTCAAGCACTTCATGAACAATGCCAGACCTCTAACCAATGTCGTAGTCTCCTTCATACACACAGAAGAGGGGACGGAGGTTCACCTATTGCACACAGGTTGGAGAGACACACCAGAATGGGAAGAAGCGAGGCAGTGGTTCATCACACAATGGAAGGCGACCTTCTCAGAACTTGAGAAGTACGTGATACAAAATATATGATGTATTTGACTTGAAGAAGCCCGTCCGAGCTTTACATGTCAAGATTATTCTTATATTCTAGTCCTGCGAGTTAGGTATGATGGTGGGCAGAATATGGAGGAGACTTCAAGGATTTCTACGCTTCTGATAACAGCCATGTTTATGACTTCTATCGTTGCAGTTGCAACGCCCTCTCCATTTGATATTGAGATTCCGGACGGAGAGGTGACAATGAGCACGGACAGGGACTGCTACTTCCCTGGTGAACTCGTGTACATCACCGCCACTGGTTGGGCATACGTGCCCACGATAGGGGATTTCCCAAGTATCTTCTGGGCAATTACGGAAGAATCCGGTGAACCAGTTTTCGAAACTAGGAATATGCTTGATGCTGTGGGCAGTTTCAACGGGACACTGGACGGAACATGGGATCAGAAATACCGCTTCTTTGATGGTGAGCCGCCCAATGGGGAGCAAGTTCCCTCTGGAACATATATGATATGGTTCTATGAGCTCCCTGGTATACACGAGCCCAAGATTGAGGTTTTCCCAGCCAAGATCCTAATTGGGGACTGTCCAACAGAAGTTACTGCAGATGCCGGTGGACCCTACGAAGTAGGAGAAGGCCAGCCAATCCTTTTCAATGCTTCCGGCTCTGAAGGTCCATGGGGAGCTTCCCTGGAATATCGTTGGGACTTCGATGGAGATGAGATTTGGGATACATCCTTCTCGGACTCCCCCATCGCAAAGCATACCTGGAGTGACGACTACAACGGTACAGCTTACGTGCAGGTCAAGTCTTTAGCTGCCATTCCCGCTGACATTGAGATCATTGGAAACTTGGACAACTATACTCAGGTGGACATGTGGTCAATGCAGGCGCAGTCCTTTGTGGCTACGTTCGATAGGATCACACACGTCACGGTGGACGTCTCTCGCTTCGCAAATATCATCCCTGACTATCCTTTGGTTCTATCCGTTAAATCGGAATTGCATAGTCCAGATCTGACCTCAGTGTCGGTGACTGGGGAGAGCATGCCTGGACATATGGTTGAGAATTGGGTGTTATTTGACATCCCGGATATGAATGTGACTCCGGGGAATACATACTACATTGTGCTGACCTCTCTGGCTTCGAATACGGCATATGAGCCCCATCTCACATGGGATGTGTATCCAGACGGTTCTCAATGGACCACGGGCTTCTGCGGAGTATGGGTAGAGGTTGGTGACTATGACATCAGAATGATAGTATCGGGAACGGGTGGAGAAGTCTCTGACACTGCAGAAGCACTTGTTACGGTCCACAACCTGGAGCCCAGCATTGATGTGCTTCCGAGCACAGTCAACCTCTACGAAGGTGACCCTCTGCATCTCTTTGTAAATGCCACGGATCCAGGAAGCGATGACTTTACCGTCACTTGGACCTGGGAGATGGGTCTCACACAGGTCACAGAGTTCTCAAACGACGGTTCATTTCCTTTCACAATCGCAGATAGCTCGAGTCATACCTATGGAGACGATGGAGAGTTCCTGGTCGATCTGCTAGTTGAGGATGATGATGGAGGATCTGTTACACACGAGGTTAGGGTGGAAGTAATCAATGTTGCTCCTTCCCTCTCGATAGAAGTCATTCCTTCAGGGAATGAAGGAGAAACTCTTACGTTTCAGGTTCAAGCAACAGATCCTGGTAGTGATGATATTACATATGTATGGTGGGGTCATTGCAGTGGATGGTCCGAGTCTCCGGTGCTATT
>CP070767.1:531003-537962 GCA_020345725.1 Methanobacteriota archaeon | reverse complement strand
TCCTTGAGATGCTCTGCCCTTCCTTCGTTCACCACTATTCTGCCACTTATTACTGTAGTATAGGTGTTGGAGCCGTTGCATGAGTATACGAGATGGGAAACGACCCTCGATCTGCTGTAGGGAGTGGTTCTTGGCATGTTGAAATCCAGGACGACCAGGTCAGCCCTCTTGCCTTCTTCTATCGAACCGATTCTGTCTTCCATTCCTAACGCCTTGGCACCTTCTATGGTGGCAAGGTCGAACACCCTTTGGGCATCAAAAACCCTTGCATCCCATCTGTCAGCTTTGTGAAGAAGGGCGCAGAACTTCATGGTCTCGAACATATCCAGACTGTTGTTGGAAATTGGACTGTCCGTACCCAGTGTTACAGTCACATCGTTCTCGAACATCTCCGGCAGTGGCGCAACACCTCCCGTCGCTAGCTTCATATTGGAAACGGGACAGTGGGAAACTTTCGCACCGTTTCTCGCCAACATCCTTACTTCACCTATCGTGATCCATCCAGTATGGGCAGCCGTCAGTCTGTTACAAAGGAAGTCTATCTTATCCAACCACTCTATCGGCCTCATTCCAGTCTTCTTCTGATGATCGTAAACCTCCTTTCTGGTTTCGGACAGGTGCATGTGAAGCAGGACATCCTCATTCTCGGCCAGTTGCCTGCCCGCGTTGAAAGCCTCCTCGGAGCAAACATAGACGCCCATGAGGAAGACCAGTGGGGTTATCAGTTCCTCTTGACTGTGTTTGCTGATAAAAGAAGCGCAGTTGTCCAACGGGTTGCCTCGCTGCGTGGAAAGTTCTTGGTCGAGAACCGCCCAACCGAGAAAGGCTCTCATCCCGGCTTCCCGAACCGCCCGTGCAACCTCGTCCTCCCAGTAAAAGGCGTCCAGAAAAGTTGTGGTCCCAGATTTCATCATCTCCAGGCACCCAAGCAGCGCTCCGACCTGTATGTCCCGTCTGGTGACCTTGGCATCAAAATCAAAGCTCTTCTCGAGCATTTCGTGCAGGTGAACGTCATCAGCATATCCACGAATCAGTGTGTTGGCAACATGATTGTGTGTGTTGATCAGACCGGGGATGACCACCCTGCCTGAGCAGTCAACGACATGTTCGGCTTCCGTTCTCACCTTTCCCAGCTCGACTATCCTCCCGTCCTCAACGTAGACGTCTCCCTCTATAATCTCTCTCTTTGGGTTCTGGGTGGCAATGATTCCATCTTTGAGCAGAATCGACATGTTCCTTGCAGAAATTGGTTGTAGGTATTTCAAACTGTTCCGCCCAACCCGTTCTTGGCTTTGATAAACATTTGGAAAAGCTTTTGTGCTCAAAGCCATTTGATTCTTCTTGTGAAGTTCAAGAAAGAGCTTACAGCAATTGTGGAGCAAATCCCGGAGGGGATGGTCTCGACATACGGTGACATCGCTAGGGCGATAGGCGATGTGGTCGCTTCAAGAACAGTCTACAATCTCCTGCAGGAGAAACTGGACGGAGGTCTGCCAATCCACCGCGTGGTCACTTCAAGAGGCGAAGCGGCGCTATCCAGATATCTTCAGATACTGAAAGAAGAAGGAGTTCCGGTTGGGAATAGGAGGGTGAGAAACCTCAGAGAACACCTTTTCAAGGATTTCAAATCAAACCGCATCTTGACTAAGTTGAGGAAGGAACAAGAGAAGCTTGCTTCCAAAGTCTCCCTGGAGGATGGTTTCGAGAAGGTAGGGACGATCGGTGGAATGGACGTATCATACCAGAACGACTCTGCCTATGCAGCCTGCGTGATAATGGACATAGAAGAAATGAAGATCGTGGAAGAGAGAAGACTGAGCGGAAAGGTGAGCTTCCCGTACGTAAGCACATACTTTTCTTACAGGGAACTCCCCATGATCAAGAAGATATACGGGAGGCTCAAGACCAAACCGGACGTACTGATGATTGATGGGAATGGTATTTTGCATCCCAGGAAGATTGGAATAGCATCCCACGCTGGCCTGGAATTGAAATTACCCACCATTGGAGTGACGAAGAGACTCCTCTTGGGTAAGTTGGGAAAGACTCCGGAAAAGATAGGGGATTTTGCAGGTATCATCCACGAAGGTCAGGTCCTAGGTATGGCCCTTAAGTCGTCCAAATCCGAAAATTACGTGTTCGTGTCCCCTGGGCACATGATTTGTATGAAGAGTGCTCTCGAGTTGTCCAAGAAGCTGTGCTTCCACAGGATTCCTGAACCCATAAGAAGAGCTCACAGAATGGCGACCGAGTTCAGAATGAAGCGCACGGGATAAACCCGAAAAGGAACTTTTTATATGATGTCCCCAATCTTCTGGCTGTGAGAGTAATCGTATTTGGGGCGGGAGCCTTGGGGAGCTTGATAGGTGGCCTGCTGTCGCAGAAGAATGAAGTGATATTTGTAGGCAGAAAGCAACATCTGGATGCAATACAGCGAGATGGGTTGAGGATCAAAGGAACAACTGAACTGGTGGTTCATCCACATACCAAGGAAGAACTGGATGGCAATGAGGACCCTGAGCTCATAATGATCACTACGAAGTCTTATGATACTGAAGAGGCGATGAGAGCACTGGACGCGTTTCATTGGAAATCGGTCTTCCTTTCCTTGCAGAACGGACTGGAGAACGAAGAGATAATCTCTGGATTCGCAGCCAGAGTTGTGGGAGGTGTGACCAGTCATGGAGTCACATTGGAGGGACCCGGAGAAATCTATCACGCAGGAGTGGGGGACACTATTCTGGGGAACTACGCTGGAGCTGAAGACGGAGTATTGGATATTGTAAATGCGTTCAATGAATCTGGAATTGAAACCCAAGCCTCCGATGACATAAGAAAGGAGATCTGGAAGAAAGTGATAGTGAACGCAGGAATAAACCCTCTCACAGCAATTGCCAGATGCAAGAATGGCGTTCTTCTTGAGGATGCAGAGCTGGAGCGGGACCTGGAAGATGTCTGCAGGGGAGCGGTCTTGATCGCAAATGCACATGGGATTGAAATCAGTGTCGAGGATGCGATATCCCAAACGAAGAAGGTCGCCAGATTGACGGCGAATAACAAGTCCAGTATGTTGCAGGATGTCGAGAATGGCAAACCGACGGAGATAGACTCCATATGCGGAGCAATATCCAAGTTGGGAGAGGAGAAGGGAATACCCACGCCAGTGAACTCGTCATTGACGGCTATTGTGAAAGGGTTGGAGAAGAGTTCTAGCTAGGCCAAACACTTCCTGACTGCTTTTTTGATTTCTTGGGCCTTTTTAAGGGATTTGACCTCCAAAATATACTGGATTCGCACTATTCGATACGATACCTTTTTAAAGGGGTATTTAAATGACACAGAGCCTATTGGGCGAAAATCACTTCGTTGGAGGTATTGAGTTGGCGAAGATCAAGATAGAAAATGTTGTCGCTTCGACTTCTCTCGGAAATGAGCTTGACCTTCAAGCGATAGCACTTGCACTGGGGGGAGCGGAATACGAGCCAGAACAGTTTCCTGGTCTCATATACAGACTGAAGGAGCCTAAGACAGCGACCCTGTTATTCCGAAGCGGGAAGGTTGTCTGCACGGGCGCAAAGAGCCTGGAACACGTTAGACTGGCAATAAGCAACGTTGCCAAGCAGATCGAGAAGGCTGGGATCAAAATAGAGAAGGAACCTGAGATTGAGGTTCAGAACATTGTTGCCTCTTCAGACCTTGGGACGGAAATCAACCTGAATGCGATAGCCATAAGCCTGGGGTTGGAGAAGGTTGAGTACGAACCCGAGCAATTTCCGGGACTGGTATACAGAATAGACGACCCGAAGGTGGTTGTCCTGCTCTTCGGTTCAGGTAAGTTGGTCTGTACAGGCGCAAGGAAGCCAGAGGACGTGGAAAGGGCGGTTGAGAAGATCACTGAAGAACTGTCCCAGGCAGGATTGCTTCGTTAGCATTCAGACCTATTTATACCCGAAAGACCATTTTCGATTGGTATGTTTATTCTAGATAACCACATGCATCTCCGACCAGAGGGGGAGAACGTACAGGCAGTGAAGAAATTCTGCAGAGCTGGAGGCACCCACCTAGTTCTTGCACATATTCCGTACAGAGATATCCCAATCACTGGGGTGGAGAGCTACAGCAAGGCTTTCCAGAGAACTGTGGATATGGCTGATAAAGTGAGGAAAGAGACGAATGCGAAGGTCTTCGTGACAGTTGGTCCCTATCCAGTTGACCTGGTTCACATGGTTCACAGAATGCCCATTGAATCTGCGAAGGAGATTATGATAAAGGGAATGGATCTGGCAGCAGAGTTCGTTAAGAAAGGATTGGCCATCGCCGTTGGTGATATAGGGAGACCACACTTCCCTGCTTCCGAACAGATAATGCAAGTCTCAAATGAGATTCTCAAATACGGCATGGAGCTCGCAAAGGATTTCGATTGTCCTGCAGTCCTTCACACTGAATCGGCAACCTTGGATACATTCAAAGAACTGGCTGAGATGGCTGACTCCGTCGGCCTCCCTCGTGAAAGGGTTGTTAAGCATTTCTGCCCGCCTATCGTGAATCTGGAAGAGAATCACGGACTGTTCCCAAGTGTTCTTGCCAGCAAGCAGAATATTCGCTCAGCAATATCTCAAGGGAATCGGTTCTTGATGGAGACGGACTACATAGACGATCCGAAAAGACCGGGAGCAGTTCTGGGTCCAGCAACGGTGCCCAAGACAACGATGGCAATGTTGACGGAAGGACTCTTCACAGAGGAGGATGCTTTGGAAGTCCACAAGATCAATCCCGAAAAGGTCTACCAAATATCGATAGACTAGGCTATCTTCTCACTTCGAAGCTTGTGTATTGGCCAGTTGGATCGTCCCAATCGACATCAACACTGGAGACTTTTGCATAGGGTTGGTTCTCCCGGCACCATTCTATCGCTTCGGAGACACCTTCCTTGCTACCTTCAAAGACTGCTTCAACAGTTCCATCGGCAAGATTCCTAACCCATCCAACGAGACCTAACTCTCTCGCCTTTCTTTCAGTGTTTGCCCTGAAGAAGACGCCTTGGACTCGTCCTCTGAAAATGGCATGGGCTCTTGCCTTCACGAGTTCCAAATCGAATTGGTTTGTAAAAAGGTTTGTGGTGGTTGGCTCACATTGTTAGTGGAGGGTACCATTCATTATTGCAAACATTAAATATCGAACTCTCAATACCCGAATAACTAGTGATACAATGGAACTAAAGGACATCGAGGAGGTCAAGGCCGTTGACCTGATGTCAGCTAAACCAGTCATCGCCTCCCCGGATGAGATCCTCTCAGAAGTCATCGGCCGGATGAAGAAGAAAGATGTTCACGAAGTCCTGGTCGTGAGGGATGGAGAATTTCTCGGACTCGTGAGCTACGATTTCTTGATAAGGAGGCGGGGACTGCCCCCGACCACTAAGGTGGCCCACGTTCTGACACACGTGACGCATATTGAGGATCAGACCCCAGTTCCCCAAATCGCCGAAACAATGCTCTCCACCGGAGTAAGGGCCTTGCCCGTGAAGAAGGGGGATAGGCTCGTCGGAGTTGTTTCCAGGACAGATCTTGTCAGGTCCATTCTCAAGTTCGAGGAGCTCGCGGATTTGGCCGCGGATTCAGTTATGTCACATTCAGTTCAGTGCGTCTACGAAAATGACACGGTTTCGAGAGCCAGGCACCTCATACAGGAATTGGAGGCAAGGACCATCCCCGTGATTGATCAATATGAGCACCTGGTCGGAGTGATTGGCCTGAAAGACATCGCTCCCCTCGTAATACAAACCTCAAAGAAGGGCGAGGATGCGGGACTGGAGAGTGGCCCCCTTGATGTGGAAGTGAAGAACATAATGTCCACCCCGCCGATTTCGGTCACAAAGGACGCCACGGTCTCTAAAATCGCAAAACTCATGGAAAAGCACGACGTGTCAAACCTAGCCGTTGTCGATAAGAATGTCCCAATCGGAATTGTGACACAGATAGACCTGGTGGAACTGTTGATAAGATACAGGACTGGGGAGGAGGTCTTCGTGCAGATAACCTGACTGGATGAGTGACCAGAGGTCTACGATGCGATGTACGAAATAATGGGCAAGACTCTCAGAAGGATAGGTAGAATCGTGACCCCCAAGGTCTTCAACGTGCATGTGACAAAGTACCACTCCAGGGGAGATCATTTCAAACACTCCATTAGGGCCAGAATGACCACCGCGCATTACATGTACTATGCAAGAAGCCACGATTGGGATCTCTTTGCTGCATTGGAGGAGATGCTGGACCAACTGGAGAGGAATGTCAAGAGAGATAAGGAAAGGCGACTGGACAAAAGGAAACGCAAGAAACGCTCATAACTTCCAATAGGAACTGTGCACTTCCTTCGCTTCTTCTACAGAATCTTTTCCCTTGCCGAGTTGATCTGATATGTCAGTGTATTGCATGTGAATCTCCTTGTCCTGGAAGACGGCAATGGATCCCGCCACGACCTCGGCCTGGGCTTGAAGATGATAACCACCCTCCAAATATAATGCCAGTCTTCCTTCACACAGTTCCTTCGCGGACTTGTAAATCTTGTTGATGAAATCCACGTACCCAAAAGAGGATAGAGCCAAGCCTGTCAGCGGATCCTTGTAATGGGCATCGCCTCCGAAGCTAACAAGAATCATCTCCGGCTTGAATTGATTCAGGATGGGGTGGAACAATTCGTCGAAAGCCTTGTAAAAAGAGAAGTCCCCTGAACCGCCTGGAAAGGGAACATTGACAATCTGTCCCTCACCTTCCCCTTCACCCACGAAATTGACGGCACCTGTCCCAGGGTATATCCCCCAATGATGGGTGGACATGTACACGACCTCCTTGCTGTTCTGAAAAATATCGCTCGTCCCGTTCCCGTGATGGCCGTCGTAGTCAATGATGACTATCCTATCCATGTCTTTGAGCATGTCCTTGGCAGCGATGGCGATG
>CP070767.1:517587-530903 GCA_020345725.1 Methanobacteriota archaeon | reverse complement strand
GTGGAGAAGAACTCGAACTGGTACGACAAGCAATTACTCTACAACGCCATAGTCTGGACTGGATATGATTCTGGAATTCATGATGTTGCACTATCAAATCTCACAGTCCCAAATCGTGTAAGACCCTCTCCAGTTGACATCACGGCCACCCTCAGTAATCTTGGAAACGTCTTTGAGGACAACTCAGCCCAAGGAATCGATGTCTACCTGACAGTTGACGGTTTTGTTGTGGACCAGAGGAACATTCCATCTCTTGATATGAACGAATCCAAGAACGTGACGCTCACCTGGGATCCACCAGGTTCGCCCATACCTGAGACATACTATGTGTGTATGAGAGCCTGGCCAGTAAGGTGGGAGACCAACACCCTCAATAACGAGGTGTGCAAGAACATCGAGGTCATCGATCCAGATTTGGTCATTGTGGCCATCGTGGATTCATGGGGGACGGACAACCCGTTCGCGGCTCCCTGGGATGAAATCAGCAATAATTGGGCAACATATGGTCCCCATCCAATTGATATCAACTACACCTATCTGGACAAGGAGAACATCACACTTATGGAACTGGTCAACTCGAGTGCGGACGTGCTGGTGATATCAAGCTCCAATTCGACTATGCTTCCCACAGCAGAATTCACTGTTTCGGAGATAGACGCGATTCAAACCTATGTCCAAGCGATGGAGCACGGAATTGTTGGAACTGGACTGACACTGAGCACACAGTACTTGCCAGACAACAACCAGCTCGCACCTTTGTTTGGGATTGACTCGGCCGAATCATTCACAGACACAACAGGAGTCTGGACGTATCAACAGCTCCAGCCAACCCACTCGATGTTCTTCCAGATGCCAGATCCTTTCTCAACGGGAAGCGGTATTTCGTGCACCCCTGGAGTAGTGATGCCAGATCCAAATGGATGGGCCCCCAGTATCCTTCTGACAGATGGCGAATATCTTGGGAATTCAATCCCCCCGCCACCTTATGGTGCAGTGATAGCAAACGACAATGCAAGTTACCGAGGCATATACCTCACAAGCTTCATGGAGATGCTTTCCAGCCACGATGACAGTCAGATGCTCTATAATGCAATGGTCTGGGCAGCGGGTAGAACGCTATACCCAGCCTTACCTCCAGAACCTCCTGAGGGGCTACGGATATCAATTGTTGGCGACAGGCTCAAACTCAATTGGACTGTTGACAATCCAAAACCCGACGTCTGGTTCAACATCTTCCGAGCACTCACGATTGACGGGTTCAATTTCAACATACCGTACGACCAAGTCAGTGCACCTCCGTATTTGGACATATCTGGCACCGCGACAGACCCCAGTGATTACTACTACGTGGTCAGAGCGATTAACATCACAAGTGGGATGTCCGATGACAACACCAACAAGGTAGGCAAGTTCTACAACAAGTTGCACAAGGGCACCAATGATATCTCCATTCCATTCGAAATGCGAGACTCGTCCGTGGAAGCAGTTTTCGGGGCGATATCATCTGAGATTGTGGAAGTAGCAGTCTACGATTCAACAACGGCTGTATGGCTGAGATGGATTCCTGGAGTTGGAGGTCCTTTGACCGATGTTGATAATACGATGGGGATCCGCGTCATTTCTAAAAGGAACAATGTGGGTTTCATTACAGTGGGCAGGGTGCCAGTGAATACGACAATCGATCTTACGATACACGCAGACGCATGGTTCTTTGTGGGATATCCCAACTTCAAGACAAATGCCCTTCCTGGGATACTAGATGATTATGGCTTGGCAGGATTGTACGTACTTGTGTTGCACTACGATCCCACTGACAGAAAGGCTCCGTGGAAATGGTACGATCCCAACGATCCTGGAGGTTCACCGCTGAGAGAATTCGAGACTGGGAAAGGATATTGGATATTGATGAGTGCTAATGGCACGTGGATGGTACCTGGAGAATGAGGAGGTTCGTGGTTGGAAGTCAAGAGGATTAGTCTGGCGATTATAACAATCGTATTCACCAGCACACTCTATCTTGGAGTGACAATCCTGCCAGAGAACGCGCAAGCCACCACTCGTTACGTAGGCGGAGGTGGTCCTGGCAACTACTCGACCATAATGTCTGCTGTCAACGCGGCAGATCCCGGTGACACCATCTATGTTTATAGCAAGATGTACTACGAAGATGTCCATATAGGCAAACCCCTATCTTTGATTGGAGAGGACAGGGAAACGACAATAGTCCGTGGTTCCGGGGTGAATGATGTAATTCTTGTGTATGCTGACTGGGTGAACGTTTCAGGTTTCACTGCTGAGAACAGTGGGAGTTCGTCAGGGATGTCCCCGATAAGGCTCTTCTTCGTCAGTAATTGCAGTCTCACCAATAACAGGGTTTCCGATGAAACTTACGGCATCACCATTTGGGGATCAAGCTACAATACTGTGAAGGACAACGTCGTGACAGGCAACTTCAATGGCATATATGTATGGCACTCTGATAACAACCTCATTCAAAACAACACTGCCCTGAGCAACAAGAACGGCATCTATGTGGAGGGTCCAGCCTCCAATAACACCATCGTTTTCAATAACATCTCGAACAGCAACAAGAACGGCATCTACGTGGTTGGTTTCAACTCAAACGTACTCACAATCGCCAACAACGAAATCTGGGGCAATAGGGCCGGGCTGTACTTGGAATCTATGAACATCAACACCATAACAGACAACACTTTCTTCGACAATGATTATGGAATGGTTCTCTTCAACACAAGCTACTCAGTGTTGTCCAGCAATGTGATGACAGGGGAAGGAATACACATGGATGGTGATTCTCTTGAGCACTGGAACACCCACGTGATTGACCTTTCAAACACCATCGATGGGAAGCCTGTGCGCTATTTGAAGAACGTCACAGGTGGAACGGTGCCGCTGAACACTGGTGAGGTTATACTGGCGAATTGCGTGAATGTGATCATAGACAATCAAAATCTAAGTGAGAGGACCACTGGCATCGTGGTAGGGTTCTCATCCTCCATCTCGATTACTAACAACGTCGCATC
This sequence comes from Methanobacteriota archaeon, assembly GCA_020345725.1. Taxonomy (GTDB): domain Archaea; phylum Thermoplasmatota; class Thermoplasmata; order RBG-16-68-12; family SOIM01; genus SOIM01. Next base: position 527,859 of record CP070767.1, on the reverse strand, counting down.
AGGGAATCATGCTGCGGGAATCTTCCTCTCTCACTCTGACAACAGCACCATACAGCACAACAACGCTTCCAGAAACACGTATGACGGCATCTACCTGAGATATTCACACAACATCCTAGTCAATGAGAACACAGTATCCTTGAACGGTAGGAACGGACTCCAGCTGTTCTCAAGTGACATGAACACAATAACCAAGAATGACATCCTCTCAAATGGGCCGTCAGATAATGGCCGCTTGCACTCATGTGCCCTCTACGTTAGGAACTCCGACTCCAATGTCCTGAGTGAGAACTCTGTTCTCTCCAACGTGTTTTGTGCTTTTTCACTCGCCAGTTCAAATATGAACAACATTATCAACAACAATTTCTCTGGTAATGGTCAAGGTTTGGCGCTCATTGGCGCAGACAGCAACAGATTTGTCAACAACACGGTTCTGGATAATTTCAACGGCATAACAGTCGCAGCCTCATCTCATAATGTGATGGCGGACAACACGATATTGCGTCACATAGGTGGGATAAACATGAACGGCTCCCACGACAATACTCTCACTGGCAACTACATATCGTCGTACTATCATAGATCGAGCCTGAGTGGGATAATCATCGAAGATTCGAGTAGCATCGTGATGAGAAATAATGTGATGAATGGAGACGGACTCGTAATTCTTGGCGGTAGCCTCTCTCACTGGAATACCCATATCATCGAGACATCCAACATTGTCAACGGAAGACCAGTCTACTATTGGAAGAACGTCACTGGGGGGACCATCCCACTAGGTGCAAGCGAGGTGATTCTCGCAAACTGCACCAATGTTGTGGTGCGGAATCAGGTTCTCACGAATGGCAGTGCCGGGATCGAAATCGGATTCTCTTGGGATAATCTTATCGCGGACAACACCGCGTCAGATACCAAGGTAGGCATTTTCCTGTGGAATTCTCACAACAACAACGTCACTGGCAATATAGCCTCTTCTCGCCATTCCCAAGGCATCGGTATATTCTACTCCAATAACAACACTTTGTCTGGCAACAATCTGAGGGGCAACAGGATGGGAATTCGCCTGGGCACATCCGATAGCAACATCATCGATGTCAATAATGTTTGGAACAACGAACTCGGAATTAGTCTGAGCTCTCTGTACTACCCATTCGTCCCAGGTTCCTGTAACAACTCAATCACGAACAACAGCATCTACAACAACGATATGGGCGTTTATATGGGTAGTGGATCAGACGGCAATTCTGTGGCCAACAACAGCATTGTGAGTAATGGGAATGGCATCTACATCTGGGAGACGCCTGACAACAACCGGATATATCACAACAATTTTATCGACAACACGCAACAAGCACATGACGACAGAAACACCAACCAATGGGACGATGGTTATCCGTCTGGTGGCAACTATTGGAGTGACTATGTCGGCGTGGATGCATTCAGCGGTCCAAACCAAGACATCCCAGGTAACGATTCCATAGGAGACACTCCTTACGTCATAGATTTCGACAGCGAAGACAGGTACCCGTTGATGAATCTCTCGGGGACATTTCCTCCCTCAGCGCCGTTGAACTTGTCAGCAACCGCAGGAGACAGACAGGTGTTCCTCACTTGGGACCATCCTTCCTATGACGGAGGTCTTCCAATAACAAACTACCGAATATACCGAGGAATCACATCAGGTGGAGAGATTTTTCTTACCGAGGTCGGCAATGTCCTGACTCATCCAGACATGGGCTTGACAAATGGTCAGCTATACTGCTACAGGGTATCAGCTGTGAACGGAATAGGAGAAGGTTCTCTATCTAATGAGGCATGTGCCACTCCCACAACCACACCCGGAGCACCGGTGATATTGCAGGCGGATTTGAGCGGAAATGACCTTGAGAATGTGACAATCAGATGGGCACTCTCCTCGGATGACGGTGCTGGTCAGAACTCAGTGATCAGTTATGCAATCATGAGGAACACGACGTATGACGCCAATGGAGCACTCTATGTGTCTATCGGTTCGGTACCCAAAGGGACGAACGAATACACTGACAGCCTCTCTGGCGAAGGGGACTCAGACAATTACTTCTATCGTGTCTGTGCCGTCGATTTGAACAACCTCACAAACTGCTCGAAGAACCAAGGAGCGAAGTTTGTCCGATCCTTGTCAAGCGGACCGAATCTCGTCTCCTATCCTCACATTCAGTCCGACAACAGAATAGAAACCGTTCTCCAAACAGTGAAATGGGATAAGGCCTGGACCTACAACTCGTCCATACAGGAATGGAAATGGCACATGAAATTCAAACCTTATCTAGGAGAACTCCAAGTTGTCGATCTTACCGAAGGCCTTTGGGTCAACGTCACCGAGGGGTCCAATTTCACGGTCGCGGGAATTGTACCCACTTCCACTTCAATTCAGCTTTTTGCAGGTTGGAATCTTGTCGGGTTCCCCGCCCTCCGTGATGATTATCTGGTCGTAGATTTGAAAGCAGTTGTCTCAGTGGAGAGGATAGAAGGCTTTGATGCCGCAACTCCACCCTACTTCCTCAAGGCTCTTACGGATGGAGATGTGCTACAGACTGGATTTGGCTATTGGATCAAGGTAGAAAACGTAATTAGCTGGATAGTCGACAATTTCTAGGCTCTTTCCGTTCTCCTCCGATACCAATGTGCTGTGCCGTGGCCCCTATTCTATTATCAGATTTGAGAATGCAATATCGCAACATTCTAATAATGCACAAAGAACCGTACAAATCAGCTTTTGTGTCTCCAAGTAATGATTGACCGTTCGTGGAGATGGAACATTATGAGGAGATCTGACACAGAGAAAATAAATTGGAGGAGAGAGATTCCACTGTTCTTTCTGATTTCTTTCATGATTACGTCCGTTCTGTTTCTATTCTTTTACGGCTTGTTCGTGTATGTCGAACATAGCTTGTCCTTTGGCTTCACGGCGTCGCAAATATTGTCGGTAAAATGGGTCTTCTCTTTGTACTTCGCAATCCTCTTCTCAATTGAGGCTTGGGCACTCGGCGTTTACGAGATGATAGAAAGATACCTCGAGCGAAAGAACATTCTGAGGGCATTGGGTCTGGATAAGAGAAAGGAATGACGACTCTGAATTCTCCGATGATCTAGTCGGGGACAGTGATTGGGGTTATGTCACTTACCATCGGAAACGACTTCACCACATTGACATGTCATAGGTACAGAAAAGATCTCATTGCCAGTTGGAGCAAAATCCGTGAGGTTCTGATGTCCCAATATCTCGCTCAATCTTCTTCAATACTGATTCCAGGTACTGTCCTCCTTTTTTCTCAGAAGCCTTCTTTGGATCACCCACAATGCTATACTTCTTAACCTCTTCAGGGGTTCCATAGATCTCAACATCACCCACCAAGTCACTATGCATGAGAAGCATGAGGCTGGTTTCCCATTCTCCAGCATGTCTGTCCAGTCCTTGGTCGACCAATCTCAGGTCTTCCAGCACCCTCAATACATGAAATGCGGAAATCGACACGCTCCCACCTTCGCAAAGCGTCCTACTGGCAGTCCCAATTGCGTTCTTCATGTCAGGACCACCGTGCCCAAGAATCAGAATGAATCTCTTCTGTCCAAAATCAATGAAATGCTGAAGTATCTCCTTCAGGTAGCACCCAAATGTTTCCTGAGAGACGTTCACATTCCCAATTCTGGCTGGTACTGCTATCGTGTAAGTTATCGGAGGCAAGGAAGTCCATCCTTTCCTCTCGGCCAATTCATCGGAGACGCGGCATGCAATCATGGTGTCTGTGGAGATCGGAAGATGTGCCCCATGTCCTTCAATGGAACCAATCGGCAAAACAATCGGGATATTCTTCTCGGCTCGTTCCTTCAATTCTGGCCAAGTAAGATGCTGTGGGTGCACAATCCTCGAATCAGCTTAACCATTTAAAGAGATGTTGTCTGCGGGTTCGCCTAAGAGAGATTCTTCCCCATCAACGTCCTCTCGTCCTTGAATCCAGCTTTTCTGTACAAATCAATGGCAACTGGGTTGTTTGCAGCCACCTCCAGCTTCATCCTCCAAATCCCCTGTTGCCTGCAGTACTCCTCGGCCACCTCTACGAGCATCTTCGCTATACCCCTCTTCCTGAACTGTTCCAGCACGAAAATGTCAAAGATCATACCAACTGGAATGACAGACGACCCTTCTCCCATACCGCCGGTTATCACATATCCCATGAAATCATTGTCATCATCACAAGCGATGAATACCTTCCTGCCAGGTCTCTCGATCAACGGCTTGGCTATCCCCCTGAAGAATTGCTCCCAAAGGCTCCTGTCTGAAATGACCTTCTCTTCCTCCGGCACATCCTTCCAGGCGGTCTCGGTCATGCAATCGTAAATTGTGGTATAATCGTCCTCCCTCGCATCTCTCATTCTCACTTCCATGGGATCCCCAGTACACCTAATCGCCTGTGCGTATTAACATTTCTGATAACAACTGAAATAATCACGATTGATAAGTGTGCCAACATACCTTTATTTGATATCGGTCAATAAGACCTAAGGTGCGTTTGTTGGAGTCTGTACAAGACGACCAAGCCAGTGTAGCCCATGCCTCCTCTAAGGAAGAGAAGGATGAGAGCTCTCCGACCATGTTCTTGCCCTCTTTGGAGGTCGGAATCAGCAACATCGACATCTTGAGGGGCAGGCTCGCTGTCTGGACGCTGGGCGTCAGAGCCAAAAGACCCACCACCACGGTCCTGGACCCAAATGTGTGGGCGGATCTACTGAGAGAGAAGAAGGATAACCCAGATTCATTGATGAATGAGATCAAAGCCCTGCTCAAACACACCAACATCCCTGCTGACATGGGTCCGTACGTACACTGGACCGTCAACCATACTGACGCGAAGACAGTGGAAGTCATCCTTAAGGTGCTTCCCTTCGCGGACGAGCTGAGGGATAACTATGAGCTCAGCCTTCGTCTGGCAAATCTCTTCAGGTTGATTGCCAAGTCTCTGGATGGCAGGGAGGGGGCTTGGATTGAATATCAGCGGGATCTGCGTGAGGGAGCCAGTGAAATCCTTGAAGCGCACCAGAGCAACATTTTCGGGAAGAGAAATCTTGCATTTCTCTGTATTGAGATGGGCCAGTACAAAGAGGCCAACAGGCTTCTGGATAGGGTACTCAGGGACATCAAAGATGAAGAAGCACTCTGCGGCAAAGCCATTGTCCTGAGAAGGTTGGGCAAGAAGCACGATGCTCTGAAATGGTTTGAGAACGCGTCCGAGAAGAATCCCCTGCAACCGCACATCTGGAGGGACATGGGAGACTTGTATCTGGAACTGGGAAGGACGGAGGATGCGATCGACTGTTTCAAAGAGGCGGCAAGGTTGAAGCCCACTTGGGGGGAGATCTGGGAGGTCATGGGTTACGCTCACGAAGAGGCAGGGTTTGAGAAAGAGTCGAAGGAATGTCTGCAGAAGGCTTCCAAGCTCCTGCCCTCGGCGGACAGAAGGGCGGAGTGGGCGATATACAGTGCTGCTCTCAGTTCTGGAGAGAGATACCAACCATCATCATTCCCAAGGAGAGAAGAACCCCCAGTAGATGACGAGGTGCTCAAAGAAGAAAAAGAGCGCCTTTATGCGAATCAGAATGAACTGAAGGAACTCAGGGAAGAATTGGAAGCCAGAGAGAGGGAGATCGCAACCAAGTTCAGCGAGCTCAAGCAGATAGAGGTGGAAATCGCAGAAGAGGAACTCCAGAAGGAGAAGGTGTGCGAGCTGCTTTCACGTGTGGCGGCCGTTGACAAGGAGAACGTACTGGCATTCTGGTCAAGAGGTTTCACCACCATTGACACCTACCGTGGCGCTTCCATAGAAGAACTGATGGAAGCCGGACATATCAAGGAATCCGCCGCTAAGAGGATAAAGAAACTAGTGGGCAAGTCTTCTGAGGCCGGGGATGAAGAGCCTGGGGACGAAATCGAGCTTCTGGAAGACGCAATGGTCTCGCTTGAGGATGGGAAGCTGGAAGAGGCCCTGGACAGCCTGAACACCATAACAAGGATGAATCCGGACAACGAGGAGGCATGGTTCGACAAGGCTGAGTTGTTCACTACTCTGGGTAAGACCAAAGAGGCCCTTAACTGCTATGAAAGGACACTGGAAATCAATCCAAAGAACCAAAAGGCCTGGATAGAGAGGGCCAATCTGCTCATGCAGGAGGGCTTCCCTGTGGAGGCAATCAAGTCCCTCAAACGGTTCCTGGAACTGGATCCTAAGAACGCCAACTACCTAAGGGAAAGGGCACAGGTATATTCCTATGCCGGGGACTACAGCAATGCCATCCTGTGTTACAATTCCATACTCCAGGTCGAGGAAGATGACGTGGATGCGATCATCGGGCTCGGGGACGCCATGTTCCAGCTCTCGGACGTGGAAGAAGCGGACAAGTGTTTCCAGAAGGCTATTAAACTAGCTCCCACGGACGAAAGGGCCTGGTGCAAGAGAGCGCACATTCTAAATAAGAAGGGCAGATGGGGGGCGGCCATACAGCTCTACAACAGGTCCATAGCCCTCAAATGGAACTATTCGGAACCCTGGCTGGGGAAGGCCGAAATTCATTTAAGACAGGGGAGTTATGAAGACGCAATGGACAGTTATGAGAAGGCAATAAGCATCAATTCCAGTGACCCTGACGCATGGTTCGGTAAGGGTCTGGCTCTTGAGAAGATGCTCAGTTTGGGCATGGCAAAGAAGTGCTTCGAGAAGTCGCTGGGGCTTGATGAGAACTTCCAGGATGCCAAGGAAGCGCTGAAGAGAATCAAGGAAATGGAGGGGATGGAGGAATGACCGAGGACGATTATGGTGTTGCCGAGATGACGGAGTACTTGAACGAACTGAATGACAATGAGTTCCGTCAGCTGTTCTCAAGGCTCATGGAGGAGATGGAGTTCAGCATCAAATTCTCTCGCAGGTTGGGCGACCAGCTTCTCATGGAAGGCGAGAAGAGGACTGAAGGGGAGGAAGGCGAGAACTATGTTATCAGTATAAAGAGGGGTTTTGTGAATCCTAGAGATATACAGATGCTGGTTCATCAGAAGAAGGATTTCAACGGCATGTTCATTTCCACCCTGGCTTTCTCAGAGGAGGCTCAAGATTATGGTGAGGCACTGGAAATAGAGCTTGTGGACGGGAACAGTCTGATTAAGCTCTTGAAGAAGTTTAGTCTCCTGGGAGGCGTTCAAAGAAAGAGGGACGCGGACCAGTTGGAGAAAGAAACTGCCAGATTTCTGCCGAGCGTTGGTGAGTTGGAGAACCTTATGGACGCTGGTCTGAGTGCCATGAAGAGGGGCAACTTCGACCAGGCCTTGGACTATGCCGATCAGGTGATTAGCCTAAAACCAAACTACGATCTCGCCTTTGCATTGAGAGCGAGGATAATGGAGAACATGGGTGAGTGGGAACAGGCTCTGGATGCCTACAAGAACGCATTGCTCTGCAACATCGGAGATGCCGAGCTTTGGCTCTCACTTGGCTCCGCACTGTATAATCTGGACCGACACGATGAGGAGCTGGAAGCGTATGACCAGGCACTTGAGATAGACAGTGATTTTGTAGATGCCTGGCTCAACAAGGGGGCCACTTTGCACAAATTGGGCAGATTCGAGGAAGCCATCGAGTGTTATGATCAGGTATTGAAGAAGAGTCCCAGAAATGCGGAGATACTCAATAACAAGGCTGTGGCTTTGAAAGCAATTGGCGATGATAAGAAGGCACTGACATTCTACAGCAGGGCGGTCGAAGCGAATCCAGATTTCGTGGAAGCTCGTTTGAACAAGGTCCTGCTCTTACAGGATTTGGGAAAGAAGAGGGATGCCGTCAAAGAACTGGAGAAGGCTCTGGAGAAGAGACCCGGCAATGCCAAGATGTGGTTCCTCAAGGGGTCCATCAACCTCGACCTGAAGCAGAAGAAGCAGGCGGTCGTTGCATTCGAGAAGGTTCTGGAACTGGATCCCGAGTATGAGGACGGCAAGAAGATGCTCACCAAGGCCAAGAGACTGAGAGTTCCAAAGAAGGTGAGCAAGGACGATTATCCCTGTCTCGGAGAGTACGAGAAGGGGGATGAGGGTTGTGAGGAGTGTGGCGTGAAATATGAATGCAAGGAGAAGGCAAAAGAATGAGACGTCAACCCACAATGGAAGAAATATCCGTCATGACCCGCAAGGAGATGAAGCGCTACTGTAGGAGGTACAAGCTCTCGGTGAAGGGAAAGGACTGGGTGCTCAAAGAGAGATTGAACAAGTATGTGCAGACCCACGACCCCCCGCCTGTCGAGGAGATAATCGTTAAGAAGCCATCTCCATATGACAATCTGTCGCCTTTTGACCGTGCCCTGGCCAACTATAATACCGGTAACTGGGACGCTTCACTTGATGCTTACAAGGAATCAATAGAGACCTGGCCAGATTCTGAATAGCTGTGGGTTGGACTGGGCAACGCTCAATACCAGATGGGCAGTCATGAGGATGCTTTGAACTCGTACGAAAAGGCCATTGGAATAAACGAGAAGAGCGTGCTGGCAAGAATGAATAAGATCAACCTTCTAATCGGCTTGGACAGGTATGAAGAAGCCCTGGCAGTTTGTGATGAGATAGGAACCCTAAACGGAGTGGATGAATGGCTCTGGCTGAGAAAGGCTCACATCTATCTAGCTCTTGAGAAGAAGATGAAGGCTCTGGAGTTCGTACAGAGAATGCTTGACTCGGATGATAGTCTGGAAGAATTTTGGAACCTCAAGGGCGTGTTGCTGATGGAGGCGGACTCGGAATCCGCTTTGAGATGCTTCAATAAGGCGCTGGAACTAAGGGACGACTACGCCATCGGATGGTGTAACAAAGGTTGCGCTCTCACCCGGTTGGGAATGATGGATGACGCAAAGAGATGCTTTGATAAGGCTCTCACGTACGATAAAAGGTCCGAATTCTGGGACTGCAAAGGTGTCCTGCACATGGGTCTGGACGAAAAGCTGGAAGCCATCTCATGCTTCACCAAGGCCATTGAGATTGATCCGGAGAACGCCGAGGCTTGGACCAATAGGGGAACCGTAATGAAAGAGATGAACAAGCTCGGTGAAGCGCTTACATGTTTCCAAAACGCTCTCAACATATGTCCCGATTTTGAGGAGGCCAAATCCAGCTTGGAAGATGTCCACCGAATGCTTGAGGAAGTGAGCGTGGAGGCAGACCCCCCCATCGAGGATTTCCTGATTTCCGTGCCTGGCATAGGCAAGAAGAAGGCCCAAGTGATAATAGAGGCCGGGTTCAATTCCCTGACCGCCTTGAGAAGAGCTTCCCTCAGTAGCCTATCTTCAGTAAAAGGAGTGGGCACAAACCTGGCCCATACGATAAAGGAATTCTTGGAATAGATTTTTGCAGCGCTTTCAATGGTCTATAGTCCAAAACCTCCAAGGAAACCAGTGGTATCCCTCAAGTAGTTCCTGACCCTGCCCATATCTTCGTATTGCTTGGTAAGGCCCTCTATCTGGTCCTTGCTCAGTCCACTGTTCTTCAGTTGCTTCCTGAAACTCTTCACTCCCTTCTTTCTAGCTCTCTTGAACTTGAGGTAGGATATCCCTATTTTGAGGATGAGGGAAGGGAGGTTGGCTGCGACCCGAAGGGCCGCATTACTCCTCTTCCTCGAGTTTCTCTCGGATTTTCTCCTTGACACGTTCCTCGATCTCCTTGCCGATGTCGTCTTCCTCGTAGCACTCGTCGTCGCCCGCCTTCATGACGATCTTTGCCTTGGGACCTCCGCCTTCACCCATCGCCTTTCCGATCATACCGGCTAGGTTCAGACTGGACATGTACTGCTGGGTCAGCTCGTACGCCTGCTCGTTCGTCAGGCCAGCGTCCACAAGCTCTTTGTAGAATCTGGCAACTGCCTTCCCGTATTTGGCGGATTCCTTCTCTCCGTAGAGAATGTCGGTCAGACTCTCTATCAGTTTAGGTATCTTCTCGGACACCACGTCAAGGATCTTCTTGATCTCTTCTGGATCATCTACCATATTTCTCAACCTCCTTTTCTTGGTTTATTCTGCAATCTTACTTGTTGAACCTGAGCAACTTGAGCCATCCTCGGCTGCCCTTGGGGCTACTGCATATCTGGCTCCTTGCGCTAACATCGCAGATCACTACGCCCGCATCTCTGGTTGCTCTCAATCTTGCCGCGTCCATTTCTCTCACCTTTCTTGTGATATTAGCTTAGGTCGGTCACTCTATTTAGGTAAACT
>CP070767.1:504329-517487 GCA_020345725.1 Methanobacteriota archaeon | reverse complement strand
CAAATCCCAACCACCAGATTCTTCATCAGCTTTGGAATATAAGAGGTTTCCCATATCTTTGCCCTAGCGACATACTTCCCCAGAACCGAATCGATTATCAGGAACTAGATGCGCGAGAGAATATCCCACAAGGGATACTGGATTCACTTCTATGGTCCCGTATAGCTTTCCCTCTCCAACTGATCGAACAGATGTCCAACAGTCCTTCAGACATGGTTTGGTTCTTAAAGAGCCTTACCCCGAGATTTCATTATCAGGATTGATAGTGCCTACAAAAGCTTTATCGTAGGATTTCGAAGTTGCCTTTGACTGGAGAGGATGCAGGGATCCATGAAGAGAAGCAGAGGAAGAGAGAATGAAGAATCCCCCGTACAACCAGGGCGCACCTCAAGGCAAGCTTCACAGCAACCTCTCTTCCTCCGAATTGGACAGTCTTGATTCGAGAATCCTCTCTGCTGCCAGAGACTGTCCAATCACCTTGTCGAGGATATCCCAGAAGATGGACATCCCTTTTGTCGAGTGCCTACACAGGGTGAGAAGGCTTGAGGACAGGGGACTGCTCGAGAAAGTGGGTGAGGTATTCGAGCCTGCGACCATGCATCTCTACCTAGCAACCCGACAACGTGTTCGATGATCAAAAGGCGAATTGCCGCCTCAAAGTCAGGATAATGATGCGATGCCCAAGAAGAAATCACAGAAAGACCTGGAGTCCGAACCTCGCCTGAAGAGAGAGGAAATCGAAAAGAAGTTCGCTGACCTGGCCCGATATGAGAAAGATCTCAAGTCGAGAGAAGATGACCTTATGAAGCGACAGAGTTCGCTGTTTGAGTGGGAAGGCAAGATTGAGAAAGAGAGGAGGCATCTGACTCAGTGGGCCCAGGAAATCCAGAAAGTCGCTAATAGGGTCGCAGAAGACAGAAGAAGGGTGAACGAGACGCTCAGAAGGCTCAGGGTCCTGTACAACTCTCCCTCTCCAACTGATTGAGCAGGCGGTCATACTGTTCTAGCGTTCTCTTCACCAGGCCCACGCCACCAATACGGCCCAGCTCATTTCTCCTTCCACTTCATCAACTTCGTCGCAACTATGAAGAACACCACCGCCAAAACCAGCAACACTGCCAGGTTCATGAGGGCGAGGCCGTCGTTCCCGTCCGTCATAGTTGCCCGCAATCCCTCTCCAAAATAGGTCAGGGGAAACACGTACGCGATGTACTGCATGGCCTCCGGCATTGTGTCCAGCGGCCAGAACAGTCCGGACAGGAACATCATCGGGAACCCGATGGCATTCCCAATAGCCGCGGCCGCGTCCGAATTCTTTGCCCATATTCCGATAAGAAGACCAAAGGAGGTGAACAGCAATATCCCAGCCAGTATGAGGGCAATGGCGATGGGTGTGATCGCCACATCTGCTCCAAACGCCCCGATACCTATGAGGAGCATCAGAAAGATGGAGAGCATCATGACTATCAGGTACCAGATGAACTTGGAGAGTATCCATTCGGACTTCTTCAGAGGCGTGGTGCTGAGGAGCTTGAAGTAACCCTTGGACTTGTACTCCGCGGAAAGAGCTGAGAGAATCATAAGACCGTTGAGCAGGACGGTGAGGGCAATCATTCCGGGCAGGAAGAATTGAATGAATGAGAATTCCTCGGGGGAGATGGCTACCCACTCCGTTCCCAGGACTCGGTCGGGCACAGTCCGGCCCGGTATGATGAGGTACTTGTCGAGTTCCTCGGCCGCGAGGTCAGCCACGGTGGCGATGTACCAGTACAATGATGCGTCCATGTCCCCGTACAATGTAACGTTGACAGAGGTGTTGCTTTGGGCATTCGCCTCGAATCCGACCGGGATGACCATTGCCACAGAAAGAGATTCTTCCCTGACGTAGTCCTCTATGTCAGCCGTGGTCGGGATCATGGATATTTCGGCGATACTGGTCTGGTTGATGTTCTCCAAGAATTCGCCGCTCAGGGCCGTTCCATCAAGGTCCTGAACCGGAAGGGGAGGCGCCTCTGGTGGTCCCGCAGGGCTGAACATGGCTCCGAAGACCATAATCAAGATGATGGGAAAGGCGAACACAAAGAATGCACCGATTGGGTTCCTCATGTACTGCAAACCAAATGCTTTCAACTCCGCGCTTATTCGGCTCATTCTCTCAACTCCCCCCCAACAAGTGTGCCGCCGACAAGACTGATGAACGCGTCCTCTAGGGTTGGTTCGATGGTGATGAAATCCCCGAACTGGATACCGCTCGATTCCAGACGGCGGACGGCTTCTCTGACAGAGACACCCTTTCCGAGGTTGATCTTTACGTCGTTGCGGACCCGTTCCACGTCGAAGCCCATTGCCTCCACTTTCTCGGTGGACTCCTCTCCATAGTCACGTAGGAGTATCGTTATCCCGCTGCCGTGTTGCTAAATCAGGCCCATTGGTGGAGCCCTGGCAATCTCCTTCCCCTTGTGCAAAACGAGCACGTCATCCGAGAGTTTTTCTGCCTCATCCAGGTAATGTGTCGTCAGGAAGATTGTCTTGCCTTCATCCCTTAGATTTTCAAGCAGGCTCCAAAGACCTCTTCTCGCTTGTGCGTCCAGGCCCGTCGTGGGCTCGTCCAAGAAAAGGAGTTCGGGTTCTCCGACAAGTGCGAGTGCCAGACCCAGCCTTCTCTTCTCGCCTCCGGAGAGTTTCATTGCTACCGTCTTGGCTCTATGTCCGAGCACTACGGTGTCCAGGAGATCGGCAACATCCTGCTTGGTCATCTTCCTGTTGTAGAGCCCTCCGAAATAGGCGACCGCTTCAGGTGCCTTCAGTCTCTCAAATGGTTCGAAGTCCTGGGGCAGAACCCCGACACGATGACTGATGGAGGCATAGTCCTGGGTCACGTCCACATCAAAGATCTCGATGCTACCAGATGTGGGGGTCCGAAGCCCTTCCATCATCTCCACGGTGGTGGTCTTCCCTGCTCCATTGGGTCCTAGGCAGGAGAAGATTTGTCCTCGTCCCACCTCGAAGCTTACACCATCGACCGCCTTAATGTCCCCATAATGTTTCTTGAGATCTGTAACGGTAATAACTGACTCGCTGGGCATGGTCTCTCCTCTTCCTGCGGTTAAGGAGAATAGCGTATTTCAATATGACGAATTAAGAAAGAGTACACTGATGAAGAGATGAATCCTAACAAGAGTTGGGCTTGACCGGTTCTACTCCCCCAACGTCCTCTTCGCCGCCCTCACCGTATTCTTCATCAACATGGTGATGGTCATCGGGCCAACCCCACCAGGAACCGGTGAGATCGCTTTCGCCTTGGGCTCCACTTCATCGAACTTAACGTCCCCGACCAGCCTGTATCCCTTCTCCTTCGTGGGATCGTCAACCCTGTTCACACCCACATCAATGACCACAACACCGTCCTTCACCATGTCTCCTGTAACGGTACCAGGCCAACCAGTTGCCGCAATGACGATGTCCTCTTCCCTTGTGAACTCGGCAATATTCTTTGTACCAGTATGACAAATCGTAACCGTCGCGTTGGCCCCATCCTTCTTCTGCAAGAGAATGTTAGCAATTGGCTTCCCAACTATATTGCTCCTGCCAACCACAACCACATGCTTCCCAGCTGGATCGTTACCGCTCCTTACTAGCATCTCCTGTATCCCGGCCGGTGTGCAGGGCAGGAAATCTGGATCACCGATCATCAACCTTCCAACATTCACTGGATGAAAGCCATCCACGTCCTTCATCGGATCTATCGCATAAAGCACCTTGGTCTCGTTCATGTGCTTGGGCAATGGCAGCTGAACCAGTATACCGTGAACGTTCGGGTCCTTGTTGAATCCATCTATCAGGTCCAGGACCTTCTCTTCTGGTGTGTCCTCTGGAAGCTCGGTGGTCTCCTCCTTTATCCCCAACCTATCGCACGCCTTCGCCTTATTCCTGACATAGACGTGGGAGGCCGGGTCATCACCGACCAGTATCACCTTCAGCCCGGGCGTCACACCCTTTGACCTGAGTTCCTCCACTTCAGCCTTGAGCTCTTCTTCAATCTGTGCCTTTACTTCCTTACCGCGTATGAGTTCCGCCATTTCCTTCCTCCTCCCTGTTGATAAGATTAAACACTTACAAGCGAGGATAGAAGAAAACGCATACTTAACAATTCTTCTTTTTGGGTCTGGATGTCGATTCCTCGTCAATCCACTTCGACAATCGTAGGATACATTTTTAAAGACGTATTTTATGTCCGCACACACAAGGGGTGAGGAGTTGAAATCAGACTTAGAAATTGCCCAAGAAGCAGAGACAAGACCGATTGTTGAGATTGCAGCCAAGATCGGGCTCACTGAGGATGATCTTGAACTGTACGGTAAGTACAAGGCCAAGATAAAGCTCGAAGTGATGGACAGGCTAAAGGACAATCCGGATGGAAAGCTGATCGATGTCACCGCGATAACGCCGACCCCGTTGGGTGAGGGTAAGACCGTCACTCTCATCGGCGTGTCAATGGCCATGTCAAAACTGGCTGCGGAAATGGGGAAGACAGTGATCACCACCATCCGAGAGCCGTCAATGGGTCCCGTATTCGGGATCAAGGGCGGTGCGGCAGGAGGAGGGTATTCCCAGGTGCTTCCAATGGAGGACATCAACCTGCACTTCACTGGTGACATTCACGCCATCGGTGCGGCGAACAACCTCCTGGCGGCCATGCTGGACAACCAGATGTTCCATCCTACCTTCAGGAGAAAGAACCCGCTGAACATAGACCCGGGCTCGATATCCTGGAACAGGGTAGTGGACCTGAACGATTCAGCACTGACGAACGTGAAGATCGGGACGGTGTCCAAGAAGGATATAGATGGCTATCCGCGGGACAGTGGTTACGACATCACGGTTGCATCAGAGATTATGGCCATCCTGGCACTTGCATCCGACCTGAAGGACCTCAGAAGGCGCCTGGGGAGGATAGTCCCGGCCTACACTCACGATGGAAAGCCCGTCACGGCAGATGACATCAAGGCCGCTGGCGCGATGACTGTTGTCCTAAAAGATGCGCTGAAGCCCAACCTGGTGCAGACGCTGGAACACACACCGGCCATCATGCACTGCGGACCTTTCGCCAACATCGCTCAGGGGAACAATTCCATAATAGCGGACAAGATGGCGCTGAAGCTAGCTGATTACGTACTGACAGAGAGCGGATTCGGAGCCGACATGGGCGCGGAGAAGTTCTTGAACATCAAGTGCAGGAAAGCTGGCTACAAGCCCAACTGCATAATCCTCGTTGCGACGATAAGAGCGCTCAAACTTCACGGTGGAGCTTTCGACTTCCCACCAGGCAAGACACCACCTAAGGAAGTCCTAGAGGCAGAGAACGTGGAAGCGGTCAAGAAAGGCTGCGTGAACATGGTCAAGCACATCCAGAACATGAAGAAGTTCGGTGTGCCGGTCGTGGTGGCGGTCAACAGGTTCGCATCCGATACAGATGCCGAGGTGGAAGCGGTCAAGGAGATCGCACTTGCGGAAGGCGCGGACGCTGCAGAGGCTGGAGACTTCCATGCCCGAGGCGGAGAAGGCGCGATGGACATCGGTCGAGCGGTGATCAAGGCCTGCGAGATGCCGAGCAACTTCCAGCTATTGTACCCGGACGACATGCCTATCAAGCAGAAGATAGAGACCATCGCCAAGGAGATCTACGGCGCGGACGGCGTGGAGTTCTCGGAGGTGGCAGAGAAGAAGATCCAGATGTTCGAGGAACTTGGATACGGCAATCTCCCCATGTGCATGGCCAAGACGCATCTGTCGCTCTCGCACGACCCGCATTTGAAGGGAGCTCCGACGGGGTACATGTTGCCCATAAGGGACATAAGGCCATCCATAGGAGCAGGGTTCCTTTATCCGCTCTGCGGTGAGATGAGGACCATGCCGGGATTGCCTTCAGTGCCCGCGGCAGAGGACGTGGATATAGACGAGAACGGGAAGACGCTAGGGTTGTTCTAACCCAAAACCTTCTCTTTCTTCTTTTCTTTTCAGAAAGGGAACAGTCAGTGAAAACGTTGTCTTCATTCCAATCCAGTTATCGACAGCTCTCCGTGCCTTACCCCTCTCACGCTTGCTATCTTGTCTGCCATCTCCTTAACTGATTTGGCCTTTCCCTTCACAACAACAACTTCCAGGCAGTTGTCGTGATCCAGATGAACGTGTGAAGTGGTCATTATGTTGTTCCTGTAGTCGTGCTGATACTGCAGTAGTTTACTAGTCAATCCTCCAACATGATGGTCGTAGACCATTGTTATTGTGCCGTAGACCTGCTTGTCGCCTTTCTCGTATGTTTCTGTGACCAGTGCCTTTCTGATCAGGTCTCTCATTGCTTTGGATCTATTCCCGTAACCCTTCTTCTCAATCAACTTGTCAAACTTCTTCAGCAGGTCCGGTTCGAGAGAAACACCTATCCTAGTGACATTCTCCATGTTATCCCAAACCCTAATCGTGTTACTATCTTATAGTTCTTGTTACCCAAAAGTTCATAAGCTCAGCATACATATTCGGTAGCACGAATACTGAGAAAGTAATACGGGGAGGACGAAGTTGCACATTCCAGACGGGCTGATGCATCCTTTGATTTCTTTGACGGGTTGGATAGTAGCAATCATTGTGATAGCGCTCTCGGTACAAATTCTCAACAAGAGATTGCCCTACAGGACACTTCCTTTGATGGCGATCATTGGTGGAGGCATATTTGTTGCTCAGATGATCAATTTCCCGATTGGTGCTGGTACCACAGGACATTTGGTGGGAGCTGTGCTTGCAGCCATTCTTCTGGGACCTCTGGCAGGCTTTACGATTATGGTGACCATTCTTATCATCCAGGCACTCATCTTCGGTGATGGTGGCATTACAGCTCTGGGTCTGAACATCTTCAACATGGCGATAATCGGGTGTTTCCTGGGATGGTCTGTGTACAGGGCGGTTCCCGAGAAGTATCGGAAGTATGGGATACTGTTGGCTTCCTGGCTTGCCGTGTTCATTGGATCGCTTGCTTGCGCAGCAGAACTGGCCGGGAGCTTTGCCATCAGTGGAGGATTGTACGGAATCACAGGTTTAATCGCCTATCCTACCATCTTGATCTACCACAGCATCATCGGAATCGGTGAGGCGATAATCACCTTTGGAATTGTCAGCTACATCTCGAGAGTATCTCCAGATTTGATTCACGTACCAGCTATCAAAGCAAAGGCAAGAAAGGGGGTGGCACTTGAGTGAACTCTGACAAGAAGCTCCTCATACCGATACTTGCCATCATTGCCATTTTCGCCCTCAGCCTCATCTTCTACTTCATATTCTCGGCCCCGTACGGAGACGGCCTGGAGAGGACAATGGAGGAGGCAGGAGTTGAAGGTGAACCCGTCTTTGAGGCGCCACTGAGCTACGGGGATGACTATTTCACAACATTTGCGATGGGTCTGATTGGTTTCCTCATCATTGTCGGACTGGTTCTGCTTGTAGGGCGCATTCTGGGTAGGAAAGATGAAACACACAACGATTGACCACTATGCCAAAGCATCCCCCTTCTACCGCATTGATCCAAGGGCCAAGATAGTCGGTTTCCTGCTGTTCGTGATTTGCGTTGCATTGATGCAGTCCCTGGCGTTCTTGTTGCTGGCCTTCATCATCATCTTCATGGTCGCGGTGGCATCTGCAGTTCCAGCTTGGCACTTTGTTACTCGATACTTCATCGCTTTTCCCTTCATCATCATCGCCTCCATCGCGGCGCTTTTTGCGGCTGGCTCCGAGGCTGCTTTGTCTATGTTAGTAAGGATTTCCTCCTGTGTGATTGCTCTTATCGTGCTCTCCACAACTACTGATTTCCTCGATCTCCTGAAAGGTTTCCAGTGGATGAGGGTCCCCCAGATATTCCTCAACCTTCTTCTTTTCATGTACAGGTACATCTTCCTTTTCAGAGAGGAACTTCACAGAATGATACAGGCCGGGAAGGCAAGAGGTTTCCAAGGGGGAAGACATCTTCTCGACCGAAAAGGCATGCGGACCATCTCATATTCTGCTGGAGCAACCCTCGTACGAGCAAGCGAAAGGGGGGAGAGGATCTATGATGCCATGCTCACCAGGGGGTACGATGGAAAGGTGAAGACCCTGACACCACTCCGTTTCGGTGCCGTTGCTTGGTTTACATTCCTATTTCTGTCCTTTGTTTCACTACTACTGCTACTCAGTGATTGGAAGGTGATCGTCTGGGCGTTCTAGAACTTCAGAACGTTTCATACTCATATTCCGATGGCACTGTAGCCTTGCAGAATCTCGATTGGGTTGTGCAGAAGGGGGAAAAGGTTGCTCTGCTGGGACCAAACGGTGCTGGAAAATCAACTCTTTTGAAGATATTGGCCGGTTTGATGTTTCCTAAGGGAGGGACTGTTTGGATTGACGGAATGGAGCTGACAAAGAAGAACGCGGACATCCTCAGAAGACGGATTGGTGTATTGTTCCAGGACCCAGATGATCAGATATTCATGCCGAGAGTTTGGGACGACGTGGCTTTCGGACCGGTAAACATGGATATGTCAATAAGTGAAGTCACCTCAGTTGTCAGCGAAGCAATTCAGAAAGTTGGTCTTCAAGGACTGGAAGATAGGGTGCCACATCACATGAGCTATGGGGAGAAGAAGCGAGTTGCCATCGCCGGCGTGCTTGCAATGAAGCCTGAGATACTCCTGCTGGATGAACCGACATCGAACCTTGATCCAAGAGGAAGGTCGGAACTGGTGACCATCTTGAGAAGTCTGGAGAACACGATAATTGTCGCTACTCATGATGTAAACGTGGCCTCGATGATAGCTGAGAAGGCAATGGTCCTCAACAAGCAGAAGCTTACCGATGGTCCACTAAGAGAGGTCTTCTCACAAACCAGTCTTCTGGAAAGTGCGAATCTGGAAGTTCCGGATGTCACCAAGTTGTTCATCTCATTGAAAGAAGAAGGCCTGACCGTCGACAACTTGCCACTGTCAGTTAAGGAAGGAACAGAACACCTGAAGAGACTTCTTGATTAGCCTGCGGATAGAACCCTTGCCAGCTCTTCCCCGATTGCCGCCAGGTCTTCTGTATGCAACATCTCTCCAGCAGTCTTGTCAAAGAGCGCATTCGCAGTCGTTGGAACCTCTTCATCACCCATCCATATCACGACAGTTATCGGAATCTTAGGGAAGACTGGAATTCTCACAGAGTAATCTCCAATGTCTGCCTTTTCTCCTCCGATTGCCACACCTCTTTCAACAAGCTTCTCGGGTTGGGACTCGAACGTCCTTCTTATGTTCTCGATGCACCTGTTCTTGAAAGCCAGATAGTACACATCTCCTCCGTACAGCTCCCGAAACGAGATGAGTTCATTGCTCAAAGGGATGTCCTTAGCTCCGTTCAGGTAGTGCACGATTAAGAAAGCATAGAATGGGTTCGCCCAGTCACCCTGAGGCGTGACCACCAGCTTCTCTTTTGGTTTGACGTGATACTCCTTTCCATAGAATGAGACAGAATAGCCCAGCTCATTATCATAACTGATTGCAGCTTTCCTCGCCACTTCGGACGGGTCCTTCCCAACAAGCTCCTTCCAGGCACTCTCGAAAGCTAACTCAAAATCCTTCTTCTTCTTGTCTATCTCTTTCTCAGCACCTTCTACCCACGGCATAGGACATGTCTCAAAAGGTCAGTTTCAATCAGGAGTTGTTGATTACTCCTCTTCCTGCAAGCACCCCAGTTGCGGCAGCGTTAACAATGTCACCCGAAAGTCCAACTCCATCTCCCGCGGCGTACAGGTTCTTGATGTTCGTTTCCATTCTTTCATTCACCTTGACCTGCATGGCATAGAACTTGATCTCTGGGGCATAAATGAGAGTGGAATCGGCGGCAACGCCAGGTATTATTTCGTTCAACTTCTCAAGCGCCTCTATTATGTTCATCACTACCCGGTGAGGCAGGGCCATCGATATGTCTCCAGGTGTTACATCCTTCAGTGTGTTCTTGACGTGGTTCTTGCGAATTCTGTCCCAACTGGACCTTCTTCCTCTTCTCAAATCGCCCATTCTCTGGATAATGGGTTTGCTTCCTCCAATGGTGGTGGCCAGCTCTGCTATCGACTTCCCATACACTGTGGTGTTCTCGACAGGCTCGGTGAGTTGAATCCTCACAAGCAATGCGAAGTTGGTGTTCTTGGATGCCTTCTTGATCATAGAGTGCCCATTGACACCGATGAAACCGTCATACCATTCCTTCACCACGTAGCCTCTGGCATTGGTACAGAACGTTCGGACGAAGTCATCGTACCTCTTGGTGTGGATGTGGAACTTGGGATCCATGTTGATGTCTGTAACGGGGTTCATTATGATGGCTGGCACTTCGACTCTGACGCCAACGTCAATAGGTCCGAACCTGGCTGTGATATCCTGCTTCCTAACCAATTCTTCAACCCAGGGTCCACCGATTCTACCGGGAGCCATGATTGTGCATTTGGATCTGATCCGTTCTTTCTTCTTCGTTATGACGCCTTTGCACTCCCCTTTTCGGATTATGAGGTCGTTCACTTTCGTGTTCAATTGGAAGGCGACTCCTCTATTCTCCAGATCCTTCTTGAATGCCTTGATGACCTTGGGAGACTTATCCGAACCTATATGCCTCTGAGGTATCTCGATGAACTTGATTCCTGCGGCTGCCGCATTCCTGCTGAGGCTTTCCAACCCTTTCCCCTTTGGTTTGTACAGCTTCTTGGGACCGCCGTATTTCAGAAAGACCTTGTCAACGTAATCCACGAGTTCCCAGGCCAGATCGTTGTCCTTTGCTACCTCACTCAGGTCTCCGCCTATGTCTGGACGCAGGTTCAGTCTTCCTCCAGAAAGGGTACCAGCGCCCCCAACACCGCACATGATGTTGCAGGGTTTGCATTCTGTGCATCCCATATCATACTCTGAGGGACAAATTCTCTTCTCAACATCTTTGCCCATGTCTAGGACCAGAACTGATTTGCCAGTATCTGCCAGTTCATTCGCGGCGAACATCCCGGCAGGACCCGCCCCGATGATGATTACGTCCCAGGACTTCGGTTTCTTAGTCGTCATTTCCCATTTCCCTATAGACCAACTCATTGGGTAGTCCATCTTAGTTAAAAAGGTTAGCGATTGCTCTACTTCATGAAATGTGTCATTCCATAATCGTTACCTGAAAATGCCTTGAGCAAAGATTTATTATCGAGTCCAGTATTCTCAAAATTGGAAGAACATTTATGGTCGTTCCAGAGGTTTGGGGCCCGTCGAAAGAGCAAAGATTTGGTCTTTGGGAGGTTCAAGAATCCAGAGAGTTTCGGGAAGTCAAGCGTTTAGTCTCGTCCCGCTGATATGTCTCGTAACGGAGTTGCGCAATCATGACACCGCACTGGACCTATGGATTGAATCTAGAAGATGTATCTTGGAAGGAATGAAGGAGGCGGCAACATGAATAGGTCTGCATTGGTCATCGGCGGCGGTATATCCGGCATGCAGGCCGCACTCAACTTGGCCAATCAAGGCGTCAAGGTAACGATGGTCGAGAGGGAATCCAGTATCGGCGGTATAATGCCCAAGCTGGACAAGACGTTCCCGACGCTCGACTGTTCCATGTGCATTTTGTCACCCTTCATGGTGGACTGCTCCAGGAACTCCAACATCGAGATAATGACGCTCTCTGAGGTTGACGCTGTCACTAAAGAGAACGGGAGATTCAAAGTTACGATCAAAACCAAACCGCGTTATGTCCTGCTCGACAAATGCACGGGATGCGGCACATGCGAGGAGAAGTGCCCCAAGAAGTTCCCCAATGAGTTCGACGAGGGCCAGGGCGATAGGAAGGCAATTCACTTCCTTTTTCCTCAGTCCATTCCACAGGTTCCGGCAATTGAATATGAGAACTGCACCTACTTCAGAACCGGTAAGTGCAAGGTCTGCGAGAAGTTCTGCGAGGCTGGTGCTATAGATTTTGAGGACAAGGGAGCAACGGTGGAGAGAGAGTTCGACTCGATTATCGTCGCCACCGGAGGACAGATCTTCGAACCTGATGGAAGGAAGGAGTACGGCTATGGCGAATACCAGAACGTGATCACATCTCTTCAGCTGGAGAGACTTCTCTCAGCTTCTGGTCCGACAATGGGAGAGGTCCTGACCAAGGAAGGGGAACATCCCAAGAGAGTGGCATTCATCAACTGTGTTGGGTCAAGGGATGAGAAGGTTGGTCACGATTATTGTTCTAGGATATGCTGCATGTATGGTCTGAAGGAGGCATTGCTGCTCAAGGAACATGAACCAGATACCGAGGTCACTATCTTCTTCATGGACATCCGTTCGGCCGGAAAGGGCTATGATGAGTTCTACAAGAAGATCAGGTACGAGGACAAGATTGCAGATTTCATACGGGCCCGGCCAGCTGAGATAATCGAAAACTCTGACAAGACTCTCACACTCTATTACGAGGACACTCAGACCAGCGATATCGAGGATCTCACCGTAGACATGGTCGTTCTGAATGTCGCCATCGTTCCTTCGCAAGGTACACGAGAACTGGCAGACAAATTGGGACTGGGTCTTAACAAGTACGGGTTCTTCGACAAGTCCAACTTCAGCATCGGTCCCCTTGATTCTTCTTCACCAGGGATACATATTTGCGGGATGGCTTCTCGCCCTCTGGACATCACGGACTCGACCAATCAAGGCATAGGTGCGGCTTCTAGGGCAACATCGAACCTGAAGGGTGAAAGGACATTTTCGCCGTCCGCTGGGTACCCCGGCATAGATACTGATGACACGAGGATAGGCGTCTTTGTCTGCCACTGCGGCAAGAACATCGCTTCGGTCGTGGATGTCAAGGCATTGACCGACTATTCGAAAGACCTGCCAGGGGTCGTGTACTCCGAGGACAATATATTCACGTGCTCCGAGGAAGGTCAAAGGAAGATTGTGGAAGCTGTCGAGCGGGAAGGTCTCACAAGGGTGGTGGTTGCAGCCTGCTCCCCCAGAACGCACGAACCCACTTTCCAGGATGCCATATTGTCCGCGGGTCTCAATCCATTCCTGTTCGACATGGCCAACATACGGACTCATTGCTCTTGGGTTCATGCTGAAAAAGGGGAGGCTCTGGAGAAAT
>CP070767.1:497745-504229 GCA_020345725.1 Methanobacteriota archaeon | reverse complement strand
AGGAATACGATATTGTGATGATTTTCGAAACAGCAGCAAGAGACAAAGATGCCGTTTTGATGAAGAAGATGCTTGAAATCTAGAATATGTTACTCTTTTTTGACGGACGGAACAAGAACAATCAAAGCGAAACCCATCCAGACAAGGGCAAGAATGGTCAGAAGTATATCCGTAATCAAGAACACATCTACGAGTATCAGCAATATGGGTATCACGAACGCTATGAATATGAACAGTAACATCTCGCCTCGTTTTTCCATGCGACTTTTGAGAGAGAAGTTCAATCTAATAAGGATATCGATTCTATTGCTCGCAGGCTGCCCTCAGGCTGGCTATCGTCTCCTTTGGGTTCCCTCTATAAACAAAAGAACCTGCAACCAAGATGTTTCCACCGGCAGAGGCAACTTCTCCGGCATTCTCGGAAGTTATCCCTCCATCCACCTCAAGGTCAATTGACAGTCCTTGGCTGTCTATGTAGTCCTTGGCCTCCTTTATCTTTGGAATGACCTCTGGCATGAACTTCTGTCCTCCGAAACCGGGGTTGACTGTCATTATCAGTATCATCTCGATTTCGTTCAAGAAATCTTTTGCGATGTGGAAAGGTGTACCTGGATTAAGGACGACCCCAGCCTGCTTCCCCATGTCATGAATCTGCTTGATGGTCTCGTGAGGAGAATGGTCCGATTCAACATGTACGGTGAGAATATCCGCCCCGGCCTTGATGAAATCCTCTACGTAGTCCTGAGGTTTCTGCACCATCAGATGAACGTC
Organism: Methanobacteriota archaeon; assembly: GCA_020345725.1. Taxonomy (GTDB): domain Archaea; phylum Thermoplasmatota; class Thermoplasmata; order RBG-16-68-12; family SOIM01; genus SOIM01. Next base: position 503,458 of record CP070767.1, on the reverse strand, counting down.
AAATGGCATTTCTGTCAAGGGTCTGATGCTCTTCACGACGACCGGACCTATCGTTATGTTAGGTACGAAATTACCGTCCATGACATCGACGTGCACAAGGTCGGCACCGCCCTCCTCGATCGCCTTTATCTCATCACCGAGCTTCCCAAAATCAGCTGAAAGGATTGATGGGGCTACCTTAATCATGTCCGCAAAATGCGGTTGCTGTATTAAACGGTTTTCGATTTGCAAGGTTTAATTACTTTGAGAGTATTACCTCTGCCGTTGTATTCATAGACCGGAGGGGAGGCGCATCATGGCGGTCTACGACAAGAGACTCCTGAAGAAACTTGAACGCAAAGCGAACCTCATAAGGCGACATGTCGTAAGGATGACTCACCTTGCTGGGTCGGGTCATCCAGGCGGATCCCTCTCTGCCGTTGAGGTCATTGTAGCTCTCTATTTTCATATACTAAACATCGATCCAAAGAAGCCCAAGTGGGAGGACAGGGACAGGTTCATACTCAGCAAAGGGCACGGATGCCCCGCCTGGTACGCCGCCTTGGCGGAGCGAGGATTTTTCTCAGTCAAGGATCTGGACACACTCAGAAAATTGGGCAGCAAGCTCCAAGGACATCCTGATATGAAAGTCTGTCCGGGTGTGGAGGCCTCTACCGGTTCGGAAGGTCAAGGTCTCTCCATGGGAGTCGGTATGGCACTGGCCGCAAGATTGGACAGGAAGCTATACCACACATACGTGATGGTCGGCGACGGAGAGATGGACTGCGGACAGACCTGGGAAGCGGCAATGGCTGCCTCTCATTTTCACGTTCATAATCTCACAGCGATAGTGGACAGGAACATGCTCCAGTTGGACGGTCCGACCGCCCAGATCATGTCAATAGAACCACTGGCGGACAAATGGAAGGCTTTCGGTTGGGAAGTGGAAGAGATAGACGGTCACAACTTCACGGAAATCCTCAAAGCCTTGGAAAGATCTAAAGACGTCAAGGGAAAACCCAACGTGATAATCGCCCACACAGTGAAGGGTAAGGGCGTGAGCTTCATGGAGGGTGCTGTTGGATTCCACGGGAAGGCTCCGAGCAAAGAGGAGTACGAGCAGGCAATGAAGGAATTGGGGGGAGAGCCGTGAACCTCAGCGACTTCAAGCTGGAGAGCCAGAGGACCTACTGGGCAAAGGCCCTGGTTGAGCTGGGGAAGGAAAGACAGGACATAGTAGTTGTGAGCGCAGACCTATCTACCTCGGTCAAGACCTCCCTGTTCGCTGAAGAGTTCCCAGAGAGACATTTCAACGTGGGAATCGCAGAGCAGAACATGATGAGCATCTCGGCAGGCCTGGCCGCATGTGGAAAGACCGTCTTTGCAAGCACTTTCGCCGCATTCGGAACCGGGAGGGTGTACGACCAGATCAGACAATCCATAGCGTATCCGAAACTGCCTGTGAACATCATCGCCACGCATGCTGGTATTACGGTGGGAGGCGACGGCGCGACGCATCAAATCGTAGAGGACATGGCGTTGATGAGGGCTTTGCCCAACATGACGGTCATTGTCCCCGCGGATGCTCCAGAGACGTACAGGGCCATCAAAGCGGTCGCTGATTACGACGGTCCAGCCTATGTAAGAATGGGCAGGGCGAACGTGCCGACGATTACTTCTGACAAAGGGAAGTTCAAGATAGGAAAAGCAACCGTCCTACGCGATGGTGAGGATGTCAGCCTAATAGGAACTGGAATAATGGTCTCACGCTGTCTGCTTGCGGCCAGCATTCTGGAGAAGCACAAGATCTCGGCAAGGGTCATAGACCTGAGCACCATCAAACCGCTCGACCACAAGACGGTCATCAAGGCCGCTCGGGAAACGGGTGGTGTGGTAACAGCAGAAGAACACAGCGTGGTGGTCGGTATGGGCAGTGAGGTCGCCTTGTGCCTGACTGAAACTGCACACGTTCCAATGAAGAGGGTTGGCATACCCGATGTCTTCGGACAGAGCGGGGATTCGGACGAGCTTATGGAGGAGTACGGGTTAACGCCCGAGAACATAGTTGAAGCGGCACATGATGTAATTGCTAGGAAGGGAAGGTAGTAGGATGAAGATATTCTTGGATACGGCAAATGTTGAGCACATCAGAGAAGCAGCTGGTTGGGGAGTTGTGGACGGAGTGACCACCAATCCATCCTTGATTGCGAAAGAGGGAAGGAAGTTCGAGGACGTGGTTCAGGAGATTTGTTCCATCGTGGACGGCCCCATAAGCGCGGAAGTGGTCTCAGTGGATGCGGATGGAATGGTCAATGAGGCTAGGGAGATTGCCAAGATCCATGAAAACATCAACATCAAAATCCCAATAATCCCAGAAGGGTTGAAAGCAACCAAGATACTGAGCAAGGAAGGAATCAAAACGAACGTCACTCTCGTATTCTCATCAAACCAAGCACTGCTGGCATGCAAGGCGGGAGCCACATTTGTAAGCCCTTTTGTTGGGAGAATAGATGACCAAGGCGGCGATGGGATGGGAGTGGCTGCAGAGATAGTGCAGATGCTTGACAATTATGATTTCGAAACGGAACTTATTGTTGCCAGTGTGAGACATCCAGTGCATGTGGTGGAGTCCTTCATGCTCGGGGCGGACATAGCTACCGTTCCTTATCCAGTTCTGCAGAAGATGGTGAAGCACACACTTACCGATGTAGGGTTGAAGAAGTTCCTCGAGGATTGGGAGAGGGTGCCCAAGTAGCTATCGAACAGTTTTCTGGGATGTCATAACCAATATGAAAAATCTTAATAGCCAAAACGTTGCATACCGAAAAGGCGTATCGAACAGGATGAATGCCCCCATGGTGTAGTGGCCTATCATCCGGGCCTGTCGAGCCCGGGACACGGATTCAAATTCCGTTGGGGGCGCTCTTCTCTATTTTGACAGGGCATCAATGAGCTGATCTATCGGGACGTCGGTTTGTTCACCCGATTCCATATCTTTCACGCTAACTGAGTTCCTGGACCACTCATCTTCACCCGCAAAAATCGCTTTCTTCGCACCTACTGCGTTTGCATAATCAAGGTTCTTGGACGGACCCCTTCCCACCAAGTCCATGTCGGCAGAAAAACCATTCTCTCGAAGGGTCTTGAGTACCCCCATAGCCTTCTCTCTCATCGAGTCACCAATTGGAATCACGTATACATCCAAACCTCTGCTTGGGAAAGAATAATCCTCTGCTTCCAGTGCCAGAACCATCCTGTCCACACCAAAAGCAAAACCCGTTGAGAATATTGGCTCTCCACCCAGAAGATCTGCAAGTGAATATGAACCGCCACCCATCACCTGTTTCTCTGCTCCCAAGTTGGGGCAGTCAATCTCGAAGACCATTCCTGTGTAGTAATCTAGGCCCCTGACCATGCCTGGTTCGTACTGTATGTTTTCCATGCCAAGGTTCTTCAGAACTCCACCTAGCGTTTCTAGGTAGTCCACTTCTTCAATGGCCTTGTCACCGACGAGATTCCTTGCTTCATCAAGAACGTCCGGGCCCTTCAGCTTGGCTAGTGATAGTATCGTATCCTCTATATCGGAGAGGCCATTCTTTGCGAGGAGAGAGCTCAGTTCATCGAAGTTCTCTGTCGAGATGGACCTCAAACATGCCAGAATATCAGAAGACTCTTCGAGCAGCTTCCTCAAGATGCCTATGTTGCCAACCCTCAGGACTGCATTCTTCAGTCCCACTCCCCTAATGACTGACATGGCAAGATCGATTAGCTCCGCATCCGAATCCAGAGGCTTGCCACCAATCAGTTCAGCACCGTACTGATAGAACTCCCTGTACCTGCCTTTCTGCGGCCTTTCATAACGGAAACAGTTCCCAAGATAGTAAAGCTTGAGCGGTTTTGGATAGTTCTTCAGTTCGGCAAGGAAGAATCTCACTACCGAAGCGGTCAGTTCAGGCCGAAGAGCAAGTTCCCTATCCTTCTTGTCCTTGAATACGTACATCTGGTCAACGATATCAGGGCCAGACCTGAGTATGAAAAGCTCCGCGTTCTCGAAGGTGGGCGTGGCAATCTCCCTGAAGCCAAAGCTATCGCTAATCCTACGGATGCTGTCCAGGACGTAACGCCTCTTGGCCATGTCCTCGGGAGTTAGATCCCTTGTGCCTCTCGGCCTCTCGACCATGGGGCACTGATAAAACAGATATGAGATAACGTTTTCTATTCCACTGTCACCGTCTTGGCGAGGTGCCTGGGCTTGTCTATCTCGCATCCTCTCTCTTTTGCAACGAAATAGGCGAACAGTTGAAGAGCTATCGATATGGGCACTGGTGATAGTATGTCCGGAACGCGGGGAACATAGAGGATGTCATCAACGTATCTGTGCAGTTCCTCATCATCTTCATACCCAACACCGATTATGGGAGAGCTTCTTGCGTTAACCTCCCTTATGTTGCCCAGCATCTTCATGTATGTATGATCCTGGATGGCCACAGCGACAACGAGTGTTTCTTCGCCCAGCAATGCCAGAGGTCCATGCTTCAGTTCTCCTGCCGCATAACCTTCACCGTGGATGTAGGATATCTCCTTGAACTTCAGGGCACCTTCCAATGAGACTGGGTAGTTGAGTCCTCGACCAATGAAATAGGCATCTCTCACGTTATGATACTTCTTTGCCAGTTCCCTGATCTCATTTGCTTTGCCCAATACTCCCCAAGCAACTCTTGGCAGCGTCCTCAGTTCCTCTGACATTCTTCTTATTTGGTCCGATGTCTTTGAATGTCTCTGTGATGCAAGTTGCAGGGCAGCAAGATATAGTGCAATGAGCTGGGCAGTGAAGGTCTTGGTGGCAGCAACACCAATCTCAATTCCAGCGCGCGTGTACAAAACGTTCCTCTCTCCGACCTCCCTCGCCAGAGAACTTCCCATGTAGTTTGTGATCGCCAGAACTGGACAACCCCTAAGCTTCGCCTCCCTGCTCGCACCCAGTGTGTCCGCCGTCTCTCCACTTTGACTTATCAGAATGGTCAGTGGCCTCTCCCGTGCTCTAGAAGAATAACGGTACTCTGACGCCAGTTCCACCGTGGTAGGTATGTTGGCTATCTCCTCGAAGATGTATTTCCCGGTCAAGGCCGCATGATATGACGTCCCGCACGCGACCATCTTGACGCTTTTGAAATCATTGTGAAGTGTGGGGGCGAATCCAAGTTCCGATACCCTACCCAGGAGAGTGTTATGAATTGTTTCTGGTGTCTCGTAGATCTCCTTGAGCATGAAGTGTTCGTAACCACCTTTCTCGGCATCCTCCACGCTCCAGGTAATGGTCTTCCATTCCTTCTTGACGTCGTTACCGTCCAGGTCCACCACCCTGACCGACTTGGGCGTTAGAGTTGCCACCTCTCCATCGTGGAGCTGCATGATCTTGTTGGTTTCTTTCAACAGGGCTGGTATGTCCGAAGCCACAAAGTTCTCGTCATTCCCTTTCCCCAATATCAGCGGGCTCTCCTTCCTGGCTGCCACAATCGTCCCTTTATCTTTGGAGTTGATAGCCACGAACCCATACGAACCTTCGATGTCGCGCAGGGCCTTCAGCATGGCCTTTTCCAGGTCTCCCTCGAAGTATTTCTCAATGAGATGGACCACAACTTCCGTGTCAGTTTCTGATTTAAACTCGTGCCCCTCCTCAAGTAGCTTCTCCTTGATTTCTAGGTAGTTCTCGATGATGCCATTATGGACAAGT
>CP070767.1:491920-497645 GCA_020345725.1 Methanobacteriota archaeon | reverse complement strand
TGTCCATCACCTCGTTCAGGATCTCATTGTAGGTCTCCTTGATTACCGGAAAGTCCTCAAGTTCGTGGAACCAGTCCAGCACCCTCTCGGACCTCATCTGCTGTCGGTTCATCGAGACCTCTCTTCCCTTGTATGACCTGAGTATCATGAAGCTCCTGGTGGCGCAGTGCCTGAAGCGCTGTTTGAACAACTCCGTCTGCTTGATCGCCCTCCTGAGAGTGTCCTCCAGCTTGTCGCTGGTCACCAGTTTATGGATGCCCTCAAGGGAGAATCTCTTGGGGACTGTTATCATGAAGTTGTCATCTGTAATGGATACCCGTACATTGCAACCCAGCTTCTGTGTCAGTGCAAATGCGTAGGCCCTGGATAGCGCATCGTTAGTGCGTCTGCCAAAAGAGTAATGGAATATGGCGTTCCGGTTCCCCTTCATGTCGATGTGCCCTTCAATCAGCAATTTCTGGTCCGTGGGAACCTCTGGTATGACCGCCTGCTGTTCCTGTACGTAACCCATAATGCTTTGGGCGGAACCTTCATCCAGCCTGTACTCGTCCATCAGCCAGCCCTTGGTCGCTTTCTCTCCTGAGGGAAGTCTCTCGACAATCTCTCTCCTCAATTTGCCCACTTCAACCGAGAGGTCAAAGCTTCTGGGAAGCATCTCTCCAGTCCATGAGGGAACGGTCGGCCTTCTCCCGGACGCGTTCTTTACGAAGACTCTCATACCCCTTACTCTATCGAACTGGTAGGTGCGTCCACCAAGAACGAAGACATCCCCCTTTGAAAGATACTCTACGAACTTCTCAGACAGGTCACCCAGCTTCATGCCCCTCTCCGAGAATACTTTGTATGACCCTTCTTCTGGAATGGTACCCACATTTGTGAAGTAGATGAGCCTGCTGCCCCTTTTCCTTCCGAACCTCTTCTCCTCCTCGTCATGCCAGATCTTGGCGTACACCTTGACATCCGGTGTCCTTTCAGAAAGGTACCGAAGAACGCTCACGAAGTCCTTCTTGCTCAGCGTATGATAGGAATAGGACCTCTTCACCATCTGGAAGGCGTCCTCAACCTCCCATCTCCTCTCAAGGCTCATTCCCACTATGTTCTGGGCCAGTACGTCCAGATTGTTGGTCGGAATGTCTACCCGGTCGATGTGATTGTCGTATGCGTTCTTGGTAAGAGCAGCGCACTCGACCAGGTCGTCATTGTCGAAGACTATCATCCTACCGATGCTGGTGTCTCCAACTGCATGGCCGGACCTACCTATCCTTTGCAGGCCTTTTGCGATGGATTTCGGTGAACCGATCTGACAGACCAGATCGATGTAGCCAATGTCTATGCCAAGCTCTAGAGAGGTTGACGAGACCGCGGCCTTGAGCTCACCATTCTTCAGCTTCTCCTCCACATCCAACCTTATGAATTTGCTTAGACTTCCGTGATGAGCAGCCAGGTCTTCAATTCCCTTCTCTTTCAGTTTGAATGATACATGCTCCGTCCCGCTTCTGGTGTTGGTGAATATCAGTGTGGTTCTGTGGTCTTCAACAAGTTGGGTGAGCAGGTCGTACATCCTTGCGTTGACAATCTCATAGGGCAGCACAGTCATATCCTGGACCGGGCAGAGAACCCTGAGATCCAGTTTCTTGATTCCCTCAACTTCAACCACATTCATATCTCTGAGCTTACCGTCCTCATAACCAGCCAGAAACTTGGCGATCTCGTTGATGGGGGCTATTGTAGCAGATAGTCCAATACGCACAAATTCCCTGCCAATCTGCTCTCTGAGCCTTTCCAGTGAGAGAGAAAGGTGAGTCCCTCTTTTCGAGGAGCATGTTTCGTGTATCTCATCTACTATGACCCACTGGGCATCTCTGAGCTTCTTACTGAATTTTGGCGCTGTAAGTACAAGAGATAGCGATTCAGGAGTCGTGATGAAGATGTGCGGGGGTCTCCTGGCCATTTTCTGCCTTTCGGAGGCCGATGTGTCTCCAGAACGAACTGCAACCCTAATCTCAGGTGGTTCAAGTCCCTCTTTGACCGCAAGTTCTCTCATTTCTTCAAGCGGCGTGGTTAGATTACGGTTAATATCGTTAGCCAGTGCCTTGAGAGGAGATATGTAAACACAGTAGATCTTATCCTCCAACTCCCCTTTCTTCTGCAGCTTTAGAAGTTCATTAATGATCGACAAGAAGGCAGTCATCGTCTTGCCGGAGCCAGTAGGGGAGGAAACAAGTACGTTCTTCCTTTCGTGGATTAGGGGCACTGCAAAGGACTGGGGTTCTGTGAGTTCCTCAAATGAAGAATCGAACCATTTGCATATCAGTGGCTCTAGAAGGTCTAGGATTTGCTGCTTCGAATGTTGCTTTCTTACCTTCTTTATCATTTTCTCACTGGGGTCAAACCAAATAACATTGTGTTCTGGTTAAAAGAACTTTTTGGCGTTGGCTCCCCAGATTGAGAATCTCAGTATCCACAGCCTGGGCTGATGAAGATATCTATGTGCTCAGCGGTTTTGAACCCAGCTACTTCTGCTCTGGAGGATCAATGATTCTGACCGTTCCCTTTCCTTCCACTATGGACCCGTCATTCAGCAGAGCCATTATGCTTACTTCTACCTCTCCGTATTCTTCTCCAGATAGTTTCATGAGGGGTGATCTGGAGAACTTTAGCAATATGCCCTCCTCACCATCTTCCAGTTCAATGTTCTTGGCATCATCCGGACACCAGGGATCGGGAAGGTCCCCAGGAATCGGCTCACAGGTCCAGATGTCACACCAAGGAGGTCGCGGGTCGATTGCCCAGCACCACCATGCGGCCAATATCTCCTCCCGCGGAGTTCCCCATAGATTGGCCGGGTTCACAAAGACTACAACGTTTCCGTTCGATCGAGCATTTCTGTTCCACACTTGAGGCGCAATATGCAGACCAGTCGCTTCAGCGGTAGGTTCGCCCGTGTCCGTGCCATCGGTCGAAGTCACTGTCACTGTTGGGTCTTGTGGCACCATTGTCGGAGCGTGCTCTCCGAAGCCCACGTACACAATGGAGGCAAAAATGGTCAAAGACACAATCACTGCACACACTTTCAGTAGGTTCCCCCCTCTCATTAGCATCACCTTCTGCTGAATGCACCTGATTGGTTAAGTAGTTTATGCCATCCAGTCAATATTCGTAGAATCCTTTCCCCGTTTTTCTTCCCAGATTCCCAGCTCGCACCATCTTCTTCAGAAGTGGACAGGGACGGTACTTGGGATCTCCAAAACCCTCGTACAGCACGTTCATTATGTACAGGCATACGTCCAGGCCAATCAGATCGGCAACTTGCAACGGACCCAAGGGGTGGTTCAACCCGAGCTTCATCACAGAGTCGATGGATTCAACGGTCCCAACCCCTTCCTGCAAAGAGAATATCGCTTCGTTGATCATGGGCATCAATATCCTATTGGCAACGAATCCTGGATAGTCGTTCACTTCCACCGGGATTTTTCCCATTCTTTCCGACAAGTCGAAGACCGCAATCATGGTCTCATCGCTCGTCTCCATCCCCCTTATGACCTCAATCAGCTTCATTACGGGAACTGGATTCATGAAGTGCATTCCGATGAACTTGTCCGGCCTTTTTGTGGCGGATGCCAAATCTGTTATTGAGATGCTTGATGTGTTTGTTGCGAAGATGACATCATCCCGAACTAGGTTGTCCAGTTCCTTGAAGACGTTCTTCTTCAAATCCACGTCCTCGATCACTGCTTCAATGATGAAGTCCACATCCTTCATGTCTTCCACGTTAAGAGTTGTTTGAATCCTGGATAGTGCATCTTGCTTCTGTTCCTCAGACAGTTTGCCCTTCTCAACACCTTTGGATAGGCTCTTCTCGATAGCCTTCATCCCATTCTCCAGAAATCTGTCCTCTATATCTCTCATCACAACATCATGACCGCAGAGGGCCGAAACCTGAGCTATGCCATTTCCCATTGTCCCTGCCCCCAGAACCCCAATCCTCTTGATATTCATCTGATCACATCTCTATTGACATTGCAACCGCGTTCCCACCGCCAAGGCACAGTGTCGCGATTCCCGTTTTTGCATTATGGTGTTTCATTGCATAGATGAGAGTTGTGAGAACTCTTGCACCACTGGCACCTATCGGATGACCGAGCGCAACAGCGCCTCCGTGCACATTGAACTTATCCATCGGTATGCTCAAACCCTTTGATACGGCGCAACTTGCAGATGCAAAGGCCTCATTGTGTTCGAACAGGTCAATATCATCAACCGTCTTCCCGATCTTCTCTAGGAGCATCTTTATTGCAGGAATGGGGGCCTCCATCACCAACTCTGGCTCCAAACCACTAGTAACATAACCCGTTATCTTCGCTAGAGGCTCCAATCCTCTTTCCTTTGCCTTGTCCGCCGACATGACAACTACAGCAGAAGCACCGTCGCTAAGTTGCGAGCAGTTTCCGGCCGTGAGCATACCGTCCTTCTTGAACTGAGTCTTCAGTTTTGCCAGCTTCTCAGCTGTCGTATCTCTCCTTATGCCTTCGTCCTTGTCAAAGACCACTGGTTCTCCCTTCTTCTGCGGGATATCCATGGGCAGAATCTCATCTTTGAACATTCCATTGTCGGTTGCAAGTGCTGCCCTCACGTGGCTTTGATAGGAGAACTCATCCATCTGTTCTCTGGTTATCTCATACTTCTCGGCAATTATCTCCCCAGTCATTCCCATGTGAAAGTCATTGTAGATGTCCCACAAGCCATCGTGAATGATTGCATCGATGAGCTTCCCGTTTCCGAGCCTGTGTCCCCATCTTGCTTTGGGGGCAAGATAAGGGCAGTTGCTCATGCTCTCCATTCCACCAGCCAGTACCGTGTCATAGCTCCCTGCCTTTATGGCGTCCGCACCCATCATTGCAGCCTTCAAGCTCGATCCGCAGACCTTGTTTATCGTCGTGGCCGGAGTGCTCGGAGGCAGATCTCCCCACAGAGTCGCCTGTCTTGCTGGGTTCTGGCCCAGACCTGCTGTTACGACGTTCCCTATTATGACTTCTTGAATATCCGAAGGTTGGATCTTTGCCCTGCCCACAGCCTCTTTGACAACCTTGGCTCCCAGTTTTGGTGCAGAGAAGGGTAACAAAGCACCTCCATACCTCCCAATCGCCGTTCTGACCGCGCTTACTATGACGACTTCTTGCATTTGGCTCACCGAGTAGTCGGTGCAAATATGAGAAACGATTTAAGTGTTCCGAAGTCACAATCGAAAAGGCCTCATCCAGTTGCGAAAATCACTCTTCTGCTAGCTTGGAGTAGGCCCCAGAATCCAGCAGCTGCTCCACCTCGGACGGGTCGGTCACCTTGATGACCGCGAACCAACCCTTTCCATACGGGTCCTCGTTCATCAGTTGGGGGGACTCTTCCAGTTCGTTGTTGTATTCCTCCACCGTTCCGCTCAATGGCGCATATATCTCGGAAACCGTCTTAACCGATTCAATCGTACCCAGCTCGTCCCCTTTTGCCACTTCTCGCCCAGAGTCACCGAACTCCACATACACGATATCTGTTAGCTTGGTCTGAGCATAGTCAGTGATGCCAATGATGGCCTTCTCCCCTTCTATCTTTATCCATTCATGCGAATCGATGTACTTTAGATCCGGAGGGATTTCCGTCATATTCCCCACCTCTGATGTCCATCAAGTATCGCAAAACTAGTCTTTATCTCTTCGCCCGTGAACGAAGATCT
>CP070767.1:488043-491820 GCA_020345725.1 Methanobacteriota archaeon | reverse complement strand
TTCGTCATTAAAGCGCTGGCGGACGGTGTGGATGGTGTTCTGATACTTGGCTGTCATATCGGGGACTGTCATTACGTTTCCGGGAACCACAGAACCAAGAAGAGGTTCGAGGTGTTCTCAAAGATGCTTGGTCACATGGGCATCGATCCGCGAAGGATAAGGCTTGACTGGGCATCCGCCGCTGAAGCAAAGGAGTTTGCCGAGATAATAGCCCAATTTACAGAGACGATCAAGGAGCTGGGACCGAACAAATACGCTGGTAATCATGGACGAGAAACTACGTGATGTTGTCAAGGACCTGTTCGCAAAGGACGAGGTCGACGTCGTGGTCAGCCTTAAGCTCAGCGAGGGCTGCGTCGCGCCTCATATGTACAACAAGGACGAGGATCTGTCATCAATGGTTTCCTCCCCGAAGTACCCAATGGGGATAGTCATCTCTATGATTCAGGAGAAACACCCGGACGCGAAGATAGGGGTCGTGGTTAGGGGCTGTGATGAGAGAATCTTGATCGAACTGGCCAAGAGGAACCAAGTGAAGATGGACAACCTTGTGCTGATCGGCATTGCCTGTACTGAAGAGGATGCCGAAGAATGCAATTGCGAGACTCCATATCCGACGAAGATTGATGTCGGGGAAAGGGTGGAAGGCATCACGGCAAATCCTGATATGGAGAAGATATCCCAGATGGACATGGATGAACGCTATGAGTTCTGGAAAGCCCAGTTCAGCAAGTGCATGAAGTGCTACGGATGCGTTTACGCCTGTCCCATGTGCTATTGTGACAATTGCATCCTCGAAGAAGACATCTGGGTGAAGACCGGTGAACTTCCGCCGGAGTTTCCCACCTTTCATCTCATAAGGGCCTATCATTCCACTGACAGATGCGCCGAGTGCAACGAGTGTGAAAGGGCTTGCCCGGCACACATACCTCTCTCGACCCTGTACCGGCTGATACGGAAGGACGTGGAGAGCATGTTCGGCTATAAGACTGGGGTCGACATCAAGGAGAAACCTCCGTTGACTACTGTTCTCGAGGAGGAGACCTGATGAAGTACGAGAGCGTTCCTTCCATCTGCCCCTACTGCGGCTGTGGCTGCGGGATTCTCTTGCAGGTCCTTGACGGAGAACTTGTCGGTGTCCTTCCCGAGAAGAACCATCCAATCAATAACGGCTCTCTCTGCATCAAGGGTTGGAACTGCTACCAGTTCGTAAGTAATCCAGATAGGCTGAAGACTCCTTTGATGAGGAAGAATGGGGAAATGGAGCCTGTTACATGGGACGAAGCTTTGTCCTTTATTGCCGACAAACTGGGGAAGATCAAGAATGAGTCAGGTCCGGACTCATTGGCCGTTCTTGCATCTGCAAAGTGCACCAATGAGGAGAACTATGTCATACAGAAATTCACAAGAGCTGTACTAGGCACTAACAATGTTGACCATTGTGCAAGGCTGTGTCATGCGTCTACTGTCACTGGTCTGGTCGGATCATTCGGCAGTGGAGCGATGACCAACTCTGTTCCGGAGTTCCTTGAAGCTGATTGCATACTTATCACAGGTTCGAACACGATAGAACAGCATCCTTTGATAGGTACCTGGCTGTTGGACGCCAAAGAGAGAGGGGCGAAGATCATCGTTGTTGATCCAAGAGAGATTCCAATTGTCAAGTTCGCTGACATTTACCTGCAGTTCAAACCGGGCACTGATGTAGCCTGGCTGAATGCCTTCATAAACATCATAATCCAGGAGGGGCTGGAGGACAAGGAGTTCATCGGGGAGAGGACGGAGGGGTACGAGGAGCTGAAGAAAACGGTGGGGAAGTACACACCAGAATTCGCCGAGAAAGTCAGCGGCATTCCCAAGGATCAGCTGATTGAGGCGGCCAAGATGTTCGCTTCCGCGGACAAGGGTTCAATCATCTATTCAATGGGGATTACTCAACACGTAACTGGTGTAGACAACGTCCAGTCAATCGCTAATCTGTCAATGCTCACGGGCAATGTGGGAAGAAGAAGCACCGGTGTCAATCCTCTGAGAGGTCAGAATAATGTCCAAGGTGCCTGCGATGTGGGCGGTCTTCCGAATGTCTATCCAGGCTACCAGGCTGTGGCCGATGAGAACAACAAGAAGAAGTTCGAGGAAGCCTGGGGAGTTACGCTGGATGATAAGATTGGACTGACAATAGTGGAGATGTTGAACGGCGTGGACGAGGGCAAGATCAAAGGCATGTACATCGTCGGCGAGAACCCGATGCTCTCGGACCCAGATATCAACCACGTAAAGGAATCACTGCAGAAACTCGATTTGCTGGTGGTCCAGGATATATTCTTGTCGGAGACTGCGGAACTTGCGGACATAGTGTTGCCTGCTGCATCATATGCTGAGAAGGATGGTACATTTACTGCGACAGACAGAAGGGTACAGAAACTGACCAAAGCCATTGAGCCTGTTGGAAAGTCCAGAGCTGACTGGGATATCGTATGTGATGTTGCCAAGAGGATGGGAGCTGAGGGTTTCGATTTCAAATCTTCCTCAGAGATAATGGACGAGCTTGCTTCTGTTTCACCGATCTATGGTGGTATGTCATTCGAGAGGTTGGGTAGTAACGGAGGATTGTTGTGGCCTTGTCCAGATGCTGAGCATGCTGGGACCGAGTTCTTGCACTCGGGTAAGTTCACCAAAGGAAAAGGAAGCTTCGCCGCGATTGATTTCATTGAACCTAACGAGATGCCTGATGACGAGTATCCTTTCATTCTGAGCACTGGCAGGTTGATGTTCCACTATCATACAGGTACAATGACCAGAAGAACGCCTATTCTGGCAAGCGAAGTTTCAACCGGGTCCGTAGAGATTAATCCAGAGGATGCAGAGAGGCTGTCGATATCTGACGGTGAGATGGTCAAGGTCAGCAGCAGAAGGGGCGAAATCGAGATACAGGCTCAGGTCACGGACAAGATCCAGAAGGGCATGATTTTCATTCCGTTTCACTTTGCAGAATGTGCAGCCAATCTCCTGACAAACCCCGCGTTGGACCCAAAAGCAAAGATTCCAGAGCTGAAAGTGTGTTCTGCTCAAGTGGAGAAGATAGCTTAGTCTTCCATTGTGGATAGGTCACCGGTAGGCAAACCCAATTCCCAAGCCTTTAGAACCCTTCTCATTATCTTCCCGCTTCTAGTCACTGGCAACTTGTCACGGAACTCTATCTCTCTAGGTTGGGCATGAGCAGCCAGACCCGTCTTCACGAATACCCTGATTTCCTCTTTCAGTTCATCAGATGGTGCGTATCCATCCCTAAGCTGGATGAAGGCTTTTATGATGCTACCCCTGACTACATCTGGTTTTCCGATAACACCCGCTGCAGCAACGGCAGGATGCTCCACCAACTTACTCTCGACCTCAAAGGGTCCCACCCTCTCTCCAGCCGTCTTGATGACATCGTCTATCCTGCCCTGGAACCAGAAGTATCCGTCCTCATCCTTGTAAGCGGAATCACCGCTGAAGAACCAGGGTTTCCATTCGAAGTACTCGTCGAACTTCTCTGGGTTGTTCCAGATTCGTTTCATCATCCCCGGCCACCCCTTCTTTATGACCAGGTTACCGATTTCATTTGGACCGAGCTCATTCCCTTTATCGTCCACAATTGAAGCCTCTATACCCGGCAAGGGTCGGCCCATCGAACCCGGTCTTACCGGCATTGAAGGGTAGTTCGCGATGAGCTGGTGTCCCGTTTCGGTCATCCACCAGTTGTCTTGGATCGTCATACCATCGAAGGCTTCATGC
>CP070767.1:484433-487943 GCA_020345725.1 Methanobacteriota archaeon | reverse complement strand
GGCTCTCCCTCAGTCCTCGCCAGCAGCTTGGGGCTCATCTCAAAGAGGAAACCGAAGCACTACGCGGTGGGCGTCAAAGAGATCATAGAAATGGACAGTAAGAGCATTGAGGGGAGGTTTGGAGTGGCTGAGGACGGGGGTTGTGCCTCCATCTTCGTGGGCAGTGTCACAAAGGGTGCTCAGGGCGGTGGGTTTCTCTACACGAACAAGGAATCCATATCCTTGGGTTGCGTGGCGAACATAAGCGCTGCGATGAGCGGCGATATTCGGGTCGATGAGTTCATGGAGGATTTCAAATCCAGTAGCGCCATCAAGAATCTCATAGAAGGTGGGAAGAGCGTTGAGTACTCAGCGCGCACGATACCTGAGTTCGATCTGACGCATATGCCAAGACTGTATGGTGATAGGATGCTCCTCCTGGGGGATTCTGCCTGCCTATCCATGAACATCGGTTATGCGGTGAGGGGAATGGACTCAGCCATTGCCTCAGGTTTTTATGCCGCAGAAACCGCAACAAGGGCCGTCAAGAGCAGGAATTTCTCCAAAGATTCGCTAAGTGCCTATGAAAGTGCACTGCGGGGGAGTTTCGTGCTTGGCGATATGAGAAGGTTTGGCAGGGCTCAGAAGTTCCTGGAAAACAAGAGGATATATGAGTACTATCCTGCGCTTGCCAACAGATTCCTGAAGAGGCTCTTCTCTTTTGCTAGCACGCCCAAAGAAGGCGTGAGAGAGATTGCTGGTGACGAGATTCTCAGAGGTGGTCTGATGAAGATACTCATGGACATGTGGAGGGCATGGAGATGGCTTTGAGCATGGAGCAGAAACTTGCTCTCAATGTCTACAAGCTGGACAAGGAAGCACACATAACGATTGACAAGAGTGCCTGCAGACGATGTGGCGACAAGTACTGCCTGAGAGTTTGTCCAGCACATCTCTTCACTCTTGATGACAAGGGCGATGTTGACTTCAACTACGAGGGCTGTCTTGAGTGTGGTACTTGCTTGATTTCGTGTATAGAGTGCGCTCTCAGCTGGAGTTATCCTAGAGGCGGTTTTGGGGTGGAATACAGGTTCGGATGATTGAATATAGGATTTTTCGGACCGAGACATGATCGAGTGTTTGAAGAAACTCTCACCAATGAACCAAACCGAAAACGGACACGATGCACTAGCTGAATTTCAGTGTGACTCAGAAAAAAGAAAGGACAGGCCGGCACACCTTGAGGACGGGAAAGGTGGGACATGTCCAGGAGAGGAGGGGAACACATCGCGTGGAAAACTATGGCTCCCCTTTCCCAGAAGCACCGGGCCTGTCAGATATGGCAACATTCCAGAGTGAACGAATCCTCCACCGCGGGCCGTTCTTGAGGTATGTATCGTGTTCATTTTCATATCACCCTCTTCGGACGGGGTTCTGGACATACTCTGAAGCGAGTGCGGGGCTATCAGTCCCGACCCCTCCGTTCGGGTCGATTTCAAATCTGTTCTCGGAGCCTCTGGGCGAGTAGGTCAAACCCACCCTCCTTGAACAGGTATGGCAGTTCTTAGAGTGAGCCAAGCAGGATCTCTGGAATCTGCACTTGAGGGCCAATTCAGTCCTCTTCAGCGATAGATCTACGATTCCTATGTCCGGGGAGTGGCTATTGTCTACCGCTCGAGGTTTCTCCTCCACCATCTTTCCTCCTTTCTGTGGTTCCCTCATAGAAGATTTCTGTAAGTGGACCTATTTGAGGTTTCTAGAACGAAGTTTTCCCTTTGACGTACAAACATGTGGTAAAAATGGGACAAAATCTTGTGGATTACACTCTGTTTTGCCGAAATCAAGGAAAAAGAAGATATGGAAGTGGTCTATCGCCCTCACATGAAGTTCGAGTCAATCGTAAGGGCCATCATCATAGTAAATCAAGAAGTTCTGTTGCAGCGTAGTGTGGAAAGGGATGAGTTCGCATTGCCAGGAGGCCACATTGAGGTGGGCGAAACGGCAAAGCAATCCTTGGTTCGGGAGCTCAAGGAAGAAGCTGGTTTGGACATCAAAGTCGGGAAGCTGGTCTATGTGAATGAGAACTTCTTCGAGCAGGGGGATCAGGAGTTCCACGAGATAGGACTGTATTTCCTGGCAGATATCCAAGGAGAACCCCCCAGAAAGGTCGAGAGCCTGGAAAGTCACATAGATTTCTGGTTCATAGGTTTGGACGGCCTGGCGCAGATAGATCTATATCCTTCCTTCTTGAAGACGGTCCTTCCTGAGGACCCAAGCAGCAGATTCTCCGAAATAGAGAAGCACATTGTTCAGAAAGGGGACGAGTTCAGGATCGAGTGAGCGTCAGTAAAATAGTTAAGCCAGATATCGAATAACAAAGTGTTGATATGCCCCTCTTTCGCAGGAAGAAGAAAGGCCACCAGGTTCGGGTGAAGAAGTACTATCGCGGTGACGGAACATCGTTCGAACTCCCGGAGGATAGGGACAAGGACATCAGAAAACTTGATGCGGAGATGAACTGGGACGACTCTGCACGGCTCAAGGAGATAGGGGAGGCCTGCATCCTCAACAAGTACTTCGATGTGGCAGAGATGGTTTTCGAGAGGGTGATGGAGCTCGATCCGGACGATGATGATGCGGTGATCCAGTTCTCCAGTGCACTACTGAATCAGAAGAGGTGGGACGAGGCGGAGGAAATCATCTCAAACTACTTCTCCACAGATCCGACTTCGTCCGTAGCCCACCAGTTCCTGGCCGTTATCCATGAGAAGAAGGGGGACCCCCAGAAGTCTGCGGCAGAGATGTACAAGGCTCTGGAATGCGACCCAAACAACGAGAACGCACTCTGGATGGCATACTGGAGGGCTCATAAATCATCTGGAGACGAAGGAGCTCTTCAAGAGATGCAGGACCTGGGTGAGAAGTATCCCAAGGCCTGGGGTCCAATCTACATCATGGCCAGACACTTCGAGGATTTGGATCCCAAGAACGCCAAAAGGTTTTACGAAAGCGCACTGCAAAGGGATGACTCGGATGCCATTCTCATATCGTTCACCGCTTTCCTGGGCAAGGCCGGAAGATACAGAGACATGATCAAAATCGTAGAAGCTAGCAGAAAGAAGAGGAGCGTTGATTTCAGGGTTCTGTTCAATCTAGGGGAGGCTTATCTGGAGGAGGGGGAGATTGACAAAGCGTACGATGTTTCACTCGAGCTGCAGGGCGTGGCCACACCCCCTTACAAGAAGAGGTTGAGAAATCTCATCCACAGAATCCATGATGCGAGAGAGAATTGACCTAGCTACCCTTCAAGCCGTTCAAGAAGGGAAGCCGTGAGCAGAGGCAGAACGACCGTCGCATCACCGTCGATTGTCACTTTTCTTGCCTTGGGACTGATCTTACCCCACGAAATGCCTTCTCTTATACGGGCACCTGACAGGCTACCATCAAACTCCTGTGCCGTGGTGATGAAGACAACGTAATCCAGGCCCCCTTTGAACTGGTTCCACCACATCGTGTGATGTTTGGATATCC
>CP070767.1:476555-484333 GCA_020345725.1 Methanobacteriota archaeon | reverse complement strand
TCGTCGATGAAGTAACCAGAGCCTTGCCACGAATCATTGCGTACGTTGAGGAGCTGAAAGAGAACCAACAGGCGAGAAGAGCGTTGTTGGAATCCAACATAATGAAAATGGTCCTCGATGAAGCCAAGGCGTACATACGCAGTGCCCGTTGACGGTTCGAGGATTAGTCTACAACCAGTTCCACAAGGTCTTCTTTCGGCTCGACCTTCTTCTGAGGCGTTAGGGGCTCTCCCCATGCCTTGATTATCTCGGCAATGCCTTTTTTGCCGGTATTGGTGAGAATGAATCCGAATAGTTGGTGGTCTTCCATCTTCTGAATGATATTAGTTGCCATCTTCTCCAGTTTCTTTCTCCTCTCATCCTTTTCTTTGGCCATAGAAGTCGGTGAGAAATCGTCTATCAGATATATGATAGTTTATGCGTGATTCCTTTCACACTTCTTAGGAGACCTCTCTCCCCTGCAAATGTCCATTCTGGTTAGAAAGGTTCATTATTTTGCATCCCTCTTCACGTGCCGGTCAGTATGAGAGAAATCGTTGAAAAAGCTATTAGCAAAGGAGCAGAATTCTGTGACATAAGGACTGTTGAAACAGAGTCCACTCTTCTGGAATTCAAGGATGGGAAGTTGCAGACTGTCAACTCTGGGCTTGACAGAGGTGGGGGGTTGCGTACGATATCAAAGGGAGCTTGGGGCTTCTCTTCCTTCACAGATACATCAAGAGAGTCTCTTGAGAAGGCGTTGAATGCATCGCTGGCAACTTCCATCCAGCTGGCCGACAAGGTCTCTCCCAAGGTCGTCCTTGCCAAGGTCGACCCGAGTTCAAAGGAATTCAAATGGACCCCGGAGAAGGATCCCATTCCCGTGCCCATCGAAACCAAATTGGAGATGATCAGGGACATGCATGATTCTGCAAAAGAGGTGGAAGGCGTCCATTCCGTCACGACTGCATATGGAGATATTAGAGACACGGTCCGGATTGTCAACTCGGAAGGGACTGATCTGCGGAGTGAAGTTACCAGAACCTTTGGAAGGGTTCAAGTGACGGCCAGGAAGGGAAGTGATGTTGTCAGCTTCGCTGACGCATGTGGTGCAACTGGAGGGATGGAGATTTTCGATTTGAGAGACCCAATCGCAATGTCAAAATCAGCGGGAGAGTCTGCCGTGAGAATCCTCTCAGCTAGACGCCCTCCCAGCGGAACGATGCCTCTCGTAGCAGATCCGGATCTAGCTGGTGTCTTCGCGCATGAAGCTGTTGGTCACGCGTCCGAAGGCGACTGGGTTGTTGCAGGGAACTCTTGCCTGGAAGGCATAATGGGTGAGAAGATTGGGAATGATATGGTGACAATCATCGACGATCCTGGGCTTGACGGTGGTTATGGTTCATTTCCTTTTGATTCTGAAGGTGTGATTGGCAAGAAGAAGTTCTTGGTGGATCATGGAGTGTTGAGCGAATACATTCTGAACAGAGAAACGGCACACTTGTTGAAGATGGAACCAAACGGGGGAGCCAGGGCAGCGTCATACAACGTACTGCCCATCGTCCGCATGAGCAATACCTACATCCAGGAAGGAGACTACTCTTTCGAGGAGGTCTTGGAGGGAATTGGAAAGGGTGTGTATGCGAAGGGAACCAGAGGCGGTCAAGTAAGCACGGCAAGGGGTACATTCCAATTCAACGCCTCCGAAGCCTTCCTCATTGAGAATGGGGAGATAACGGTCCCTCTGAAGGACGTATCATTCTCAGGCCAGACCCTCGAAGTCTTGAAGAGCATCGACCGGGTGGGGAATGACTTTCAACTCGGCCGTCCAGGCAACTGCGGGAAGTACCAGTGGGTACCAGTGAGTGACGGTGGACCACATGTGCGTGTCAAAGAAGTTACCATTGGAGGGGGCAGCTGATGTTGGACAATGGCATCCGTCTAGTCAACAAGGCCCTCGAAATGGGAGCGGATGACGCAGAGGCCTGCATTCTGGTGAGGAAAGGCCTTGAACACAAGATTGAGAAGGGAAAGGTCAAGTTGGCCACAGCCGAAGATTCAGTTGGACGAGGATTGAGAATCATGAAAGACCACAAGCTGGGCTTCTCTTTCTCAACAGACATGAACAACGATGATGCGCTGGTGGAGAAAGCGCTCTCTCTATCACGACTCGGCAAGGAAATGAAAGAGTTCAGTCTTCCTTCGAAAGCAAAGTTGACCAGTGTGGGGAGCACATTCGACAAGAGACTTGCTGATCTACCTTTGGACTACGGTGTGGGGTGTTGTGAGGAGGGAATACGAGGAGCCCTGGATGTTAGTGAGGAAATCAATGTTACCAGTGGTAGGGTGAGGTATGGGTCTGAGACCCTCTATGTAGCAAACTCGGTGGATTTGGAAGCAGAGGACAGGGTGACCTATTTCTTCGGCGAAGTAGACTCTGTCCTGAAGAAGAATGGAGTCTCGAATGGAACTGAAGTTTACTGGTCGAAACAGATGGACGCAGATTTATATGAAGTAGGGAAAGGGTCTGCTCAGTGGGCCATCGACACGGCAAATCCCGAGAAGATGGAGGGGGGAAAGATGACCGTTCTATTCCACCCTTTGCCGTTTAGGAGTATGATGGAGTTTGTGTTGGTTCCAGCACTCTACGCGGACCGGGCCAGGAAAGGGGAGAGCGTTTATTCAGACAGAATCGGAGAGATGGTAGCCGATGAGAGTATATCCGTCTTCGACGATCCAACAATGCCCAACGGGCCAAATTCGGGTATTATGGATGATGAGGGAACGCCATCATCTCGAACAGATCTGATAGTCAAAGGAAATCTGGAATCCTTCCTATATGACAGCCTGGTTGCCTCAGAGTATTCTGAGAAGAGCACGAGCAACGCCATGAAGGTCGCCAGGTTGAGCGATATAAGACAATTCAAATATCCTCCCAGAGTCTGTGCCAGAAACTTCACGCTTGAAGGACCCCAAAGGCCTTTGGAAGACCTGATTGCTGAAACGGACGATGGTGTTCTTGTGCACGGCATTCTTGGTGCTCACACCTCAAATCCGGCCTCAGGGGATTTCTCGATATCCTCGCCTCGCCTTCTTCGCATCAAGAACGGAGAAATCAAGAACCCTGTTGCCCCTGTCATGATAAGTGGGAATTTTCCCGAGCTTCTCAAGGACATATCTGGATTGGGTGATGACAGAAGAAACATGAAAGGGTCCATGGGCGCACTTGGAATCATCTCGCCCTCCGCAAGGTTCGAAGATGTATTGGTGATAGGATAGCGTTAGCATAAGCTTTAAATGAATAATGAACGTTTGACCAATCCCGTGAGGAGATGAAATACGTAATAGTCACGGGGGGCGTTTTGTCAGGTCTGGGTAAGGGAATAACAACTTCTTCGCTCGGAATGTTGCTCAAGGCTCGCGGCCTGAAGGCGACAGCCGTCAAGATCGATCCCTATCTGAATTGTGATGCAGGAACAATGAACCCGTTCCAGCATGGAGAAGTCTTCGTATTGGACGACGGCAGCGAAGTTGATCTGGACCTGGGAAATTATGAAAGGTTTCTGGATGCTAATCTTCGAACGGACCACAACATAACCACGGGCAAGGTCTACCGCGAAGTCATAATGAAGGAAAGAAGAGGAGACTATCTGGGGCAGACTGTCCAGATTATCCCACATATCACTGACGAGATAAAGAAGGAGATCGTAGATGTTGGAGAAAGGGATGGATCGGATGTGGTTCTGGTTGAGCTTGGAGGGACAGTCGGTGACATTGAGTCCATGCCCTTCTTGGAAGCGGTCCGCCAGCTCCCCATGGACATCGGCAAGCAGAACTGCATCTATATACATACCACTCTGGTTCCAATTCTGGGCGTGGTGGGGGAGCAGAAGACCAAGCCGACCCAGCACTCGGTCAAGGAGCTGAGGGCGGTGGGGATTAAACCCGATGTTATCATAGCCAGAGGAGAGAGACCCCTCTCGAAGTCAATCAAGAGCAAGATATCCATGTTCTGTGATGTGCCCGTGGAGGGCGTAATCAGTGCCCCGGATGCCATATCAATCTACCAAGTCCCGATAATTCTCGAGAAACAGGGATTGACCGACCTGATAATCCAGAAGTTCGGCATCGGCTCTGAGCAGGAGGATCTGACCAGTTGGAAGGGTTTCCTTGATAATCTGGACAATCCGGATGGAGAGGTTAACATTGCCATTGTGGGGAAATACACGCATCTGATGGATTCCTACATCAGCCACGTAGAGGCTCTGAATCATTGCTCTTCCGAGACCAAGAACAAAGTGAATCTCGTCTGGGTGGAAGCTGAGGACCTGGAAAAGGGCGATCCCTCCGAGATCTTCAAGGATGTTCATGGGATCCTCGTTCCCGGAGGGTTCGGTGAAAGGGGAACGGAGGGCAAGATAATCTCTGCCCAGTATGCGAGAGAGAATGGAAAGCCTTTCTTCGGCATATGTCTTGGTTTCCAGCTCGCGACAGTGGAATTCTGCAGAAACGTCCTGGGATTAAATGGGGCAAACAGCTCGGAGTTCGATCCTGAGACGAAGTATCCAGTGGTTGACCTTCTCCCCGAACAGGTGGGAGTGGAAGACAAGGGAGCAACTATGAGACTCGGGGTCCACGAAGCTAAGATTCAGGAAGGATCAAAGGCGTACGAGTTGTACCAGTCCGGGAAGATCAAGGAGAGACACAGACATCGGTTTGAGATTAATCCTGAGTACATTGAACGGATAGAGCAGGCTGGCCTCAAATACACAGGAAGGTCAATGGATGGACGGAGGATGGAGATAGCGGAATTGGATGGGCACAGGTACTATGTAGCTTCTCAGTTCCATCCCGAGTTCAAATCCAGACCTCTAAGGCCTTCCAGGCTGCACCTCGGACTCGTGAAATCTGCTATCGATTTCAGGGATGGCAAAGATTTTTAGCATAGAGCAATCTTTTGGTCTGACTAGGATGGCTGAACAGGACTACAATGATCTTCTGAAGAGAGCCAGGGAAGGACTTCCCGAAAAGGTGATTGCTCACGAGAGGTTCAAGATTCCTGATGCTGATGTGTTCATAGAGGGCAAGACCACTGTTCTGAGGAATTTTGAAGATATCTCCAATGCAATAGACAGGGAACCCCAACAGGTCCTGGCCTATCTGTTACGCGAACTTGGTACAGCAGGGACGATTGACGGAAGAAGGGCCGTCTTCAAGGGAAGAGTCTCACCTACGCAGATTGAGGACAGGATAAGCGGTTATGTGGAGACATATGTTCTCTGCTCCGAGTGCAAGCGACCTGATACGCGGATTGTGAAGGAAGAGAGGATCACCATCCTCGAATGCGATGCGTGCGGAGCTCACCGGCCAGTGGAAGTTAGGAAGGGAAGCGGACCAGTTCAGGAGAAGGCCTTGGAGGAGGGCAAGGTCTACGAAGTCACGATTCAGGATATCGGCAGGAGAGGCGATGGGATTGCCAAGGTGGATAAGTACACCATTTTCGTACCGGGGACCGCCAAGGGCACGACTGTGAAGATCGAGATCGAAAAGATCTCGGGTAGTGTCGCTTTCGCACACATTGTCAGGGAGTAAGATGGAGAGAAAACTCTCTTCGGTTGTCGCATTGGCACTGTTTCTAGTGATCGCCCAGTCTGTCGCACTTCTGCTGGCCGTCCCTTTCGTCCATGCAAATCTGGAAGTCTTTAGTGATCCCGGTGATGTATCGAACGTCCTCCTCTACGTTGCATTGATACTCATCGTGACCGTGATAATACTCTTTGTAATTAGGATCAAGAGAGAAAAGGCGTTGAAACACCTAATTCTTGGCGCCTTTGGCCTGACGACTCTTATGGTCTTTCACGTTGTGATCTTTCTGACCCTGACCCATTTTGGCATGGATCCAGACACTGCTGCCACCATTGCCTTCACCGTTGGTATCATCCTGGCCATTGTTGTGATTATTCTTCTCTACAAATACCCAGAGTGGTACATAGTGGACTTCGTTGGTGTGTGCGTTGCCGCGGCCGTGGCTTCGATTCTTGGAATATCACTCACAATCCTGCCAGTCTTCGTCCTGTTGATTCTCTTGGCCATCTATGATGCTATTTCCGTCTACAAGACCAAGCACATGATAACACTCGCGGATGCCGTCACACAAGAGAGGCTTCCTGTTCTACTGGTCGTGCCGACAAAGAAGGGGTACTCCTTCCGCGAACAGAAGAGTCTGAAGGACCAAATAGAAAAGAAGGAGAAGAGGGACGCCACATTCATGGGTCTGGGTGATATCGTGATACCAGGGGTCCTGGTGGTTTCAGCATTCCGATGGCTTCCGAGCGTTGGAGGACTCGGACCCTTTCCCAATATCTTCGTGGCGATCTTCACAATGATTGGCTGCCTTGGAGGATTCCTGATCTTGATGCGCTTCGTGATGAAAGGGAATCCCCAGGCAGGTCTCCCTTTAATGAATGGTGGGGCCATTCTGGGTTACATGATTTCCTACCTGGTGTTCTATCCGGGTGATTTCACTTTTGGATTCATTTGATTAGAGGTTTGAAATGAGAATACTGGCTATATCAGATCTTCACGGTTCGGACTGGGGAGTAAAACAGGTGCATACTTGGATTGACGCGCTTGATCCTGAGTTGCTGATAATATGCGGTGATATCACCCATTTCGGACCGATATCCTTCGCTGGGGATTTTCTTAGGAGTCTAGATGTGAGGACTTTGGCAATACCCGGGAACTGCGACCCTCCTGCTATCTTGGGTTTGCTTGACGAATTGGAAGTCAATCTCCACGAGAAGAAGGTGAATATTGGCGGAGAGACGTTCGTGGGGTTTGGGGCCTCCAATCCCACACCTTTTGATACACTCTTTGAGGTTACGGATGATCAAATACACAAATTACTCTCGCCCCTTATGGAAGATGATGTGATACTGGTGACCCATGCCCCTCCCTACGGAGTGCTTGATGGCACAACATTCACTGGACCTTTGGGGAGCAAGTCAATCAAGAGAATAATCGATGATTACAAGCCCAAGTTGGCTGTCTATGGACACATCCATGAAGCTAAGGGATTGCGCGAAGAAGAAACAGTCTACCTGAACCCTGGATCAGCCAGAGAAGGATACGGAGCTTTCGTTCAGACTAACGCTAAGATGGAAGTGGATATGTTGGGATAAGTGTCAGAGAGGTCCGTTACGTTCTGACGGTTTTCTCTTGTTGTGTGAAGTGGGCCTTTATGGTAATGCCCACACCGAGTCCCTCCAGTATTGTTCCGATACCGATTAGAATGCAGGCAATGAGCAGTGTAGTCATTTGAACTCCGAAATTGTACCCTGTCATCATGCCACTGGGATCAACAGAAATATCTCCGGGGGCTATGCCCAGAATCATTATGCCGATTCCAATAAGGATGGCTCCAGTGACCAGCAAACCAACTCCAGCGTTCTCAAGTTTTAAGGGTTGGGGTTGCGCATAGACCGGTGCTGCAGGCTGTGCGTAGACGGGTTGGGGTTCTGGAGCTGCCTGTGGCTCAGGAACAGGTTGTTGCTCTGGGACTTGTTCTGGCGTTGTCATATCCTCTCTCACCTCCTCCCTGATAACAGGGCCTTCAATGGTCATTGCCGAATGCACCCTCAATTTCCCTCGGCAAAACCATTTTCGGCATGCCGCACACGGTATATATTCACTTCTACCAGTCGGAACTGAGATGTTGAGTCAGTTACCGCTTCATTTGGAAAACGTATTTATATGCTACCCATCATTGAAGGGAGGAAAGACATGGCACTCTGGCAAGG
>CP070767.1:472684-476455 GCA_020345725.1 Methanobacteriota archaeon | reverse complement strand
TATGGGTATCCAGCCAGCCAGGGTCCGTGAACGACCCCACGAACTGCACTGCGTCCCCCACGAAAACCGTCTGATCCGGTCCTGCGTCTACATCAGGATCAACATTTCTTACTTCGATTTGCACAAGGTGTGTCCCAATGCCGCCGTCGTCGTCCATGACAGTGTAGTTGAAGATGTGGTACAATTGCCCACAGTCGTCCGAAATACCTTTGTCGAATTGCAACGAACAGTTCTGGGTTATGTTGGAGAAGAAACCTGAGCTGAGAATATCTCCGTCAAAGGTTATGTGCCATTGAAGGGCCCAAAGGCGTGATTGATTCTGACACATGCTAACAAACTCGTCTTCCATCAAGATATCCATGCTGACCTGAGTGTCTTCCGGCACGTTTGGACTGAATTGATGTGTGTAGAATATACCCGGGGAGGGGACAATGTTGATTGTTCCAAAAACGGTTAGACTGTTGATCGACCCGTACAGAGCCTCCAGTTCCAAGTCATTCACCTCATATTCGTTCGTGTGCAGCGTCGCATGGATTATGAATGACCCATAGTCGACACTGTCGAGAACCAGATTTGGACGGCCCATGTGACTGAGGCCATCAAGCATCCCCGTGCTGGTGAACATATCAGATCCCGGGTCAGTGAAGAATACATCGAAGGGGATCATCTCACCTTCGTCAACCGGACCATAGTCTCCACCATGCGGATCTGGATCAACGTTCGTGACGGTCACGTCCGCGGTATCTGTGTCATTGAAAACGCCATCTGTTACGTTCACAACGACAATGCCAGTATAGTCATCGTACCAGGTGTAAACAGCTGTGGGGTCGGGGGAGTAGGCTGTGTCCCAAACACCATCGTTATTGAAGTCCCAACTGTAGTTCAACGGGTCCCCATTTGGATCTGTGGAGCCCGAAGCGTTGAATAGGATTGCGGTGCCTTCAGGCGCGGTATACGGTCCTCCCGCATCTGCCGTGGGTTCATTCTGTGCGCTCACATTCAATGGAACGGTCGCAAACACAGCAGCAGTCATCATCATACACACTATCAGAATTCCAAATCTTCTTTCTCTTTTCATCATCCAACACCCTCCTCACACTAGTCAAAGTCAGATTGATTTGTCGGGGGATTTACCCCTGACCAATTTCGCAAGGAATACTATCGCCTTTATAAGTGCAATCGTAGGCCAGACCACCGTGTACTTCATGAAATTCTTGTAGAACTCATTACGCTTCATTTCCTCGGCAATGGGTGGGCTGAACCGGTAGTAGATATCAAGCAGATCCTCGAACCCTCTTCGGTATCTGGATCTCAACACAACATCGTCCCTGAAATTGCGAAGGAACATGACATGAGGATCAAGTTCGGAACCATAGGCAGCAGTGGCTATGAAGCATATCGCACCCCGGTCGCTGACGCTCTTTATCAGGGCAAGATTGCACACCTTGCAGAATACATAGCCCAGTGCCCTCATCATGCAACGTCCTTCCGGTCTGTAGATTCCGCAATTGTAATACTTCCCCCCTTCGAACAAGCCTACAGTTCCTTCGGGATAGCCTGCCAGAGTGGTTGCGGACTTGTTCGGTGCATCGCATGCCCCACCCTTCGAATATGTGGGCAGGGGCGTGCTGGCATCTATATGGTCTTTCCACTTGATGAGATTCCGCTGCGTTTCGATTGTGAGATTGGGATTTGAAGGCTCGGAACCAGTGTAGGTCTTCTTGTCCCCGTTGTATTCGTATTCGTCTCCAAGATATCCGAGACTGTGTCCGAGCTCGTGGGCGACGATATCCACAAAGCCAGCGTAGTCATAGCTTCCATCCTTTCCGATGCTGGTGGTCGTGTAGAAACCTGCGGCCCCGCCACCATAATGTACGTCATTGATGAGAACCACCACGGCACCATAGTCTTGGCCGCCGGCCGAGTAATCTCCCGCTGCCTGGTTCATAATATTCTGGATAGCGACTCCCCCGTCTGTTGCAGTGATCAGTCTCTCCAAATCGCCAGACCCGTAGGAAGTGTTTAGGGCGGTGTCTCTTGTTATATTGTCATCAGGTCGGTCTATGCCCGAGTCGTTTGAAACGACCTCAGCTTTGTACACATTGAAGGCTGTCTTCAGCACATCGAATGGTGCAATTGCGAAGAATTTGTTGATGAAATCCTGAACCTTTGCGTCGAACCTGTTCTGGTCCGTTGTGCTGGAATCGAAACCGTCCCCCATGACAAGAATGTCAATCTTGTCGGCGGGATCACCGTTGTCCACGACCTTGGTGATGGTGACCATGAGCACTACCCCCTCCTGACCTTCATTGCCATGACACCCAGGTCTTCCATCTCTCCTTCGGGATTGACCCTCCTGAGGCGGAGGTTCACAGCTGCAGGGTAGTAGGGCACTGTTACTTGGCAGCGGGCTTTCTCGTGGGTCACATATGCAGATCTGAGGGATCCGGTCTCGGGTTGGAACTCCACCCTCGAATATGTTGGATCGGGAAAGACGCCTCTGTAAAGGATCCGATTGTCGCTTGATACGATGTCATAATGGACATAGCCCGGTTCTGGTCTTTTCCTGCCAGTGGCGAGAATGTCGCGGGACATCATTTCAGCATGTTTCGAAATTGGCTCTCGTTTCTCCTTCATCGCTACAATTGCGAATCTGTTGTCCGCAAAGTCCATCGTCAAGACAAGGCTCTTGGTTCCTCTTTTCCCCTCCATTGAATCACACCCCCTATGCCTGTTGTGTAACAGGATACGAAGAATTGCATCAGGCAATCTCTATATAAGGCTTTTGAGAGAATTTGCCAAGCTTAAGAGAATTAGTGAAGTATTCATCCTCCCTCCTCTCAACAGCCTTGAACACCATTGAACCAGCACAATCGCTCCACCTCAGAGACTAGCATTATTCTCACTCCAGAAGGTTCTTAATATGCAAAACACCCTCATTCTCACTACACATAACATCTTGAGTTGATCCCATGACCGATGAATACAAGACACTTGCTTCGAGAATGGTCGAGGGCCTGAAGGAAGATCCCAACATAAGAGCAGTATTAGTCTACGGATCTGTAGCAATGGGGACTGTCTCTGAAGGTTCTGACATAGACTTGCTTCTGATTGTCGAGGATATTCCCGAAGATGTTGACATATTCGGAGTGAAGAGAACATCAATAGAAGGAGTTCCTGTTGACCTTGCCTACAAGACAAATGAATATGTGGAGTTCCAAATTGACTACGAGGCAGGGTGCTGGTATGCGTCGAGCATCATGCTGAACTCTGAGATACTCTATGATCCAGATGGAATTGCCGAGAGCTTCAGAAAGAAAATCCTCGAGATGCCGGACGAAAGAAAACAGTTCGTGTTAGACTGCCTGATGGAGGATGCAAGGACTTATGATTACAAGATCCGTCAGTGTATTGAGCTTGGAGACTTGAGGGGAGCTGTCTATTTGATGAGACTCGTTTGTGAGAGTTTCGTGCAAATGATGTTCATATTGAATAATACAAGACCTTCAAGTGAGAAGGGGATGATAAGAGATTTTCTGGCTCTTGAGAGTGTTCCTGAGGGATTCTTGGCTCTGTATGACTTTCTAGAAGGCTTTGATGAAATAGATGATGAGAGAGTTTCCGCGATGGTTGATGCTCATAGAGGGCTCATCAGGGAAGTGGAGAGACACTGGAAGCCAAAGAAGTGACAAGGACTCTGAGACATGCATTTTCTTGGGGCATCCGTTGCCCTATTCTCGCAAGAGTCCTCCCAATTGACATATGTTAACC
>CP070767.1:469702-472584 GCA_020345725.1 Methanobacteriota archaeon | reverse complement strand
GGACATCATCCAAAATGGGTACGGGGTGAGGATTTGCAAGGGTGCATACACCGAACCAAAGGAGATTGCCTTTCCCAAGAAGGATCAGGTAGACAAGAACTTCATCCGCCTCCTTGAGATGTTGTTGTCGGAAAAAGCAAGGAAGAATGGCGTGTATGTGGGGATCGCCACTCATGACGACAAGATAATCGGATGGACGAAGGACTTCGTAAACAGAAACGGTATAGGCAAAGACGAATTCGAGTTCCAGATGCTCTTCGGCATAAGGAAGGATTTGCAGGTTGAGCTTGTGAGAGAAGGCTACCGGATGAGGGCATACATTCCATTTGGAACCTACTGGTATCCTTATTACGTGAGAAGGCTGGCGGAGAGGCCGGCAAACATCTTGACTTTTGCGAGAACAGTGCTAGGTGGATGAGTCCTGATAGCGCTAGATGACGGAAATTACAAATACAGGTCAAATCGTGTTGTATTCAATCCGATCGAGACATTGTGGAGGAGTGTGGAAGTAATGTGGAGGAAGAAAGTGGGCACAAAACCAAATCGAATTGTGAGCTTTTTCCTTATTGTGACCGTTGCAGCGTTGTTGATGGCAACCCCTTTGATGTCTTTGGTGACCGCTGGGGCTTCGACTGCAAGAATGAGTAGCACGACCGTGGCAGAAGAAGATCTGGAGATGATTGTTGCGGAAGATACTTCTCAGATTCAAGGTCTCAATCCGGCTCTTGAGGAAGGATATGGGCCAACTCCCATCGATTTCGATGTGGAGATTGTACAGGATGTAGAGCTCGGAGATTTGCATCTGCAGAATCGTGTGAATGAGCCTCTTGGAGGAGACGGGCCTTCCCCAACAGGCACCCCATACCCAGAACCAATGGATGCTCCTTTCCTTACAAATGACGTCCTTGTCTACAATGATGCTGTGAACAGTGAGAAGAACGTAAGCCTAGCGAAGACCTCGAACGGGACTTTGTACGTTGCGTATGATCACGATATCGGCACAGGCCTCAGTGATGTGTACGTTTCTAAGTCAACAGATGGCGGGATCACCTGGGTCAAGAGGGACATCGCAGTTGATGCCGCCGAGGATGAGTCTTGCCCAACCATTGCGGGAGAATACAGCCCGAACTTCGGCACGGACGTGCTGTATGTCTGGTACAACAATCCAACTCTTGAATTCGCCTGGTCTATGGACGGAGATACTTGGAACATTGAAGACTTCGGAGGTGGGATAACCTGGTGGCAGGATATCAACTGTCCATATGTGGATCTCCTAGGCGACTCCAAGGTCATCGTGGCTGAGATATACGACACGAACAATAACATAGACACTTTCCAGATTCTCTACACAATAGATGGAATGTCGTGGACTACGTATTACTTCATTATGTGGCCAGATGCGTGGGTGTATCAACCTCGGGTGGCGATTCAAAGTGTGGATATGGGTGCGGTTGAAGCCGACATTGTGGTTACGATGACCGTCCAGGATAGAAGCGACCCCAATCCGGCAAACTGGCATTATGACGCAATCCTTACAGACGCGACTATCACATCAGACCTCGGAACCGATAGCTGGGGAATATTCTACACCATGTCAGCAATACAGAATCTGGACCTTTCCTCTCCCGATGTCGCAGCAAATGACCGTGAGGTCATCTTCACGATGTCATTGTACAACCCAGGCGTGCTTCCATTGACCACCATGTATACTTATTGTCTCTGGGCGCCAAATGTTGATGACATTGGTAGCGCAACCTGGAACCCATGTGCCGGATCCGGTATTCTAGCATTTGATCCCAGCGACGTGAAGGATCAGAAGTACACCAAGCTCTACAGGGAAGATAATATGGTCCATGCCGTCTGGCTGAATGAAACTGATATCTACTACATGCTATCACCCAACGGAGGGGCCGACTGGATAGGTCCTCCGATGAAGGTGAATGATCCAAGTTCCAGCACCGCTCTGGATGCCTACCACTCTCCTGACGTAACCTTCAGGGACGGTAGGCCATGTGTGGCTTGGCACGATTCAAGAGGGAACGACAACATCTACTTCCAGACCTTTGAGACCGAAAGGTATTATGAGATCCGTGCTGAGCCAAAGGACCCAAACATAAAGGTTCGCGAGATCGGGGATTCATGGCATCCGTCCCCATACTACTACCTATGGGGTGACGGTTCTTCCATTACCATTGAAGCTACTCCTCAGTGGACTAACGGATCAGCTCGGCATAACTTTCAATACTGGTCGTATGACATCAGCACGAATAATCCTGAGACTTATGTGGTCAGTGCGGCACACTTCAACAATACTGCTGTCTACGGTACAGAGTTCTATTTGATGATGAATGGAGGCGGGGGAACCACCAATCCAGCTTCAGGATGGTATCCGGCATACACATGGGTTACAGTAGAGGCCTTCCCACCGGTAGCACCTCCAGGTGGACGGTATCTCTTCATGGGATGGAGTGGAGATCTCAATAACTTCTCGAATCCTTGCATAGACTGTGTCTACATGGATGGTCCCAAGGTAATATGGGCAAACTGGTCGCTTCAATGGAATGTCACAATAACCACAGATCCAGTGGGGTTCTTGATTTATGTGAACGGAGTCCCGTATTCTCCTACACCCCAATATTTCTGGTTCAACGACTCTGAGATATACAACATCTTTGCACCAAGTCCTATAGGCGGACCACCGATTCGGTATGTGTTTAGTCATTGGTCAAACGGTGGAAATCAATCTCAGGATGTTTCCGTGACCAGCCCCGCGATCTTCACCGCCTACTACAATGACGAGTTTTGGATTACTTTGCTGACCAACCCTCCTGGTTTGAATGTCCGGGTCAATTTGGTGGAATATGTGGCTCCGTACTCGTTCT
>CP070767.1:466867-469602 GCA_020345725.1 Methanobacteriota archaeon | reverse complement strand
ACCTGAGACCACCTGATTGCTGACATCTTCGCCTCGATTTCCTTCTCAATCTTCCTCTTCCTTCGGTCTGCGAAGAACCCTGTCACCTCACCCTTGGCGGCTTCGGCCAGCACTTCTCTGATCTCCTCGGACTCCATCTTGTCCTTGTAGCTGAGCATCTCCTTGATGTCTTGCAGGAAACCCGCTTCCTGGGAGAGCAGTATCTCTGACTCGCCTGGCGATTCATCCAGTCCTCTTGCCTCGAAGGCCTTTAGCGCGTTCTCCTTCTTTTCGATGAGCCTCTCTACCTTGGGCAGCCACTTGTCATGCTTGAGGAGTTCTATCATCTCGGTGGCCATATTGGCCCTGGCAAGGACCATTTTGTCGAAGATAATCTCGCCGCCAACCACTTGACCGTTGAAAGGGAGCAACTGGGTGATGGCGAAAGCCAGGGTGGTCTTCCCGCAACCGCTCTCACCGACCAGGCCCATGGTCTCCCCCCTGTCGAGATTGAAGGAGACTCCGTTTACAGCTTTCACCTTACCTTTGAGGATTTCGAAGTAGACTTTCAGATCCTTGATTTCCAGCATTGCCAGGTTGTCCTATCACCTCTTCCTCAAACGCGGGTTTACGATCTGTTCGAAGGCCCTTCCGATCAGGTAGAAAGCAAGAGAGATGAATGTGATTGCAAGTCCAGGAGGCACCAGCCACCACCATGCCTTCAGCACGTTCCCGAACTGTATGGCGTGAAGCATCTGACCCCAGCTTGCTGTGTTGACGTCTCCCAATCCAAGGAAGCTGAGCGCCGCTTCCGAGAGGATTGCTCCGCTCACGGCGAGAGTCATGTACAGGAAAGCGAGAGGCAGAACGTTCGGAGCCAGATGTTTGAACATTATCCGGATGTTGCTAGCCCCGGTGACCCTTGCGGAGTCGATGAACGGCCTTTCCTTCAGAGAGAGCACCTCGGACCTGATGACCCTCGCAGTACCCGGCCAACCTATGATAGTCAACACGAAGATGATATTCCAATAGCTTGGACCCAGAACTGCAGCAAGTATGATGATGAAAGGTAGACCTGGTAGAACCAGAATGACATCAGTGAATCTCATCAGCACCGTGTCGATCCTGCCACCCGAATAACCGGCAACTAGTCCAATAACAACCCCGATTCCAATAGACCCAGCTGCAGCTAACAGTCCGACCGTGAGAGCAATCTGAGAACCCCACATCAGTTGGCTGAATATGTCTCTCCCCTGAGAGTCAGTGCCGAGAGCGTAGCAGTTGCCAGATTCGTAACAGCCTGGTGGGAGAGGAGCCATGTTCAGTCCAGTGGATGAATAGGATTGCACATAGCCTCTGTCTGTGGCGAACCAGATGCTGGGAGTGGCATGCGTACCAGCCTCGTCTTTCCATATGGTCGGTGTACCGAATATGTGACCATCAAAGGATTTTCTCCAAGAAAGATTCCCGTCAATCCCGACCACGAAAAGCGTTCCTCTATCGTCGGTTGGGTCCCCGGGTGTCTGTCTGTCCTCATTCCCAATGGCAAAAAGCAGGAACTTCTCTCTGACGAACCTCACTCCTCCAACAAACCCGAAACCCTGATTGATGAACCCTTGGTCATGGTATAGGAAGGAGTTGGAGCATGCAAACAGGCCGTGGGCGGTATCCCTCCGGATCTTGTACAAGTACCCACTGGAAGAGCCTACAAATATGTCCTCGCCGTAGAAGTCTGGAACCGTCAATACGCCTTCATCCTCAACGATTGCGCTGATTCTCAGAGGGCAACCACCCTCTGTTGGGTTATCAACGTTTATGAAATTCAGTTCATCCCAATCTGGGGGTACCGTTCCATTCTCTGAGTATCTGGCGTATATCCATCCATCATTTGACGTGGCATAAACGACTTCAACATTGAAGACTCCGCCGATCTCGGACGGAAGGGCGACGACAGGTGGATTCGTCCAGTCAATGCCATTTGGGTTGATTTGGAGGCTACTATATGGCCAAGCGTCTGTTCCATTGACAGCATGAAGTGCGCGAAGCTTTCCGTCATTCACGAATATTCTTGACCCGTCCTGTGTGAGCGCAGGTGAGTAGTAGGGATTTGTAGGTTCGTTGAGGGGGAATCCAGCCATTATTACTGGAGTGCCGGGGTTCAACTCTCTGTACCACATTCGGCTGAACTCTCGGTCATTGCCACCAAAGAGTCGGATCGTCTGGGTATCCGAATCATAAACCACGGCGTGTCCATCTCTGCCCGATGGGGACGGCAATCCTATCGGAGGAATCACTTCCGTCCATGCGTTGGTGACAACATCATACGTCCAAGTCTCATCTCTACCATCATTTCCACCGACAAGAACAACGACCTTTGTCGATTCGTCATAGGCCATTGAGTGTCCATATCTTGCAGAAGGTCCCGTTGTGTTGGTTGTCATGTTCCATGTGTCACTGGTCACATTGTAAGTCCAAGTCTCCCTGCCTCCATCAGTTCCACCGAACAGGACGACTGTTCCATTATCTGCATCATATGTCATCGCGTGCCCAGTCCGCCAAGTTGGACCTATGGTCGGTTCCGGACTCCACACTCGAGCAGTGACATCATAAGTCCACGTTTCAGCTCCTCCAGCGGACCCACCAAACAGCACCATGAGTCCGACCCCGCTGTCATAAGTCATAGCACATCCTGCTCTGTGAGATGGAGCAAGACCAACATTTGCGGTCTCGTCGACCCACGCCAAATCCGAAACGGT
>CP070767.1:462889-466767 GCA_020345725.1 Methanobacteriota archaeon | reverse complement strand
GAAGATCTTGAACAACAGCATCATTTCGAACAAAGCAGGCATTAGGTTACGTCGCTCCTCCCCTATGATATCGGGCAACAGACCGATTGAGGGAAATCAGTACGGGTTGTACCTTGAAGAGAGCAGTTCCACTATTACTGGCAACGTTTTGAGAAACAATATTCATGGACTGTATTCAGTCAATTCCTCGGACCTGGCGATAGAAGACAATGTCATAACGAACGCACAAGGAAGAGACTTGGTTGTTGGAAACGAAGATGGAAATGTCATCCAGTATTACCGCGAAGATGATTTTGCATATTCCAGGATTGGATCACTCAGAACAACAGACCAAGCGAAAATCGATGTCGGCTTCAGTGCCTATCCATCTTCAGTTGACCTGGATGGTGATGGAAGGCAGGACCTCATAGTTGGGAACGAACAGGGTTACTTCCGCTATTACAGGAACACTGGTGACGGATATGAGGACATGGGTTTGCTCACCCACAGAACTCCCTTGGAGCCCCTGAACGTGGGTTCATATGCCCATCCTTTTGTCACTGATTGGGATTCTGACGGAGAATTGGATCTTCTTGTCGGCCGAGGAGATGGGAATATCTCATATTTCGTGAACGATGGAAATGATGTGTTCATTGATAATGGGACCTTGGTACTCGACACCCTCGGCTTGATGGCCTCTCCCTATTTTGAGGATTGGTTTTTGCCACCAAACCCTGACCTAGTTCTTGGAAGCGCAGATGGCTACCTGAGATTCTTAATCGGGGCCAATCCGCGAACGTTCATATTCTTTGATTTCATGCGCGATCAGATTGGACGCATTCACGTACCAACCAATTCCTCCCCTCTGCTAGCTTACTGGAATAACGATACTATGCTGGACCTATTAGTTGGGGACGGAGAGGGAAATCTGACCTACTACGAAGCTGAGGATTTTACCCGGTTCTACAACGGAGTGCCCATCCTGGCAAATGGAAGCGCTATCAGCATATCCAAGAATGCCGTTCCAGCTCTTGGAGATTGGAACAAGGACGGTATATCGGATATCATCCTGGGAGGGGACGACGGATTAATCTTCTACTACAAGAATGCCGGAGACAACACCTTCAGAGAACCAAAGACCCTCAAGGATTCTGGAGGGGATATCGACGTGGGGAGTTGGTCCGCACCCTTTGCCGTGCATTGGAATGACGATGATATCTTGGATCTTGTTGTGGGAGACGCTGAAGGCAACCTGACCCTGTTCTTGGGTAATGAGACTGGGAGCGTCACGCTGTCAGATGGGCAACAACTTCAGACCCAGGGTCCGCCCACATACATCACCACTTCGGGTTGGTCAGCACCTGCATTTGTTGATTGGAACAACGACGGAGATTCCGATCTCATCGCGGGAGGCAACAACGGGACAATCTCATATTACGAGAATGATGGCACAAATGAGTTCATATTTCAATGGAACCTCAGCATCGTGCTGGGTCCGGAACTGGACGTCGGATTCGGATCTGCCCCCAGCCTAGTTGATTGGAACTCAAATGGAACTCTTGACCTCCTCGTGGGAGACCGAAATGGGTATGTTCACAGGTTCGAGAGAGTTTCAGGGGACTTGCGCGATGTCATTGAATGGGGCAAGTTGAGCGCAGATGGCTCCCAGATACTTGTTGGCGAAAGAGCTGTACCCAATCCATCTGACCTTGATGAAGACGGCGACCTTGACTTGCTTGTGGGTGATGACTCAGGCCTTGTCCACCGCTATGAAAGAGAAAGTGGAGAGCTATACTATCGGGGCTATCTCAAATCAAATGGCCAGAATCTAACTGTGGACGGTTATTTGGCACCTCTAATGCTTGGATGGGAATCCTCCTCTACCGATGCTGACATGATGAATGGGGCTCACTTCGAGAACAGCACAGCCCAAATAGTGAACAACGATGTGATAAGGGGCGGAGGGGGCGGATATGGCATCTGCGCAAACTACTCAAGCATTGTGATTGAGAACAACGGTTGGATAGCTGGTGGAAAGGGACGCTCTGGCATTGGATTTGATAACAAATCCGCATCTGGAGGTCAAGGCATAGTTGCCTGGGGATCCTCAATTTTGCTTTCGAGAACCAATGTTCAAGGAGGGGACGGAAGCGACACTCAGTTCCTGGAGGGAGGAGATGGTGGTGTCGGAATCGAAGTGAAAGGAGGAGAACTTGAGATTCTCAACAGCACGATTGGCGGAGGAGCAGGAAGAATGGGCATCGCAACTAGAGGGGTCGACGGCATGGGGATTTCGATCCGAGATACTGATGGAGTCTTCATCGATTCTTCTTCCATCAGAGGTAGGACAACCTTTCAAATCTCAAACGCGAGCATGTATCTTCGCAACAGCCGTGTTCTCTCAATCGAACGTAGCTTTGATCTGGGAAATGCATCGACAACGGTTTCAATGAACACGTCATTTGACAAATCCAGCGTTCTATTCCGCGATCCTCTCTCGACATTGACAGTGGGTTGGCATCTGGACATACTGGCTCTTGATGGGCTTTCAAACCCTGTGCCCAAAACCAGCCTGAGGATCTGGCCAGCGACATTCACGAGCATGGGAGAATTGAGTCTGAGCCCCGCCATATCAGGGGAGGCTTCTCCTATCATTGCCAATCTCAGTCTTCCCAATAGTGTCGACCTCTTAGTGGGAAACTCCCTGGGGAATGTACAACATTACATTTGGAATGCTGGTCAGTTTGTCTACAATGGAACACTGAACAAATCAAGCGGTGGGCCAGCCAGTGTAGTTGGATCTGGTTCTCCTTTCCTTGTCGATTGGAATGAGGACGGAAAACTGGACTTGTTCCTGGGTGCCGAAAATGGATCTATCTCATTCTTCAACAACAGCGGGAATGGGGAATTCAATGATAGCTACCTACTGCGACTGGACGACGGCACTTCGATCAACCTCATCAACGACGCTGTACCAAGAATCACTGATTGGAACCAGGATGGAGATCTTGACTTGATAGCAGGCGGGAACGGATATATTAAATATTATGAAAACAACGGAAGCGGCTACTTCCTACCAGGCATTAAACTCAACGCAGATGGACTGGAATTGAAACACGGTTCTTGGTCATCCCCCTTGCTCACAGATATCGATCTGGATGGTCTGATGGATCTATTGATAGGCACGTCTGATGGCCTGGCACTGCTCTATCTGAATGCTAGTAATGAGTTCAGACTGGGAGGCCACTTGAAGACCAACAACAGCATTCTTCATGACATAGATGTGGGCAATCGCTCAATCATTGCCACGATGGACGTCGATGGGGACGGATACCAGGATCTCTTGATTGGAAACTCGGATGGAAACATCTTGTGGTTCAGGAGCAACAGATATGCCGGAAATATAACTTCATTCACGGAACTGGACGGACACGCTGTCGGGATTCCAGTTGTGGAATATGAGCAAAGGGATCTCAACGGAGACAATGACGGCGAGGATGAAGGAGAGAGGACCTACCTGAGCCCCTCTGGAGTTGTGGCTTCTAGATGTGGCGAAGTTGGCAATGCCGCACCTCTTCCTTACCTAGAAGAGTATCTTTCAATCACAATTCAAGTGGATATCGATATGACAGTCTGTCCTCCGATTGTGCACTCAGCATTCCCATACCACGGCGAAACGGATGTTCCAGTGTCTTCTGACATCATCATCACATTTGACAAGAACATGGAGACCTCATCTGTGGAAGATTCGTTATTCTACACTCCCCAATTGACAGATACTCCCACCTGGCGATCAAACAGTGAAGTAGAACTAGATGTGGGCACAATGCAGTTCGACACCGAGTACACAGTCACCATCTTGGGAAACACGGCAAATGATACCTTTGGCAGGGGATTGG
>CP070767.1:459092-462789 GCA_020345725.1 Methanobacteriota archaeon | reverse complement strand
GTGGCGAGTTCCATTGCGGTCCTATTGCAAGATGATACGAGCAAAGGAACTGATGTAACCACACGACTGGCCCATCCCTTTGAATACTCGGTGTCTATGGACGGCAACGCGTATGTGGTAAGCTTGGACTCGATATATGGTGAGGATACGAGCGAGTACACCATGACCACCAGATACGTGGTGCGGAAGAATGGTGAATTTGTGTATCCAGCGTCAGGTCCTCAGGACTTGTCCAAAATCAGAAACAGGATGATCACGGACTCAAAGCTTGTGACTTACCTGGATCATGACGGCGACAGTAGACTGTCTGCTGGGGACGAGTTCAAGGTGAGCACGACCTTGGCTTCGGAAGATGGTTACCTGCTGGGTCTTAGTAGCGATCCGTCAATCGAATGGTATTGGCTGAAGCTCAGATTACCGGGCTCGGAAAGCAACGATATCCCTCCGGTTTCTGAAGGCCTCAGCATGGCCACGCAACTGGACATACATGGATTGCCCGCTGTAGCTGAACCCTCGCCGTTTGTGAAGACGCCAAAGTTCTGGGAAGGTGACGACATCATAATGGTATCACCTGAAGAACTGCGATCACAAGAAGAAGAAACCAGTGACAATCCAGAACCCGCGAGCCCTGGTAGCCTAACAATCATCGGTCGTTGGTTCTTCCTTGATGAAGACAACAATTATCAACCCTTGAGATGGGCATCCGTTCACATCTATGATGCAGAATGGTGGGGCAATGATTACCTAGGAGGAACTCTGACGGGCTCCGATGGAAGCTTCTCATACTACATCTCTGACAATGACGATGGATGGTTGCAGGACGGATACGATATTATTGTGAGAATCTATCTCGGGACCTCGGCCGTACGTGTCAGGAACAGTGGAACATATGACGGCTGGACTGGTGAGTACTCAAACCGCCCTGACGGCACGCTGAACATCGGAGACTGGGGCCCTGTCCCAGGAGAGGAAGGTGCCATGTGCATTTTTGATGCCTTGACCGATGGATGGGACTATCTCCAGAATCATGGCCCAGGCTACACGATGGAGAAGTCAACCGCAAAATGGCCCCATCAGGATTGGCCGCATTACCACTATGACGGAGAAATCCACCTTCCGGACAATGATGCCGCGTTCAGTCCTGACATAACCATCCATGAATATGGACACAATGTAATGTGGGTCATATACGGGGATTGGATGCCGACCACCCATTGCCCAGATCCGCACTACATAAACGGTCATTCTCACGTGAATTGTGCATGGACTGAAGGTTGGGCGAACTTCTTGCCGTTGGCTGTGAAGGATGATCCAATGCTCACGTACAGAAACGAATATGACATCAACATGGAGACGCCCAGTTGGACAACGGCCAATTGGGATGACGGTGATGATGTTGAAGGGCGTGTGGCAGGAGCGCTTTACGACATATTCGACAGCGTTGATGACGGCGATGACACACTCACGGACGGTTTTATGAGCATATGGCACACCATCGAAGACCAGAATGATCACAATTTCAATCAATATTGGACAGCATTCAAGGCTGACCATTCCTCAATTGCACAAAGTACGAAGGCTGCGATATATCAGAATACAATAGACTACAACACCGCCCCGAACATTCCAACTGGCCTGAAGGATTTGACCCTCAGGGAAACAGATCACACACCTTCAGTCTATTGGACTGACACGGGAGATCCTGACAGCGAAGACACGGTAACATACATGGTCTACTCCAAGGACGAGACTTCCAACACATGGGATCTAGACTTCAGCACCACAAGCTCATCAGGAACACTGGACCGCTGGACATGGAGTGACGGTGAGTGGGGACGTTGGAGGGTAAAAGCGAGTGATGGTCTTGAGGAATCGGCATATTCCACCGATGACTTGTTCGCTATGAACGATCCACCTGACACACCTACCAACCCAACAGACCTTGGTGTGAAGTTGACCGACCACACTCCATCAGTCTCGTGGACAGCCAGTACCGGCAATAACGACTACGGCACTGATGATCTAGTCACGTATTATGTCTACTCCAAGGATGAGGACAACAATATGTGGGCGCTGGACTTCACAACCACTGGAACATCTGGAATCCTAGATCGCTGGGATTGGGATGATGGCGAGTGGGGGTATTGGAAGGTCCAAGCATGTGATCCCTACGAATGCAGCAGTTTCACAACGCCAGATTACTTCGCATTCAACATTCCACCGACTGCAAACGCAGGACCGGACCAGGTGGTTTATGAGGGAGACACAGTTACCTTCGATGGTTCGGGTTCGTTCGACCCAGATGGTACAATCGTATCCTATGAATGGACATTCGGTGACGGTAATAGCGGGACCGGGTCAGCACCCACA
Organism: Methanobacteriota archaeon; assembly: GCA_020345725.1. GTDB lineage: Archaea > Thermoplasmatota > Thermoplasmata > RBG-16-68-12 > SOIM01 > SOIM01. The sequence continues at coordinate 460,419 of CP070767.1, read as the reverse complement.
CACATCTACGGAGACAATGGCGTCTTCATTGTGGTTCTGACAGTGACAGATGACTCCAGTGAGATTGGCACCGATGTCATGACAGTGACAGTGGTTAACGTGGCGCCAAGTCCGAGCTTAGTGCCCACAACCATAGATGAAGGAGAAACCGCAACACTGACCGGCCACGCAACAGATCCAGGTTCGGATGATCTTGAGTTTGTTTGGTCCTGGAGCTATGGAGCTCCCTGTGACACGACAAGCGAATACCTGAATGATCCGATGTATGACCCAGATCCCTTCCCGAGCCCGGACGTCCATCCCAGAGATATCACAGAAGCGAGAAGCTGTCCATACGGGGACAATGGAATCTTCACAGTGACACTGACGGTAACTGACGATGACGGAGGCAGCACAACGGCGTACACCAACGTGACCGTGCTGAACGTGAATCCGCGAATCGATCCAACCATCCGAGCATACGTTCTGGTCGATGTGACGCTCCGTGCAACTGGAGAGAAGTGGCATGACCTTGACCTAACCTTGTTCGAGGACGGGACTATTACAGGATCAACGTCCGTTACGCGCGACCCGGGAGATCCGGACGACCAATCATCAACAGTAACTGGCATAGAAATGGACATACTGGCTTGCTCATCCTGGGCAAGAGTGGAGTACACTCCCATGAATGACCCCCTGAACGGGCAGATTTGGGGAGCAACTCCCGGTTGGATTATCTTGACGTTCGAGGATGGAAGAGAGTCCTGGCTGAACCACACATTCAATGTACAGCACTCGGACACCTGGATATGGACGATACCGGACTTCTGTCCATTCATCAATGCAACCGGTCTACCGATATACTTTGAGGCCACTGGAAGCGATATTGGAAGCGATGATATCACCTTTACCTGGAATTGGGGAGACAGTACAGCAGATACGGTCACAACCTATTACAACAACGGCGTCAGCCCCGATCCCTATCCCTCACCAGACATTAACCCAATCACAGAGACGGACGCTGTGGTCCACACATACACTTCTTCTGGGACCTACACGATAACGCTGAAAGTCACGGACGATGATGGCGGAGAGGCCACGAAGACAGTGACCCTGACGACCTAGCCTTCCGCCCACTGACCCGCAACAATCGAAGGGGATTGTACTTCTCTTTCCCTCTTCCTGTCAGCCTTGAGGACATCATAGAGCAGGGATTATCTCGACATCATGTCTAGAGGACATTTCATCTACATGTGCGGAAAAGCATTAAATAGAGTCAAGGAAGACTGTTGCACAGGATGAGAAGAGAGACGATGTTCTATTTGATCGCAGGCGTAATCTCAATATC
>CP070767.1:452360-458992 GCA_020345725.1 Methanobacteriota archaeon | reverse complement strand
GTTCTGTCCAAGCTCCTTCTTTCCCAATATGAGGTTTGAAATTGTACTTAAATTGTCTGGCCGTCATCTAGATTCTTTAGGGATTTCTCCACTGATAGCTCAATTCTTGAGTGCACTTTCGCATACTCAACATCGCCCAGGGGGTCCCATCTCCAGCTCCAAACACTTCCTTGGTGGACAAGAAGGTTGGCTTCTCTAACAGAGCCGCCTCTGCCTCTTATTTCAACCATGTAGTCCGCGCCCAAAACTGTAAGGCTGTATCCAGTCGATGGCTCTTGATCTGAGTCGATGAAAATCCTGAGGAAGTCATCCCCTCTGACGGGTGGTCCATCAACTCTGCCTATGAAGATGCTCACTTCCATGCCAGAATAGGGGTCCTCAAAGGTGAGAGGAATAGTGGTATTCAGCCATATGTCTGGACCGGCAGGGAAATCAGTCAGGCCATCTCCATCCACATCTCCATTCTCATATTCGTCAGGCGTCCCATCATTGTCAAAGTCCCTGCTGTAGTCCACTGATCCCATGCGGTCAGCTGAATCTGGAACACGATCCCTGTCCGAATCTGGAGAGGAACTGGCACTTCCATCACCGATTCTGAAAGAGCTCTGAGGTACACTGCATCCAGCCATAAGCTGCCCTATCACAGATACATAAAAGAAAGCATCCAGATCGCTCTTCACAGCTGAGTACTTATCAATATCCACATTCATGTTATCTTCTGTGCTTGACTCCTTTATCTCATCGCTCAAAAGCAATCCATTCCAGTCATGGAACGCCCCGTCAATCTCCATTTCAGGATTCGCACTGCCGATGTAGGCCAACCCATTCTCAGAGTGAATGGTTTTGACAGTTATACCAGAATTGGATGATCCCACTGCCCTTGAGTGAGTCACCCTGAGTCCAAAGGTCCTTCCGCTTTGTCCCGCCACGTCCGCGTGGACTATCAACATCTCGGTATCACCCTTGTGTACAACAATCGTATTGAAATCGAGCCTCGTGGACACTCCGTTGGAAAGCTTGTTTGATATCTCCTTCCCGGTCGAATCCCTCACCCGAATCCTGGATATCTCCGAAGGATGCGCGGTACCGACAGGAACTACATCCAGGGATTCCACCTTGACATTACCTCGAACAGAGGCCAGGTTCAATTCAAGGACTGCCTGGTTGGTTCCATCCAGAATGTGGTTGCTCCCCAAGGCGCTTCTCTGGGTAACGCTCAGCAGGCCAAAGTGGCTACTTTGTACGTAATCCGAGGTGTCCGTCTCCCCCTTCCAGTTTCTGGTGAAGAACAGTACATCAACATCAGATTTCTTGGAATCGAGAGCTCTCATCGGGACGATGGATTCCAATGATCCAGAAGATACAGAGGCTCTCACACCTGCGGCATGATTCCAGTCGCTCCAGCTACTGTCGTGTCCGTTCATGGGATAGCTCTTCATCTTGGAGGTGACCACTTCCCCGTTCAAGCCAGCAATCTCGATCATGTAGTCCGCGCCAATACCCCGAACAGGGTATCCTGTTGCGAAGTCCTGGTCAGAATCAATGAACACGACTGCAAAATCGACCTCACGGGTCGCGGGATTCCCCAGGAGCAAGTTCTCGCCTGCAACTCTCAGACACAAATACAGGTTGTTCCCCCGTCTTCTGACATCCGAAGCAATTATGTCGACATTCGGTTCCAGACCATCGGTCTGACGACTCTGAACGAGTTCCTCCGATTGCCAATCGTCAAGGAGTCCATCAATCTGAATTCCCGCACCCTGATCATCGATTTGAGGATTCAGAAGCGGCATGAGAAGAATGAATATGGCTACTATCGGTATCAACCAGATCTTCCAGGTCTTCGTCCTTGTTTCCCTCCTGAAACGATGAGTGCCCAGCCCATTCGTGAGACCGTTCCCGTTTGTGAGGCCGTTCGTGACACCAACCCGTGCTTTCTGAATTCTGTTGGCCAGTCCATTGGTCAATCCATTTGTGAGCCCGTTCGTCAAGCCATTGGTCAGTCCGTTCGTCAAGCCGACAGTGATCGCCCTTTCCCGGGCCTTCTCCAATGGATGTGCACCCTGAGCTTGTCCATTTGTGAAACCCACTGTTCTTTCTCTTCTTGGATAGAATTGCCTCTCAATCCAACTTGTCAAACCACCGTCGCGTTCGGGTTCCTCGTGGTTGTTGATGACATACTCAAGACCAGCCTGGATTGCAGTCAGTCTCTCCTTCGGAGCTATTTCCTTTCTGAGAGAACGAAGCCTTTCCTCGTCAGGTGGAGGAGGTGGTGGTGCAGGCAAAACCTCTTCTTCGATCTCAATTTCCCTTCCAGCAGCCAGCAGACCTTCAAGAGAATCTGCATCCCTCATTTCTCCAACCAGTGTGAATCCGCAATTGACACATTTCGTGGCATTGGAATCTAGGTCAGAGGCACACAATGGACATGCTATTCGAGAATCTCCGAGTCGGGGTTTCATCCCCATCACTCGTTGCCAGCACAGTCGGGCTTTATCCCTATCCCCGAGGGCTGCGTATATCTTCGCCTTCAACCCCCAGACGCCTTCAAAATCGGGATCCAGTTTGGTGACTTCATTCAGAGCAGCAATAGCTTCTTCATACCTCTGGAATCTACAAAGTAAGACTGATTTCGCGAACCAGGCATTCGCATTTCTCGGATCTGCCTTGAGCAGTTCATCCTGCTTCTCCAGGATGGTTTCGGTCCTTCTGGCTTCTTCATCTTCCGTGCCTTCCGGACCGTATTTGATGTCTCTTTCCCCTATCTTCTCCTCCCCCTTTGTTGAGACACTTCGGTCGAGAGACAGCAAACAGGCAGGCAACTCAAGTAGGGGGCTCTAACGATATCTCTATAGAGTGTTAGGCGTGCGACAAGCCATTCAATTCCTCGCCCCCTCTATGTAACTTAACTCGAATCACGAGTTGAGCTGTTGTCTTCCTATGCCTTCCTTTCGTCACTCCTCTTCTCTATTGCTAGCCCATTATCGGTCTCTCCCCCGGCTCTGAGCTGAATTTCAGATGGGTTTGTGGCTATATAAAAGTAATTGCGCTGGCCTATGTGTGGCCCCACGGCCAGTGTTTTCTATGAAGAATTGCCCCTTTTCCGTCTGGCCCTCTGCCGTATTCTGAAGATTATTGGTGCCGCAATAGCCAGTCCCAGAGGAATGAATAGAGAGTCGAATTCCGGAATGCAGAGGAAGCTCACCAAGTATGGTTGGGCATTCCCCATCCCACATTCCCAGCATATGTTCCAGTTGTACGTAGTGGAGTATATTGAAGTCAAGTAAGTCTTTGTGGTCATATTGGCCTCAATACTCGTGATATTGGACCAAGAACTTCCTTCCCACTTGCTACCCCAGACCTGGTTGCTGCTATTAACCCAGAAGGCATACAAGTTGTCTGTTGAGGTCTCGAGAGAAATCGTCGGATAGGCCCCGCCGTCAAGGGAATCCAGCACGGTTGGCGTTCCCCATGAAGTGGTGTATTGAGTGTAGTTTATGGCTCCTGTATCATTGCTGTAGATGAGGTTAATGTTATTTGAGGAGTCCACGACAGCAGATGGTGTCTTGTTGATAACCGAAGCCGTTGTGGTCTCTATGGAATCTGAACTGCCAGCCCATCCCGTTCCCGAGGTGTATTTCTTGCCAGCGATGTCTCCATCGGCGTACCATATCGCGTACATGTCACCACTCGAGAGTGGGACGATTGTTGGATATATGTAGAAGTTCGCGATATTCGTAGCCAGCATGTTCGTATACGCATCCCAAGTGGATACGTCGTCTGTATTTGTCGACCTGACAGCGCCGATGTTGTGTCTAGGGGCAGAATTGGACTCCTTGTTGGCAGAGATAATCCATATATAGCCATCACTGCTTCGCGAGATGAAGGCGATTTTGCTGCTCTGACTCTTCGAACTCACTTGAACGGTATTTTCGCTACCCCAAGTAATTACTGTCCCAGAGATTGTACCCCTTCTCACGATTGCACTATTGGAGTTTGCTGATCCCGACACGATGTAGACAATCTTCTGTGAACCCGTGTCGTGATACCATACTGATGAAAGTCCGGTCCTGGCGGTTGTAAAGGCAGGAAGCTCCACTCCAGACCAATCTTGTCCGTCAGCACTGTATTCATAGTAAGTGTTGCCACCGTCTTCTTCATCAAGTACCGATTTGTTGTAATAGAAAGCCCAATAGTAGTTTCCATCGTAGAAGACCTTCCTTTGATTAGAGTACGACGTGGGCTCGCTCTCATTTGTTTCGTTGACTGTGACAGTTGGGTCCACGACAACTGGATATTGTCTATCTTCATTTTTGAGCCAATCCAAGGGGATATCAATGAACAGCCGGATCGTGAAGTCATTCACTCTTCCAGAGAACCTTCCGTTGGTCTTCTCGGTCGTGTCTCCTTCTTCATATGCAAAGGGTGGCTGAATGTAGACAGTATCTCCTTCCTTGCTAGTTATTCTGATGGCTGACTGAGTTAAGAAATCAGAGCCTATCCTTGTTCCATCAATCCAGACCTCGGACGACTCAGATAAGATGAGTTGTCCCTCAAAAGAAAGATAGGTCGGGCTGCTGGGAATGTCGTCTATTGCTGATTCCGAGCTCAGCAAAATATCATGCTTTACACAGTCCCATCCAACCTCGTATTCATCGCTCATGCCATACACGAAATCTGAGTATCGTACCCGATTGTTGTCGGCAACCACAGCAGAACTACCAGCATCTGCAACAGAAACATATCGATCTTCACCTGAGTGTCCTACTGACATCATTTGCCACGTAAGCACGAGATCTCCATATTGCATCTTGACTTGGCCCTCCTGTCCACTTCTTGGAGTGAAGTAAGTATCAAGAAGGCCATCGGATGACGCAAATGCATAGTATCCGTCTCCTGAGAGAGCCTGGAGCTGTGGTTCAGCTTCTCCGGAATTCTCGAAGAACGGCAGGAACCTCAAGGAACTGTCTTCTCCCCTACCTCCCCTTGTGGTGAAGTTGTTGGCATGATCCTCTCCCATCTTCCAGTTCGTGGTCTCCAATTCGACCGTATAGTCGGGTTGAAGCAAAAGTGAAGAGAAGTCTGCTGAAATCTCCATCTGACGTGAGTCCATCGCAACATCGACTGACACCCCTAACTCATTCCATTTCCACTCTCCCGGAAAGCTCCCTGTGAATTCCAAAAGCCCGGCATTTGTGACTGCTCCATTGATTCCCCGAATCTCAATCACATACTCGGCTCCTACATCCAGGCCCGCATATCCAGTTGAGGAAGAATTGTCTGAATCCACGAATATTCTTGATACATCCTCACCAACTACAATAGGCTTCTCAACTGGTCCTATGTATACGGAAACGTTTCTTCCAGCATACGGAGCCGGGAAGCTCATAGGAATGGTGGTGTTCAACCAATAATCCATCCCTTGTGGGTAATCGAGAACGCTGTCATAGTCCAGGTCATAAGGTGTTTGACCATCTGAAACGCCATCATTGTTGAAGTCATAATCGAAATCATCGAGCTCATACGGCACTGTATCACGATCGCTGTCAACAACAGGTGAGGCCCCCTGCTGTCGGAGGGTTGGGGAACGGCTCGGAACGTTCGTTCCAGCCATGATATGCCCCAAAACATCATAGTAAACGAAAAGGGTGCTTCCACCAGTTGCGTCATCGTAGCAAGCTATGTCGATGTTTGAGTCTCCTTTGAGACTTTGCTCTCCGGTGTCATCACCTTTGGTACAATTCATCCAGTCAATGAATCCCCCATCAATGACGGTCTGAGGGGGTGTCTGCCCCACATAGCCAAGATCACGAATTGATGAGATGTAGGACACCGTGGCAGCATCTTCACCGAGTCCAACAGAATTGGAGGACGGAATCCTTGCCCCAATGGTTCTTCCAGTGCTACCAACGATATCAACCACAATGTCTAAGCTGATGGAAGCATCCTGCTGAATAGTAAGAGGGTCGAATGAGAAGGTAGCGGGATTCTGTGAAAACATCGTCTGATCAAGCAACTGGCTCTGCTCTGAAATCAGTTTGAAAGAGGCTATCTCACTGGATTGCACTGAGCCGAGGATGTCAACCTGAAGGGATGATATGGTAATGTCTCGGTTGTAGGCATACAATTCGATACTCAGGAGATCCTGATCAAGACCAGTCAGGACGTCAGATATGATCGCACTCCGCTGGAGAACCGAGAGCACTCCTCCACTCTCACTCAGAACAAGATCGGAGTAGTCCTGGTCAGCATCCCAAGAGAGCGTGTGGAAGAGGGTAAGAACACTTGAAACATCATCGCCAAGACTCCTGACAGGTATGCTTACCTCCATCTCACTTGGACCAATAGCCGCGTTTGCCTTGCTGACAGACGTCCAACCACTCCAGTCATTCTCGACGCTAGTCGTCACATATCTCTTCAATATAGAGGATCGGATTTCATTGTTGATTCCAAAGACTTCGATCATTTGATCGGCACCCAGACCCTTCAGCTGATATCCCGTTCCATAGTCTCTGTCCGAATCGATGAATATCTGGACCACGTCGCCAATACCCATTGAAGGATTACCCTGGAGCACATAGCCTAGAACCTCAACATAGAAGAACACCCTACTGGGACTCTTGACCACTGAC
>CP070767.1:448995-452260 GCA_020345725.1 Methanobacteriota archaeon | reverse complement strand
GAACTAAGGACAAAAGGGCGATCACAACACAATACTTACAGTTTGAACATAATTCAGAGAGGATTACACCTTTGAGCCTCCCGGATGTGGAAATAACCGAGGTCTTTGAGACGAATGAGAAACTTGATATCGGGAACTTGCTGGGAAACAGATTCAGAGTTGCCATCCATGAAATCGAAATGTCTATTGAAACCGCACATGACATCTCAATGAAAGTAAGGGAGAAGATGCTAGATCTTGGCGGATTTCCCAACTTCTTTGGGATACAAAGGTTTGGAGCTGTAAGACCTATCACTCATCTTGTGGGAAAGCACATCGTCCAAGGGAATTTCAAAGAAGCAGTGTTCACATATGTAGCGAATCCAATTGAAGGTGAGTCAGAGGAAGCGTACGAGGCTAGGAAGAATCTACAGGACGACATGGATCTTCGAAAAGCTCTGAGAGATTTCCCGGACCGACTTTCCTTCGAGAAAGCCATTCTGAATTACCTGGTGAAGGAAGAAGAGGACTTCGTGGGTGGACTTAGCCAACTTCCGGACAATTTGCTTTTGATGTTCGTGCATGCCTACCAATCATTCTTGTTTAACAAGATTCTAAGTAGGAGAATGGAGAGCGGTCTACCCTTGAATGAACCGGTTCTCGGGGATCATATTCTTCCGCAGGATCGCCATGGCTTGCCTGATCACAAAAGACCCATACTTGTAACTGAACAGAATCTGCAGAAAGTCACTATGCAGGTGAAGAATGGCAAAGCCTACGTGGCGGCCGTGCTGTTTGGCCGGGAATCCGTGCTCTCTGAAGGGGAAATGGGTAAGATTGAGATGGAAGTCATTGAAGAAGAAGGCCTGAGAAGGGAGGACTTCCTCATCCCGCGAATGCGGAGATTGTCTTCAAAGGGGAGCTACAGAGAACTACTGGCTCCACTACATGAACTTGATGTGAAGATGATAGGAGATTCGATTGTACTTGAATTTCGACTCAACAAGGGGTGCTATGCGACCTCCCTATTGAGAGAGTTTATTAAGGCGGAAGTGATGAAGTATTAGGCTTGGAGAACGACGCCCTCAAGTATATATAGGGATTGGGATGTCGAAAATCCAAGACTAAGTGATGGAGGCCTGCATGTGATGGAAAATGGGTTTAGTGGGCAAGCTAGATGGAAGTCCGTTCTTGTGGTTGCATTGTTGGTTTTCACCGCATTCTTCGCGGTGGTATCAACCATCGTACCTGTGGTCAAGGGCTATGCAACTCCAGGGAGTGGTGTCTTCTGGACAATGGATGATTTGGTGGCCAATTCCGGTGGTGCGGTCACCGGCGGAGGTGGAATGTACCAAGTACACGAAGACCTGTTGATTTCAGGGTTTCCCAGCCAGGACTATCTCATAATGCTGGATGGTGATGTGGTTAGCGTGGACGCTGGATTCGAGATAGTCGTGGAAGGCGTTCTGTTCTCCTACGGGTTTGTTGCACCTATCGAGTTCAACTCGAACGAGCCCAGTCCTGAAGCAAGTGATTGGGCAGGTATCACTTTCAATCGAGGAAGTTTTGGTCGCTTTGCTGGCACAACTGTCAGGCATGCTAGAACAGGGATTACAGTAAATAATGCAGATGTCTGGGTAGCATACTCCTTCATTCGGGAGTGTTATCCTTATGGCATATACTACAATGGCGGAGTGTTCCAACTGAACAGCTCTTTTGTCTTCGGATCAAGTCCGCCTTCAGGATCTATTTCCAGCAACGGAGGGACAGCGATATACGCCACGGGACCAGTCTCAGACATACTGTGGTTGAACCAAAGCTGGATAATTGGTGGGAATGGTAATCCTTCTGGTCCGGGAGGTCCGGCGGTCTTCGCCCTCGATGTTGTTGGTCCCATAGGAGTCATCGGGAACACCATGATTGTTGGCGGAATGGGTGGTTACAATTCAGTTGACGGTGGTATGGCTGGAGCTGGTGGAATAGGTCTACATTTCTTCCCGATTACAGATACTGACTCCCCTCGAGGTCTTACCATCAGCAACAATCTCATAATTGCAGGCGGAGCGGGAGGTCTCAACAATGCATCATTTGACGGGATGTCTGGCCAAGGTGGAAACGCGTTGATGATTACGGACGACAACAATCAGGGTACTGTCTTGATTTCGAACAACTCGCTTACATTTGGAGGCTGGGGTGGATTGAATGAAGCGAATTGGAGTGCAGGTTTCATGGTGGGAGGTGGAGGTGCGGGAGCCTCCATAGCCAATGTTGGAGGTCTGAAGAGCGCACTGTGGAACAACTCGCTGATCCTTGGAGGACAGGGAGGAAACAACACCGGATCGACCATCATGCCGGGCGCCTCGGCTGGCCCTGGAGGAAATGCAGTCCAACTAATGAACTCCAGAGATTTCTTGATTGAGACCAATTGGATAATTGGCGGTCACGGAGGCAATAACACCTGGCCTGGATTCGGGGTGAATGGCGGCATAGGCGGAATCGGTCTTTGGATGGGTAACTCAATAAACGTCACCGTCAACAATACACCTATACTCGGTGGAGAAGGCGGAGATGACTGGGTAGGTATGGTGGGTCCAGGCATGATGGCTGGCCCTGGAAATGGATACCATGCTCTCTCCTCCATGGACGTGATGGGTTCGGTCACAAACTGTTATGTTCAAGGCGGAGAAGGTGGAGATAACTTCGGAACAATGGGGCAGGCCAGACCCGGTGGTTATGCGGTGAACTTGATGGGACCAAGCCCGTTTTTCTCGGACAGCACCTTCATTGGAGGAAAGGGAGGAGACAATTACAATGACAGCGGATTCAATGCTGGAAATGGTTATCTCGCCTTCTACATAAGCGATGGAATGAGATCCATCGTCACCTTGTCCGATATCATCGGAGGCTCTGGTGGGCATACCTTCGCCGGAGCGAATGCGATTCCAGGAAGCGGTTCAGGAGCCGTATTCATTCTGGGTAATTCGAGAAGGGTCAACTTCGATGCCAACCCCATAATCACGGTGGGAGCTGGAGGTACTAACTTCGTGACGGCTGCTGTGGGGCCTAAGGGAGATACTGTTATGTCTGTGGGGTCGTTTGCCAGACAGATAATAATTTCAGGAAACCTCATCTACAACGGTAGCCAATATGGGATTTTCAATCAAGCTCCTGGCTTATCGGTGGACGGGAACCGGATTCTAAGTAACAATATCGGGATAAACTTGGAACCCACTGCGAGATGGACAAACATCACAAATAATGTTGGAATCGCTTTTGGTCAAGAAGG
>CP070767.1:426884-448895 GCA_020345725.1 Methanobacteriota archaeon | reverse complement strand
TAGTGTCTTTCTGAGCGTCGTTCTGTGACTCGTCTTGGAGCGAGCTACGTCCCGCCTCGGCGAATGAAAGTGCACTTGAAATGGCCTATGACAGGTCTCTCATCTCCCTCCATGGTGGTTCGATATCGTCCTCCTCCACGACATAACTGGCGCAATTTGCCCCCAACTCGGTTACCTTCTCACGGTCATCAATGAGATCCCACTTCTTGAGCAGGGCCATTCGGAACTCCAACTCCTCATACGTTACCTTAGGGACGGATTCTTGGACGCCACCGCCGCTACCAGATTTCATCAATGCCCTCAAAATCTCCCTTTCAGCATCGCCCAAAGCCACCCTGCAGAAGTCCTCCCTGTCTATTGCCGCCTCGAATTCACAGAATTCATTTCCCGCATTTACACATCTGACCTCTTTGACCACGCAACCCAGCTTCAATTCTCGCTCGAAGAACCTGGATATTGCCTCACAGATCAAATCGCAAGTGCGTCCTTGGGTACCTGAATACAGATCTGACACTGCCGAATCCTTCACGGAGAAGGAGAAACAATAGGGTTCAATGCCAGATATCTCCAAATCGATGCCAAGTTGCATGAAGAGTGCTTTCATGTATTGGAACAGAGACACGTTTGATGTCTGATCTGGAGTCGTACATCTGAAGAACTTCCTGACCTCCTTGATTGGAATCCTGCAGGCTGAGATCATAGTTGCAATGTCTGATTCCAGACGATTGAGCTTCTCCAAGGCGGAAATTGCTTCGGCAAATCCTCCGTAGGCACTTCCCTTCTTCGGGAATGTGCTGGAAGAAGAGGAAGATTCTTTCTCTTGCCTCCCACCGTCGGAATCTCTATCTCCCATAGGAAGTCTCCCTGAAACTGCGGAATTGATTTCCTGATTCCTTTTAACTAGCTTTCGACCTGAATATCAAAAATGGAACAGAAAAGCGATAATATGGTCTGATTAGTAAAAGAACTAGCCAGCATGAATGCCCAAAAACTATGGTCTATTTGGTAAATGTATTACTGGCTGCCGAATTGCTGTCAAAACGGATATTATCAAAACTGAAAGCAATCTATTACCTCGAAGATAGCTTTATTTTGTTGGTCTCATTCTTCCCGACGATAAGGTGAAAATAGCAAAGGAACGCATTTGGATTCACAAAAATGAGGTCTTGGATTCGATTGAGATCTCGGAGGAGAACAAGGTTCAGTTCTTCAGCTACACGTACAAAGTGCTCTCGGAGGGTTCCTGGCTGCCTCTGGTCAGATTTGACAATTGGGAGATAGGAGCTCACTACGACAAGTACGATGAGAACGGCTCTATCCTGGAACAGAAACCATGCCCGAAGAAGTCACTGAAAGAAGTGGCCAGACTGGCCAAGGAATTCAGAAGGAACTTGCTTACCATGGATATCTCATCATTGTGAGGGAATTATGTGCTGTTAGAGACCCACAAGACACACACCAAGAAGGACATTCAGGAATATCTGGAAGAACTTCCCAGAAGGTTCGAAACCATTGAAACTCTGCATCAGAAAGTCTCGGCGGACAAGTGCGGGAATCCCTTCCCCGTGGACGATTACATGTTATGGAGGGCACTGAACACCCCAGATTGTGAGTATGTTGAGAAGATATCAGTTGAAACCCCAGAGATATTCGCGGACCTCTCCCCAAAAAGAATGGAGCTTCTGGAATATGTGAGGATTCACGATGTGAGTTCGATAACCGATCTGGCCGAGCAATTGGGTAGGGACTACAAGAACGTGTATGACGATCTAAACGCACTTCAGAGGTGGGGGTTGGTGACCCTTTCAAGAAGAGGTAAGGACAAGAGGCCAGTCTCGCATGTTGATACAATGAGTATTACTATCCGCAGATGATTCAAATCTTCTTCTCAAGGTTCCCAATTTTCGCCTCGAGGGCACTGCTGGTCGAAGCCACCGCAATCTCGCCCCTGGTCTTCTCTATTAGGCTCCTGGCAATGTCTTGTTTTCTCCTAATCGGAATCAATGCACTTGGATAGTCGAACTGAATGAGGATCTCATAGATGGTCTCCATCTTCTTCAGATATTCCTGAGCTTTCTTCACTTCGCCATCAATGAGAGAATTCAATGCGAGCCTTCTCAGTTCTCCAACTACATCGCCCAGTCCCAAAAGGTATGCAACTGGATGAACGCCAATCTCCTTTGGATCCCTGATGCGCTCTCCCCTCAAAATGTTCCTGAGGACATGCGCCTCGGTCAGCTCTTGGAAGGCATTCTCGACAAAACCTGAGTAGTAGATATCTGGATGTCCTTCCAACACCCCCGTCAGTCGATGGGCTTCGTTCCTGGCAGAATCCAGGTTCTCAGACCCGTCCTCACCCTTCTGCATCTGCCTGAGTGCCGCTCCAGATAACCTCAGAATAGCTCTCGAAGACTTCAGCGCGATTTCCCTGATCTCATCCTTCTCGTCCAGCTGAGTTCGAATTTCCTTGGTGATTTCCTCGAGATCGTCCATGCACTACTGATTCTCCAATGCTTATAAGATTCTTTGGGTTAGAGAGATTCCAGATAGTCCGTCAAGAACCTCTCGCACCCATAGAGGGACCGGATATCCACCCTTTCCCTTGAGGTATGTGAATCTCTCCCGATCGGACCGAAAACAACTGTTGGCATTCGGCATCCAAATACATTGTAGTCACCGACTGACTTGGCATATGCGATTACTGGCTCCCTGCGATATTTGGACCTGAAGAACCGGATGAAGCTTCGCACGTACTTGTTCCTCCTGTCGATAATATACGGCTTCAAGAAGGGCGTTCCTCTCTCTGCGAATGTGACATAGATGCTGGAACCTATGTTCAGTTTGCATACGACCTTCTCGAAGTCCCTCTTTATAACATCCCTTGTCTCACCTGCAACGGTATGCCTGTCAACCTTGAGCTTGCACATTTCTGGAACGGTGAGCGATTCTTTCCCTCCTTCTATTCCCAGAGGGGTGATGGATCCCTCTCCCAACAGATTGTGCTTTCGTATCTTGATCTTCCCTAGTGAGTCGACCACCTTTGCCATATCCTCGATAGCGTTTTTACCCAAGTGAGGTCTGGCACCCTGAGCAGCTCTGCCCCTGGCGGTGAGCTCGAGCAGGAACCTTCCCCTTCCCCCGAGCATTATCCTCTCCCTTGAAGGCTCACCTACTAGACAGAAGTCTCCTCCATATTTCTGGACAAAAGCGTGGGCACCAGTGGATTCTCCTTCCTCATCCACCGTTGCGGAGAACACTAGGTTAATCCGGTCATTCCTGACCCTCTTGAAGGCGTTGATTAAGACGGCCAGCCCGCCTTTCATGTCTGAAGCGCCTAGACCATGAAGCATATTGCCTTTTAGTCTTGGCGTAAATGGGTCATCCTTCCAGCTGGACAGAGGCTCTATCGTGTCGAGATGTCCATTCAGAATAATCGTCGGGGCGTCTCTGCTCACAGTTCTTCTCGCAACGATGTTGGGCGGATATCCGGGCACTTTTTGGAGAGTGACCTCGTCCTTGTCCAGAATGGATGCAACGAACTCCCCTATCTCGCCCTCATTGCCGAAAACACTGGGTATTCTAATAAGCCTCTTGGTGAGCTGAAGGGCGTCTATGCTGATCGACTCCCCCGGATTTCTTCCATCCTCGCGATCTTCCTTTGGATGCTCTCTGGCTTTCCGATGTCATGCCTCATGAAGGCCTTTCCACTGATGTGTCTGAGTGCTTCCTCGGAAATGGATTCGGCCTCGGTTAGGGTGTTAGCAACTCCCACGATGCCCAAGGATCGGGAAGACGTAGTATATATCTGGCCGCCCTCCTCGTTCACGGACGCATAGAAGAGCTCGGCACCAGTGTTCCTTATGGCTCCCTCATCCAGATGTATCTTTTCCCCCACCAGGGATTCCACTCCGTAGCCCACCGGTACAACGTACTTGCATACCGTTGCCTTCCTGTCAAAACTTATCGCCGCACTCAGGTTCCCATCCACTATCTGTCTGCAGATGGTCAGAAAATCATCTTGGAGCGTTGGTAGAAC
Source organism: Methanobacteriota archaeon (assembly GCA_020345725.1). Lineage (GTDB taxonomy): Archaea > Thermoplasmatota > Thermoplasmata > RBG-16-68-12 > SOIM01 > SOIM01. Next base: position 444,859 of record CP070767.1, on the reverse strand, counting down.
GTTCATGGACTCTGGATCCCCAAATCGAGCATTGTATTCAATCAACTTCAGACCTTCCGCAGTTATCATGAATTGGCCGTACAGCACGCCCTTGTAGGGTGTCCCTTCCTCAGCCATTGCTTCGATTGTCTGCTTCATTATGTCCACGGCCTGTTTATATTCCTCCTCGGTCAGGAAAGGTAGCAACCAATCTGACTCGGAATATGAGCCCATACCGCCTGTATTGGGTCCCTCATCGCCTTCGTAAGCCCTCTTATGGTCCTGAACAGCCGGCATTGGAGCCAGTGTCTTGCCGTCACAGAACGCTTGAAGGGTAAACTCCTCTCCGATACATCTCTCCTCGATTATCAACCGGGACTGTCCGCCGATCTTGCTCTCGAGAATTTCCCCGCAGTAGGCCAGTACATCATCGTAGTTCTGCAGTTGTTCTCCCATTATCTTCACACCCTTTCCGCCGGTCAGGCCAATGGGCTTCACAACCACATCTCGACCGAACTGCTCCAGGAACTGTTTGATGTCTTCCAGATTGTCAAAGGCCCGATGTTCCACATATCCAGGGATGTTATGCCTCTTCATCAGGTCTCTCGCGTACTCCTTGTCGATTTCAATCTGAGCAGCCGCTTTGGAAGGACCCACACAGGGAATCCCCTTGCTTTCGAGTAGATCCACGATGCCTTCCCCCAAAGGACCCTCTGGTCCGATGATTGCGAGTTCAACGCCCTTAGAAATGGCCCATTCAGCAACATTCTCGGTTTCGCACTCATCCATTAGAACATGTTCCACGGAAGCGTCTGCAATGCCGGGATTCTTGTTCTTCATGACCGTATATATCTCGGCTCCGCTCTTCTTCAATGCCTCTACAATTGAGTGCTCTCTTGCCCCTCCTCCCACATTAAGAACCTTCATGATATCACTGAGGGTGAATATGCTTCGAAATTGTTATAGATTTTGGTTTCCACAGTAGAGAACTCCTCCAAAAACGAAAGAGCAATCAACGTGACTTGAAATCTCAATAAGAAAAAGGTGGTGTTGAACGGGAAAATCTTCTAGGAGGGGGGAGATTGCCCATTCAAACACCCTGTATTCCTATTACTGGCGATTCTATATAAACCTGTCTTTGACATCTTAAAAGGTGCTCGGTCGAAGAGCCAGAAAAGGGCAAGAATCAATATCTTCGACAAGTGCCTAGAACGATTGATCTTTGGAGAATTCGACAGTTTGATATAAATCACAGGTGTGCATAAGGAGCTCAAGGAGAGTCGTGAAATGCCTGTCATTAGAGTGACCATGTGGCCTAGACCGATTGAACAAAAAAGAGAGCTTGCGAAGGCGATAACAGATGCCATTGTAAGAATCGCAAAGGCGCCTCCAGATGAGACCTACGTGATATTTGAGGACATTGAGAAGGAGAACTGGGCCAAATCTGGCATCCTTTTTGAGGACTGATTGGCCATCCCCTTTGGTCCATTAGAAAATCCACACTGCATGACCTGCCAAGCCAAGTACAAAAGATGCAAAAAAAGGGTGGCCGTCCAGGTTGAAAAACTAGCTGAACGGCCTCGTTGTGGAGGGATGCTTAGATAACTAAATGACAATATGCGACCGAGAATATAAACTTTTCCACAAGACAATCGGGGGGTAGAAAAACCAAAAAAATAAGACTGGACATACCTATTGATATGAAAGCACGACTTCGGATACTCTGATTTACTCTAATTGATAGAATACCATTCATAACTGTCGATAACAATTAATTCGGTCTTGAGAATAAATCATTACTTGACAATCTCGCCAAAAGCAATCCTGCCGAGCACTTTTGTGATCTTGATCTGAACTTCCTCTCCAGGCGCTGCCCCAGGCACGAAAACAATGTACCCGTTCAGATCGGTCACTCCACTGCCGCCCTCTTCCGTTTCCTCAATCCGAGCCAGGTAGATCTCTCCAACTTCCAGGACAGCGTTGTTATTCGTCATTTCCTCGGCGGTCAAGTCTGTCTCTCCCTTGAACACTAGCACTGATTGATTGCGAATTATATAATGATATCCGCTCAGTCCAGTAGGAAGTTACCTTTACTCATAATCTTCTCAGTTCCCGCTCGACTTTCGATCTCTATTGTGGGATCAGTTATCAGATAATCCATGTGGTTTGCGGAAGGGTTCTGACCGCCTGGGAAGTCAAGATTGTTCCCAAACGCGATGTGGCAGGTGCCGGCTATCTTCTCTATTTCCAGAAATTCATCGCAGAAACGAGCTTTGGGGTTGAGACCGATCCCCAGTTCACCAACGATGTTCGACCAGTCATCTGTCTTGAGCGCTTGATTGACCTTCTTCCGGACCCTGGGTTCGTCAGTCTTCGGACTCCCAGCTTTCCCTGCTGAAACCTGGATTTTTACAGGATGCTCGATCAGTCCCACCCCGCCTATGGCTCCCTCGGAGACAAGGGTCCCTTCAAGAGAGTTCTCAACAGGGCCAACGGCAACCTCGCCCACAGGTAGGTTAATCCACTTCATCGTTTTCCAGTTGAAGAAAGTGTCAGCAAAGAAGCGGCGGTCTTTGATGTTCATAGTCAGATCCGTGCCTCCAGGGCTTGCGACACTTATCTCATTGACTGAGGAGAGCGTACGCAGAAGTCGTCTTGAGAAATCCTGCATCTTCTTATACTGCTTGCCAGTCAGGGCCATAGCTCCCTCGGTCAACATATCCAACGCAATACCTGGACAATGGCCGAGTCTGAGTTTCTTCCGTGTCTGGAGCTTGGTGACCGCTATCCGGAAGGGCGTTTCCTCGCTGGGACCACGAAACACATTCACGAAGATATCCGGACGCTCCCCCACAATGATCTCACGAAGTTCAGGCGGAATAGCCTTCCTGGTCTTACTTGTCCCAAGAACCACTTGCCTGGTCCACAGACCCATTTCAAGTGCAGCATAGGCAAAGGCTTCCCCAACTTCAGAGAGAACGTCATCGTAGATGACTACAATCCTTTCCCCCGCAACAGCCTCCATGACACAAGTGAGGGCATTCTCAGCGGCAACCTCAGGTTTCATGACTGGAGCTATTGAATAGTACAATATTACCTTTGTGCAGGAGGGTCTACCGCTGAGCTTCGATTCTCTCGATGCCGACTTCGTAGTCCTCTTCGGTCACGACCTGGCTCATCCTCAGCGAGAAAATGAGGAAGACTATCCCGATTATTAGGATTATTAGCCCAACAGTCGCCACCAGCACGTTGACAGGACCGAACACGTTGTAGGAATCGTACTCGGGGCCAGGGATCGGAATCTTGAACCAATCATGCATCCAGGAACCAAGTGAAACCCCAGGACCTCCCACAAGAATCAGAATGAGACCCAAGTAGAACAGGATCTTCTCTCTTCTCCCTGCCTTTTCCACAACCGCGCCAGCGGGTTCTATCTCCACGTCCTCAAGAGCGAAGAACTCGCCACATTCTGGACACTCATCCGCATCCAAAGGAATGGTCGAACCGCAGGAAGGGCACTCACCCATTTCGCCAGCGGGTTCAGCTTCTTCCTTCTTCTTTCTCAAGGCTATGGAAATCACCGTTTGCGAGTATCAAACTCCCCCATAATAACCCTTTCTGTTTGACTCTCAGGGTGGGGAATCATTCCAGATTGGTCATTATCTCTTCAAGAAGCGGTTCCACATCAAGACCTTGGAATCCTTCGTTCTGGGCAAGCTCGACCACGTCGAATTTCTGGCCAACCGTCCAAAGATCTGTCAGAAAGCCTCCTGAATCGCTGTTCAAGAACCATTTCTCTCCAAACTTCTCCTTCAGTAGGTCTCTCAGTTGAGCTTCAAATATCCAGGCTCTGAGATACTGGGAACAGTACAAACCGTCATCATGGTCCAGCAGGTAGTGCTTCTCTGGGTGATCGAAAACTAGGGAGTCCTCCAGAATAGTCTTGTAAACAGAGTCCATCCCTGGCAATCCTTCGGTATGAAGCCTCATCTCATACTCCAGTTTTGCCCCATATCGTCTCAGGAAGAACAGCTTCTCCAGATATGCGTGCTCAATGTATGCGTCCGTGTCTGGCATCTTTATGTATTCATCCACCCAGTTCCTGTCGGTAAGAAGATAATCGAATATGAAGGCAAAGGACTCAGTGACAGAGTTATCTCCCAGATACTTGAACTCCATGGGTTCTCCAGCAGATGTGTTTGCGAAGTGTTCCGCATGTCCAGCCTCGTGAAACAGCGATGAGTAGTCCGAATACCCTCCCTGGGGCATTGTAACGAGCATGACCTTATCGGGAATCTCGATAGGCGCGCAGAAGGCCCTGGGCGTCTTCTTCTCCCTCTCCTCCACATCCACGATGATGTTCTTCTGGGCGTTCATATCAATCCCCAGCCCCTTAAGGGTGTTCTGGAGGGCGGGAAGTGAGCCACCCTTCGTGAAATGAGGATCGAACTGCTTCGCTCGGAGGAGATATGCTATGTCATGTTTCTCGGCCTCTTCCAGCTTGAGCCCTATCCTCTCGGTCACCTCCGACATTTTATCCTTGTAGAGCCTGTCCGTTCTTCTCTTGAGCTCTTTGATCTCACTGAGCAAGGAAGTGAAGTTGATTCCCTTGAGTGTCCCGTACAGTTTGGCATAGTTGGCATACCCCAGCTCTTTGGCCAGCGCGTGCATTTTCTTCATTCTCTCTTCCATGATCTGGTTCAGAGGATCTATGGCATCCAGGCGGGCGTTGTGGATTGCCTGTCTCTTTGGCCTGTTGTCCTCGTTGAGCATTGTCACTCCGGAAAGTCGATATGGCATCTCCTCCCCTTCCACGGTGATCTTCATTCTGGTTTCTTCCGTCTCTTTCGAGTCCGTCAGGTCCTTGACCCTTTCTAGTATGTAGTAATGAGTGACTACGTAGTGCAAGTACCTAAGTCGTCTCTCGTCCTCTGGATCAGAAACCTCCCTTAGTGCCGCAACGTGATCGACAACCTCCCTTTCGAACAGGCTGGAGTACTTCTCCATTATCGAGGCTGTGTTCAATTCCTCTTTCAACCCAGATAGGTTCAGGTAGTATTCCTCGTTAAGTTCCCTTTCGCACATCTCGACGTCCTTACGGACCTTTTCTATGTCGATCATGGAATGACCATCACCGAGAAGATGTTTGAAGTTTTTAACCTTACCCATAAACCAGGCTATTCAGACCCATCATTCACATTTTAAGGGAGAAAGGCATTAGAGATGCGAGGACGAGGATTCCATGGCTATCTACGAGCTGAGGGGGCATATCCCGAAGATGGGTGAGGATACATTCATCCACGAGACCGCGAGCGTCATTGGAGAGGTGGTCATTGGAGATAGGTCGTTTGTTGGTCCAGGAGCTAGCGTCAGAGGGGATTTCGGTGGAATAATCATAGGGGATGAGAGTTTCATCGAAGATAACTGCGTGCTGCACGCCAAACCGGACGGAGATTGTGTAATAGGAGACCACGTAACTGTGGGCCATGGTGCAATACTCCACGGATGTACAGTCGGGGATTGGGCGTTGATAGGGATGGGTGCGGTGGTTGGTCAGGGTGCTGTAATTGGTGAATGGGCAGTCATTGGAGAAGGTGCGGTGGTGCCACAGGGCAAGAACATAGCCGCCAGGAAGATAGCGATGGGTATCCCTGCGAAGGAAGTCTCTGACGTGAAGGACGAATATATCGAAAGATGGACGGATTACAAGGGGATGTACAAAGATCTAGCGAAGGATGTCTATCCAAACACGCTGAAGAGAAAGGACTGAATCGCTGCCAAGGCATTCGTTTGAGACCTCAACTTTAAATCCTTTGAGACTTTTCTCACTCCTAATGGCCAAGATATTCATCGGTGTCGCATGGCCTTATGCGAACGGTGTGATACACATTGGAGGAGTCGCGGGTTGCTATCTCCCGCCCGACATCTTCGCTCGGTTTCAGAGAATGAAAGGCAACGAGGTTCTGATGGTTTCTGGATCGGACAGCCACGGGACCCCAACAACAATCTGTGCCGAAGCGGAAGGTGTCAGTCCAGAAGAAATCGCTGAACGCTATCACAAGATCAACTGGGACTACCTTCAGAAGCTGGGATCATCCTACAGTCTGTTCCTGAACACCGAGAATTCTACCCATAAGGAAGTGGCCCAAGATTTCTTCCGAAGACTGTACGACGAGGGATACATCTACGAAAAAGAGATGGTTCTCCCCTACTGCGAGAGCTGTGGAAGGTTCCTACCAGATAGATATGTGGAGGGCACCTGTCCCCACTGCGAGTATGAATCGGCCAGAGGGGATAACTGTGATGAATGCGGGAAACTGCTGGACCCCGAAGATCTCATCAGTCCCAGATGCAAGAACTGCAGCACAGAACCCATCATGAAGAGGAGAAACCACCTGTTCTTCAAACTGTCCGCGTTCGAGGAACCACTGAAAGAATACGTAAAGGACAAGGACTACTGGAGGGCTCCCGTCATCAAGTTCACAAGGAGCTGGCTGGAAGGTGGTCTGGAGGACAGACCGGTCAGCAGGGACATTGCCTGGGGGATTGATATACCCATTGAAGGACACGAAGACAAGAAGATCTACGTGTGGTTCGAGGCTTTCATGGGCTACTACTCGATGGCGGTCGAATGGGCACGATTGCAGGGCGAACCGGACAAATGGAAGGAGTTCTGGCAAGACCCGGATGTGAGGCACTACTACTTCCTGGGCAAGGATAACATACTCTTTCACACGATATTCTGGCCAGCCGTTCTGCTGGGTGATGGAACCCTTAACCTACCCTATGACGTACCAGCCAACCAGTTCATGAGATTCGCGGGTGAGAAGTTCTCCAAATCAACGGGAGTCTCGCTAGGGATTGACTACTTCTTGGACAACTACCCAGTTGATTCGTTGAGGTATTATCTGGCTATCAACATGCCCGAGAACCGGGACGTGGATTTCAGCTGGGATGATTTCGTGGCAAAGAACAACGGAGAACTCCTGGCAACATACGGGAATTTCGTACATAGAGTGCTCACATTCACTGGTAAGAATTATGGAGAGTTCCCACAACCGGGGGAACTGGAGGAAATCGACAAAAAGGCCTTGGAAATGATAGAGAACCGGTGGAAGGTCGTGGGTGACCATCTAGAAGTGTGCCAGTTCAAAGCCGCTCTCAAGAAGGTCATGGAACTGGCCAAGTTCGGCAATCAGTATATGGATACCAAGGCGCCGTGGTCACAAATAAGGGAGGACAGGGAAGCCTGTGCGACGACCCTGTATGTGTGCCTGAGAATCGTTCAATCGCTCTGCACTATGGCCTCACCATTCCTGCCCCACTCATCTCAACGACTCTGGGAAATGCTTGGTAATGAAGGAGAGGTCGAGAAGCACGGATGGGACTACGCTCTTGAGGATATACCAGTCGGAAGAAAACTGGTCAAGCCTACTCCCCTCTTTGAGAAACTCGAATCACCAGAGACAGCAGGCATCGAGGACGAGACTGAGAGGCTCGACATAAGGGTGGCAAAGGTCCTGAGTGCTACGGATCATCCAGACGCCGAGAAGCTCATCGTGATGGAAATCGACATAGGGACCGAGAAGAGAACGATTGTGGCTGGTCTCAAGCCATACTACACAAGAGAGGACCTCGAAGGCAAGAACATCATTGTCCTGTGCAATCTCCAACCGGCCAAGCTTAGAGGAATCGAGTCCAACGGTATGCTCTTGGCTGCGGAGGATGGAGAAGTCGTTTCACTACTGATTGACGAGTCTGGTGCAAAAGCTGGGGAGCGTGTACTGGGCATCGAAGATGCTCCAGTAATCACATTTGAGGATTTCAAGAAACTGAGGATCGTGGCAGGCCTGGCAACTGAGAAAGGGGTACAGGTAGGAAAAGAAGATTTCGTGGAGCTGGAAGCCCCGTCAGGCTCTCACATCATCCTATTCTTCGGCGAGGGGGAATTGGGATTCCTGCCGTTCAAGGCTGGGGAAACGTTCGTATCACTGGACCAGGATGTCTCCCCGGGATCGAGGGTTTCGTGATTCGATGATGATGGACCTGCACATTCATTCTGCTCATTCGACAGATACGGATATTCAAGTCAAGGACATTCTGAAGATGGCGAAGAAGAGGAATTTGAGGGGAATTGCGATTGCGGACCACAATGAGATTGCAGGTTCTCTAGAAGCATATGAGCTGGCAAAGGATATGGAAGGATTCGTGGTTGTGAGAGCTGTGGAGATATCCTCTTCGGAAGGACACATTCTGGGATACGGACTGGACAAGATTATCAGAAGGGACATGTCGCCACAAGAAACGGTCGAAGCCATCAAGAGGGCGGGCGGTGTGCCTATCGTCCCGCATCCCTACAGATTCTGGTCTGGTGTGGGTGAGAAAGTCGTACTGAGCACCGAGTTCTCTGCCATAGAAGGACTGAATGCCCGTTCACCCAAAGGCCGCAACAGTAAGGCCATTGCTCTTGCCGAAAAGCTGGAACTGGGAGTGACAGGGGGAAGTGATTCGCATGAAATCGATGAGATTGGCACCGGAGTTACCATCTTCGAGAGCGAAGTGGAGACCGAGGAAGAAGCCTTGGAGGAAGTCCTCAGAAGAAGGACGAGAGTCTATGGAAAAAGCAGACCCACTGGATCTCCAAAATACGTGGCAAAAACAGTAACAGAATGGATTGGAAGAGGGATGAAGAGGATCTAGAGATATTCCTCTAGCTCTTTCGAGATTTCTCCGAGTTTGTTTCCCAGCCCGTTAAAGTCGGTATCTGGAGCAACCCTCAGCACGAACAAGGCCTTGGGACCGTTGTTGACAATCATCACCCTTGAACGTTCCAGATTGATCACCACAGTGTCCAGTCTTTCCTTCAGCTCGGATATGGCCGTCTCCGCTGCGCCAAGAAGAATAGCGAACATGGCAACATAGGTTTCAGCATGAGCACCCTCAGGAACATTCCCCGCGATATGCATGCCACTTCTTGAGACAAGAACGGCCTCATTAACTCCTGGGTATTCCTGTAATCCTGTCAAGACATCTTCAATAGACGCAACGTCTGCCATTTCAATCCCCTGCTTACTACCGTGGAAAGATACTTTTCCAGGCTGTCAAGCGAAAGAAGTTTTCTCTAATGTATAAACCTTTTGTTATCAGTTTCGGAATTGAAAACAACGAAACCAGCGCTGGAATTCTCGAAGGGCGGGTGCGCAGTCTACTATTCCGTTTTCAATCTCTTATGCAACTTGGCAACAGCTTCCACAGCTTGTTTCGCCCTGTCGATTCTCTGCTCTGCCTGCAGCCTTGTCATCCCGGGACCCGTGATTCCAAGACCCACTGGTTTCTCGTACTCAACTGATAGATCGACCATCTTCCTGCTTGTTTGTCCCATGACAACCTCGTCGTGCTCCGTCTCCCCCTCAAGAACAGCTCCCAGTGCAACAGCACCGTCAATCTCTTCCCTCTTGAGCAGGTTGTTCAGAGCGATAGGTATGTCGTACACTCCGGGGACGGTGACAACGTCCGTCACATCCAGCCCCAGAAATTCCGCGTGTTGCTTTGCCCGTTCCAGCATAATGCCGGTTATGTCGTAGTTGAACTCGCTCACCACTATTCCTATCTTCATTCTTCACACCTCCAGAGGACCTGCGTCCTCGAACCCTTCTCTCGTTCCTTTTCCTGCCTTTCTTCTGAGATCTTGGGGTCTAAAGAGTAAGTTGTAGGTGTTCAGAGCGTGCTCCCTGGCCCTCCGATCTGCCAGCCAAGCCAGCTCCTTCTCATCCTTCGCTTCGTCCTCATAAACAAAGACTCCGATGATGTGTTTGTTTGTCAGCAATTGAACCTGAAGTAGACCGGATGATGCCTCATGCGCGCTTTGCTTGTCAATTGGCAACGCCCCTGGCATGCCCAAAGCCATTACGATATCGCATCCCTGTTCCTCTATGAGTATCTTGCACGCAACTGGAAGGTCCTTGATTCCGGGAACGGTGTATCTTACCACCTTGAACCCTGTCGCAACGTCCTTCAGTTCATCGATCGCGGATTCGCCCATATCGTATCTGGCAAAAGTTGTGTCAGCCACGCCTATCTTCTTCATTTGCCCTCTTCCTCTACCTTCCGGAGCTTCTCACTGGCAATGAACCAGTCCACCACCTTCTTGATTATCTTCCGCGTCCCGTCCAAATCACCATTCAACTCAGTGAGTCTGACCACCTTCACGTCCAGACCTCTGTTGTTGAGCTCCTCAGTTATCCTGTCAGCATCGTGCGCCTGATCATATCCGAGGGCGATTATGTCTGGTTTCATCTCCTCCACGATCTTGTACATGTCCCCTTCCCCACCGAGGACCGCCTTATCAACGGGCTTAAGGGATTCTATCAGCTCTCTCCTGAACTCCTCTGGGGTTATGGGTTCGTGCTTCTCCCTTCTCACAGTGGAGTCTCTTGCCACCACCACGATCAGTTCGTCCCCCAGCTTTCTGGCTTCTATGAGATAATGTAGATGACCCAGGTGAATCAGGTCGAATACTCCGGTAGCCATTACTCGGACCATGCCCTCCAAGCCTCGATTATCTCGCCGCCCTCAAGGAAGATGTGTCCATTCTCTTCGGCGTATGCCATTGCCCTCTCCTTTGTGAGAGAGTTACCATCGTCTCCCATCATCTCGCAACCAGTAGCCACGGGGATCAGGTCTGCCATAGTCATCAAAGCAACGCTGAGTTCGGTGTGTCCAAACCTGTCCTTAAGAAGTTCCTCGGACGCCGAACATATCGGAACGTGCCCAGGTGAACGGAAGCTCTTGCCGAAAAGATCCAATGCATAACCGTCATGGAGCTTGCTGGCCAGTCCTGCCAGTTTGGCGAATTCGCTCATTGTCATTGCCCTGTCTACGTCAGTGATGCCGGTGAATGTCTTCCTGTGGTTTATTGTAAGCGAGAAGGATGATTTGGTGTCGTAGGGGATGTCGTTTGGTACCAGTGCCTTAAACACTGGATACTTGTCAGAGTTATCCTGATAGACGTCCGTCAGATAGGGGAGTTTGAACTTGTCTGTAACACCAGGGTGAACCATCAAGAATATCAATCCGCCGCCATCCTTTCTCAGTATCCTCACGACTTCAGGGGTGGCGAACTGGGAGGCAACAACAAGGTCGGTCTCCTCTTCCCTGCCGTCCGCATCATATATCAGTACGATATTCCCCTTCCTCAGGTCCTCGATCGCTTCCTGGATTCGAGATTCCATACGGTTCCTCATGCTTGTTGAAGATATTAACTTTTTTGTAATTACCAAAAAAATAGTAGAGGAGGCAAAAGGAAAGATATAAAATCGGAAGGTACTATAGATGGCCTGAATGCTAGACAATCCGGAGAAAATCCACTCGGTAGACAAGTCCAACATGTTAGGGGTGATATCCTCCCTGCCCACTCAGATAGAGAGAAGCAAGGTGCTGGTCACTGGTATGAATGTCCCTCACTTCAATCCGTCCACTGTAATCATTTCTGGCATGGGTGGATCCTCCGTGGGCGGAGAACTCGTGAGAGATTGGCTCAGCAACCAAGTGAACATCCCGATAATGGTGAACAGAAATTCCGGATTGCCAAGATATGCGGACAGGAACACATTGGCGATTATGGTCAGCTACTCGGGAAACACCAATGAGACGCTTTCCTGCGCCAGGCATGCGTGGAGGAAGGGTTGCCAGATAGTAGGAATAGCATCTGGGGGTAAGTTGGAGAAGTTCTGCAAGTCGAACGACTTCCCTCATGTTCTTCTTCCGCCTGGAATGCCGCCTCGCGGGGCAATAGGATACCTGTTCTCCTCGGTCGCATACGTCCTCCAAGAGATGGCCCTGATTCGAGTGGAGGAGGACATCCACGAAGCCAGAAGCGTACTGGAGGAGTCTCAGAAACACTGGACCGTAAATGTGGATACGGACGAGAACCCTGCCAAGAAGACTGCAAAGAAGATGGAGAAGAGAACGCCAATAATCTACGGACATACTTTCTATAACGCAGTCGCAAGACGATGGCAGACTCAAATCAACGAGAATGCAAAGACAATGGCATGGAGTAGCGAGCTTCCCGAAATGGACCATAATGAGGTGGAGGGTTGGGCTGGAGATTCCAAAGGTAAGAAGTTCATTTCTGTCTTTCTCAGGGATAAACACGAGAATTCTGAGACGAGGAGCCAAGTGGAAGCAACAATGGAGATTTTGGGTAAGAGATCAAAGACACACGAAGTATGGTCAGAGGGCAAGACGATTCTTTCGCGGATGCTACACAACTTATACCTTGGAGATTACGTTAGCTTCTATCTGGCTGTCTTGAAAGGAGTTGATCCTACACCTGTCAGGGCGATAATGGAAGTGAAAAAGAAGGTTTATTCGACTGAGTATTAGAATATCAAGAGTTGGGGGTTGGGGTATGGAAATCTTGCCGGAAATCAGGAATCGAGAGAGCCCTGTGGTTTTTGGGAATATGAATGTCGAGAGTGAGAAGATCGATGCATTGATAGAGGCTGCCAGATGGGCACCGTCATGTTTCAACAATCAATCCTGGAACTATGTTTTCGTGAGCAAAGAGGCAGACACACGAGAGGCCCTGGAAGAGGCCCTGAGCCGTGGTAATGCTTGGGCGAAAAGAGCGCCCTACCTTGTGGCCGTGGGAGCTGATCCAGAAGCTACGTGCAAGACCAATGGACTCCCATATTACGCGTACGATGTGGCTTTGAGCGTCATGACCCTAGTCATAGAGGCGGAACATCAGGGCCTTCGAGTTCACCAAATGTCTGGTTGGAACGAAGAGAAGGTGAAGGAAGCGGTAGGATTTCCAGAGAATTATCGGGCCGTGGTCGTTTTCGCTCTGGGTTATGAAGGTGATCCTGAGGAAGTTTGGGACGAACTTGACGAGAGGATGCGGGAGAGGGTGAAGAGGACTAGAACCAGGAAAGCGTCAACAGAGAACTTCTTCCACACTCGTTTTGGCCAATCGTAGCTCAGCAACCAGGAGGTCGCCGAGGGGGAGATATGTACACACAGTTCAAATCACCCTGCGAATACAGGTGATCTCCTATCATCTGCTTGAGGATGGGAGGATATTTTGATATATCGTGGTGCTGTTACAGTTAGCCATAAGTGTCAATCAGCCCTGAGTCGTGATGAATCTTGGGGGGGAGATAATATGATACGACAGAACACTAGAGCGAGGAAGATTGGAGCATTTGCGATCGTTGTGGCCTTCCTGATGGTCATGCCCTTGTGCTTTCAATGGGTTTCAACAAATCCAGACATCCGCACGTCTGGGCCTAGCAGTGAGAATGGAATAGGAACCGAATCTACAAATGGATTCGAATCAGATGTGAGAGAGATGCTACCAGAAGGCCTTTCTGGTCCCACGAGCGGTGGTCCACCTGTTCCCACGACTTCCACCGAGTTGCTCCACCCCGCATTCGGTCTTTGCCCTGGAGCGCCGCCTTCTGACGGAGGGATGGAAAGGCACCCAGACAGTGTGGTTGACGACAGCGGGAACCTCCACATGGTATGGCAGGAACGCATTGACGGAAAATTCGAGATCTGCTATTCAAGCCAGGATGGAGAGACCGAAATGGGTTTGGGGTCTGACAAGAATTCTGCCTACCAAATCACGAACACTCAGCATGATTCAGTGGCTCCTCGAATTGCCATCGATCCAGCTTCAGGGATCCTGTACGTAATCTGGAAAGAGGTGGTGCCTTCCGATGTGAACTATCATGGGTCGGAAGATATGCCGCCCGCATCAATTGCCCTTTATACAGCCACCTCGACTTGGGCCAGTGAGAACCCCCTTTGGACGGAGATGCTCTCCCTCGCTGACGGCACCTGTTCCGTAAGGAAACTCATAGTCCAAGAGAGCGATTGGACCTATGACCTGAGGTATGGTAAACCAGACTGGTGGACAATCACCCTTTTCGTTGAACCTGGAGAAAGGGTCAAGCAACCCGATTTCTCCACCTGCAATGCTCACAATCTTCAGTCAAAGAAGGGAACGTTCGACACGGACGGAGACGGTATTCCGGACAGTGATGAGGTCCTCGGGACGATGGGCAACAAGACCGCCTGGTGGAATCCAGATACTGACGGGGACGGTCTTCCTGATTATCAGGAGTTCATACACAAGTTCGATCCAAACTTCGACGATCGCAAGGGTCCACGATATCAGGAGTTCTTGGCAGTCTGGGCCATATACTTAGACATTGATGGAGATGGCATCTCCTACTCTGATGAAGAATCGGATTATCCAGTGACAACTGAAGTCGCAACCTACAGTCACGGAGCCACCGGTTCATACCGATTCTGGCCGAAGGTTTCAGGAACATACAACCTGGTTCTGCGGACACAACAGCGGACCTACTTCTCCGGAGGCCAAATTTGCGATGACGTGAGTGTGAGCGTTCAAATCACCGTGAACGGGATAGCGAAAGGCGTCTGGACTTCGTCCTGGCCGGATACATCGCCGTGGGTGTGGACCACAGATGTTGTTGAGACCGTCGACCTGTCCGCGGACTTCGCAGCCGTGACTGCGGCGGACGCTACCTGGGTAGATATAGCCGTTACATTCGATCCGCCTGATTGCGGGATCCAGAAACTGGTGACCATCCGAGCCCTGGCAATCGACTGGCTCAAGCTGGAGCTCGCATCCGATCGTTCAGAAGTGAACTACAAGGACGCGGACGACCTGATGAGTCAGAGTCAGGTTGGTGTGTCCACTGAGGAAATGGTAATCCAACTCGATCCTCAACAGAAGGATCTCCTACTTGAGCTAGACTCCATGGAGAACCATGATTTCGATCCCCAAGTGCTCAATGAGGCGATAAATGCATTCAGCGACTACAACATAATCCTGAACTACAAAATCGACGAGACGGGATTGTCCGAAGCCTATCCAGACGACATGCTCTCACGGTTCTCAGGGCCAGGGTATTCCGACAGCGACGAATCGAGCCTCTACCTGGCGGCCCACCGCAATTCTTCACTGGGTGCCTATGTCCATGTTATGAACGTCAGATACGTTGCTGTCGCTTGTGGTATTGCCGAGCAGGGTGATGTTGGTGACCCGCCGGAGGGTTCAGGGGTCCTATTGGCTGATCAATCAGCAATCAACGGGCAATGTGCTGGTAATACGATATTCCAAAGGCGCCTTGGGTTGTTGCTTCATGAGGTTGGGCACACGCTAGGGGCCGCACATGACAAGACCTCGGGAGGCCTTGTGCACCCGATAATCGATCCCGGCGGATCTGATACCTGCAATCACAGGAACGTTATGGCGTATACCTATTGCGCGTTGCCATTAAGGGTCCTCACAGGCTATGATAACACGGACCGGCGCTTTGGCGCCGCCGAGGCTATCGGCTTTCCTCGTTTTTCGATCGAGACAGTCGACCAATTCAATTTCTACAACCTGCTGTCCGTAGATGTGTGCAACAACATTGCTGAACTTTCGATATTCGTTTGAATTCGACTAACCAATGCTGGCACTGGTGTCCTCACGGTTTCAATCACGCTATGACTTGAAGGGGACTCGTCCCATAACTTCTGTCATGAGGTATTGAAAGGGAAAGTGCTAGACAAATGCGTTTTAGTAGTCTGTGGAAAGGGCGACGCCGAGGGGGAGATTTGAACTCCCGAGAGGTAAAAACCTCACGAGCTTTCCAGGCTCGCGCCGTACCGGGCTGAGCCACCTCGGCATTTTGTCCTTTTCTTCAACTGACCTGGATGACCACTATTAAAGTTCGGCATAAAAAACTATCTTGCTCTGAAAGGAATCAATCACTCTTCTTGGATGTCTTCCAATGTTTTGGATATGTTCCCGGTTCCATAAGAACTCGCTTGGTGTCCACTGCAAGTCCGCCTTCCTTAGAGACTGCTTCTTTCGAAGATGACAATGTCTTGCCAATCGCAACACCTTCTCCTTTCCCTGAGAACACCGCAACCAACTGGCCTTTCTCATATGATCCTTCGATACTTGATATCCCAGTTACAGCCAAATCAGCACCATGGCAAATCGCATCAACAGCAGTATCCTTGATCAGAACCTTCGGAAGATGATCCAACAATCTCTCCATGGGTTGAATGACCTCTCTGATGGGTCCATCATCCCCTTCCGATTCCCAAGCTATCCAGGCGTCCTTGAGGTCCTGAAGAGTGCGAGATCCCTTCTCGGTGAACGAAGCCGTACGCGTTCTCCTTAAATCCTTCATATGACCCCCTATTCCAAGAGCCTCACCAACGTCGTTGCACAGCGTCCGGATATAGGTGCCAGATTCGCACCTTACCGAAAAAAGACCATCTCTACCATCCATCTCCATTAGGTCAAGTTCATAGATCGTACGCTTCCTCAATTCCCTCTTCACCGCGGAACGCACAGGTGGCATCTGGAAAATTTCTCCCTGGAAATCCGAGAAGACCTCTTCCACCCTCTTCCGGTCAACGTCCTGATGTAATCGCAAAACACCCACGTACTCCTTATCGCCGGCAAGCAATGCATGCAAAGCTCGAGTGGAATCCATCAATGCGACAGGTAGAACCCCTGTAACCCTCGGGTCCAGCGTACCCCCGTGACCAGCTCTATCCACATTCAGTATCTTCTTCACCCATGCAGAAACTTGGTGAGACGTAGGGCCAGAAGGCTTATCCAGATTAATCACGCCAAGTCGAACAAGCTCTTCAACGGTTCTATCCTCAGGCCTCTTGCCCATGATCCAGCACTCACCGGTAACCCATATCTTCCATTTTGTCAAGAATGATATCAACGATATCCTCCGGGCTCTCAGTGGAGGAATCGATAATCAAGTCGTACACATGCGGGTCCCTCAGATTTATCTGGTAGATGGATTGATACCTGCCCGCCTCCAACGCCTCCCTCTCCATAATGTCCCTGCTGGCTTGAGAGAAGTCTTTGTTATCCCTGTCGGCCACCCTCTCAGCCCTGACATCGAAAGGACAATCGATCCAGACCCTCAATGATTCAATACCTTCCCTCTTCAGCATGATACCGGTCAACCTTCCGTCCACAACTGCACTCTTGCCATCTTCGAGTTGGTCCTTGACCGTTCGTACGATATACTCATCCAGTTCCCTATCGATGGAGAAATCCTCTTTGGCGAGTTGTCCGAACTGTGCTAGGGTGAGATTCCTATCGTCTGCCATCTTTCGAAACCTCTTCCCTGCGGATATCAAGTTGAACTCTGTCTTTTCCGCCAAGAGTTCAGCCGCAGTGGACTTCCCACTTCCGGGAGGGCCACTAATGGTGACTATCATAGAACCAGCACCCTATTCCAGGACCCCCCTCTCTCGAAGAGTCTTCTTGAAGCTGAAGTATTTGAGGAGTCTCCCCACAATCTGACCGAAGGGGATGGAGATGAGAATATAAACCAAGAGCCAGTTCGGAAGCACGGTGGCGTGAACCAAGTTCGAGTTGAAGGCCCAAGGCACAGAATAGTGTGTGTCAACGGCCTCCAATCCAATGAAACTGTAGAGCCAAGCGAAGAGTATCATTATTATCAGCATAGTGAAAGCCAGTGGCTTCATCTGGTTCATTGTCTGTTTCATGCTGTCCTGCATGATCTCCGAGGACATTTCGTTCAATCTCTTCAGTTTGGCCAGGTTCTGTTTCATCATTGCGTCCCGTCTCTCCTTGTTGAACGCTGACATGATCTTTTGGGACTTCGCCATGGACAACCAATCCACGAAGAAATGCCTCCCAGCTATCGAAATTGTGCTTGTGATCATCCCTGCAAAGAGAAGGGTGATTATCGGATATGAGCCCCCAAAGCCGATGATGGGGTTCAGAACGAAAGACATTGCACCTCCGAGAGCTGCCCTCAGTGTCGGGTCAAATAGAACGAAAATAGTCAGGATTATCATGAAGAACATGATGAACCTGGATATACCGGCTCTTGCGGGTGGTGGTTGTGACGTCTCCGCCATTCAACTAGAAAAGGAGAGTGTTCGATAAAAGGTTTTTCATTTGG
>CP070767.1:416811-426784 GCA_020345725.1 Methanobacteriota archaeon | reverse complement strand
TCCATTGGTGATACCATTGCCGTTAGTGAGCCCGTTCACAAGCCCCGTCTTCATCGTCTGAAATCTGTATGCCAATCCGTTCGTGATACCGTTGACCCGACCCATACCGTTGGTGACACCGTTCACCATTCCGAGACCGTTGGTGATGCCATTGACTCTTCCCCGGCCGTTCACCAGTCCGTTGACTCTGCCCGTCCTGCCGTTGGTGAGCCCGATCGTCTTCCTATCCTTCGCAAGACCGTTGACCCGTCCTCTTCTCCCATTTGTGAGTCCCACGGCTGGTGGCTTTCTTTCCGGCTCCGGGCGCCTGGCCCTCTTAGCTCTTCTTGCTTCTCTTCGAGAAACCAACTTCTCGAACTCGCCACGAATAACGAATATGTTATAGGGGCTTCTGAAAAGTATCTCCAGCTCCTTGATCCTGCTCTCGAACCCTGTTGTGTCCATTCCTTCAAGCTTGCTCCTATACTCTTTGACCTTCTCTATGTTCTCCTCGAACTGCTCGACAGCGCTCCTCGCCCTGTGGGGTTCAGTTCTGATGGTCCTTACTAGGGGAGTGACCTCACAGCCCTGCATTCTGAAGGTGTCCACTTTCTCGATAAGTTTCTCTCGCACCTCCTCCTCGGTCAGTTCACGCTCGGGCTTGACCTCTTCCTCGGCAAAGGCCTTCGGCTCAAGCTCTTCATCGTAGAACTCCCAGTCGCAGGAGGGACATATCTTTGTATCCTTCCTCACAGTGGCTCCGCATATGGGACAGTCCCGCGTCTCGACCTCGACCTCCCATTCCCTGGATTCCTCAACCATCTGTCTCAGGATTTCATCCACAGGGGCCTCTTCGGAGAGAATCTCGGTCAGGGCTCTGTCCACATCCTCAGAAGTGGCCACCAGCGCCTTGGAATACCATTCCGCCGCTTCGTCCATGTTTCCCATGCGCATCAGTGCGGACGCCTTTGCGTTGTAGACAGCCTTGTTCTTAGGGTCCAGTTTGATGACGGCATCAAAACAGCGTATGGCCTCTTCGTATCTCGCCATTTCAACTAGAAGAGAGCCTCTGGCAAACCAGATTTTGTGATTGCGCGGATCCTTCTTAAGTATCTCCTCTTGGTTCTTCAGAATTCTTTCATTCTTGGAGATTTGCTTCTTCTTCCTCTCATCTGCTGTTCTCGACCATTTTCGTACGAAGTCTTCAGTGAATTTTTTATCCTTCTCTGGAGACATCTATTGCCTCGTCCCCCTTTTGCAGACCTACCTACTCATGTAGGCATATAAATACGTTCTATTCATCTCATATAGCAGTGTATGATATGTCGCATGTTTCATAGGACAATATTTTGTGGATTATACCTCCCCTGGTCTCTCAATACCCCCTCTCTTTCGGTGGGAATTTCGTAATCGTGACATCCTTGTATCTTAATTCAATCTTTCCATCCTTCTTGAAGGCCATCGTGTGTTTCAGCCAATTCTGGTCATCTCTCTTCGGGTAGTCCACCCTCCAGTGGGCCCCTCTACTCTCCTTCCGGGCTATCGCTCCGTAGACGATGATCTCGGAAAACTCGAGCATGTTCTGCGTTTCAAGGGCCTCGATGACCTCTGTGTTGAACGCCAGCGATCGGTCTCCTATCCCGATCCTATTGAACCTGTCTTGGAGTTCCTGAACCTTGGCGAGACACTCATTCAACCTGTTCTCGTCCCTGAATATTCCGCACTTCTGGGTCATGGTCTCCTGCAATTCATGTCTTAGTTTCGGAGCAGATTCCTGCCCGTTGGCCATTCTTATCGTTCTGACCCTCTCTTTGGCACTCTCATATACCTCTTCAGGGAAGGGCATGAGTTTTGCCCTCTTCAAGTACTCAATTGCGGCATCTGCGGCCCTCCGGCCGAACATGGCCGCGTCCAGGAGCGAGTTGGTTCCCAGTCTGTTTGCCCCATGCATGGAAACGCATGAACATTCTCCCGCTGCATAGAGTCCTGCAACTGGTGTGTTCTTCTCGTCCGAGATTACCTGTCCAGTGATTGTTGTGGCTATTCCCCCCATCGAATAATGTGCGGTGGGCTGTATCGGAATGGGGTCCTTTATGGGGTCGACTCCAACGAAGCTCATGGCCAAGTCCCTTGTCTGCGGAAGCCTCTCCAGTATCTTTGCAGCACCAAGATGTCTCAGATCCAGGTACACGAAGTCCTTGCCGTCGATACCCCTGCCTTCGTCCATCTCGGTTTGCTCTGCTCTCGATATCACGTCCCGTGGTGCCAGCTCCATCTTCTCAGCTGCGTATTTCTCCAAGAACCTCTCGCCCGTTCCGTTGATGAGGTAACCTCCCTCACCCCTGGCTCCCTCCGTAAGAAGGATGCCAAGACGATAGAGACCCGTTGGATGGAATTGCACGAACTCCACATCTTCAAGCGGAAGTCCCGCACCCAAGGTCAGATTGAGACCGTCTCCAGTGTTGGCCAGTGCGTTCGAGGTAATCTTGAAAGCTCTTCCATATCCTCCCGTAGTGATTATGACAGCCTTTGCGCGGAACGCCTCTATCCTCCCAGTAGGTATCTCCAGTGCGACCACGCCCCTGCAGACCCCATCCTGGACCGCAATGGAAAGCGCAAACCACTCATCATAGAACTTGATTGTCTTGGGTACGCACTGTTCATAGACTGTATGTAATAGTGTATGACCTGTCCAATCGGCCGCATAGCATGCCCTGGGTTTTGTGTGGCCTCCAAATGCCCTCTGCGCAATCCTCCCTTCCTCTGTTCTGCTGAAAGCAACGCCCAGATGCTCAAGTTCGAATATTGTCTGCGGTGCCTCTTTGACGAGGACCTCTATCACATCCTGGTCCCCCAGATAGTCGCTCCCTTTCACGGTATCGAACATGTGCTCTTCCCAGGAGTCTGGTGTGGCATTCCCGAGTGAAGCGGCTATCCCTCCTTGTGCAGCGCCGGTGTGGGACCTGAGCGGATGGATCTTGGATATGACAGCGGTGTCCGCGACGTCACTGACCTTCCAGGCTGCCCTGAGCCCTGCCAGACCGCCTCCAACCACAATGACATCATGTTCTTTCATTCGGACACCTCAACCACCAAAGACCAGCCTGAAGAGCACGAAAGTTCCCCAGACGAACAATGCTATTCCGACAACAAGAAGGAGTATTGACACGATCTTTCTCGTTCCTGGCTTCGGGAAGTAGTCATACACAACGTTCCGCACACCATTCAGAGCGTGAAACATTACGAATCCAATGAGCAGTGCTTCCACTGTAGCGAAGAAGATAGACTCTCCAAGGCGTTTGCTCACTTCCACGTGAGTCAGTTCAGGTGGATTGATGTAATGCCATGCAAGCATGTGGACCAGAAGAACGATGATGAGACCCACTGATGAAACTCTCTGAAGGAACCAGAGCCAGAAGCTCCTTCTTGACGTTTTGAGCTCAATGTTCTGCCTCATCCTACCACCATCCCTCCAATGTTCCGAGCAGATAGGCTGCTGCCAGAACTGCTATCGCCGCAATTGCCATCATAACCCAGAAGATGAGCTTCTGTCTTCTCGTGAAGAGCCCCATATCGAAGAGCATTATCCTCATTCCATTCATTCCGTGAATCATAGCACCTGCAAACAACACGAGGTCCAGGACAAGGAAGAGAGGGCTCGAGAAGGTCGCCATCAGGTCGTCAAAGGTCTGGCCATTCAGGTATGTGAAGGAAATCACTCCCATATGGAGAAAGAGGTAGACGACAAGGAGCAAACCGGTTATACGATGCAGCAGGTGGGCAAAGGTTCCAGTTTCCAGGGAGGCCTTTGCGATTCTTTTGGTGTAATACGGTATCCCGCTGTGCTTCACCATGCTAGACCCTCCCCGTTAGCGAATACCAGACCACCATCCTTCTCAAGAACTCCAAGCACCCAGCGGTGTCAATGTCCTTCGGGCATGAGTCAGAGCAACGGAATATGGTGTGGCATCTCCAAACGCCTTTCTCATTGTTCACTAGTGCGAGCCGTTCCTCGGTTGCCTCATCTCGGTCGTCAGCCACGAACCTCCAGACCTTGGTGAGAGCCGCCGGCCCCAGATAGCTGCCGTCCGTCCATATCACCGGACAGGAGGAGGTGCACGCGGAGCACATTATGCACTTGGCCGCATCATCGTACTTCTTTCTGATTTCCTGGCTCTGAATCCTTTCCTTCTCAGGTGATGGGGACTTGGTGATTAAGTAGGGCTTGATGGCTCGATAAGAGTCGAAGAAGGGTCCCCAGTCCACTGCTAGGTCTCTGAGAATTGGAAAGCCGGGAAGGGGTTCCAGTACAATCCTCTTCTTCTTCAGGTCCGACAGTTGAGTGTTGCATGCCAGCAAGTTCTTTCCGTTGGCCGTCACAGCGCAAGATCCGCAGATGGCGGAGCGACAGGAGCGCCTGAAGGTGAGGGAAGGGTCTACATTCTCCTTGATATGGATCAAAGCATCCAGAATTGTCATGCCAGGTATGGCGTCAATTTCATATTCCCGAAAAGCCGGTCTTCCATCCTCCGCAGGGTCGTATCTGAGAATCCTGAGAACTACCAAACCGGCCACCTTCTAAGACCAGACCTTGCCAGCTCATTCGATTCACAACAACAGAATCTCTCTGTTCTACTTGTCGTGTCTTCCCCACTCCTCTCTAAATTCTCCGCCCCAACTCAACTACCGAAACGGGCATTATGAAAGATGGTCGGATATATAAAATCTATAACTGCCCCTGGCGAGAATCGAAAATGGTCTATCCGTTTTCGACAAATGGACTCGAGCTGGATAAACTGAGAAGAATCCACTCCTGGGACACCCAAGTCAGAAAGCAGATATGCTTAGTTATCTTGGGTCTTGCGTGGATATATCACGCAGATTGGAAGCGATCTTATCTCCTTGCATTCGGTCTTCAGCGACAATATTTCGTACGTCTCAGTCCACGAGAATTCAAGGTTTTCCATGATCCATCCCCTTTCCCTATTTTGTGTCAATTTGGGTTGGAGAGGGCTTAAACGTTAGTTCTTGCTTATCATTGGTGATTATCAAGATGCGGAACACTATCCAGACACTACTCTTTTCTCCCAAATCTCGCACGGATTCCTGCAATAATCTTCCCGATTTCTTCACCGAATAGGAACCTGATCAGAACCCCGAATGTCATGAACACGATCGTAAACGCCCAAATAGTCACCACAAAGAGCGGAAAACTGCCATAGTAGAAGATAGCGAAGTCCCGCCAGTCAAGCAGGGGCCAGCCTATCTCCATGCCCATCACGTTGAGAAGATTCGGGTCCTGTGATATGTAGTACAACAGCAAGAAGCCCTTTAGCAGGTAGTGGATGACCGGTATCCACAGACAGGAGAAGAACAGCTTGGCGGTATCATCCCTCTCGACAAGGTATCCTAGCACGATGTAGGCAGGGGCCAGGAAGGATAGGTAAGCGAAGAAGTTGACCATTACGTACACGATGTTCCAGGTCTTGAGGAATTCCGTGAATGGATTGATGACATCCAGGAGGAGCATCAGGCCCCCAAAGCCAAGAAGCAAGATGACCAGATATCGTCTCTTCTCGATGATGTCGTGGAGTTTCACTGAAGAACATTATGACTAAGGACAAATAACCTTCTTTCGCAAACCCACAGTGAAGCCTGCCTGTGGATTCTCTACTCGTCCGCGTATCTGCGGGTCACAGCCCTGTTGACCAGTCTCGTCGCAATGAGCTCGAAGACCTTCTCCACGTTCTCTCCCGTCTTAGCGCTGGTGAAGTCAAATGGGGAGTCGAAGGCCTTGGAGAGCTGGTTAATCTCACTCTTAGAGACCACAATATCATCCTTGAGGTCCACCTTGTTCCCCATCACATGCAACGGGACGTTTCCGGTCACGTCGTAGGCGGTGTCTATCCAGTCATCGAGGCTATCTAGTGTATCTCCTCTTGTCACATCGCAGACCGCCATCAGGCCGTTCGCACCCTGGAAGTACGCGTCTCTCAACAACCGTCTGAAACCTTTCTCACCTATTATGTCGAATATCAGCAGTTTTACATCAATCTCAAGGTCCAGATCAGGATAGGGAACCAACAACTCTCTCTTGGTCACCTTAGTTCCAAGGGTGGAGATGTACCTGTCTTCGAAATGGTCGAAAACATACCGTCTGATGAGGCTGGTCTTACCTACGGACGAGTCTCCCACCAGGCAGATCTTAGTGGTTAGTGCTTCCTTCTTAACCATGGTATCCGCTCGGACTCAGCAGGTGTCCAAATGAAAAGACCTTATTAAATCTTTTCATTAGATTTTCTATTATTGGAACACGGTTTGTATGGTAGAGAGGAGAACGATTTGATACCACATTCAGATTAGCCTGTAGCTTTGGGGAGGTGAGTAATAATATGGCGAATTGTCCAAGTTGTGGGACTCCGATAACTGGTGTTTTTTGTTCGCAATGTGGCATGAGCTTGGCAGCGACTCAGCCTGCCACGGAACAGCCTATGGAACCTCAGACCCAATATTCAGGACCGCCCCACCCTACGAACAGCAAGGGGGAGGCAAACGCAGGTTCATAGCAATCATGGCAGGTCTGATCGTGGCAATCGTACTTATCGCGGCCGCATTCCTGTTCCTATCTGGCGGGTTGGGGGGCGATGAGGAAGGCACTTGCCACGTGATCTACTACAGGGATGGCTACCGAGAGGAATACAAATATCCGCATACCAAGTCCGAGTGCGATCAATACTGTGTAGAGGCCGCTGATACCCACTATAGTGAATGCTATTGGGATGATGAATAGTGCTCATTGTTCGAGCTGACTCTCAAATCAGTGCCAAGGCAAATATGTCATTCTGGATGTTTTCCTTGACCAGAGTAGAGAATCTACTGCTGTGGCGGAACCTGCGGAGGTTGCTCTTGCGGATATCCAGGTTGCCACTGGGCTTCCGGAGCCATCATAGGCGTTGGAACTTCCGGCAAAGCCATTCCCCAAAGCGCCAGTGCGATGCCGAAGAAGGCCAAGAATGACCCCACTGTGGTTATTATTCCTCCCGCTAGGTAGAGCGAGAACCCTCCTACGAAGGCTATGATTCCTCCCACAAGGGTCAGTATCGCACCCACAAGGGTAATTATGGCTCCAGCAATGACCATACCTTTTCTCATTTGTTCACATCCTCTCTTCAATCTTCTGAAGAGGGCACTTTTGCAATTCATATATCAAGGTTTCTGAGAGAGAATCATGATCAAGGAAGAAGAGAATCCCAGACAGTCTGGATGAGTGGTCAAATTGGCAAAATAACTTTGAAAGGGCAAGAAGCTCTGGAGTCTAGGCAATTCCCTCAATCTTCTCTTCAAGATCCAGGTATCTTTTCATCGCATAGGTACTGAATCCAAAGTGTTCCATCAGCGCCTCGCAGTCAGCGCAAACCAGTGTGACCTCCGGTTCATCCGGGGGTCCATCGAGAACTGTGTAGTTGGGGCTTTCCTCTCCGACCCAGCCCAGCTTCTTCCCACATACGTCACAAGGTACAACTTCATTTTCTGCCGGCCACGACATAGCATCGCCTCATGTCTGAATTAAATGATTGACCTCCATCAAAGTTCATAATGGTTTCGAGCGCTTTACCATTCTTGAGAAAGTTGGGTTTCCAAGGTTGTGGCAAGATTTGGGGAGTTTGAGTCAAGACACTAACTGGTGTGGAGTAATCTATTTGGTTTGCCATTGGCTTTTTGGATGGGAGGGTATTGCGATGAAATCCAAGGAGATACTGTGGCTGGGGATTGCGGGCACTGGCCTGATCATTGCTATTATCGGATGCTTCCTGCCAGTTGCCTTTTCCACACCTGGAGAACAGACGCCTTTGAACCTGGGAGGGTACTCAGCCGACACAACGGCCGAACGGGAGATTACATATTGCTCTGAGACCGGATTGGAAGTCACCGTGCCTGGGACAATCCCGCCACACACGAGAATCCTCGTTGAAGCCACGTTCACATACAATGTTACAATACCAGGATCGGGGTATCCTCCAACAAGCAGCAGACTCTGGTTCTTCATAGGAAACCCTGGTTCTTCATGTCAGAAGAACAACGGATGGTTTACAGAAGAGAGAATGTCAGGATACTCTCATGAACCCACTAGCGCGACGCAGACCACAACTGTGAGAACTTCTTTTGTAGTAGGATCGGAAGGAGCACAGGACATGACTTTCAGACTATGGGCAGACAAAAGCGATGAGGGTGGAGACTTTCAGCACCACTTCCTCAGGGGAAATATCATTGCCTATGTGTATGAGCCATTGGAGTAATCTCCCAGTAAAATGAAGATGGCTATGCTTTTACCTCAATCTTGCTCTCAAATTCCAGATATCGCTTCAGAGCGTAGTTGCTGAATCCGAAATGGTCCATCAATGCTTCGCATTCCTTGCAGACCAAGAGAACCTCCAGCTCGTTCGGAGGTCCGTCTAGGACGGTGTAGTGTTTGCTGGACTTCCCGACCCAGAACGCTCTCTTGCTGCACACGTCACACTGTACATCATCACCCTCTTGTGGCCATGGCATGGGATTCCCTCAAAGGTCTGAGAATATTCGTTACTGGAACACATAATAGTTTCGAGCACTTTTTCATTCTCGAAAATCGGAATATCCCCTTATTCTGCGGATCTGGAGTACTGATTGTCATAAATGTAATGGGATTGCCAACAGAATGCTTATGTAGCCTGAAATGCGTTACCTTAACGAACACACTGGAGGGTGGCAGGGATCGAAGAGAATACAGGATATGCCATGCTGAGCATCGGTATTGGTTCTTTCGTCATTGGCATGATACTCTGGACAATCTATGAAGGAGCTAGCAGCTTCTGTCCAAGTTCAGGGTTCTGGCCACTCGGTGCTGAAAGGTGTGCTTCTGCTGAACTGTATCGCATTCTTTCGATTGTATCCATATCTATCGGCATGGTCTTCTTAGTGATGAGCGCAGTGGTGCTCTCAATGGCAAAGCCAGAAGCGACGGGTTTGAAGATCCGTTGTCAGAGATGTGAAGAGCCGATTACTTATCAGACTGCAGTTACGAACTGTACTTGGTGTGGCATGAGGTTAGATTGGTCCGGGATGTATTTCCCCAGAGATAGAGGGTGAATGAAAGGCGTAGGCCGAAATCCTATGGCTGAGGAGGATATTGCTGAGGCGGTTGTTGCTCAGGGAACTCTGGTTGCTGCTCATAAGCCGGTTGAAATTCAAGTTGAACCGGTTCTTTCACCTCTTCCACAGGCTTCTCAAAAGTCAGACCAGCAATACCAAATGCTATTCCCAATAGCGCTACGAAAAGTCCCATCGAAATGAACAGTTCTGCCTTCCTCGCGTCATTGAGTCCTTCTGTTGTCTCATCAATGTCTCTCGAAATCACCTTCTCGTACGCAAAGAAGTTGAGTACACCTCCAATGACTACCAGTGCTGCGCCAAGATAGACAACAATCACTCCTGCCCAGACCACATCCTTCCTCATTCTTCAACCTCCATTGTTCGGCCCTTCCTCCAAAGGTCGCTCAACACCCCTCGTGAGATCAATACTATGTGAACGATTGGAACAGGAACGACGTTAGCAGTATTTCAAAGCATCGAGAGGGGCACGGTCCGAGGTTCTAGCAGAAGAACACACGAGAATCAGGTCGAATCCATCCGTACAACCACGCAGGCTTTTTCCAGATTATGATGGCGATTGCAAGCGCAAGTATCCCCCAGAAAAAGAAATCCCTGACACCCCACATATTTCCCTCAAGATAGCTTGCAAAGCCCAGTACAATAAACATGACACCGAATCCGCCAATGACGAACGTCGCAATCAGTCTGGCAATCACGTGAATTCTGCCCTCCTTCGACTCTCAAAGTCAAAGATTTCCACCAGTATTTCAAAGCATCGCGAGGCGTGCTATCGGAACCTCCTACACCGATGACAATAATGTTTTCCTCTCTGACGTGTCCATTCTAGAGGATATCCGCAAATCTG
>CP070767.1:409410-416711 GCA_020345725.1 Methanobacteriota archaeon | reverse complement strand
GACTCCGCGAAAAGAAGCATCGTCAGGAAGTACGGGGGGAACCCTGCCGATCTGGAGGTGGGAGTACAGAAGAAACTTGCAGAGCTAGTCCCAAATGAGCCTAGCGTGAGCCTTCTTGCGAGGATCGTTTCTGTCAACCCAAAAGAGATACAAGTGAACGGTACGCCAAAGAAGATCTTCTACGGGATCCTCGGAGACGAGACTGGAACAGTTCCCTTCACCGCCTGGGAGACAGAGAACCTCCGCCTGGAGAAAGGGGACACCATTCGGGTGGAGAATGCATATACGAAAGAGTTCAGAGGGCAGGTCCAGATCAACTTCGGGAATAGGACTGCAATAACCCCTGAGAGCTCGGACGCCGTCCCGCCCTATCAGCCAGGGCCGGTTACATTGAAGGAAGCGAAAGTAAAAGACCTGAGAGAAGGCCTGGGTGGTGTATCAATAACGGTCAGGATACTCTCAATCGAAGAAAGAGAGGTAATGGTGGAAGGCGATAAGAAGCTGGTATATTCCGGTGTAATGGCAGATGAAACAGGGAAGGCCCAGTTCTCGGTTTGGAAAGATTTCGGACTGAAAGAGGGCGACGTGGTCAAGATAGAAGGCGGGTATGTACGGATGTGGAGAGGCATACCCCAACTAAACTTCGATGAGAGAGCGGAGGTAGGTATCACAGATGAAGAGCTTCCCTCGGTAGAGGACCTGAAGAAGTCAGCGAGGATTTGGATAGAGGACCTCATAGAGAGAGGCGGTGCAGTGGATGCGACCGTCAGGGGGATTCTGGTGGACGTGAAGGAAGGCAGCGGACTGATTCACAGATGCCCTGAATGCAGACGCGTTCTCAGGAAGAATACTTGCAGGATACACGGGGAAGTGGAAGGCCAGTCTGACCTGAGAGTGAAATCGGTCGTGGATGACGGAAGCGGTGCTTTGACCGCTGTCTTCGGAAAGGAACTCACAGAAGGACTTCTCGGCAAATCGCTGGAAGAATGCGAGACCATGGCCAGGGAAGCGATGACCCGCGAGGTGGTGAGGGACGAACTTGCAGACATGCTGATAGCACAACCCGTGGAGGTCAGAGGGAATGTTACCAAGGATGAGTTCGGGATTATGATGATCGTAGATTCAGCAGACATGCTCAAGATAGAGGTGGAAAAGGAGGCGAGGGAGATGCTTGATGATCTGGAGGACCTTCGATGATAAGGGAGGTGGCATGGAGAGTGTTCGCAGGCGAGTACAACGAGTCAACATGCGTTTTTTCCGAGGGAGGAGAGAGAGCCCCGTCCTACGTAGTCACACCATTGGGAGCGAAAGTCAACCGCCTACTGGTGGTCGGAGTTATTACCGAGGTGGAAAACATCGCATCAGAGGAGGAGCCCATGTGGAGAGCCAGGCTTTCCGATCCAACAGGAACCTTCTACCTTTCGGCAGGTCAGTACCAGCCCGAAGCAGCCCAGCAGCTTTCCAAACTTAAGCCTCCCGCATTCGTGGCGGTGATGGGTAAGAGCAGGGTGCATTCTCCGCAGGAAGGCACACTCTACGTTTCAATACGTCCAGAGATGGTCAAGGAGGTCAGCGAGGAACTCAGGGACTTCTGGGTCCTGGAAGCTTCTAGATCATTGAGAGAGAGGATAAACGCCAACAAGGAGTCCAATCAAATGGATCCTTTGACGAAGGAGGGGCTTGTCGCCCTGGGATATGGAGACAATCTAGCAGAAGGGATCGTACTGGCAAGACAGCACTACGGTGCGGTGGACGTGGAGAGGTTCTCTTCAATGTTGATAGACTCCTTGAGATATCTCCTTCCTGAGTATCGAGAGGCACCTGAGGTGAAAGAGGAGCCTGTGAGCGAAGAGAAGGAAGAGCAGGAAACCGTGGTCATGGAGCTCATCGAATCGCTGGACAAGGATGGGAAAGGGGCCTCGTGGGAGGACATCCTCAAAGGTGCAAAGAAAGCGGGACTGAAGAAGGAGGATTTGGAAGAAACGGCAAACAGCCTGCTTGACAAAGGACTTGTCTATGAACCCGTCCTGGGAAGAATGAGGAAGATATAGTCCATCAGAAGTTTCTTATCCGAGAATCACGATTACCACGCAATGAGTGGGATGCCTCTAACACCGGAAATGGTGGAAGCACATCTAGATAGCAAAAGAACCCCTTTTGCAGTGAAGAGAATCCCGACCGGAGTTTCTGATTTTGACACCATCGTCAAGGGTGGGCTTCCCGCTGGGTCCTTGGTCCTCCTCCTTGGGGATGTAGGGGCCGGCTCGAGAGAATACGCGTACACCAGTGCCGCCAAGATAGCAATCGTTTCCGAGTATCCTCACCTCAAGAGATACTATCTGGGATCCTACAGCGAGGACGGGATCCTGCCCGAGAAGATATGCTATATAAGTTTCACAAGATCCAGAGAGGACATTCTGAACGAGGTCGCATCCTCATTCAACCCGCAGTATGTTGAAGCGATGAAGAAGATGACGGTCTTCAAGGACTATTCCGGAGAGTACTTCAAGAGGACTGTTGTCCCGCCATCCTGGACACACAGAGAGGATGATGAGTTGTTCCCAAAGCGGTCCGGGGGTCTTCTTGAGAGGTTGGTCAGCTTTTTGGATGAAAATGCTCAAGATTCCGTTGTGATAATCGACTCCATAACCGATCTGGTCGAATCGGAGGAGATAGAGAACAAGGACCTGATTGCGACAGTAAAAGGGTTGCACAGGGCAGCCAAACAATGGAACGGGATCGTGTACCTCTTGCTCACACAAGGTATCATGGAAGAGAGATACCAGCAGATGCTCCTAGACAGCGTGGATGGAGTATTCAAGTTCATATGGAAGAGCTATCTGAAGAGCTCCAAGAGGCAGAGGTACATGTACGTGGAGAAGTTCATGAGCGTGCTCCCCCACTTGGACAAGGAGCAGATTGCGAGATTCCCCACCATGGTGACCAGCAACCACGGCCTCACGATCGTGTACATGGAGAGGATTGTTTAGGTGATATGATGGTGCTTGTAGAGACGGGTGTCGAAGGCTTGAACGAGATGCTTGGAGGAGGGATACCCAAGGGTCATGTTGTTGCCGTTCTGGGTGGTTTCGGGACAGGAAAGACAACGCTTGCCTTGCAGTTTGTCAAGGAAGGTCTGGAGAACGGGGAGAAATGCATTTTCATCACTCTAGAGGAAACGGATGATTCGATCCGGGAGAACGCTAAATCGTTCGGTTGGGATATTGGTCAGTACGAGGGAGAGAACCTATCATTGATAAAGCTGGAACCTGCGGATGTGAAGAGCACTCTCACCAAGGTCAGGA
The DNA here is from genome assembly GCA_020345725.1 of Methanobacteriota archaeon. Lineage (GTDB taxonomy): Archaea > Thermoplasmatota > Thermoplasmata > RBG-16-68-12 > SOIM01 > SOIM01. Next base: position 413,406 of record CP070767.1, on the reverse strand, counting down.
GCGAACTGCCGACCTACATTAGGAAGTTCGGGGCGGAAAGGGTGGCGATAGATTCCGTCTCACTGCTGTCTATGATGTTCCCGAACGAGGCAGAGAGGAGGACCCACCTGTTTGACCTGTGCCAGGTGATGAGGAATACAGAATCAACAACCTTGTTGACAGCGGAGGCAAAGGACGATAATCCAAGATCATCGAGAGACGGTTTGGTAGAGTATGTCTCTGACGGTGTAATATCCCTGCAATTCCAGCAAACAAAAGGCTCCTCGGACGTTCAATTGGTGGTGCAGGTCGTCAAGATGAGGAGGACGGCACACTCCAGAAGGATGAAGCCCTATTCAATCACGGGGGATGGCATCGTAGTGCATACCGAGGCAGAGGTATTTTGACAGCAATCTTCATTCAAACCAGAGTGAGGATTGCCTGTCCAGTGTTCTCACATGACACGGCATTTATCGCAACTTTAATTACACACGATACCATCAAGAACTGAGAGCATGAAACTCTTGAAGAGGGGGAAGGTTAAGGATCTGTACGAAATAGATGAAAATGAGCTTGAGTTCTATTTCACGGACAGGATTTCGGTCTTCGATAAGGTCATCCCTGTGGACGTTCCAAGAAAGGGGGAGACTTTGTGTGGTGAGGCAACCTTCTGGTTCGAGAAGGCTGAGGAAATCGGCATCAGAACCCATTTCCTGCGTTTGAGTTCCCCCAATCGCATGAGGGCAAAAAGAGTGGACATCATCGCGGACTATGACAAGCTAAACGAGAATACCACTAATTACCTCATTCCGATAGAATGGATCTCTCGACATTACGTAGCGGGATCACTCCACGATCGATTGCGAGAGGGAAAAGTTGACCCGGTCGACTTGGGCTTCCCGGAAGGAGCAACGCCTTCTTATGGCGACGAACTGCCACAGACTCTCCTCGAACAGACCACCAAGCTGGAAAAGGTGGATAGAAAGATTGACAAGAGCGAAGTGCTTCAAATATCTGGACTTACCGAAGATGAATACGACGAAATATGCGAGCTGACCATAGAGCTGGATGAGAGGATAAGCAACGAGGTCGGACAAAGAAGTCTCTTGCATGTTGACGGTAAGAAGGAATTCGCCTTTGACGAGAACAGGAAGATAATGGTGGTGGACTCCTTTGGAACATGTGACGAGGACCGTTTCTGGGACACCAATGCGTACCAGAGAGGAGAGTTCCACGAACTCAGCAAGGAGACGGTCAGGCAGTACTACCGATCCACTAGCTACTTCGACGTATTGGAAGAGGCCAGGAGAGATGGACAAGAGGAGCCCGAGATCCCACCACTTCCACCCGAGAAGCTCGCAGAAGTGAGCAACTTGTATATGGAGATGTATGAGCGAATCACTGGTCAACCCTTCAAATCAGAATAACGCGTTTGGGAGTTGGTAGAATGACACACTGGATATATGTAAACGGAGAATATATGGATAGAGAAGAATCGTGCATTTCTGTGTTCGACCACGGTTTTCTCTATGGAGACGGAGTATTCGAAGGAATCCGGGCCTACAATAAGAGGATATTCAAATTTGACGAACACATCGATAGACTCAACAACTCTGCTAGAGCGATTGACATGGAAATCCCCATGTCACTGGATGAACTTAAGACGACGATCATAGAGCTGTGCAGAAAGAACGAGATAGTGAACGGATACATCCGGCCCATCATAACGAGAGGCAAAGGAGATCTCGGCTTGGATCCGAGAAGATGTGAAAAACCAACGGTGGTTGTGATCGCCCAGCCCTTCGACCCGCTTTATGGAGACGCCTATGAGAAAGGACTGACCGTAGTCACAACGAGCTGGAGAAGGAACCCTCCGCAGTGCGTTAACCCCAACATCAAATCTCTCAACTACCTCAACAATGTACTGGCGAGAATAGAGGCGAACCAGAGGGATGCAGACGAAGCATTGTTCTTGGACAGTGAAGGGTTCGTGTCTGAGGCTTCCGCGGACAACTTCTTCATAATTCTGAATGACGTAATCATAACCCCGCCTTCGGTCACAAACTTGAGAGGTATAACACGAAACACCGCACTTGGGATCGCACGTGGAAAGGGATGGGAAACGGCCATACACACATTCACCCTCTTTGATGTATATGCAGCCCAGGAATGCTTCATAACTGGGACCGCTGCCGAGATAGGACCTGTCGTGGAAGTGGACGGAAGGAAGATAGAGAACGGGAAACCTGGACCTAAGACCCTCGAGCTCATGCAGACCTACAAAGACCTTGTAAACAGCACTGGAACGCCTATCTACGAGTGAGTGTCAAGACATGAAGCTCTTCGAATCAAAGGGCAAGGAACTGTTGTCGAAGTACGGAATACCTATACCGAAGGGCGTGGTGGCAAGCAGTGCCGAGCATGTTAAGGATTTTCCCTATCCAGCTGTTGTGAAGGCTCAGGTCCTCACAGGCGGAAGAGGCAAGGCCGGAGGGATCAAGTTCGCCCAGAACTACGAAGAGGCGGAAGAAGCCTTCGACCAAATCATCGGGATGGAAATCAAAGGCTACAAGGTCAAACAGGTATTGGTGGAGGAGAAACTGGACGTCGCTGAAGAGAAATACCTCAGCTTCACCATTGACAGAAGTGCTGGTTCCACTTTGCTGATGGCAAGTACGGAGGGCGGAATGGATGTTGATTCAGTTCCAGATGAGAGAATCTTCAAAGCCCACATATCATCGCTCCTAGGCCTACAGCCATTCATTTTGAGGAATCTCGCCAAGACCCTGGAACTGACCAAAGAGGATGCAAAGAAGATCTCCCATATTCTAGGTATCTTATACGATGCATACGAGAAAGAGGATGCCGAACTGTTGGAAGTAAATCCACTCATTCTTACCAAGCTGGGGAGCTATGTGGCAGGGGATGCCAAGGTCACAATTGACGACAATGCGCTCTACAGACATCCGGAATACAAGGACCTGGACAGGAACCTCGACCCCATCGAAGTAAAGGCCAAGAAGAAAGGAATATCGTTCGTCAAACTGGACGGGGACATTGGGGTGATCGCCAATGGCGCAGGCCTTACAATGGCCACACTGGATGTCCTAAACGCAAAGGGGGGCAAGGGCGGTGTATTCCTGGACCTGGGAGGAACGGACGACCCGCAAAGGGTCAAGGAGGCCTTCTACCTCATGGAGATGGCCAAACCGTCAGTGATACTGCTAAACATCTTTGGTGGGATTACAAAGTGCGATACCGTCGCTCTCGGGGTGAAGGAAGCCCTCGAAGAGAGGAAAATAGAGATTCCTGTTGTTGCCAGGATCAAAGGTCTCCACGAAAGAAAGGCCAAAGAGATTCTCAAGGATGCGGGCATGATCCCAGCAGATACAATTCCAGAAGCGGCTGAAGAGGTTGTAAGAGCGAGGGATGCATAATGTCTATTCTCATAGATGGCAGTACAAAGGTGATCATTCAGGGTATAACTGGTCACCAGGGCACCTTCCACGCAAAGGCAATGCTCGACGCTGGAACGAAGGTTGTCGGAGGAGTGACACCAGGGAAAGGAGGATCTGAAGTCCATGGTCTACCCGTCTTTGACGGAGTGAAGGAATCTGTTGATGCCACGGGAGCGAATGCTTCCATGATACTGGTTCCCGCACCTTTTGCCATGGATGCGTGCTATGAGGCCACAGATGCGGGCGTTGAGCTGATCGTTCTCATAACAGAGAGGATACCTTTCCACGACGCGATGCGTATCATGTCCCATGCTAGATCCATGAACGTGCGTGTCATTGGTCCAAACACACCAGGAATCATCTCCCCAGGCCTGTGCAAGATTGGCATCATGCCGAGCCAGATATTCAAGGAAGGAAGCATCGGCATTCTCTCTAGGAGCGGAACTTTGACGTATGAGATAGTGAACTGGATATCAGAGAGCGGATTGGGACAGAGCACCTGCATGGGCATTGGCGGGGACCCGATCATTGGTACAAGCTTCATCGACGGAATGGAGCT
>CP070767.1:406104-409310 GCA_020345725.1 Methanobacteriota archaeon | reverse complement strand
GTTGCTTATCAAGGCCATATCGTGATGAGAGGGTTCAGGCCGATTGTAGACTCAACCATGGCAGAATACATCTTCAGGAAGGCAGACGTGGTTATTTCCCAGAACGAGACGACACGCAGGTACGCTTCTAGGTTCAGACCCAGAAGAATGATCACAATACCTCAGGGAGTGGACTTGGACAGATTTGAACCTAGGGAGGAGGGCGAGGCCGTAGCATTCGTTGCGGCAAGACTTGTCCCACAAAAGGGAGGCGAGATATTTGTCAAAGCCGTTCCGAAGGTCATAGAGGAGATTGGCAAAGCGAGATTTATGGTTATAGGCGAGGGAGTCCAAAAGCGCTATCTTGAGAACTTAGCATATGACCTGGGCGTCGCGGAGTACATAGAATTCGTTGGCAGAATCCCGCATATGAAGGTTCCGGAATATCTGGAACAAGCAAAGATCGTCGTGTTCCCCTCGGAGATACCCACTGGACTTGCTCTGCTTGAGGCCGCGGCCATGAAGAGAGCGATCATAGCGGTAAGGAATACGTGGACGGTCGATTCTCTAGGTGATGCGCCCGTCTATGTCTCTGCACTAGATCCAGAGGAAACTGCACACGCCATTGCGTACCTCCTGAAGAACGATGATAAGAGAAAGGCGGTCGCTGATCTTGTTCACGAAAGAGTTGGCCCTGAACAAGACTGGGATATTGTTGCCTCAAAGCACTTGGAGATCTACAGCCAACTAGTCGACGAGAAGTTGACGAGTTGAGAAACGATTGTTGCCAAGAAGCGTCGAGAGACACCATTGGTCACAGAATGCAGAACGAAGAAGGATACCAAACGCAATGAGATGAAGAGCACATGCCAAATGACGGCGTCAAGAGAACGCTTGATCTCTCGTTGCTGGTGCTTCTGGCGATTGTGCTAGTGTCGTATTGCTTCAGAGGTATTACCTCGGCTTGGGACGGCGCGATGCACCTCTCAAAGATCAGGATCATGCTGGAGAACCTTGAGAAATCCGGTGTCTTCCCGAGATGGAACCCCTACTGGTATTTCGGCGTACCCATGTGGCGCATCTACTCTCCGCTAAGCTACTACATGATGGCGATCATTGCCTGGATATTCCATCTGTCATTGCTTCAGACAACTATGCTATGGGCTTACATGGCCTTCTCTATTGCAGCGGTCTCAGCATACCTGCTAGCGCTAGAGATGGGACTCAAACGATTAGGTTGTGTGACCAGTGGTCTGCTCTTCCTGACTTCATTCAACTTGATCGGCTATTGGGGCATCGGCTCATATCCCAATGTAACGGGAACAGCCTTTGCGCCCGTAGCGATGCTCCTCTCCATGAAGGCAGTCAAGAGAAGAAGCTTGCGTAGCATCTTGGCCGCTGGATTAGCTTTCGGCATTGTGCTCTTGACGTACTCTATGCATGCGATATTCGCGATGATCTTCACGATGGTCATCTCAGTAATTGTGATGCTACGTGAGCCATCGCTGTTGTTAGTTTCTAGAGGCCGAGAGAATCTGACGAAATCCATACTGGTTCTGCCAAAAACTCTTTTAGGCCTCATTCTGATCACCAGCTGCGTCAGCATGTGGTGGGTACTTCCGTTCTTGACCACCTACCTGTCGGCTCCCTCGATTCCAGGAGAATACGGCTATGGAGTTCCAGGACCGCCTCTGGCTCAGCTGACAGCGCTTCTAGGAACGAGATTGAACGCAAAGTCTCCGGAGTCTCCGGGTGTCGGGCACTTCATGCTTGGTGTGATCGGATTTTTGATAGTCTTTGCAGAGCGTAGATCGAGATGTCTGGAGGCTCCGGCATGCTTTGTCACTGCATTCATACTCTGTCTGTCACCCTGGCTCGATTTACCGACTGGTCCGCTTTACTGGTGGCGGTTCACAGTCTATCTTTCACTTTTCGCCGCAATCTGTGGCGGGATAGCCCTTGATTCTGTCCGAGGTTTCTACCAGGAACTCTTCGACCAGAATTCAGGGGGAAGTCTGGACAGACAGTCTACCAGCAAATCACTTCCGCTCTTCTTAGTTGTCCTCATCTTGGCCGTTTCAGTCTACCCGGTGGTCGGTTCTGAACAGATAATCTTTCCTGGAATTGACATGTCGGATAAGCTGGGCTACATCCGGTTCCTTGAAAAGGAGAGCAACATTGGCGATAGGATCGGGGTAGAAAGAACGTATGATCTCAATGTTCGTGCAAGCATTCTCCATTCTGATGGAGGAAACGTTCACTATATGTACTTGGTGAACCTATTTGCATACGACTTCTGGTATCAGATAATACTCGAGAAGGACCCCTCTTACCTGCGCTACTTCGCAAGAAACTTCAATATCCGGTGGCTCAAAGAAGTTGACATGGACGGCGTTCAAGAGGTGTATCCGGAAGTTTATGAGGTAGAAGGTTTCAGGTCCAGTTTCGCTGAGGTCATTGGGCGTGAAACCATATTGGCCCTCTTCGTAGGAGACTCCGATGAGTACAGGAATCTCTTCTTGTCAGCCGCAATGGTCAATCCCAATGAGGTCATTCCTGTGTTCGGCGGAGTCGCCCTTGACGGCTTCGACCTGGAAGCACTGTGGAACTTTGACGTCGTCTACCTTCATGGCTTCAGGCTAAACAGCGAAGGGAATGTGGGGCAGGTCTCGTCCCTCCTCTCAGGCTACGTTGAGAACGGCGGGGGCCTCATCTTGGACACTGGTGACCCCGGATTCGGGGAGCTGCGCAACATACCGGAACCTTTCCCCGTCAGCGGAATCCGGACCTACAAGAACTCACATCTAGACATTGACCAAGGAGCATCACATGGAATAATGGCGAATGTGGATCCTGAGAAGATCCGTCGCACAGAGCCTTACACCATATCTTACGCGTTAGAATTCAGGAATGGATCCGTGCCCCTCTTGTGCGAAGAGGATAGGCCGATAGTGACCTTCTGCGAGCGCGGCCTAGGCAAGGTCTTATGGACTGGACTGAGATTGCCCTACCTTGCGACCTCGGGAGAAGACGAGGAAGGAGCTAAGCTTCTCGTGAATATGCTACGGTTTGCGGCTTCCACTGAATCCGAGGCACCGGCGGACTTGTGGGCAAATGCTCGGGTCACGTTTCCGAACCTTGACGAGATCTCGGTCGAAGTCAGGAACGCATCGTTCGAAGATGCTGTCTGGGTGAAGATGAGCTATTACCCAGGGTGGACTGCATCT
>CP070767.1:400256-406004 GCA_020345725.1 Methanobacteriota archaeon | reverse complement strand
GGTCCTCACCTTCCATGGCTTCCTGTCAGGTAGTCTTTGGGTCAAAGAGTAGATAATTGTATGCCTTTTATTCGAACCAGTCCGGTCCTCCTAGCTACATCTGGAGATTAAACATGCTGGGAATTGTTGACTCCTCACCGGCCGTTTCGGATGGGAGAGTGTACGTGGGTACTCATGGCAGCGGTGGGAGGATTTACTGCTTCGGGGATCCTGGGGACATTGTGCCACCACGTCCATTAACATATTCACCAACCGGAACTGGAGTACCTACTGACGTGAACTTCGTCGTGGAATGGAGCGAGGAAATGAATTGGACTTCTGTGGAGACTTCCTTCAGTTTCACGGACGGAATGACCGTTTGGGATTATTCATGGGGCACGTTCACTCACGAGCCATTGACCGACACCACGACCTTTGACCCGTTTATCGTGCTATCTCCCTCAACAACATACTGGGTGACTTTCGATTCATCAGCCGTTGACACTTCTGGAAACCCTCTTGATGGAAACGGGGATGGTACAGGTGGTGATGATCTGACTTGGTCCTTCACGACCATGTCCGGCGACACACCTCCCCTTATGGATCTGCTTCAGCCAGGCTCGACACCTGGCCAGAGCTTCAATGCTGGAAGTGTTGTTTCCATTCAGTGGGTTGCCAGTGATGATAACGCTTGGCCGAGTTTTGGAAATGTTGTGAATATGAGTTATGGTCCTACAGTCTCCGGTGGCACCTCCATTGTTACGAATGAATTTGAGGACGGGATCTACGCTTGGGATACAGCCGCGGTGATTCCTGGCAACTACTATGTCAATATCTCAGTGTATGATTCTATAGGGCAGATGGGCTGGGACAATAGTGATTTCTCCTTTACGATCTTGCCACCAAGTCTGCCACCAGGAGCAAGTATTCTGCAACCCGCTGGAGGCGAAATGTATTCTGGTGGTGCAACTATTGATATCATTTGGACGATGGGTGACGACAATACCCCAGATCAGAACTTGATTGTCTATCTCAATTACTCAGGCTCGTCTGGCCAAGGCCCTATTGCAGGGCCTCTTACAGGGCTGTCTTCGCCATTCATCTATCCTTGGACCCTGCCTCTCATTGATGACCCAGATGTAGTGGTTGAGATTGATGTAATTGACGAGGACGGCTTGGTTGGTTCTCACGTGAGCGGTATCTTCGCAATCGACTCCACTCCCCCGATTGTAAATTCCAACCTCCCTGTAGATGGAGAAAGTAATGTTGCCACAAATGCAAATATCATTGTGTTTTGGAGTGAGGCGATGAACACAACAGCAACGGAAGGTGCTTTCCTTCTGTCAGATAACGCCACCTGGACGCCCGTATCAGGATTCTTCTCTTGGTCTCCAAATGGTACAGTGATGACCTTTGACCCTGACTCGGACTTACAACCCAACAACTGGTATACCGCGAACTTCTCAACCTCAGCCAAGGACGAATCGTACCCGGGAAACACTATGTTGTCAGCCTACTCGTGGAGCTTCCGAACCACCACCGTTCCTGACAGTACGCCGCCTGGGATTTCGAAAGTCCAGACCATACCACTACCTGGGGAGGTTTACCTGCCTGTGAACATTTCAGCGGTCATAGCTGATGCTTACGGCATTGCCGGGGCCTTTGTCGAGATTGACCCGCCTCTTGGTCCAGTGGGCAATTTCTCGATGTCCTATGATTCTGTGAATGCAAGATACTATCTCGATCGTAGCTACGACGAATTGGGCTCTTACTTCTGTATCATTTCGGCACAGGACAACAACGGTCTGTGGAATAGCTCAGCCTGTTCATTGTCGATCGAAGACACGACACGACCAGTCATATCAGGCGTGACACGATATCCAAATCCTCAAGAAGTGTATTTCTCAGTGAATGTTTCCGCAGTCGTATCAGACAACTTCCAGATTCAACAAGTAAGGATTGATTTGGTTGATCCATTTGGTGGTGCCGGGAATTTCATGATGTTCTACGACAGCGTGAATGGACAATACTACTACACACAGAGTTATGATCTGCTTGGAAGCTACACGTGTGGCATTCGGGCATATGACACCAGCAACAACCAAGACTATGCAAGCTGCAACTTTGACATTGTAGATACGACCCCTCCCGAGTTGTCCGATTTGGTGCAGCCGAGTAGCCAGGAGGTTCATCTGTCAGTGAACGTTTCCGCAATTGCCATCGACAACTATCAGCTGGAGGATGTATCTTTTGAAGTCCATAATCCTCTTGGAGCATCGATTGGCAACTTCACTATGTCCCTATATCTCACGACTGATCGATATTACTACGTAAGGAATTACTCAGTTGTGGGCGCATACACATTCACGATATGGGCAAGCGATTCCAGCAACAACTGGGATTCCTTGTCAGGACAATTCGAGATAGTGGACACAACACCTCCCCAGATAACTCACACACCTCCGTCGGACACAAGGGTCAGAACACAAATACCCATCCAAGCTTCCGTGGTCGACAACCATCAAATGAACAGCAGTTGGGTGAATTACACTGACACATCAGGTTATCATTTCAATGCATCAATGACTCATTTGGGTGAGGATGCCTATGAATTGCCCCTTCCATCTCAGAACCAGATAGGTCAGATTACTTATTTCATATTCGCAGTGGACCAAACAGGGAATGGGGCTGTCACGGCTATCCACACAATCAACATCTATGACCCAGCTCCTAGACCGCCAAGCAATCTTGGGGCGGAGACTAGTTCGGACGGAAAGAACATAATTCTAACTTGGGAAGCACCTGCAACCAATACCGATGGCTCACCTGTCGATGATCTTTCGGGATACTACATATACAGGTCCGGCTCCCAGAATCCTCCTGACGCACCGCTCAATCCTGACGATCCTGTGGGCGTACTTACCTACACAGATACCAATGTAGAACCTGGGAAGACATACTACTACTGGGCAACGGCTGTGGACCAGGCAGACAACGAGTCCGGTTTCTCAGCAATTGCATCAGCATCTACTGGATCGGATGACTTTCTGCTAATAGGAGTTGCCCTCATATCCATCTTTGCCGTTTTGCTGATTGCACTGCTCCTTATTCTGTTGAAGAGGAGAAAGAAGAAGCCATCTGACATACCGATTGATGCCGAATCAATTGAGGAAGGGGTGGAAGAACAAAAGGAAGAATAGCCAACTTGATGTCGCAATAGACCAGTAAGAGTGAGGGATTATGGACCAGAAACACCTGGAAATATTCTTGGAGCGGTTGGCACACCATCCTAGCCCCAGGCCGGATTTGGAGCAATACTCTACCCCAGCGGTGATTGCGGCCGATATTCTCTATCTTGCACTGGGCCTCGGGGACATTGCAGATAAGAAGGTGGTGGACCTTGGGTGCGGAACCGGCATCTTTGCTATCGGAGCAAGATCCCTGGGAGCAAAGGAAGTCGTAGGAGTGGATATCGACAAGACGGCGATTGATGTTGCTTCCAAGAATGCAGAGGATTCAGGCGTGGATGTGAGATTCGAGAATGTGAGCGTTCTGAAGTTCGAAGAAGAATGTGACACCACAATCCAGAACCCTCCCTTCGGGGCACAGAAGAAGCATGCAGATATCCCCTTCATCACCAAAGCATTATCAATATCACCTGTAGTATACTCGCTCCACCTCACTAAAACGGAGGACTTCGTGACAAAAGAAGCAGACCTGCTGGGAGCGAGAATTACCCATACGAAAGACTACAAGTTTATTATACCATATACACATCCGTTCCACAAGAAGAAAGATAAAGGCTTTGATGTGACATTGTTCAGATTGGTAGGGCGAAAATATGACTAAGAAATTGGTTGTTCCAGGAGAATTCGTGGCTGTCTGCGAGGAATATATGCCTGGGAAAGGAACGTACGACCAGGATGGAAAGATATTCTCCGCGTATGTGGGTGAGTTGGAACTGGATCATGAGAAGAAGGAGGCTCGGGTCAAGGCCCTCAATCCTCCAGTCCAGTTGAAGGTCGGAGATGACGTGTACGGCGTCGTAAGGGATATGAGAGAAACGATGGTCGTGGTGGACGTTTCCGGAATGGAGGGCAAGGACAGGACAATAACCGGGGAGACAGAAGGCTCCCTTCATATTTCCAAGATATCTGATAGATATACCGAGGACATTAGGAAGGAGTACAGAAAGGGGGATATCATCCGGGCGGTAGTCATCCGCACAGATCCTTCTCTCCAACTGGCTACAGACAGAAGGAACCTAGGTGTCATCAGGGCCCTGTGCACCAGATGCCGTTCCCCGTTAACAAAGAAGGACAGAGAGCTCTATTGCGAGAGTTGCGAGAGGACGGAGTTCAGGAAGACCGCGATTGACTATTCCAACCCTCCCGAACCAATGCAAAAGGATAAGAACTTTGAATGATATAGTGGGTATCCATAGGAGTTGGTGGCTCACGGACACGAAAGAGGATCTGCTAGCGGAGATTCAGAGGCTCAAAACCGAACTTAGGCAAATAAGGGAGATTGTCAACACCCTTTACCAAATGGTCATCGAGGAGAACGAGGAGGATCTTGACATAGGTCCGGACAGCAAGGAAGACTTTTCTATATATAACTAAATCAACCCTGTATGTCCGAGATACTTTCCAAGGTTAGAAGCCATAATCGGTGGAGATTGGAAGAGTGTCTTAATCTCATTCCGTCCGAGAATGTCACGAGCCCCCAAGTCAGAGAGATTCTTTCATCCGATTTGGGTCATAGGTATACGCTGCCCTTCGACCAGGTTCTTCACGGTGTATATGTGGAGAATGCATACCGCGGGACGAAATATTTTGATGAGATAGAAGAGATCGGTGTGAAGCTGGCAAGGGACGTTTTTGGTGCCAAGTACGCATCGCTCAAACCTCTTTCCGGCCATGTGTCCGGATTGATGGCGCTGATTGCCACGTGCAAGAAGGGGGATGAGATACTTACGATAAGACCCGAGCACGGAGGCTATGATGGTTACTGGAAGGAGTACATGCCTCACATCCTGGGGTTGGAGGCCTCTGCACTACCCTTTTCGGAAGAAGAGTGGAACCTGGACCATGATGAGTGTGCGAAGGAGATCTTGCAGAAGAAGCCAGCACTGGTGGTTATTGGAGCGAGTTTCATACTGTTTCCGTACGATTTGAGAATTCTGAGAGAAGCCTGCGATGAGTCCGGGTCCGTTCTCGGCTATGATGCCTCTCATGTTCTGGGATTAATGGGTGGAGGAGAGTTTCAGAAACCGCTGCAGGAAGGTGCAGACATTGTCTACGGAAGCACACACAAATCCTTCTTCGGTCCCCAGGGAGGAATGATTCTCACAAATCGAGAGGACTTGCATGAATCTTTGACGGAAACTACCTACTGGAAGGTTATGGATAACACCCATGGTCACAGGATTGGAGCACTGGCCCAGGCTCTACTTGAGATGAAGGAGTTCGGGGGGAGCTACGCAAGGCAAATCATTACAAACTCCAAGGCCCTTGGCCAGGCATTGGATAAAGGTGGCTTTCCGATAAAGTACAAGGAAAAGGGCTATACTGACTGCCACCAGATGTTGGTGGACGCTGAGAAGGTCAAAGAGAACATGAGCTTCACTCCTCACGAATATTCCTGCAAGCTAGAAGAGTCCAATATCATACTAGGCTCAGTTGGCAGGGTCGGTACTTGCGAGTTGACGAGAATGGGTGCGGATGTGGGGATGATGGAGAAGGTTGCAGAGCTCATCTTGCGGACCCT
>CP070767.1:394551-400156 GCA_020345725.1 Methanobacteriota archaeon | reverse complement strand
TGTGCAGGAAACACCATATAGCTTGACCTGTGGGACAAGTCGATTGGCGACCTAAAGAAATCATTCTCTTCCTTGAAGCCAAGCTTCTCAAAGAACCGTTTCGAGTCCGGTGTGAGGGGTTTGGTTATCAGATAGCCAGCCGTCTGTCTCAGCATGAGAAGGAAGAGCCTCAGGCCGATCTTCTTCCCCCTTAACCTGGGAAGCGTCTCAACCGCTCTGAGAACATAAACTGGAAATCCATCATTCGCCGGCTGTTCCCATTCCTCTACATACATCCAAGAAACGACCCGCTTGCCCCTGACCACAGCAAGGAATATTGGTCTCGGGAATTTCCTCAGCCAAGCTTTGAAAGTGGAAGGATAGCCAATGATCCCAAGCCCCTTGAAGAAATCGAACCCGTCCTCCTCTTCCTCAATCCCTTTTATCACGAACTTGTCGATCTCTCCCGCACTTTCTAGCTTGAGATAGGAGTAGTTGTTGTCCTTCCATAGTTCTTTCAATGAATCACACTGCCTCGAACCGGCGAATCAACTGATGTTAGGACTTACTCGGTGTAGATAACCCAAACGCAGGCGTTGTTCCTGAGAATCATGTTCAGGTCCGTTTCGCTGATGCCCGCTCTCTCCAGGATTATGGGTTGCCACTCCGCTGGAACGGTCTTCTTCTCACCGTCGCTCCAGATGGCCGCCGTCTGGGCCACGCGCAATGGCTTTCCTGCGACATGGATGCGTTCGGCTGCCGCTCTCCTGAAGGTCTGGTGGATTATGCACATCGAATTGATCGCACCGGCCTTGACAGTCGAGTTGTAGTACTCCGCAACCTCGCTGTGTATCTTGGAGAAGCTCCCTATTCTCTTTGTGTACTCCATCCAGCCTCTGGCAAAGGGACAGACCGGGTTGACAACGCAGTTGTCGGTGGGTGTTGTAATCGTCTCGAAAGCAGACAGAATGGACTGGCGATTTCTGAGTGCGTCCAGAAATTCTTCCCAAGTCTCATATTCCTCTGCTGGCATGCTTCGTGCCAACGATGTAGCCAGGCTCATCAGATAGTTGTTGAGACCGGCCGCACCCTGCTTGTCCGCTATGTCCTCCAGGAACAGATGGGTCGCCACATCAACGAAAGGGTTGCTTTCCGTCAATTCTTCTTTCTTCGCTTCGGACATTTCTAGTCCTCCTCAGCAAGTCTCGCGCCTTTCATAAGGATCGCGTACACACAGTCGTAGTTCCTAAGAAGGCTCCTTACATATTCGGGGTTCATCCCAATCTTCTTGAGATTGTCCTCGGAGATCTTGGTGTCTCCCGTGAAGCCCCTTGTTGCGAGCATCAGACAGTCAAGAACCTGGCCTCCAACAGTGATGTACTTTGAGGCTTCCTGCGTGAATTTCTCGTGGATGACGCAGAAGTTGCACACCGCGATATCGTGGACGCTGTTGTTGTATTCCTCCGCGACCGCTCTATCTGCGCTCGGAAGGGCTCCAACACTCAGTCTCGTCCTCATTATCGTCGGCACAAAGCAACACTGCTTGAGCGCGTACAGATAGCCGACCACATCTCCATCCACATCAGTTATTGCCAAATCGGTCAGCGCGGTAACATCGCCCTCGATGGAGAATCCCGTTCTCCCTTCTCGTAGAGCAACGTTGAAGGATGGCCAGCCCACATACGCCTCTTTCCCAATCCTTTTGGCCATGTTCTCTCCGACACGCGTCCAATACTCTATGGTGCCTTCCACTCCAGCCTTGTCGCTCATGTCTTGGATGAGCGACACCAATGCTACGTCAAGCATTTCTTTTACCTCCTAGTATTCTTCAACCCTTTTGTAAATCGTGTGTCTACCATGCGTGGTGACGGACACGAGTTCATTGTCAAGCAGCACCTTGAGTGCATCCAGGATCTCGGTGTAATCTGCCCTATCCCCGACCTCTCTTCTTATCCTCTCCAAAGTGAACCCTTCGGGGGTCAGGACACCGTAGACCGCAATTTCCGTGGCGGAGAGGTCCTCTACATCCTTCCTCTCGGGACCTCTCCCAGATTCTGCTTCCTTTTTCTCACTCATTTTCGAAGCCGCTCCCTTCTTCTTTTTCTGCCTTTTCTTTGGCGTAATATACGAATCCTTTTCCTCTGGGCCTCTTTTCAAGCAGGCCCTTTTCAATCAATGAATCAAGAATGGACTGAACATCCATGCCTGGAAAAGCAGGACTCAGTTTCTTTTTCAATTTGGTGAAGCTGATGCCATCTTCCGGGACTGCCCTGCGCACAACGTCTTCAGTCTCATCGTGTGAGGTCGCCTCAGGTTCATCCTCCCCCAACTGACCCGTCGGTTCCTCCTCATGCGGGCTTACGTCGTGTTCGAATCTCGCTTGAACGATCTGCTCCTCTCTGCTCAGTGAAGTGCCCTCGGCTTCAGCCTCGGGAGAATCTTGAGGATCCCCTTCCTTGGTGAAGGAGGACGTCTTCCCAAGCTCCCTTTTGATGTCCTTCAACTGGGAGGCAAGCTTTGACACCTCTCCTGAAATATTACTGGAGGTTTCTGATAGGGCTTCTTGAAGAGTCTGGATTTCCTTGTTCAAACCGTTCATTTCTTTCTCCAGCCTGTTGCTTCTGTCCACCGCAAACTCCTGACTCTTCACCTTTATCAATGCCTGGAAGTTCTTGGGCACATGACGGGGGATGTGTTCCAGCAGTCTCTTCGATATCTCTTCGTAGGTCATTTGGACCTGTTTGGCGGAAATCAGACCCTTTTCAATCGAGGATCCAAGACCCTTAATTCTGAACCTTGGAGACTGATAGCGGAAGAGCTCGCTACCACTGGTCTTTGACCTGACCTCCTCCATGACACTCAGAATCGTCTTCTCGGCATCCGAGTGTCCGAGCGTCTTGTTCATAGCCTCAGCAATATCGTCCAGAGTAGTCCGGTAGACAAGCTCGAGTATGCCGGGGGGTATCTTTGAGAGGTCCAGACTCTCCCTGTATCCGATCTCTTCCACGATGCCTTCCAGTTTGACGTGCATCCTTCGGATCTTCTTCTTCAAGGAATCCAGTTCGCCCTCATCTGCCTTCACCTTGAGCTTCTTCCTCAGGAGTCCAAGATCGTCCAGAGTACGGGCACTGAACTCGCTCAGAACGGTGGTCAGTGTTGTGACATTCTCATCCAGGTCACTGAGTTGAGTCATTACATCCGTCTTCATTTCGAGCAAAGCCCTCATGGTCTGTTGGTCAGCCTTCTTCTGGAGTTCATTCTTCATATTTTCTAGTTGGGATGCGATCTTCATCTCAAATTGCTTGATATCTTCAGTGTCCAGTTCCATCAAAGAGGATGACTCTGAGACTTCAGTCCTAAGTTGGCGATCCTCATCACCACCGAGGCCTTCCGTCTGTTCCATGAACTTCTTCCGCTCTTCCTCCCACCTAGTCCTCTCCTTTTCCATCTGAGAGATCAGCTGCTTTATCTCAGCGGACGCGTCAGAAACATAGCCAGTATCGGGCATTCGGAAGTCCAACTTCAGCCCTGCCTTCTCGTCCTCTGGCAAGGGAACCGTAAGCTCTTCAACGATGTCGATTGCCTCGCCCTCCGTTTTAGGCGGGGCCTTGGGTGGAACGGGCTCGGTGACGCCCTTCCTTGCCACACCCTTGCGGGAAGCGGTAGACCCTTTCTCCTTACAGGCCCGCTCATGAACACTTCTTCCCCTGGGGGATTTGAAGGTCCTGCCACAATGCTGGCACTGAGCTTCGGCTACATCCCTCCGATCTTCCACAACCCGCTTCTCATCCGCCATCACCGAGCCTCACACAAATGATTTTAGCTTCTTCTGTATCTCTGGCCGCGAAGTGGATGCAAAATTCTGTGCAGCCACGTCTCCACTCATTACCTCAATGCGCTGTATCACATTCTCCATGAACTTCAGCCAGAGATCGTCGTTCATGTAGGCTGCTGATGTCCCGAGCTCGTTGAAAGAAAAGGTGAGAACCTCGTCAACGGCCCCGACACCAACGGTATCCTGTATCTTCTTCTTGACGAACTTCAGAATCTCCATATTCTTCTTGTACTCTGGAGTCTCATCGAAGCGTTCCACGAACAGTCTTCTGGACAGGTCTGTAATCTCGGCAGCGACCTTTTTGCTGTAGGTTGAGAGAACCTCCTCAGAGGTGGGTCTCAGCTCGAAGAGATGTCTCATTACCACACTGGCATCTTCCATGTTGGCGAGCATCTTCTCCATGTCGTTGAATTCCACTTTTCTGGCAAGCAGGTAGACCAGGAATGCATTTGGACCTACCCCCGAAATGACGATTGTGCCTTCATCATAGTACTGAACGGATATCTGCAGGTTCTCAGCGCTCAACTGGCCGCATATGTGGGGCAGATGTGCCTTCACCAGGTTCAAGAGCCTGTACTGCTGGGGAGTTAGTTCAACAGGTATGTCCGAGGAGAACATCCGACCGTCCACTCCCATGAACATGACCGCATCTATGTCGTTCTCTTCCTTGACCTTCCTCAGTTCGAGATCCAGCATGTGCTTTAGCATGGTGGCTGTTCCGGCCTCCATACGCTTGTCGATTTCTTTCTTCGACTCTGTCATCGGAGCACGCTCTACAACTTGTAGGAACCAAAGACTATGTGCAACGCTTCTTCGGGCGAATAATCGTAGTCCCAGGATTCCTTCATCTTCTTGATCTTGCTCATCAGGTGCTTGGGTGCCTGATTCGACTCAGCCGTCTGGATCGCCTTGTCAAAGACCTCGCTGTAGTCTCCGCCCTGCTCGTACGTTACTTCTGAAGAGGATGCTCTCACAACCACTCCCATGCCTCGGATGAACATGTAGGGATACACTCCCTCTCCGTGGTGGGTTCCTCTCATCTTCACAACCTTGAGAGTGCGGTTGAAAGCTCCTCCGATGGGGTAGTACTCCAGATGAAGCGCCCCGTCCGCGAGGTATATTGGAAGAAGCACGTCTTCTCCAACGGTCTCGCCAGGCTTTGTGTGCTCCTCCACTGTCGAAACGACAGCTCCGAGTTCTCTCAGAGTGTAGAAGAGCCTTCCAATGAGCTCTCTCTGTTCAAGCTTGTCTTCGGTTGCCCAAAGGACCGGGGTTATTGGATCGATTACCACCCTAGTGCTGATGTCGTAGTCGCTCCTGGCTTTCACCAGTTGCGGAAGCTGTTCCTCGATCATCTTCTTGAAGTTCTTGCCCTTCAAGTGTATGAAGAACAGGTTCTTCTCGTAGTGCTTCTTCATGTCGAATCCAAGTGCTTCCGCTTCTTTCATTATTTGTTCTGGCGATTCCTCGAGCGTAACGAAGAGCCCCTGCTCACCGTTCTCTATACCATGCATGAGGAACTGTACTCCGAATGTGGTCTTTCCCGTTCCACTAGAGCCCACCACTACGATGGTGCTCTTTTCGTTCAAGCCGCCCTCGATCAATTGATCGAGCCCAAATATTCCGGTTTCTATTCTTTCCATTTCAGAATCCCTCCGATTCGGATTCTTTGTTTATCTGCTTCGCCAGCAATTCGGCAAAGCTTCGACACTCCCTGATTTCCTTTGAGTCAGAGAGGGTGTCTTCAAGAGTGTCATTCGGGGAATCGTCTTGTAGCGAATCGCGCCCTGC
>CP070767.1:380248-394451 GCA_020345725.1 Methanobacteriota archaeon | reverse complement strand
CCACCACCACGTCCATCTTCTTGAGAACGCTGTCCTCCAAGTCCAGTTCCCCGTTGCCCAGGATGTCAACTTCAATCCCCGCCAAGATTCTGAAGTCCTCCATCTTCTTGTTGATCTTCCTGATTTCCTTGATTTGAAGCGTGAGCTCATCTTCATCCAGACCTCCCGCAATCTTCAGTGATTTGGAGTGGTCTGCGACCGCTATGTATTCGTAACCCATGCTGTGAGAGATCTTTGCCAGGTCCTGTATGGATTCCGTTCCATCACTCCAGTCCGTATGAACATGCAGGTCTCCTTTGATGTCCTCGAGCCTCACGAGCTTCGGCAACTTGGCCGCCTGGGATGCTTCTATCTCTCCGCCATCTTCTCTCAGTTCAGGTTCTATGTAGTACATCCCAAGTGTTTCGTAGAGTTGTTCTTCCGTCTCTCCAGCTATCTTCTCATCCCCTTTGAACAGCCCATATTCGTTGACCTTATAGCCCATCTTCTGAGCGATTCTCCTCAGGTGGATGTTGTGGTCTTTTGAGCCGGTGAAATACTGCAACGCAGCACCGTAACTTCCTGAGTCAACTACCCTCAAATCAGCCTGCAAATCGTCATGGAGATATACACTGGTCTTGGTCGGACCTTTGACGATCACGTCCTTTACTCCAGATAGATTTGAGAATATGTCCATTACCTTGTTCTTCTCCTCGGAGACCACGAGAATGTCTATGTCCCCGATCGTTTCCTTCATTCTTCGCACCGAGCCAGCGACGCTGATTCTCTCCACCTTGCATTTGGATTTGATCTCCTCGATGACTTCCTCCGCGATTGGCAGAGCTTCACCCAACAGGATTCTCCCCTTCATCCTCTTCAGCATCTCAATGCCTTTCAGAACGTTCTCTTCAGTCTTCTGGCCGAATCCTTTCATCTGTCTCAGGCGTCTCTCTCTTGCCGCCTTCTCAAGCGCTTCCAGACTCGAAATTCCCCTCTCTTTGTACAGGTAACCTGCTGTCTTTGGACCCACTCCTGGAACAGCAATGATTTCAAGGAGGCCTTGTGGTACCTCGCTCCTGAGCCTCTTGTGTAATCCTATTTCTCCGCTCTCTAGATACTCGTCTATCTTCACAGCCAGGTTCTTACCAATACCCTGAATATCTGTTAGTTTCCCCCTCTTCTTTATGTTGGCAAGGTCCTCCTGAAGGTCTTCGATAATCCTTGCCGCCCTTCGGTAGGCGTTGGGTTTGAATTGAACACCCTGAATGTCCAGAAAATCAGCAATCTCGTAGAAGATCTTGGCTACCTCTTGGTTCTTCACGGATGAAGCATTCCAGATTGGGAATAAATAGTTTCTCTCTCAGGTTTTTGGTGTATTTGGCCAGTCCTAATGGGCTCCTTTACAAAAGGATTAATATACGCTCATCCAATTGAAATCTGCCAGGTTTGTGGAAGAATATGACGGATGCTGAACCATCTCTGAGCCAGAACGCAATCGAAGTGCTCAAGAGAAGGTATCTCAGGAAGGACGAGAAAGGCAGGGTGGTAGAAACTTTGGATGAGATGTTCTGGAGGGTAGCCAGGAATGTTGCCTCGGCTGACTTAATCTATGATGAGAACGCTGATGTTGCTGCCACGGAGAAGGCATTCCATGACTTGATGGCGAACCTGGAGTTCCTTCCCAACTCCCCAACTCTCATGAACGCTGGTCGCGAGTTGCAGCAATTGTCCGCTTGCTTCGTGCTGCCTATTGACGATTCAATGGAGAGCATCTTCGAGGCGATAAAGAACACCGCCATCATACACAAGAGCGGAGGTGGAACAGGATTCTCATTCTCCAATCTGAGGCCAAGAGGAGATGTCGTTAAAACGACTAAGGGGCTGGCAAGTGGTCCCGTGTCCTTCATGTCCGTCTTTGATGCTGCTACCGAAGCGGTGAGACAGGGGGGAACCAGAAGAGGAGCCAACATGGGAATCCTCAGGGTGGACCATCCGGACATATTGGAGTTCATCGAGGCGAAAGAACTGGAGGGGAGCTTCCGGAACTTCAATCTCTCGGTCGGAATCACAGAGGAGTTCATGAACGCGTTGGAGAAGGATGAGGAGTTCAGTTTCATCAATCCGAGGACTGGGGATGTAGCAAAGAGGGTTAACGCGTCCGAAGTCTTCAACAGGATTGTGGATGCAGCATGGCGTAATGGTGAACCAGGGATCGTATTCTTGGACAGGATAAACGAAGGGAATCCTCTTCCTCAGTTGGAGAACATAGAAAGCACCAATCCCTGCGGAGAGCAACCGTTGCTTGCGAACGAATCATGCACACTTGGGTCCATTGTTCTCTCCAATATGCTCAAGAAGGAGAATGGGAGTTGGGTCTTAGATTATGTCAAGTTGGAGCGAGTCGTGAGAAGCTCGGTCAGGTTCCTGGACAATGTGATTGACGTAAACAGCTTTCCATTGAAGGTGATTGAGCAGATTTCCAAGGCCAACAGGAAGATCGGTTTGGGCGTGATGGGCTTTGCAGACATGTTAATAATGATGGGCATTCGCTATGACTCGGAGGAAGCCATTAATGTGGCGGAGGATGTGATTGGATTCATTTCGGACAAGGCCAAGTCGGAATCACAAAGGATTGCCAGCGAGAGAGGACCGTTCCCCAATTTCAAGGGTAGCGCGTATGAGAAGAGGGGAGAGCCCGAACTACGTAATGCCACCCTCACCACAATTGCACCAACAGGGTCCTTGAGCATCATTGCAGACTGCTCCAGCGGGATAGAACCTTTGTTTTCCATGAGTTATGTTCACGAAGTCATGGGAGGAGAGAAGCTGGTTAGAACGAATTCCGAGTTCGTCAGGATAGCAAATGAAGGGGGTTTATTCACCGAGGAATTGATGGAAGAGGTTGCCAGCAAGGGTAGCATTCAGGATTTCGAAGAGATACCAGGAGACGTTAGGAATCTGTTTGTGACTGCTAGGGATATTTCACCTGAATGGCATGTCAGGGTCCAGGCCGCGTTCCAGAAGTATGTGGATAACGCCGTTTCCAAAACAGTGAACTTCCCTAACGATGCCACGAAAGAGGATGTTAGGAAAGTCTTCTTGATGGCATATGAGCTCGGATGCAAAGGGATAACCGTCTATAGAGAAGGAAGCAGGGTTGGGCAAGTGTTGAGGACTCACTTAGGATAGATACTCCTTGAAACCCTTTTTATCTCAGAATGAAATCAGGCTGTGATGTGGCTTATCGTAATATCAAAGAACGACACCGCCAGTCTGAATATCTCCAGAAACCTCCTCGATCTTGCTGATTGGGATACGAAAGGAGAATTTCAGGGCAACCCAATCCTAGTCCACGAGAATTTCACCATGGCAACAATCGACGATGAACACCTTGAACATGACAATGTCGACTTGGAGTTCTTCGAATCAACTGGGATTAGACCCGAGATCGTGATCTTTGCATCAAGGCATAGAAGTGAATCCGGTTTGCGAAGTCTAACTGTTCATACACCAGGTAACTTCTCCACCGCAGAACTCGGAGGTAAGCCTGAGGCACTGGTACCGTCCTGTCCACTTCAATTTACATGTGCTCTGAGGATGCTGAAAGACACCAGCCAGAAACTGGATTACAAGGTGTCATTCGAAGCCACTCATCATGGACCCTACCTCGAAACCCCCGCATTCTACATAGAAATCGGCAGTGATGAGAGCTGTTGGGTGGAGGAAGCTGCGGGGAGGGCAATTGCGGAAGCAATCCTTGCAATCAAACACGAAGAAGAGCCTGTTGCGGTGGGAGTTGGTGGCGGTCATTATGCTCCCAGAATCACTGATGTGGCACTCCAGAGCAAGTTGTCCTATGGACACATAAACCCATCATATGCCCTTGATAGAAACAAGGAGAAGATGTTGGAAGAAGCGATTGAGAAAACCCCGGGCGCAGAATATGTATATTTCCATAGAAAGGCAATGAAGAAGTCTCAGTACAGGGAACTTGGGGCTTGGTTCGAAGCAAGAGGATTACAGTCAGTGAGCCAGAAAAGTCTCGAAAGCCGTGAATAGCTAACGAAATCCAAATGGTCAGTGGGCAAAAGACTAATAGTTGCTTTCACCATTATGTCGACGAGGGCGTGGAATGCTCAAGGAATGCAGGTCGCACGGCTTTTTTCGAGGGGAGTTCTGTCCCTCCTGTGGTGGCAAGGCCAAGTTCTTGTTGAGCGACAAGGAGTTGGACAGTCTGGCTAGGACGATGGCAGGAGTCCTGCGTCATTTTCCGGAAAGGTATGGTTTGGATATGGACGACCACGGGTTTGTAGATCTGAGGGACTTTATCACCGCGATTCAGATAAGGAACAAGAAATTCAGATTCCTGAAGCCTCATCATGTGCTCGGTGTGATTGAGACGGACGCCAAGGGTAGATACGAGTTTAGAGAGGGTAAGATAAGGGCAACCTATGCACATTCTTTCGATGTTGATCTGGATCTTCCAGTGGACAACATACCTGACATATTGTACTACCCCACCACTGAAGAGGAGTGTCCCATTCTGCTTGAGATTGGTCTCAAGCCCTCGGACAGGAAGATGGTTCATTTGAGCCACTCTTACGAGGACGCAATGGAGGCCGGGAAGGTCAGGACGGATGATCCGATAATACTGGAGGTGGACACCGAGAAGGCACAGAACCAGGAAGTGGTGATAATGAAGGCAGGGAAGACGGTCTATGTCACCAAGGAGACGCCTCCCGACTGTCTGTCCAAGGCTAAGAAGAGATAGCTGTATTTCGTCAGTTTGATTTTACCAATATATTTAAGGCGGATAACCGAATTAGGTTTTTCAGATACTGCTCAGGAGAGATGGGAATGGTTACGGGTTTTGACATTATTGGGCACAATGAAGCCCTGCAGGAGCATTGGATAAGGAGGGTTGTCGCCATAATCATTGATGGAGTGATCATCTCCATCATAGTATGGGCCCTGAACCTTCTGTTCAGAGCGGGTCCATGGTGGTGGGCATCATGGGGACTGCTTTGGTGGGCCATAGCAATTCTCTACTTCGTGATCTGCGAGATGACGATAGCAGGAAGTCCTGGGAAGAGGATCATGAGTCTTGAGGTCGTGGGGACCGAAGGATTCCTGAGCCTGTCTTCATCTCTGATAAGGAACATCTCAAAGCTGGCATTTCTGGTTATAATCGATTGGTTGGTGGGCATGTTCACCGAGGGTGATCCACGACAGAAGTATCTAGATAGAATAGCTAACACCGTGGTCCGGAGGACTGATGCGGAAGCTTACAAAGAGGAGCAGTTCAGACAGATGGCATATGTTCCTCCTCACACCGCTCATCCAACACCACATACTTCGCATGCACCTTCCGGCGCAGCACCGCCTCCATCTTCACCAGCACCACCACCCTCAGAGCAACCGCAACCCGGAGCAACCTCATGGCCCCATCAGGAAGCTCCACCGAAATCGGACTGGCCGGAGCACGAACCTGAAAAACCATCACCTGATGAAGAAGCACCCAGGTTCTGTCAATCCTGCGGAGGCACTCTCATGGTGAGCGAGGACGGAAGGGCAATCTGTACTCGCTGTGGTGCGACCTACTAGGTGACTATCTTCTCCATTTCACCCGTTTCTATGCCTCGCCTGACCTCCAGTGCCACCCTTCTGCCTGTACTCATGTTTGTTCTCCAAATGGAATTCCCATACGGATGTCCCACTGCCAGGTGCACATTAGTTCCTCCACCGACCCTGGGCGAGACGTCATAGATCCAGAAGTTCATGTCCTTGTCCACACAAGTCTGGAGGGTGAATGGTCCTATCATACCAGGCGGATAATATTCCTGGGTACCTTCCACATACTTCTCTGCAAGGGGGAAGACCTTCCTCAGGAGCGATTCCCTCAGAGTCGCGCTGTTGTGTCCGCATACCGTGTACTCGGGCGTGGCCTGTGCTTCAAGCAGAGTCATCTGCTGGGGTGCAGGGAGCCTGACATGACCATCCAGGGAGGTCTCGAACCTCCAGTCTATGCCCACTAGTTCGAGCTTCTCTCCATTCTTAGTGAGGGGTGAATAGAAGAAATCGAAGTTGAACACCGGTCCGATGATGTACTTCTCTATCCTCGCTCTCTCCAGATCCTCTTTTGTGATTACATCGTGCCTCAGGAGTTCCTCCACCTTCTCCACATACTCCTTGAAACTAGCAGCCGTGAAGAACCCTCTCTCCAGCCTCTTCACTTTGTGAGGCAGCTTCACTAGGGCGAGGAAGTCAATGTCTTCTGGGTTCTCAATTCTCTCCGGGAACGGCAGATCCATCTTTTCCAACATCCAGTAATAGTCGCGTTCCTCTCCCCTCTCCTCCGACCTCAACATGTTCCTGCTGCCAACCAGTGGTACGGCAAAATCGTTCTCAACACCATCGATGCCAGCGTAAGCAACCAGCGACCTGTGCGGGACGAAGATTGCATTCTCCTTGATTATGCGATCCTGACTCTCGGGAAGTAGTATCTCATTGAACTTGTCGAACACAATCGTCTGGTCAACCATGCCTCTTATCAGCTTTCCATCCGGCGACCTCTCTGCCTTGAAATATCTGGTGTAGGGTTCCTCTCTCCCCTTCTCGCATATCGCTAGTGTCTCAAAACCCTCATCGACCGCTCCGTCGCATACGTCCAGTGCTGAGTGGGACGCCAAAACACCGATCTTCGCCTTTTCAAGATCATATCTCTCCAATGCCTCAAGGACCTTCTCTCTTGATATCATTACCTCCCCTCCGGGCGAATCGGTAATAGTAATCGGAATATTAAGAGTTGCTCACCCTGAAAGAATAGCCCCGGCCGGATTTGAACCGGCGCCAAGAGATCCAAAGTCTCTGATGCTGCCTCTACACCACGGGGCTGTGAATTCAGACTTCGAAAGAGCAGTCACCCACAAAAAACTATTCTTTATTCCTTCCGTTGTTGTTTCCGGATTTTGGCCCAAGGATCTCTAAGTTCCACTGTTCGATTTAGGACTAGATCTTCCTCGGTTGTGTCTGGATCTACGCAGAAGTAGCCCAGGCGTTCGAATTGAAACCTGTCAAGGGCTTTCAGATTCCTAACTGCTGGCTCAACCTTGCATGAAGTGAGGACCTTGAGAGAATCTGGATTGATAAGATCCTTGAAATCAGCTTCCTTTTGTCCGAGTGGATCCGGCACAGTGAACAGTCTATCATACAGGTGAACCTTGGCATCAAGGGCATGTGGTTCCGATACCCAATGTAACGTGGACTTCACCTTGCGCCCATCGGGCGCATTCCCGCCACGAGTTTCAGGATCGATTGTGCATCTAAGTTCGACAACTTCGCCATTCTCCTTCACAGCCTCTTTGCATGTGACGAGGTAGGCATACCTGAATCTTACCTCCCTGCCAGGTGCCAATCTGTAGAACTTCTTTGGCGGGTCTTCCATGAAGTCGTCCCGCTCTATGTAGAGCACCCGGGAGAAGGGAACATTACGCGTTCCGGCACTCTCATCCTCTGGGTTGTTGATTGCCTCGAACTCCTCAACCTTGTCTTCTGGGTAGTTCTCAAGTACAACTCTCAAGGGGTTCAGCACGCCCATGAATCTTGGGGAGGTCTTGTTGAGGTTATCTCTGAGACAGTGCTCCAGGAACTCGAAGTCCACAATGCTGTGAACCTTGGCAACTCCTATGCGACTACAGAAGGTTCGTATTGCAGATGGAGAGTAACCACGCCTACGCATACCGCTGATTGTGGGCAAACGTGGGTCGTCCCATCCGTTCACATGTCCATCTTCTACTAGCTCAAGCAACTTCCTCTTGCTCATTACCGTGTAGGTGAGGTTGAGACGTGCGAACTCAATCTGTATGGGACGATACACTCCTAGTTGTTCCAGGAACCAGTCATACAGGGGGCGGTGGTCCTCGAACTCAAGAGTGCATATCGAATGAGTAATGCGTTCTATGGAGTCCTCCAAACCGTGGGCCCAATCGTACATTGGGTATACGCACCATTTGTCGCCAGTATTGTGATGTGACGCATGCAGTATCCTGTAGATGACGGGGTCTCTCATGTTCATGTTGGGGTGCGACATGTCGATTTTGGCCCTGAGAACCATTTGACCGTCCGCGAACTCACCAGCCCTCATTCTCTCAAAGAGGTCAAGGCTCTCTTCCACTGGCCGATCCCGATATCGGCTTTCTTTCCCAGGTCGGGTTACAGAACCTCGGTATTCCCTGATCTCCTCTGCTGACATCTCGTCCACGTACGCTTTTCCATCCTTGGTCAGTTGGACAGCGTAGTCATACATTTGATCGAAGTAGTCCGAGCCGAAATAGAGCCTGTCCTCCCAGGCGAATCCCAGCCATTTGATGTCCTCGATCATGGACTTTACGTACACGTCCTCCTCTTTCAGGGGGTTGGTGTCATCAAAACGCAGATTGCACTTGCCTCCATATTCCTCAGCTATACCGAAATTGAGGCAGATGGACTTGGCGTGGCCGATGTGTAGAAAGCCGTTCGGCTCAGGAGGAAAGCGGGTGTGAACCCTACCGTCGTACTTCCCTGTTCTGTTGTCCTCGTCTATGATTTGACGGATGAAATCCTTTGATGGAGTTTCCAATGAAACCACTGCGCTTCACCTATGATAGCTCACGTTTAGTGAATGCCACGATAATAAGCATTTGGGTGATGTCAGGGTGGATAGCCCCGGCCGGATTTGAACCGGCGCCAAGAGATCCAGAGTCTCTGATGCTACCTCTACACCACGGGGCTACTACGTCGATTTTGTAGATGTAGAGATTCAGAAGTCTCTATTTATCCTTTGCTGGTGTTAGCTCTGAGTAGCTTCATCCAGTCTACCAAGAACGAAGTCTTTCTGTAGTATTGAAAGGAATGGTGCAGCTCTTGGGCCCTGCTCCTTTCCAAGTAGTACGAGATACAGATTACGAAAGAACCTCTTTGTCTTCACAGGAAAATCCTCCTCCTTCGTCATTTGCATCATGGTCCCCTTCAGTGCATCCTCATTCCAATCAGTTCCTTCCAGCCTTTCTCGGAATACAGTCAGTGAACTCATATCCTCCTTTGTCAATTCCCCTTTTACGTCAGAAGGCAGCTCCTCCAACAGCGTCACTTGATAGTTGGCGGGTGCATGTTTCTCGATCCAGGTATTGGCCAGATCGATCCTTTCTGACATATACTGTTCTTCATCCCCTGAAAGCTCCTTCGTCAATATGCCGGTGTCCGTCAATCTTGAGACAACCCAATGCATTTTGTCTTCTGCCGGTGATATCTGGGTGAGCAACGAAGCCTCTCTGTATGGAAGGATGAACATGCCTTCTCTAGCAATGTGCTCGACAGCGGATATCTCATATGTTCTGGTTCTCAGCTCGTCCTCCTCCCCCTTCTCATCCTGCCAGTAGCTCTTGTATCCAGAATCCAAATGATCGTGGTAGATGTCCATCTTGGCCAGGTCCAGTACGATTCTCTTTGAAGGATTAGCCTGAAGATAGATGAATCTCAAAGCTTGGGATTCCCCCAGTTCCAGCCATTCCCTTGGAGTGAATCCTTTGAAATCCGAGCTGCTCATATCGCCAAGGTCAGTTCCTTCACTCGACATCCCCACCCATTCGTACGGTATTCCGAAAGGTGGAATGAGGTTAATGATATTCTTGGCAAGGTCTTTGCAGCTGTCTCTCGATCCTCCAGGCGTCGCATGGTCCTTTCCGAAAGGTTCGATGTCAACGGAGAGAACCTTCCACAAGGACGGCCATTCCAACCTCCAATTGAGCTTCCCTTCTTCCATGCTGGATACGCCTTCGTCCCCGCAGGAGCATTTGTAGCTCACCTGTCCATCCTCAGAAATAGACAACGTCTCGGCGCTTCCAATCTTCCCACATTCCTTACACATTGGTTCGAATGGAATCCATCCCTCGGGGTACTTCAGCCTGCCCCTGTATTTGTTCACCATCTCTCTGATCTCATCTGCTTTTCCTAATAATTCCAGGACATTCTTCTTCATATCGTCCAGTTTGTAGACATCAGTTGTGGACGTAACCTTCACGTCCCTCGCGAAGTCATCCAGAACATCTCCGAAGTCCCGCCAGTAGTGGTCAACCCAGCTATCATGGCAACCTTTCGGGTCCGGAACGTCTATCAACCTTCTACCGATGTATTCCTTTCCACTCTCTCCATCGAACTGGCTGAGCTGCCCTTCCTTTCCTTTCCAAGAATCCTGGGTGTAGAGAATGAGGATCTGCTTAACATCCTTTCCCTTCTTCCTCAATCCCTCTGCAATGGCATTCGCAAGTATGACCTCTCCCCTAAGGCGGCCGACATGCTGCAACCCAGAAACGGACAGACCAGCCGAGATGACAATATCGCTCCTATCTCCTAGAAAACTCTCTATTCGAGGGAACAACTCGTCAAACCAGTGCATTCTCTCACGCGATCGCTCGAGCCCGGACCATCGCCCTCAGTCGAACACCGTCGATCTCATCGTGCTCGGTCTTGTTAACCATCACCACGGCCAGCAGTGTCGAACCCCTGCTCTCCGTTATGTCAGCTATGGCTCCCTTTATCGTGTCTCCCGAGCTGAGTACATCATCAACGATCACGACCTTCTTCCCTTCCACTCCTGCATAGTTGGAACTGAACGCGCCACCTCCTCTGTGCCTGGCCTCGCTGGGTCGGTATATCACCAGCTCCTTTCCAAGTTCCTCCGAAACAAAAGTGGCATACGGGATTCCGTTTATCGCTATTCCGCAAACCGAGTCAAAATCCTCTCCGGTCTTCTCCATCTCTTCCAGGACGATGTCAGCCATCGTAGCAGATACAAAACCAATCCTGTTTGCATATACACCTACCGAACGCCACCCTATCTTCACGTCCGGTGGTGGCGCACCGCCCTTCAGACCCTTGACAAGCAACCATGTGACAGTGTTCAAGGACAAGTGAAGCTCATCACCGATTTCCTTTTCTGACAAGCCCTTTTCCTTCAATTCCAAGGCTTTCTCTATCAGGGCTTCTAGCGTCTTCAACCTTCATCACCTCTAACGTCTGCGCTCTCCTATCATGAAATATTAACCTTGTGGTGGGAAGCCCATGGCCTCTAGTTCGTGGTCGAATATCTGGCGTATCAAGAAAACGGGAATACTTCCGGCCGATAAGAACGTGTTGTGGAAGAATTCTTCGTCGTATTTGTCCCCCATTCTTTGCTTCACATAATCTCTGAGTTCCATGATTAAGTGCCTGCCGATCAGATAACAGAGTTGGTAGGCGGGATACATGGTGTATCTCCTAACTTCGGTCTCGGCCGACGGTCTTTCCATTCCCACATTTTCCAGAAGGAACTCCACTGCCTGATTGAAGTCCATCTTCTTGGAATGAAGGTCCACATCCACGATTATCCTCACCGCCCTCCATATCAGATCGATCGTCTGTAGGAATCTCGCTTCAGGCGTGTCATCAAAACCCTTCTCCTTCATCCATTCCTCACAGTAGTGGGCCCAGCCTTCCACCGTGTCCGTTGCGCCCATCGACATGCCTATTATGGAGGGAACTATCGAAGGATTCATTCTGGACAGGGTGAGCTGAAGATGATGGCCTGGATAGCCTTCATGGACCGTAGTGTTCATGATTGAAGCATAGGAGTGCTCCTTCATGAGGTTGGGATTGTCTCCAATTGGCGTAACGATATATATCCCGGTCTTCTTCTCATCGAATCTCGTGGGAGAAAGATATGCGGCAAAAGGGATAGTGTTTCTGAGATACTCAGGAGTTTCCACCACCTTCAATTCCTCTCCGGGGGGAATGTCGATCAGACCGTTCTCCTCAATGAATCTCCTGGATTCCTTTATCGAATCCCTATATTCCTCCATGACTTGGTCGAAGCTCTCAGGGTGGTTGGACCTTACATGTTCTCTCACCTCATCCACTGATGCTCCTGGTTTGATTATTTCCGCCAGTTCTTCCAGTTGCTTGCGGAATCGATTGAGATACTTCTCACCCAAGGCCCGAATTTCGTCAGTTGTGAGGCCGAGACGCTTCAGCTCGATCGACTTGTCCAGTAGCTCCTTCCCCATCCTGTATTCTTCCTCAGAGTTTGGAAGTAGCTCCTCCTCCATCCATTTCTCGTAATCCAAAAGCGATTCCTTTGTCTTCTCAATAGCCTGTCCAAGTCTCTCGAGTTCTGATTCGCTCAGGACGTCCTTTGCGGTCTTGAAGATCTCGTCCAAGAATACTGGGAACCCTTTGGATGTCTGGATTTCAGTCTCCACCCACAGCTTCACTGGTTTGACTATCCTGGTCTTGCTTTCCTCCAAGAACTTGGGAGCTTTCTCTATTCTTGAAGTGATGTTCAGAAGCCTATCCTTGAGTGGTGCGAAATCCATTGTGAAGAGCCGGAGTATGCTTCCTCCCAGTGCGTCCACCGCAACTGGACGTGATTCCCATTGTCTGTATTCCTCAGCACCAAAGATCGCCTGATGACCAATGCCAATCAGTGCATCCAGTTCAATCCTTTTCTGAAAGCTCAACTCCCCGGGATCCAACTCCTCCAACCTCCTCAAGAACTCCTTCTCCTCCTCAGTTTCCTTCAGGTACGCCTCCCTGCTCGCGTCTGGAAGAAGATGGTCGTACTCGTGAAGCCCCAGAATCGTACCCACGATAGGATTCATCTCAATCAGCCACTTAACGAACTCATCCACTAGCTTGTCAAATTCCTCATCCATATCATATCACCTTTCTATTCCTATCCAGTTTCTTCGCTCTTTCTCTGTTTCAATCAGATGGCAGCAAAGGAATCCGCTTGCCAGAAGGATCTCTTCTGTACGTGTCGAAGTCCTCCTTGCCGTAAACCTCCTCCGAATCGAAAACCGGTCCATCTCTGCATATCCTCAGCCCGTCAAAGGCGCAAGAACCGCACACTCCCATACCGCAGCGCATGAAACGTTCCAGGGAGACCTGTGTTCTGACTCCGAACTTTTTGCCATGCTCAATGACCTTCATCATCATCGCTTCCGGTCCGCACGTAAGAATCTGATCGTAATTCCCTTTTGACAACAATTCTCCAGCCAGATTGGAAACAAACCCTTCAAACCCTTTTGAGCCATCATCTGTGGCTATCTCCAACTTGGCACCCACTTTCTCTACCCGCTCAGTGAAGAGCAACTCCTCTCTGGTGAGTGCTCCGATTGCGACCAGAACATCTCGATCTTGTTCGACCGCGACCTCAACCGCTGCCATGAGAGATGCTATTCCAGTCCCTCCTCCTATCACCATTATGTTGTGACCAAGAATATCGAAGCCCTTTCCGTAAGGCCCTCTGATTCCAATCTTCTCCCCCTCTTCGAGAGCGTGCATCTTCTCTGTGGCATCACCGACCCTATGGACGGTTATGCCCATGGTTTCCCCTATCATGGATAGCCCCATAGGGATCTCGTCCACGCCGGGTATCCAGATCATAACGAATTGGCCGGGATCAGCATGGAATCCACCCTTGAAATAGAAGCTCTTTGTGTGGTGCGATTCTACAACGATGCTCTCAATCTCTCGGACTAACACGAATGAGCAGCCCCTATCACTTCCTTGACAGATTTGTGGCCGTTCCTTTCAAGGAATTCTTCTATCTCCTTGCAGACATTGGAGAAGACGCCAGGTCCTCCGATCCAAACTCCGCTGCCTATCTGAACCGCGGAAGCACCTGCCATTAGGTACTGCAAGGCGTCCATGCCTGAGGATATTCCTCCCACTCCAATCACGGGGATTGAGACCTCCTTCCATATCTCGTAGACACATCTCACGCCGATGGGTCTTATTGCTGTCCCGCTCAAACCTCCTATCTTGTTGGCCAGGATCGGCATCTTTGCGTCTGGCGATATCGCCATTGCTCTGACCGAGTTGATCGCCACCACGGCATCTGCGCCTCCCTTCGACGCAGCATCTGCGAGTGCTACAATATCCTTGACATTGGGAGTGAGCTTGGGAAAGATTGGGATGCTGACAGAACCCTTGACTTCCTGGGTAATACTCTCGACGTTGTTCGGGTCTGCTCCGATCTCATGCCCCAACCCTTCAGCGTGAGGGCAGCTCAGGTTCAGTTCAACCGCGGACGCACCGTACTCTTCCATCTTGCCTGCCAGATCAGCGTACTCTCCGGCATCCTTACCAAAGACGCTTCCGATGACTGGCACCTCCCCCTTCCTGGCAGTTTCGAACTCACCCTTGAAAT
>CP070767.1:376328-380148 GCA_020345725.1 Methanobacteriota archaeon | reverse complement strand
GGTAAGATACAGATGGATGCTTCTCTAATGGATTCGGAGAGAAACTGCGGTTGTGTAGCAGCCTTGGAGAATGTCAAGAATCCAATCAAGGTGGCGAGGGAAGTCATGGAGACACCTCATATTCTGATTGCAGGTGAAGGTGCGAACGAATTTGCCAAGAGTAGAGGTTTCCAACATTTCAATCCTAGAACCGAGAGGGCAACTAAGGCCTGGGAGAAGGTGAAGGAGAGATTGAAGAAGAGAGATCTGCCAGATTGGGCGAAGAAATGGGAGGATTACGAGCCCGTAGACACTGTCGGAGTTGCTGCAATGGACTCAAAGGGGAGGTTCGCCACAACCAATTCCACCGGAGGAACCACATTCATGCTGAACGGACGGATTGGAGATACACCCGTGATTGGTGCGGGCCTATATGCTGCCGAGAAAGGAGCTGTGTCTGCAACAGGTGTCGGTGAGGAAATAGTGAGGATTGTTCTGTCCAAATGGGTCTATGACCGTATCGCAGAGGGTCTGCACCCTCAGGATGCATGCGACTCGTCTCTCAAATTCTTCGAAAAAGAAATGCCTACCGGAATCATTGCTGTTTCAGAGGATGGCTATGGCGTTTCATGCAATACAAAGATGGCTTGGTGGGCACGGGAAGGCTAGGCTCAATATTATATATTGCATGTGTTATCACGTGCCATGACAACGTTCGTAGAGGGAGCCGAATGAACACGCGAGGGAAGAGTTCAATCACGAGCAAGTTGGAGGATGAGGTAGGGCTGCTTCAAAGGCACGTTCATATGCTCAAGGCAATAATGGAAAATCAACCCATAGGGATCATACGACTTTCCGAACTTCTCAAATATCCACAACACAAAGTCCGATATTCGTTGAGAATCCTTGAACAGGAAGGTCTGATAAGACCATCCCCAGACGGTGCAATGACAACCGAGAAACTGCAGGAGTTCTTGGATCATCTCAAGAAGATATTGGATTCTACGACCTCAACGGTCAAGGAACTGCGCGCATCCTTGTGACAAAAGGTTTTTCAACAGTTCTTGCATTGGACTTCTGGAAGAGCCGGCGTAGCTCAGTCTGGTGGAGCATCCGGCTGTTAAAGCCTCTGCAGAAACCGGACGGTCACCGGTTCAAATCCGGTCGCCGGCGCTACTTCTCGTTCTTCCCGAATGGGGAAATTAGCATCTTAGTGTGTACAAAAATCGGGGGAGGGAGGAGCCTGTCGCATGCGGCACGATGCCTGGAATCCAGCTTCGCGTGATGGAGTCACGATTATCCCCCCTCCTTAAGCTTGAAAGGACTAAGTGATTCCGCTTTCTTTGGCCGGGAATGACAGGATATTGAGTATCCAGTTCGAAATCATCATAGAAGTATATGAAAAGAACCCAGGTATCACCAGCTTTTCTACCAGATACCAGTCCTCTGGAGATGCACACTCTCAGGTGCCCTTACTCAATCTCTTGAATGTCTTTTCGAAGTCAACCAAGTGTTCATCGATCTTCTCTTCATCTCCATCGGCGAGAATCCGATCGAATTCATCTGTATCGAGGCTTTGCAGAGATCCTTCCATCTTCACAATTGCATGCTTGGAAAAGTGTGGGCTGGAAACAATGGCAAGCTGAAGTCTTTCCCCGCGAACGAGAGATAATCTGTACCTATCCAAATCCATTCTGTCCTTCTGTTCGATTCCAATCGCTTTGATTCTCTCACGTATGATTCCGTATGGTACCGTGTGTTTGCGAGTCAATGACATCTCCTTGACTAGTGAACCATTCTCTTTCAGGAGGAACCCAGCATAGATCCGAGGCTGATTGACGATGAATATTCCCCATACAAAGACATTTATCAGAGTTGCCAATATGATCAACCAGAGTAGTAGACAGTCACCCTGACCCAAATGGACAACGATCTTCACCATTCCTATGGTTGAATCCACACCATCGCTCACGGTGATCTGAAGATACTCTTCCCGGATTCGGTTCGGGAATTGAAGTGTGAGATTGAGTCCACTTGTTGTTATGTAGTCGCTCTCCACTGTTATTGACAACGACTCGGTTGGCGAGTCTATGTCATATATGTAATCAGATAGGTCAACAGTCCGGATCTCACTGCCCTGGAGGTGGATCTCAGGTATCTCCTCAATGACTGGAGCGTCATTCACTGGGTTCACTTGCACAATGACAACATCTTCCACCAAGGCGCCCGTAGGGTCTGTTGCTCTTATGGTTATGATTTCATATC
Source organism: Methanobacteriota archaeon (assembly GCA_020345725.1). Classification (GTDB taxonomy): domain Archaea; phylum Thermoplasmatota; class Thermoplasmata; order RBG-16-68-12; family SOIM01; genus SOIM01. The sequence continues at coordinate 377,904 of CP070767.1, read as the reverse complement.
CAAACCAGTCCGGCAATGCCCACATGTCGACTGTATTGTTCGGATTTATCCTGATTCTAACAGAAGCGTTCCCAGAAGTGTAGTAGAGATTGTCGCCGTCAACATCAAGGAAGTAGTAGTCCAAGTTGGTGTAGAAAACGTTCAGCTTGGTCTCGTCCTCATCGAAGGAGACATCAGGAAGTGGTCTGAGCTTCTCCGGTGCATAGTCGTCCGAAACGGTTACATTGATTACCTGGTAGTCTGTGTCTATCTGATCTGTGACCCATATGGTCACTCTGACTGTCTGTCCAAGCATTGACTGAGGATAGTTCATCACAATTCCGAGGTTGTTTGCAGGGCTTTCCCAGATGTGGGCGATGTCAGATGTCGTCACAGTGAGTTCGTCCGAGGAGTTGTCCTCATCGCTGATGTAAGGCGTTAGGTCGAAGTTGTAGGAGTAGTCGTAGTGGACAATGATGTCTGGTACACCAGATATTATTGGCGGGATGTTGACAGGTATTATCGGTCCAGGTGTCGACAGCCCCACCACTTCAGTCTGCGAGGTTAGACCAACCTCATCAGTTGCTATCGCTCTCAGAATGGTTCCTGAGTGGGTTTGCCCATCTACGTTCCAAATAGCAGTCCCATCGGGGGGTGTATCCGTGGTTAGCGTGTGAGGGACTCCATCATCATATCTTAACACAACTCGGACTGCATCGGCATCTGCGATGTATGAAATCGATACATTACCCTGAATTATGGAATGGTCTGTGGGTTGCAGAATCTGGATGGAGGGAGGCGTGCAGTCAATCTCAATTCCTGTCACGATGTCTTCCCCTGTATAGCCGAGCGGGTCTGTTGCTGTAGCTCTCAGAGTCACCACACCTTCGACTGCACTGCAACTGTCCCATTGGAATGTACCATCCAAATCCAGATCATATCCCAAGGATGTCCAGGTGACACCGTTGTGGTATTCGAAGAGCACACTGACTACTGGGGGATTCATTGCATAGAGTACATCCACGACTCCTGTGACGTGCTGGTCTTGTGCAGGGCTGGTTATGCTAACGTACGGTGGTGACCAAAGCATGTGATACCAATATGCGCTTTGTCCCGGACTATCGAAGATATTCCTCTCTGTATTTGCTCCCAAGGTGCCGTTCATCCATTTGCCAGCCGGAATCACTCCCGGTACATCGTCATCGTGAAGATAGAAGATGTTCGTGGAATTCGCAGGTGTTTCCAGATTTGTGGACCGATTGCCAATACCGTATGCCAGAGAAAACCTCTCTCCACCAACTATATCGACAACGACGATTCCCAGCCTCAGAAGCCGAGGATCAGTGTCTGTGAAATTGAGTTGAGGTCCAGAACCAATGCTCATGACCAAAGGACTGGGGGTCCTGCTATCGATAGTTGTTATGGGCGAAGTAACGATCTCTTGCGGATCTGTTCCGTCGGGTCTCACATGGTATATGCTTGCTGTTATCTGGACATTGCCAGTGCTGTGTTCTGGCCCAACAACTATGGCCGGCTTCTCATGCTCAAACTCTACAACAAACCAGCCAATGTCAGTTTCGTCAGCAGTGTTGTCTCG
>CP070767.1:366826-376228 GCA_020345725.1 Methanobacteriota archaeon | reverse complement strand
TTGGTCTTGAGATACTCTACCAGCCCCCGTGCAATTGCCGTCCTGCACGCGTCCGCCTGGCCCATCACACCTCCGCCTGCGACGATGACATCGATATCCACCTTGTCCACCAGCGATTTGTCCGCGAGGGCAAGAGGTTCGGAGATCTTCAACCTGGCAAGCATTGGGTCATGCAGTTCCAGCGGTCTCTTGTTTATCCTGACCTTTCCCGCCCCCTTCTTGACGGTCGCTCTTGCGATGGCACTCTTCCTATTTCCGCTCGTGTTTACGGCTTTGACCAATCTAACCACCTAGAACTTGGCTCCCAGCATCTTGCTCAGCTCAGAGAGCTGCATGTGATATGGAGTAGTGATCTGGCACGCCTTCTCGATCCGTTCGAACTCTTCCTTCTCCAGTTCGTCAGGAACGCCTATGTAGACCCTAAGTCTCTTGAAAGCCTTTCTCCCCCTGGGCTTCTGATATGGGATCATCCCCCGGATCGTCCTCTTCAGTATCCTGTCCGGCATCCTCGGGTAGAAGGGGCCCTTTCTCTGACTACCTATGTCCCTCATCTCTTTGTATTCCTTGTAGATGCGGTCACTGTCACCTGTGATGATTGCCTTCTCCGCATTCACGATATGGATCTCTTCCCCGTTCAGCAATCGCTTTGCAACGAAACTGGACAGACGACCCACAATGTGACCTGTTGCATCAATCACAACCATTTGCTTCAGCCCATAATCCTGATGTTACTTCCCTTGGGGTTGGCCTGCATCAGTTCTTGAATGGTAATGGCCTTTCCGCCAGCCTTCTCTATCTTCTTCTTTGCAGAGTCAGAGGAGCGAAAAGCTGCCACAGTCAACGGAATGTCGATGTTCCCCGCACCGAGCAACTTCCCCGGAACGAGTATGGTCTCCTTCTTCTTGGCGTGTCTGGCAATCCTGCTGACGTTCACTTCCGCCCAGTTCCTGGAGGGTTTTGACAATCTCTTTGCTACGTCCTTCCAGATTCGGGCTTTCTTCTCATAGGACAGTATCTTCAGTTCCTCTATCAGTCTGACGAGGCTTTCATTACTCTTCTTCAGCTTTCCCATAAGGAAATCCTCTGAGCGCGATATAATGAAGGCTCGTGTTATAAACCTTTTGGGTTCTGGATGGGGATATGGCTGCACGTCAGAAAATGACAACATCGAAAGATACTTATATGTCAGGCAATTAATATAAAGGGTCAAATATTCATTTGGTGGGGAGAACACAATATGATTCGTTTCGGCCCTTCTGGTATTCCTCTTTCTTGCAAGGGTCGCACTCTTAAGGACGGTATTGAGGACGTACATGCCTTGGGCCTCACGGCGATGGAGGTACAGCTGGTCAGAGTGAACCTCGGCGAAAGATATGCCAAGGATGAGGAGGTTGGCCTCACTCCCAAGGAAATAGAGGGCGAACTCATAGTAGAGATATCCAGAAGGACAGGAACGAAGGAGGAGGCCGTCACGAGCCTGGATGCAAAGATAATGAAGGGTGATGTGCTCTACTCCCTAACTTCAGGCCTCGCCAAGGATTACATCGAACTTGACGCCCTTGGAGATTTGGCAAGGGAGCTTGACATCGAACTGACACTCCACACACCATACTACATGGACCTGGCAGGGGACGGTGACCTTACCCTGAGGAGCATGGACAGCCTGAAGTGGGGTGCTCTGATGGCCCACCAGATGGGAGCTGGAACGGTGGTCACTCACGTGGGATTATACGGAGAACTCACACCAAGACAGACCATGAACCGTGTCGTTAAGAACCTGACCGAGCTCCAGGGTTGGATCAGGAAAAGGAAACTCAAGGTCAAGATGGGAATTGAAACGAGCGGGAGACAGGAGGTCTTTGGAGACCTCAAAGAGGTCCTCAAGGTCTGCGAGAAGGCCAAGGGAGTGGTGCCGGTACTCAATTTCTCTCACATCCATTCAAGGGGAAATGGTTCCTTGAGGAAGAAGGAGGATTTTCAGAAGATCATAGATGCCACGAAGCCCCTGGTCAAAAAGCACTTCCATACGCACTTCTCTGGTGTGGAGCATGAAGGGGGGAATGAATTGAGGTATACTCCGATTAAAAGGGGTGATCTGAAGTTCGAACCACTAGCCGAATGCATCCTGGACGACAACCTTGACATAACTGTGATATCTAGTTCACCCTTGCTTGAGCATGATGCGATGTACATGAAGGTCATATTGGAAAGGGTCCTGTCAAGAAAGGTGGGCAAGACGGGCAAGGAGAAGAAGGAGGGTAAGAAATGACCATCTTTGAGGAGTCATCGAAATACATTCTGAAAGAAATTGAGAAAGCCCTCACCCAGGACCACAAAGACCAGGTAGAAGAGGTCATCAATCTCTTGCTCAAAGCGGAAAAGATATTCGTGTATGGAGTGGGAAGATCTGGCCTCACCGCCAAAGCATTTGCCATAAGGCTTGTTCAGCTTGGTCTCACGGTCTATTTCATTGGCGATATAGCCACGCCCATAGTGGACGACAAGAGCCTTGTCCTGGTAGTCTCCAGCACCGGAGAAACCATGTCCGCCATCCAAACGGCCAACATCTGCAGAAGGGTCGGTGCCGACGTTGTGGTGATAACAGGCAAGAGCACCTCGAAGCTCGCCCATGCCGGGAACATAGTGTTTCCTCTCAAGACAGAGATGAGCGAGAAATCCAAGAAACTGGCACCGCTAGGCACTCTCTTTGAGGATGCGGCAATGATACTCTTGGACGGGATCATAGCAGAACTGATGGTCAGAATGGGGCAGGATGATAAGAAGATGAGATCCCGTCACTCAATCTGGGTTTGATCTCTTAAGTTTCTTCTTCTTTGTCTTTTTCCCATAGGGGTCTTCGAATTCTTCCCAGAAGACTGCAAAAGGAACTGGCTTGTAATCTTCTCCATCCATCCCGTACGCTTCAATCTCCATGCTCAACGGGTCGATCACTATGGCTGAGTGGTAATCCTCTGTGAACATCGCTTTCTGCGTTTTCATATCCGTGCGGGACATGAAACAAGAATGGCCAGGGTGAGAATGGTACCAACCTACTATGAGGTAGTCAAAACCCGAGCCATCCATCTGACTGAAGAGCTCTTCCATTTTGTCTTTGTCGAACCTGACCGAAACCTCCGAGGCGTCCAGACCTGTGGTGGCAACGTCCCTGACGACCGCGTACCTCATCCCCTGGTGCTCGAAGACCTCCCCAAGAAGGAAACCCATCACCTCCATACCATCATCGCCGTACTTCAATGCATGATTCCTTATCTTCTCCTCCGCTCTCTTCGATATGTAGACAGGGAACACACCAGACTTCAGAACGGTCTTCCTGTACAGCTTCTTGCTTCCCTTCGTCAGCCAGTAATGCTGTCGAACGTTGGTGATTGACGGTGGAGCCTTCTCGTCTATCTCCTTCTTCGTTTCACTGACGACCTTGGGCGAGCTCATTGCATTACCTCACAATCTTTGGAGGATCTCTCTTCTTGACGACAACAGGCGGCTTGTAGCCGTGAGTGTTGAAGTACTCAGCAGCCCTGGTGCAGGAATCGCTTCCGTACGGGTTGTTTGGATTGGGGTTGATGAGGAGAGATTCCAGACCTTTGATGAACATCAGAAGATTCGAAGAGAAGTCCCAGTCGTCCAGGAGCTTGGTGCAGACGTATCCGCCGTCATCCGGGAGCATTATGTTGGGGTGGAAAATCTCGGTCTGCCATTTGACGATGGGTTTCTCGTAGGGATAGTCTTCTGTAATAATCATCTTCAGCTTGTGGTTGAAAAGGTGGGATATGTTTCCATCGAAGAGTATTGGGCCAGGGGTTTTGGTGAGAGTAAGGCTGACCTCGACAGGGAATTCTTTGTAATCTGGATCTGAGACCACTATCTGGTGGTGTAGTTGACGCTGGCACATCTGGATCTCATTGCGCACTCTGTCGCGAAGAACGTCCATGGGGAGGGGCATGGGATCACCCTTGGCTAATGGCCGCCCTCGGGGTCCGGGATCAATTCGAGTACATCATCTTGTATTTTCCCTGAATCTGAAATGGTCGCTTGGCCTCTGAGGACTTGCTTTCCTTTTCTGATTACATAGGCACCTGGAGGCTTTTCCCAATAGGATGCAGCGCTCTCTATGATTTCCTCAACGGTATTGTCCTGTTCCAAGTCCATGTCCACAGATGCCCCTGTCTCAGCGTTCTTAACTCTGATTCTGGTTGTCATATCCCTCAGGAGAGAATCTCTGAGCAGAGAATAAAACGGTTTCGTTCTGGATATCGAAGGTGAAATCCAAGTCGTTCGTCAGTAATGGTTGAAGATAGCTCGAAAAACAGAAATATACACGATTAGATTTGGTAGCACAATGGAAAGAAGAGAACAGATTCTGGCAGTAGTTGTCGTGGCTTTGCTTCTTATCGGACTATTCGCCTTCCTCATTTACGTACTCACCGTGGGAACAACAAATGGCCACATGACCATTAGGGTCGGCTTCCATGACGCCCAAGAAATCGACACTGATGTTTGGTCCATTGAAGTTGCGAACGTAACTGGATATCACGAGCTTGAACACGAGAACACCAACCAATTCAGTGTCTCACTGCTGAAGGAAGATTCTGTCGTCATCCCGATTACCGAACTCCGGAACGGATTTGTGGTTGGAGCCAATAACACATATATCTTCTTTGGAGACAACGGGCAGATTGGTAGACTGGATGCAGGAGACATCTTCTATTTTGCTGGTCTTGAGTCTGCTTCTGATTATGAGTTCCGCCTCATCTTCACGTTGAGTGCTGAGATTGTTGGGCGTGTATCAATAATCACATGAGATTCGATTCTTGACTTCCTGATATAACTGATTGCGCCTTGAGGAAGAATTGAAAGAACGATTGTCTGATAGCGAAAGGATTATGCGAGTCTTCCGCAATCCCCCAGCTAGTGGTGAAGAATGAGTAGCTCATCAATTCAGTTTAGATTTGACCCGATGGATTTCGTCGCAGATCTAGATACACCTGTGGGTATCCATCTGAGGAGAGCGATATTCGATGAGGAAACTGGAGCCGACACAGAACTGAGGAAGAGGATACACAAGGAATTGATCTCAACTCAGTTGGCGGATGGAAGCTGGGATCAAATCTCTGTCCACACGGCAAACAATCTCTGGAATCTCGGACTCCTTGGCTACAGTGCTAATGACAAGAACGTCAAGAAGGGCCTAGACTGGCTATTGTCTACCCAGAATTACGAGTACAGAGGCAATCCCGGTTTCTTCCATTCCGGCAATAGGAAGGAATCCAGCACAATGCGTTCAACCAATTATGGAGAATTTGGACCTGGCTGTACGATATTCTATACAACACCTTATGCAGTTCACCTGTTCCACATGTACGGACTTGATAAGATGAAGCAGGTCCAACAGACTGTCAACTCCTATCTGAAATTTTGGACACCAGACTGGTGCGGTGCATGGTGCACAATCAATGTTCTCCGCGTGCTAATAGAGCATCCAAAGAGCGCCAACACCAAGCGGGTCAGAAATGGAATCAATCATCTAGCAGATATCCAGACAAAGACAGGATCTTGGAAAGGATTCCCCTTCTACCACACATTCCATGCTCTATCCAGGTCGAATCAGACCGCAGCAAAGAAGCAAATCGAGAACGCCCTCCCTGCAATCATCAGAAGACAGAACAAGGATGGAAGCTGGGGCAGAAAGAAGACAGAAACTCAGACATTCTTGGTTCTGGACGGTCTGAAGAACGCCGGGCTATTGTGAGAGAAATCACTTCTCTGATAATGGATGATGAGTGCATTCAGGATTCCTGTTCAGTTCCAGAATCTCAGACACATTTCTCATCCCATCATAATAGAAGACATTCCGTATCAGTTCCTTCTCCAACCCAAGCACAACCTTGATAGACTCCCTCGTCTGAATAGCCGAAACAACACTAGTTGTAGTTATCTCCGCAGCCAACTTCGGAATATGGAAAGTCACATCCTCACCAGTGCAACTGAACCTCTCTTCCATTACCTTCACGTGTGTCTTGTTCATCCCGCACTCCAAGCAAGGAGTCTCTTGAGGAAGCACGACCTGCACCTTTCCCACGAACCCTTGCGTGGCAGCGTCCACATACGGTATCCCATGCCGGTAGCAATGAGCATTGAGGTGTAATCTCGCAGCCACATTGTCCAAACAACCCAAAACCAAATCATAAGAAGGAATGAAATCCTCAGGCAGATTCTGGATCATCTCCGTCCTGATGTCAATATCCACATCCTTGTCCAATCTCTTCGCCTTCTCCGCGATCGCCTTGGCCTTCAACCTATTCCTCTCGGCGTCATCCTCATCAAAGAACATGCACCTGTTCAAATTGGAACGAACGACACGGTCCATGTCCACCAATGTTATCTTCTTGAAACCAGCCAGTATCAGGTTCTTGACGGTCTCGTTACCAATCGCACCTCCCCCCACAACCAGCACCCTCGTGTTCCGAACCTTCTCCAGATCGAACCATTCTAACCTCTTTGACCTCTCGTATTTGTCCTCGTCCAGATACCCCGGTCTAACCGTCTCAGCCATTCAAGAAAACAGCTAGGCTGCTCTATTAATAACTTGACTGTAAGAGTATGCTAATTGATAACGAACTTGCGGTTCGTCTCACTTGCGGTCGCGCTCTATCATGCCCATCAGCAACAGGCAGGCGAGCAACACTCTGCGATCGAAGTGCGGAGGCACCCTATCACAGTACAGATGCCAGATGTCTCCGATTATCTTGAACTTCTGGTTTATGCGCGCCACAGGCTGACCCTGCAAAAAGAAGGACATCTTCTCGGGTATCAGGGAACCACCGGACACATATTTCCTGGCAAGTCCTCGACCCGTCTCTTCATATATTCCGCCCACCAGACGGCCATAGGGATCGTAGACCTCCCATTCATCCCTCACAAAGGCCGAAGACAGAGCACCTCTCTTTATCGTCCCCAATTTCTGGTTGGTCTGAGAGTCAATGACCGCATAGGATCCCCATAGGTCCAGTATCTGCTCCTGTTTGATTCGGAACAGCTCGGTTCCCATCTTCTCGTCAGTGTAGATGCGGATGTCTTCCTTGAGCTTGAACAACTTCTGCTTGGAGAAACCCAGCATGTTTCCCTTGTCGTCCTCGATCCAGTACTTGTTCCCGACGGTCAGAACCTTCTTCCTTATGCGATAGGTGTTCTGATACCAGATTGGATTTGCAGTCGGTTGCGTCGGTTGTATTGTCGCTTCCTGGACTTGTATCTGCGGTTGCTGAGGCTGAATCTGAACTTCTGGCGCGGGTTGCGGTGGCGTTGGCTGAGGCGTGGGCTGTGGGGCGGGCGTGCCTGGATGCGGTTCAGGATAGGGTTGCCGTGGTGGCTCCTTTTGCCCTGGCGAGGGCGGCGGTCCGGGTTGGTAGTACTGCTGGCAATGGTAACAATACCACTGACTGTACTGTTGCACAAAGGCCAATTGGCCGTCACACGTGGGACATTCACTCATTCTTTCACCTTTATCTCTTGTACGAACAAATGCGTTTACCTCGTCCCTGCTCGTGTCTTGGATTACCCAGTCCCACGTTTAAATCACCTTCTTTCAAATTATCGTTTGGCGAAATCATCGATGAGTTCCAACAAATCGAAAGGCGAAGAATTATTATTGTTGAGCTTATTAAGAGGGCGAACTGAATGCCAGAGGATTTCATTGTAACCCCATGGGAAGTCAGAGGGGACGTGGACTACGACAAGCTGATCGAAAAGTTCGGCACCCAAAAGGTCACGGACGAATTGATCAAACATATCGAGAAGCATGCGTCTCCTTTGCACGTGATGCTCAGAAGAGGGCTCTTCTACTCCCACAGGGACATGAACTGGATATTGGAGCAACATGAGAAGGGCAACACCTTCTACCTCTACACGGGCAGAGGACCCTCGGGACACACCACACTCGGCCATCTAGTACCTTGGATTCTGTGCAAATGGCTTCAGGACCATTTCAAGAACAAGTTCTACTTCCAGCTCACCGAGGACGAGAAGTTCATGTTCGAGGAAGGCAAGACTCTGGAGGACACTAAGAAGTATGCGTACGAGAACGCGTTGGATGTGATCGCTCTGGGCTTTGACTCATCATTGACGAAGATATTCCTGGACACCGAGTATATACATAATCTCTATCCGATAGCAATCAAGGTTGCCAAAAGAGTTACTTTCTCAACCGTCAGAGCGGTGTTCGGGTTCACTCAGAGCAACAACATAGGTTCCATATTCTACACCAGCATACAGGCGGCCCCGGCATTCTTGGGAAGCGTCCTTGAGGGGAAGAACATACCTTGTCTCATTCCCTGCGGCATTGATCAGGATCCACATTTCCGCATTGCGAGGGATGTGGCAGAAGGCCTGGGATACTACAAGCCAGCGCTCCTACATAACAAGCTGTTGCCAAGCCTCACAGGTTCTGACAAGATGTCCGCTTCGATACCTGGGTCTAGCATATTCACAACAGACTCAGAAGACGACGTCAAGAAGAGCGTGCAGAACGCATTCACTGGCGGCAGAGTTTCCATCGAGGAGCAGAAGAAATTGGGAGGCGATCCGGACGTTTGCACCGTTTACAAGTACTATCTATATCTATTCATACCGGACGACAAGGAGCTGCAGGACAGGTATGAGGAGTGCCGTTCCGGTGGAATTATGTGTGGAGAGTGCAAGGAACACTTGATATCGCTCATCTGGGGCTTCCTGAAGGACCATCAGGAGAAGAGGGAGAAGGCCAGGAACGTCCTGGAGGATTTCATGTTGAGGGATTGAATTGGGTGACAAGCCAAATCTCGAAGACATCGTGGACGAGCTCAGCTATCTTGAGAAGAAGGTCCTCCTGACAATGAAGGGCCTGAAGAAGACAACACCCGAGGAGATTCAGAAAGAAGGGAAGTTCAAGGAACTCGTTGAGGTCATGAACGCATCCTCCTGGCTCAGGTCCAAGAATCTGGTCACGATGGAGGAGAAGCCCACCCGCAGATATTCACTTGCGAAGAAGAAATGGGCAACAAAGAACCTGCCAGAACGCAGGGCTTTGAAGCTCCTGAGAAAGAGGCATGGCATACTTACAATGGATGAACTGAAGAGGAGCGGAAAGGTTGCAGAGAACGAAGTCCCGATCGCAGTCGGCTGGATGAGAAAGAAAGGATGGGCAACTGTAGAGAAGGAGGACGATACTTCGGTTATCAAGATCACCGACAAAGGCAAGGACTCGGTCTCGACCGTGGGAAAGGATGAGGAGCTTGTACGTTCACTCGCAGAGAGGGAGATGTCGGAAGAGGAGGTCGACCCAGCCACCATTAAGATGCTGTTATCCCGCAAGGATGTGGTCAAGGAGAGGGAGATAATACGAAGGCA
>CP070767.1:345706-366726 GCA_020345725.1 Methanobacteriota archaeon | reverse complement strand
TTTCCAATGCTTCTTGGGAGCATCTTCAGTAAGTTTGTCGGCCGCCCTCCCCTTATACATCAAACCTCCATAACCAATCTTGGCATCACCGATTCTATCCCTATCTTCCTCTTCCCCACATTCAACATACATGACAGCCGTCGGAATTCCCAGTTGTCTTGCTGCTGCTTCTGCGTTCTTGGTCCGCTCCGAATCCAAGTCCCCATAGTGCAGAGGGTCCGAACTGATAGAGAAGTCCTTCAACCCGAGCTTGGAAACTGGCTCAAGCCACATCACAGAATCCTTCCGATCGGTTGCCCAATACGTATTGGTCAGCAGTCCGATATCAAATCCCATTTCCTTCGCGATCTTCAAAGTTTCAATCATCACTGGATAGTAGAGAAAGGGCTCTCCTCCCTCCACATATATCATTTCTACCGTCCTCGTATCTTTCGACTGCTGAAGGATATTCCTCACTTGGTCCAGAGACATCACACCCTCACTATCTGGACCGCTCCAAACAAAACAATGATCGCACTCCTCTATACACCGGTATGTCAGCAGAAGATGAACACCCGTCAAAGGCATGGATTCCACCCGCCAGGGCATTGCATTAGTCTTGTAAAAGGTTTTCTCGAAGAGGCTTCTTGGACCCGACTGGATGACCAATTGACCGAATATGAAACCATTGAGCAAAGAAATATCCAAATACGATGTCACAGATACGTTCGCGGAGCGGAGGAACCCATGGCCATCAAGAAGAAAATCATTATGCTAGGTGACAGTGCAGTTGGCAAGACAAGTCTAGTTAGGCGCTATGTGTTCGACCAGTTTGACGATTCTTACGTATCCACCATCGGGAGCAAGGTCACCAGGAAGGAAATCGTGATTCAAAAGGATGACAAGGAGGTGGACCTCAACCTGATGATTTGGGACATTCTTGGCAGGGAGGGGTACGCAGCTATCCACGCAAGGACGTTCGCCGGTGTCCACGGTGCCATTCTTGTGGCCGATCTTACAAGGAAGGAAACTCTGGGTAGTCTCGAGCGATACTGGATACCACTTCTGTTTAAGGTCGTGGAATATGTGCCTTTGGTATTCACGTGCAATAAATCGGATTTGTCAGATGATCTTGCCTTTGAGCTCTATGACCTGAAATCAATAGCTTCCCGGTATAATCTTGGCCTATTAGAGACGCTCCCCGAGCATCTGGAGGCCACTTACTCAACAAGCGCAAAGGTTGGTGAAAATGTTGAGAATGCGTTTATGAGTCTAGGTCATATGATTCTCTCGGACGACATACCGGATGACCCTGTGAAAGACATGTACGAAAGCTTGGTGGCTATGGGTGTCGAGAAGGAAGCGGACAAGAGCACCACAGTGGGCGCGCTTGATGCCATCTTCGTGGATGTATGCGAGGAGTTTGAGGATGACCGCGTGGCAATGTCACTGATCCGCCAAGAGATTGTGAGAGCAGGTGTGGACATCAGATCTCCATCCAAAGAAGGGCTTTTGAAATTCGTAGAGTATCTGGCAGAGGCCGAATCCGAGTACAAGAAGGAAAAGGATGTGAGCGCCAACAAGGATAGAAGGTTGCAGTGGGTAAGGGCCGCGGAAGGATAGCTCGGAGCAAAGGTTTGGAGAATTCCAGTTTCCGAAGGCAAAATTCTTAAGACCATACTCGATTGAGCTACAGGGGACGAATGCTGGAGTTTGACCTTGAGTCTGAGATAGTGGATCGCAAAGAGAGCCTGGAGGAGCTTCGATCCTACTTGAACAGAGCAGCTGAAGGCCAGGGAAGTACTGTTCTGCTTTCCGGGGAAGCTGGTATCGGCAAGACAAGGTTGGTCAATGAGGTGAAGCGGGAAGCTTCATCAAAGGGCTTTAAGGTTCTTTACGGATATGGCCTCCACGAATCCTACACCCCCTACATGCCCTTCATGGATGCATTAAGATCAGGAGATCTGGAATCTCTCTTTGCTGAAGAAGTGCCAAAGGTCGAAGCCCTCTATTTGGTCACTGATACCGGCCTTCTGATCAAAGAGCTCTTGAGGGAAGAAACGAAGCTCGACGCGGATATTTTCGCCTCCATGCTCTCCACTGTTGGAAATTTCGTGAAAGAATCATTGTCAATACTCTCAGGAGAAGAGAAGGAAGGGGCCCTGAATAGGCTTGGATACGAGAATTACGAGATTCTCATCGAGAGTGGACCAGAAATGAATCTTGCAGCAATCATAACTGGCGAAGAGAATGAATTCCTCATCGATGATATGAGAGAAGTTCTCATGCAAGTCGACATGAAATATGGCAACATTCTCAAGGACTGGGACGGTGGCGAGGAGAAGATCGCTGGTATCGAGAGATTGTTGCAGCCCTTGATTACTTCAGGCAAGTATGACGGGGTCCATTATGGTAGGAAGGACCCCAAGGCGAGAAGGAATTTACTGTTTGAGAACGTCTCCTTGGGTTTGATGAGGCAATCCCAAATTACGCCGACTTTACTCTGTCTGGAGGATTTGCAGTGGGCGGACCCATCTTCTTTGGCCTTGATGCACTATGTTGCAAGAAATACTAGGAAGTGCAAGCTTCTCATCCTTGGTACCTATCGCCCCGAAGACATACACTCGAAGGAAGGCGAAAGTCATCCGCTTGTTGAAACGATGCAGCTGATGAACCGTGAAGAGCTGTATGAGCACGTTGAGCTGGGGAGATTGTCCAAAGAAAGCTTGTCAGAATTCTTGGTAGCATTATTCGGTGATGCTGACTTCAGTATCGATTTCATTGATATTATGTACAAAGAGACGGAGGGAAATCCTCTCTACATATTGGAACTCGGGAAACTCCTGGTGGACGAGGAAGTCATCCAGTTCAGTGACGGCGCTTGGGGGTTGTCCAAGGACCTCGAAGAAGTCGATATCCCGTCAAAGATACAAGATGTGATTGTGAGAAGGCTGGATCGAGTTGAAAAGGAAGGCAGAAAGGTCCTCGATTATGCCTCAGTTACCGGAGAACTGTTCACATCACCCGTGTTGGCAAGCGCGCTGAATGTCGAGAGAATTCAATTGTTGGAACAGTTGAAAGTCCTAGAGAAGACCCACAAGCTTGTTCATCCTAATGAAGGCGGCTACAAGTTCGATCATGCAAAGGTCAAAGAAGTGCTCTACAACGAGATACCCGCGGAGTTGAGAAGGGAGTACCACTCCATCATTGCGGAGACCATTGAGGGGCTGAACAAGGACAACCTGGAAGAAGTGGTCGGCGATTTGGCGTTCCATTACATGCACTGCAGGAACAAGGAGAAGGCTCGCGTGTATCTAGTCCGAGCGGCTGAGAAGGCAAAAAGGCACTACTCGAACGAGGAAGCGATCAGGTTCTTCACCGAAGCACTGGAATTCGAAGAAGAACCACAGAAGAGGAAGGAGATATTCAGGGGTCTGGGAGACGTCTGTGAACTCATTGGAGATCTTGACAAGAGTCTGGAATCATATGAAAGAGCTCTGGAATTGAGCCAAGAGAAGAGGGAGCAAGCCAGTATCATGGTGAAGATCGGGGAATTGCATGAAAATAGAGGGGAACAAGACAGGGCACTCGAACTGGACCTGAAGGCTTTGGACTTGGTCAGAGGCGAGAGATGCAGAGAGGAAGGAGCGGCCCTTACTGGCATCGGTGTCGTCTACTGGAACAAAGGAGAGTATGATGAATCCCTTGAATACTGTGAAAAGGGTTTGGAGATTTTCGAGGATATTAGTAGTCAGCGTGGCATTGCACATGCACTCAACAACATGGCCAATGTTCATCTTCACAGAGGCGAGTTTGGATCCGCCCTGGAAAACTACCTGAAATGCCTGGAGATCGGGGAAAAGACTGGCAACCAGAGGGATATCGCTCACATTCTTGGTAACATCGGTGCAGTGTACCTTCAGAAAGCAGAGTACGAGATGGCGTTGGAACACTTCAAGATGAGTCTGGACATATTTGAAAGGATGGGTGACCAGCAAGGAATTGCGTACTCCTTGAACAACATCGGTGTGTTACACGAGGATAGGGGTGAATATGACAGAGCTCTCGAGAATTTTCGGAAGAGCCTGAGAATAGTCGAGAAGATAGGCGATCAGCAGGTCGTGGCAGCATCGCTCCATAATATTGGGCTAATTCACAATTACAAGGGGGAGTACGACAAATCCCTTAGACAGTATAGAAGAAGCCTGGAGTTGAGTGAGAAGATTGGTTATCTTGTGGGGATGGCCTACAACTACTGTGGCATAGCTGAGATTTACTACAGGAAGGGAGATATGGAGAGAGCTTTGAGTTTCTGCAATCAAGCATTTGAGATTTCAGAAGATATCGGTGTTATGGAGTATGTCTCAGACTCGAGAAGAATTCTCGGGATGATCTATCGAGAAGAGAGGAATTGGGAACGATCAACAGAGAATTTCAGGAAATCGGTCGAAATCTGCAGAGAGGTTGGACGGGAGAAGGAGTTGGCTGAGTCTCATTATGAGTTCGGACTGATGTGGAAAGACAAGGGGGACGCAGAGAATGCCAGGGAGAATCTGAACAAGGCTGTTGAGATTTTTGACAAGTTGGGATTGAATAGGGAATTGGAGATTGCCAGGAAGGCGTTGGGCGATCTGTGAGATAGAAACGACATGTGAAGAGCCCAGGAATTGGGTGTGTTCATGATTGTAAGGAATATCGCTGCCGCTATAGAGCTTCAAGTTTCCGGAAAGATAGCATCCTCAAGCAACCCTTCCACTCACTTCCTCGAAGTGAACAGAACCACTACTCCGTTGGGACTATTGCTTCCGCCTACGTCAACTGTTATCTTCTTCTGGGATGTGCATTTTAGTGGCAGAGTGGCAGGGATTGTGTCTGGGTGCTGGCTCGCAGCATTTGAAGGAACGAGAACCAGTCCGGCAAAGTATTGCGATTGGTTCACTTCGTAGTTTCCTGCACGATGCTCCAAAGGTAGTATGATTGGAGTCGATGGACTTGGCGGCAAGGGTGAAACCTCTGCGTGGCCCTGTTGACTCCACGGCTGAAAATGGACTACCCCAGCTTCTTCTTGTTGTGGCATTCGTATCACCTCCCCTTGACACTGAAGACGAAGGGGAATATAAAAGAGATTCGGTCTGCCAACCTGGGTTTCCAGTCCTCATCACTACAATTCGAAGTACTTCTTCCACTCCTCGAGCACTTTCTCTTTGGTTTCGAGGCTCAGCCTCTGAAATTCCAGTGCCCGGTCATAGGCCCCAGTTTCATAGAAGACGTATCCCAATTGATTATAGACTTTGGCCATCTCCTTCCGATTTCCTTCCTCCTTCGCAATAGCAAGGTCTTTCAGTAGATACTCGACAGCCTTCTCGAACCGCCCCTTCCTTGCCATTACTGAGCCTATTCCTCCGTATATTCGGGCAGCTTCCATCGATTTGCTATCCTTTCCTATGGCAGAGAGTGACTTTGTGTAGATTTTGAGTGCCTCATCCAGCTTGCCTATGCTCTTATAGATCGAAGCCAGTTTTCTTCCTGCTCGTCCGCTTCCCTTCGAGTTGCGGCTCTTCTCGTATAGGGTTTTGCTTTCTTCGAGTTTCATCAGGGCATCATCTATATGTCCCTTCCTCCTGAGGATATCACCCTCCCTTTCTGAGAGAATGGCTCCTTCTTCTACACCCAAACTCCTTGGATCGAATTCCATCAGGAGGAAAAGCAATTCCTCCGAGTAGCCAGCTTCAATCAGCTCCTCTCCTCTCTCTGCCAAGACTCTCGCTCCCCAGGCGTGGTCACCCGAGACCAAGAGATGGTGAACCGCTTCTATCTGAAGTATCCAGTCCTCTTCCCTCAGAAGATTCTCTGCAGCCCAAAGGTGGAATCTCTCCTTCTCCTGAGGCGTGAGCATGGACAGAAAGGGCTTCCGTATCATCTCGTGGACTTGAACCCTACCATCTTCCAGAGTCCCAATCAGTGTTCTCTTCTTCAGTTTGAGGAAAGTATCGATGTCCAGGCTTTCATCAAAGAACAGAAGGGATGTCTGGACCGGATTCTCATAGATGGACGCGACCTTCATCATCTTCTTCTCTTCTGGGTCCAGCTCCGAGTATATCTCCTCTTCTATGAATCGGTCTATGTACCTCAACCGAGGTTCTGGACCGATTGCAGGCACTGTTCTTATGAGGTCCAGGAAGAGCGGATGGCCCTGCGTTGCTGAATAGACCTCCTCGAAAATTCCGAACTCTTCTACGCCCTCCCCCACAAGTTCCTTACTTGCCATTTTGTCCAGACCAAGCAGATGGATTTCCTCAACCTCACGGTCCACCTCTACGTCCTTCCTGTCATAGAAAGGTATGATTTCTCTTGTCAGAACCACAACAGCCAGGTCTCTATTGCTCTTCGTGATGTTCAACAGTACTGAAAATAACTTGATAATCTCTGGATTGGCCATTTGGAAGTCATCGAAGAATAACACCGCTCTTATTCCCATGAAGTCTTGTCCGAGCACTGATCCTAGTCTTCCCGCATCCATCGTGCTTTCCGCCTTGATATGTTTGCTCAGACTCCTCCTTCCCACTGCCTCCAGAAATCTAGAAAGTTCTGTGAGAAGTCCCCACTCGCTATGCCATTTGCGGAACTCGAACCAAAACACGCTCCGCTCCTTCTTCAACGAGGCACAGATTTTCGAAGCCAGTGCGGTCTTTCCTATACCAGCAATGCCCTGAAGGACTATTGTTTTGCCACTTCTGATCAGATCCAGCAATCTCTTCTTCTCGATCTCCCTTCCACAGAATCGTTCTGGCCTTGGGCTTGTCCTCGAGAAATCCACTGGTCGGACCTCTGGCTCAAGCAGTCTTCTTCTTAGAGTCGTGGGGTCAAGGACCTCACTCGTGCTCAGCTCGTCGCTCAACTGGACGAGAGAGACATCTCCCAAGGAGTCAACCACATCCGAAATCTTCCCTTTTGATACCCTTCCATCCAGATCAAAGTACTTTATCTCAACTTCCAGAAAGACATTCCTCAGATCAGTGGCGGCCAGTATGCCATCGTCCGTCAATGAGTAGACCTTTCTTCTCCGCTTTCCGCCCTTCACCCGCGAGGATCTTTCCTCCACCATGTTGTCAGCCAATAGGGGTTTCATGTACTGAAGAAAATGAGATGGACGTATACCGATTCCCTCGGAAATTCCCGTCTGGGTAATCTGCACCGGCGCTTCATAGTCTCTTGCGCTTGCCTGATAATCCAGAAGATAGACCTGCAACTTCTCCTTTATGGTTAGGGTGCGCCTCAGATTCCCTCTCCTCCAAGGGAGTACCTCATGGTTGGCACGGTAAATATGTTTTGGGGCGGTAAACATCAGGAAAACAGTACCTCCTACATACCTACTACAATTCCCTTTTGTATCACTGGCAAAAGAGAAGCTTACGCTATTAGTTCAGGAAAGGTGAGGACGAGAGTCGCACCCTTTTTTCGCGAAAAAAAGGGGGAAAAAGACATTCCGCCCGAATTGATCCTTGAGGAAAAACCCGATAACGGCGGGACGGAAACCAAAACCATCAGTGTAGGGACCAGGAATTTGGAGTCCCTCAGAAACCTCATACGCAGGCTTGAACTGTACGAGAGGTCCCAATACATAAGCCAAAAAGAAGAGGAGGAAAACTTCGTCGTGGCGCTTAGGAAGTGGCTGGACGGAGACGACTACGCGATCGACGATTGGCTGGGAACGCTCTGAGCTGTTGTCACGTCACTGGAGGGGAAGAAGTTCCGCAAGCCATGGCGGGGCGGACGTACGTCTGCCTTCAGGGACCTCTCTACTTCTTTTGCTCATCCGACCAGTTGCATTTATATGGCTCCACTCTTTTCTCAACTGAACGAGGGAATGGTCGATTGAGGACACGGGAATGTCTAGATGAAGACTAGTCTGAACCGAAATATAATTTGGAGTCTGCTCATTGCAGTAATCCTTCCGTTCATCATAATCATGGTTTTGGTCCTTCCTCTATCTATCGGTCTCCATGGGACTACCCATTCTGAATTTGGCAATGAATACAGTTTCCGGGGAAGTGAGGACTATTTCACAGAATATTCAACTGGACATTATCGAGGCGATGTCTTCATCGAGAACAATACTGGATGGATCTTCTGTAACGGCAAAGTCAGATTCTCAGGGGAGGTGCATCTCACAGATGCAGATTTTGACTATGTTCTCCGGCAAAAATCGCAATTCGTCGGAATCTACTATGATTACCAAGAGATCGATATGAATGGTGACAAATGTACAATGGAGGAGGGCTTCCCGTCTGTTCTCCTTGGTCTAATAGGTTCTGCCTTTGGTCTCATAGGTTGGTTTGCCTGGTACCTCGCAAGGAAGGGAACGAAATACGGTATTGCTATCCTCTCCTTCTCGTTCATTCTTGGAATGATAAGTCTTGGCCTCATAGGCTTCTTCAGAGTTATTCCTGTTGTCATAGTAATCCTCGCAGTGCTAGCTACACTCTTCTTCCTCGCTAACGTCCAGAAGTACTATTCTTCTGGGGAGTCTCAGATTTCTGGAGTGGCAATCATAGTCGGTCTCTTCATGTTGATCTTCTCTGCGATATCCATTGCTTTTCCGACCTACTACTTTTGGGGGTGGATGTCTGACCAAGTCTACTCAGAAACTTTGGCGATGCAGAGCGTCTTCTTCGGTATGATCGGACTACTCTCATCCGCCGGAATGATTGGGTTCGGGACAGAGGAAATTATTCAAACTATGAAGAATTCACCGAATGCATGAGATTGGAAAAATCTCCCGAAATCTTTTTGTATCCAATTACAATACACGACTTCGTGGGGGTCGGAGGATGCCGTACAAGCTAGTAAAGGGCGAATTTCATCTGTATTATAGGAGTACGAGACATGTGGGATCGCAACCGGATGGGGATTCGATTTGGTTCAAGCCAAACGATCCATTGCTACTGTCAGGAATTGGAGGACGTAGCGTGGAGTTCAACAATGGCGGGTTCGCACAATTACGATTCGAGGCCATAGACGCTTTGGAACTTCACTACAAAGGAGCTGAGCAAAACCTTGAGCTGGCCTTTGATTCCAGGGATTTTACTTTGGGAGAAGCTGGCTTCAGTGTTCCTGATATTGTTTACGCACCTCAAACATTCAAAGCGGTGAGATCGGCAATACCACATCCAACAAAGGGATTTATCTTGACTCGGAACATTGATCCTTTCGGGCGCCCTGTTTCGTTTGTGTTTGCTGGGACGACCAACAAACAGGATGGCAACGAGTACTGGCTAGATACGACATGGCTCAATGACAGCATCAATGCCGCACTTGCTAGGTCCGGGAATGCCTACCCATCGTTCTACACTGGTTTGCCAACTGACCTGAGGAATCGTATACGTGACTTGGTGAGAACAGCTCAGAAGCCTCCCAAGATGATCTGGAAACCAGACCTTTCAACAAAGGGTTTCCGGGCCCCGAGCTTGGAGAAGTTGGAAGAACTAGTCATCTGGCCCAAGTTGTTCCGAAGGCTCATCACATTCTTCAATGATGGTAAAACAGACTTGGGCGATTTTGATGAATGGATTCGCGCAAGTAGCACTCGCGATGACGAAGTATGGATCATATCTGAAGCTGAGCTGGGCAATATGCATGACGTCATTGTCTACGAAGAGAAAAAGAACAAGATGTTCATGAAATATGCACCAAAGGAGCTAATCATAGTGCCACGGTAGCACTGCAAAGATGTCTCAGCACTCATAGGGCTAATCATTCCGAACGGTCATCTGACCCTCTTTTCATCACGGACGTCCTCATAATATGCTTCGCCAGATATAATGCTAAGCCCCCATGATATCATTTTCATTCTTCATCTCGAAATCTTTATGAGAAATGACTCTTTAGTCGCGCTTAGATGGAGCTCCCCCCAGGCAAAAGAGTGGAATCCCTTTTTGGCGGAAGAGAGGTACTGGTCGGTCTACTGGCTAGACTTGAGGACGAGAATTTGTCCGGTTTCGTGAGAACAAGCATCTTCCGTGAAAGTATACCCTCTGAAGGTGTTCTGGTATTCCACAAGGGTTCGGCCGTACTGGCTGATCACAAATTCACTGACTACCTCCAAGGCGCATCTTCCCTCAAAGAGATAATCAGAGACTCACTGGACGAGGGCTGCGTCATCGAGGTCCATTCGTATAATTACAGATCATCAATGGTCAGCGTCACGCATCTTATGGGGAACTTCCCAGATGCAACACTTGCTGAGCTGCCCAACATGAACGCACTTCAATCCGAGGTCGAAGAAGAAGAGATAATGCGGAAAGAGGAACGCCTTCGGGCACTGGAAGAGAGGGAGGCGAGAGAGAGCCAGATGGCGTCCGATACCGAATACCTTGAGATCCAAAAGGCGGAAATGGAAAGGGAACGCATGAGGTTCCTTGAACAGGAAAAAGAGATGGATCACATCAAGACCGAGCTGGAGACAGTGAAAGGAAGAAGTCTGGAACTGCTCAGACAGATCAGCGTTCAAAGGGAGAAGGAGAAGACCCTGGCCGAGGCCGAGAAGAAGCTGGAACAGATCAAGCTGACCAAAGAAAGGGAAGAGATGAAGGCAATGGGCCTCAGACTCCAGGCGAAAGAGAAGGAACTCCTGGACAAGGAGAATCTCCTGGTAGAAAGAGAGAACACACTTGTCGCCATGGAAGAGCAAAGAGAACAAGAGAAGGCTGTTCTGGATAATGACAGGATGGAACTTAACCGCATCTGGAATGATCTATCAGAGGAGACGAAGAGGATTGCCGAGGCAAGGAAGCTGTTCGAAGAAAGGGCGGAGGAAGCCATTCGCAGGGAAAGCGAACTGGCACGGATGGAAAGCACATTGGAGAAATTGAGGGAGAAGCACGACTCGGAAAGCGAGGAATTAGAGGAAGATAGGAAGCTCGTGGCTGCCAAAGAGGCCGAACTGGACAAGAAGGAGAAGACTAGTGATCATAAGGCGAAGGAATTGGAATTGCTTCACACCAAATTGACTTCCTTAGACAGGAGTCTTCAGGACAGGGAAAAAGAAATAAGTTCGCTGGAAAAGGAACTGGAGACCGGGAGAAAGAATGTCCGTAAGGATAAGGATGCTCTGGCTGCTGACAAAGTGACGCTTGACTCCAACGAGTCCGAATTGGTAGAGAGGGAGAAGAGCCTGAGAACCTCCGAGAGGGATTTGGAGAAGAAGGAGAAGGAATTCGCGGAGAAGTACAAAGAGCTCACTGAGAAGAGAAAGGAACAGGATTCTGAGGCAAAGGAGTTGGAGAAGGCCAGGGCAAAGGTGCGGGGCGAATGGAAGAAGATAGAGAGCAGGTCCAAGACCTTGTCAGAGATGGAGGAAGAGCTCAAGAAGAAGAGCTCCGAGGCGAAGGAGAAGATGGTGGAGGCCGAGAAGAAGTTCAAGGATATGGCCAAGAAAGAAAAACTGCTGAAGAAGAGACGCTCGGACCTCAACAAGATGGAGTTCGAACTGTCGGCAATGGCCAAGGATTTGGAAGATAGGGAAGAATCACTTGAGAAGAAGGATCATCAATTATCACTTCAGGAGATAGAGCTGGAGGAGAAACTCGCTCTGGTGGACAGGGAAATGGTGGACAAGAGAGGGACACTGGAGGAGAGGCACAAGCACATTGAGTCCCGGGAGAAATCCCTTGAAGATTTCGAGAAGGAACTGGCGGCGAGGGAGAAGGAGCTGGAAGACCTTGAAACGGAGCTTCTAATGAAGAAGAAGGACATCCTTTCCCTGGAGAAGAAGCTGGCCAGAATGGAGAAGTCAGTGAAGAGGAAAGAGGCCCAAGTGAAGAAGCGAGGAGATCTTGCAATGGAGCGAGTAGAAAAGGAATCCAAAGAACTGTCTGGAAAGGCCCGGGAGCTAGAGAAGCAGGAAGAATCACTGGCAAACCGGGAGATAGAACTCAGCAAACTGGAAGAGTCAATGAAGATTCGGGAAAGGGATCTGTCGGATAGAGTGGCCGGGTTGAAGTCCGAACTGATTGAGATCGGAAAGGAAAAGGATGACATTCAGAAGACCAGAGAGGAGCTGGAAGAACTCGAAAAGAATCTCAAGAGGAAAGAGAGAAGAATCACCTCCACAGAGAAGAGGATGAAAGAACGCCTTGAGAAGGAACTGGTGGACAAGGAAAAGGACATCGCGGAAAGAGAAATGAAGTTACTTGAAAAGGAAAAGGACCTGGCCGAGAAGGCAAAAGAGCTCGAGAAGATAAGGGAGAGTTTCAGGTCGCTTTAGTCCCCTCTTCCCATTTCTAGCATTCGTTCGAGGGGAATCCTGGCCTTTTTTATTGTCTCAGAATCAAGTTCAACACTTGGTTACAGAGTCTTCATGGAATTGAGCACATTCTCAATCCGAATCTGCTTCATGTTTGGGCAGACCGCTCTCTTGCCGAAATAGAACTTCTTACCTGGGTTCTCCTTTCTCAATCTGTGCCCCAGTTCTCTTTCCGTTCCAACTATGAACTCTGTTGCATCTGAAGAGGCCACATATTTTGTCATTCCTTCTGTAGAGAAGACCTCGTCCGCGATGTCAATCACATCATCTGTGCACTCGGGATGTACGATCACAATCGCATCTGGATGTTCTGTCTTCAAATCAAGCACTTCCTGCACTGGGATTCTCACATGGGTCCTGCAGTATCCAGGCCAGAGGATTATCTCTTTGTCCTTCACTGACCTTCTCACGTAGTTGCCCAGATGTTCGTCCGGAACGAATATGATTTTCTTCTCTGGGATGCTATTGACAACCTTTACCGCATTCGAAGAGGTGCAACAGTAGTCGCTCACAGCTTTCACTTCCGCGGTGGTGTTCACATAGGAAACGATCACGGCGTCTGGGTGTTCATCCTTGTATGCCAACACCGTTTCGCGGTCAGCCATCGCGGCCATCGGACATTTGGCGATGAGGTGAGGTGGCACTATCGGATGGACGACCCTCTTGTCAGGATTCAAAATCTTCGCGGATTCCGCCATGAAATCCACACCGCAGAAAATGATGTTCTTCCTGTCCACCTTGGAAGCTTTCATAGCAAGGCCGAGCGAGTCTCCCAGATAATCAGCAACATCCTGAATTTCCGGTCTCTGGTAGTTGTGGACCAGGAGTATGGCATCCTGCTCCTCCTTGAGCCGAATTATCTGCTCGGCCAAGTCTTCCATGTCCATAGGATACTTGGATATCTGCTTAAACTTTTTCGGATGTGGAAAGACATATTAGATGGTAGGTAATCTCTCAATCGTGGCCTCCAAAAAGATACTGATGATTATTCTTGATGGCCTGGCGGATAGACCTGTGGCTGAATTGGGGAACAAGACACCGTTGCAGGTCGCCTCCAAGCCCAACCTGAATTGGTTTGCGGAGAATGGGAAGTGCGGGCTCATGGATCCAATTGCTCCTGGCGTCCGACCGGGAAGCGATACTTCTCATCTTGCCTTGCTGGGATATGATCCAGGCGAGGTCTATACTGGTCGAGGACCTTTTGAGGCTGTTGGGGTGGGTTTGTCTTTGCAGGAAGGAGATGTGGCCTTTCGGTGCAATTTCGGTACGATTGATGAGAACGGCATCATTAAGGACAGAAGGGCTGGCCGGATTAAGGAAGGAACCTCTTAGATTGCCAATGATCTAGATGGACTTGAGGTTGGAGGACTCAAAGTCATGTTCAAGGAAGGCACTGAACATAGGGCGGCGCTCGTATTGCGAGGGGACGTTCTCTCCCCCGAAGTAACGGATGTGGATCCGCACGCTGTTGATGTGAAGTATGACCTGTCTCAGCCGTTGGTTCCAGAAGCCCAGAGGACTGCTGATTTGGTGAATGAATTCGTAGAGAAGTCCAGGGAAATACTTGAGAACCATGAGGTGAACAAGAAGAGAAGTGAAGAGGGAAAACTGCCGGCGAATATCATCCTCCCAAGAGGGAGTGGGATCTATGCACACATCCAGTCTCTTGAAATGAAGTACGGACTCAAGTGCGCTGCAATCGGCGGTGTTACGCTAATCAGGGGAATATGCAAGGTGGCAGGAATGAACGTGCTGGATGTCAAAGGGGCAACTGGAGGACTTGACACCGATATGGATGCAAAGGGAAGAAAGGCTTTGGAAGCTCTGGAGTCCCATGATTTCGTGTTCATGAACATCAAAGCAGGGGATATATGCGGTCATGACGGGAGAGCGGACAAGAAGATTGAGATCATAGAAAGGATGGACAAGATGATGGGTATCATCAAGGAGGAATACCCAAACAACACGGTAATGGCTGTTACTTCTGATCACACTACCCCAGTTGCAGTTAGGGATCACACTGGTGACCCGGTCCCAGTCATGATCTACGGAAAAGGCGTTCGATTCGACCCAGTGAAGGAATTTGACGAAATATCAGTCGCTCAAGGGATTCTCACAAGGATTAGAGGTCGCGACCTCTTTCATATACTTCTGAACCTGGCAGATAGAGCAGAAAGATTCGGAGCCTAACCCTTTCTCTGGACGTTCACGGCTTCTTCTTCAAGTCTCCGAGCCTCGGACGCGTATTCTTCCTTCAAATCCCTGTGTTCTTCTGCCCGTTGGAGTATCTCGTTCGCTTTCTCCTCGATGACGGATATCTTGGATTCCAGCATCCTGGCATGTCTGATGAGGCTTTTTGCCCTCATGTTCCTTGAAAGTGCGGCATTCTTGAACGCGTCCACATTCTCTTCTCTGTAGTACTACTCACATTCCTCCGCATTCACTTCGAAGACCTTGCTTCTGGCAACGAGGCGGGCGATCTCTTCCTGGTAGATGGCCTTTCTCACGAGGATTCTCGCAGCCTTGCTCTCAAACTCCCTGGCCTTGACCAGGTGCTTTTGAGCCCTCACCAGTTCACGTGCAGCATCCGCTCGGTATTCCAGTGCTTGAAGCATGTTGTACTCGTACGTGGCAGCTTCGTCGTCCGTACCCAGTGCCATTGGCTTACCGTATTCCGATATTGTTTAAAACGTTTTTGCAGTCATAATCATTAATGGGAAGTAGTGTCAGATTCGCACACATTTATAAGAAAAGACGTATTTTAGGCATGACCCATAGGTGACGCTGGCGCAGAAGGGGTGTGCGTATGGAAGCGGAAATGACATCTCGGACGAGACATAGACTGCTTATAGTTCTAATGGGGTTGGCCTTGGCCTTCCCGGTCCTATTTCAAATGGGAGCGCAGACAGCTGAGGCTGAGGAAGGCGGTCTTGAAGTTAAGTTCTACAAAGAGGCCCTGCTGATTGAGGAACCTGTTGATGGAGACACCGTTAACGTACTGTTCTGCAATGAGGGCGATACTCAGAAGAACATCGGTCAATTGGAGGCCACTGTCGGTTCAGACAGTTTCGGGCCTTCAGATGTATCGCTTGATGCCCATGAATGCCAACTTCTGCTGTCTAATGTGACCTTATCTGCTGGTCAGACCATACTCGTTTTGGATGACGCACCGACCATCTACTACGACATTACCGTCAAGAGACCGGCTGAAGAATCACCAATCGTTTGGATTGTGCTAATCGGAGGACTTTTGGGTCTGGGTTTTGCGATTTACCTGATATTCAAGGTACTCAAGTTCGACGAAGGAACCGACAAGATGAAGGAGATCTCGGAAGCGATAAAGGAGGGAGCCAGAGCCTTCTTGAACAGGCAGTACAAGACGATAGCTATCATTACGATCGTCTTCGCAGTGATCTTCGCGATCTCTATAGGCTTCGCAGTTGAGGACTACTACGGTATGAGCGGATGGTGGCTGGGTATTGGAACCTCGGCCGCATTCCTGACAGGGGCCGCTTTTTCCGCGATTTCAGGCTATATTGGCATGCATATGGCTATTCGTTCGAACTCTCGCTGCGCGTCCGCATCAAGAAGGAGCTACGGAGAGTCTCTAAGAGTTGCGATGTGGGGGGGCTCAGTTTCAGGATTCTCGATAGTCGCTCTTAGCCTGCTGGGTGTTGCAGGTATCTATGTCATCTACGGTGCCAACGTGGATCCGAGATTGACTCCTTTGATCATTGTTGGATTCGGTTTCGGAGCCAGCTTGGTTGCCTTGTTCGCTCAGTTGGGTGGCGGGATCTACACCAAAGCTGCCGACGTGGGAGCGGATTTGGTCGGAAAGGTGGAGGCTGGCATACCCGAAGATGATCCCAGAAATGCCGCGGTGGTCGCAGATCTTGTTGGTGACAACGTTGGCGATTGTGCTGGCAGAGGCGCAGATCTTTTCGAAAGCACTGCAGCAGAGAACATAGGGGCGATGATACTTGGAATTGCATTATATCCTGCGTTCGGTATCAATGGAATAATCTTCCCTCTTGTGGCGCGAGCTTTTGGACTCATTGCTTGCATGGTCGGCGTGTTCTTCGTAAAGGCAAAAGAGGACGAGGTCCCCATGAAGCCACTGAACAGGGGGTATTACGTTGCAACATTCCTTTCAGCGTTGTTCTTTGCGATTGCCTGCTACTTCATGTTCGGGGACGGCTGGATATGGTACACCCTGTGTGGAATCATCGGGCTTCTCACGAGCATTGCATTTGTATTCATAACCCAGTACTACACCGAGGCCAGGTTCAAACCGGTGAAGGAGATAGCCAAAGCATCACAGACTGGTCCTGCCACGAATATCCTTTCCGGAATATCTTACGGGTTTGAGACGGTCTTCATTCCGATTATCGTGATTGCATCCGCTCTTCTCGGAGCGTTCTTCTTGGGCCAGCAGGGAGGAATTGCAGTAGGAATCAATGAATTCCAAGCAGGATTATACGGAACTGCGATAGCAACAATGGGGATGTTGGCAACATGCGCTTACATACTCGCCATGGACACTTACGGACCAATCACGGACAACGCTGGTGGAATAAACGAAATGTCTGGGGATTCTCCTATGGAAGCTCAGAAGATTACGGCAAAGCTAGATGCATCTGGGAACACAACCAAAGCCCTTACAAAAGGATACGCGGTTGGAAGTGCGGCGTTAGCAGCTTTCCTGTTATTCTCGGCATACATGACGGATGCTCATTTGTCCACGGTGGACCTGGCCAAGCCCACGGTCTTCATAGGTGCTATGATAGGTGCCATGATGGTCTTCCTGTTCAGCGCTTTCGCAATTAGAGCAGTCGGCAGGGCAGCCGGCAAGATTATTGAAGAGGTTCGGAGACAGTTCAAGGAGATGCCAGGCATAATGGAAGGGACACAGAAACCCGACTATGCCAGATGCGTGGATATTACGACAAGAGGCGCTCTGAAGGAGATGGTTCTCCCCGGTTTGATCGCAGTCATTACTCCAATAGCTGTGGGACTGGTGTTGAGGGCAGAGGCTCTCGGTGCAACCCTGATGATCGGGACAATAGCAGGTGTGATTCTGGCTTTGGTCCTGAACAATGTGGGTGGCGCGTGGGATAACGCCAAGAAGTACATTGAAGAGGGGAAGTACGGAGGAAAGGGCTCGGACCCACACAAGGCAGCTGTCATTGGCGATACTGTGGGTGACCCCTTCAAAGACACAGCAGGCCCCTCTCTGCACATAGTCGTCAAGCTACTCAGTACCATCACACTGGTGCTCGCACCCCTATTTATATGAAGTAAACGGAAAAAGACCAAATAAGAGATTGCTCATTGGAGACAGAAGGTCGTCGTTCAGATGTACATGAGAGTAAAGAGAGAGGACGTAATCCGCCTACCCCCCGAAAGGCTCGATGAGGACATTGATAACCTGACCAAAGAGTTGACTCAATTATCACTTGAAGGGAGAATGGATACCGAGAAGAACCTGATACTTCTGACCAGCAACATCGAGAGAGTTGGGGACGGAAGAATTGTCCATGGGGACGGAGCAGTCTACCAAAAGGTCAGCTTCGATGCCATTGTCTTCAAGCCTATACTTCAAGAAGTCGTAGAGGGGGAGGTCTGCGAGGTTCTCAAGTTCGGAGCGTTCGTAAGGTTCGGACCCTTGGACGGGTTACTGCACATCAGCCAGATAATGGACGACCGCGTGGATGTGGACGTGGAGGGTCAGCGATTGGTCGGGAAGGACACCAAGAGAGACCTGAGGGTCGGAGACAGGGTCAGGACCAGGATCGTGGCGATAAGTTTCAATGAGAGGAACCCGCGCGAGAGCAAGATTGGTCTTACCATGAGGCAGCCCGGTTTGGGAAAGCTGGATTGGATCAAGGAAGAGATGGAGAAGGAAACGCAGAAGAAGCCCAGGAAAAAGAAGAAGAAAAAGAAGAAGTGATACTATGGCGGTCAAGAATCCCAAAGCATGCAGTAACTGTTCTTTCATCACGGACGAGGACAAATGTCCCCGTTGCGGAAAGGAAACGTCCAAGGACTGGCAGGGATATGTCATTATTGTTGATGCCCGCAAATCTGAGATTGCCAAGAGGATGGGCCTAGATGTCAATGGAAAGTTCGCGCTTAGGGTCCGGTAGTCTCAGGGCTGATCTTTTTCTACCTGCTGAATTGAGAGAGGAGTTGCGGGAGCCACTTGGTGATCTGATGTCTGGGAATGAGGTGATTTCTGCTCTGAAAGAAGGGGAGAAGTGGTATACCGTTGGGGACCAGTGCACACTCACTTTCATTGAAGAGAACATAGTGCCAGATATCTTCATAATAGACTATCGAATCAAGAGAGAACCCAATCCAGAATTGGCGGCAAGGTTCCAGGACCTATCTGAGGTAACGAAGACTGTCGTGAATCCGGCAGGAATGATAACCCGGGAACTGTGGTCCTCGATACTCGAGTCATTGTCATCTGAGAAGAAGACCAAGATTGAAGTTGACGGCGAGGAGGACCTGGCAGCACTTCCATGCATCTTCCTTGCGCAAGATGGGGCACAAGTCGCTTACGGCCTGCCTGACCGAGGTGTGGTCCTAGTGAATGTTAATGAGGCTTCAAAAGAGAAAGTTAAAAGAATACTTGAGAGAATGGGGGAGAGCAATGCAAGCTGAGATCGTTTCGAGAAAGGAGAACCCTCTTCTGAAGAGGATTGAGTTAGAGTTCAAGATCGTGCATCATGGTGAGGGGACACCAACTAGGGATACCGTTAGGGAGGAGATTGCCAAACTGGCCAAGGCACCCAAGGAAAGGGTCATAATTGATCATATGAACTCTCAATTCGGAAAGCTGGAGACTCAGGGCTATGCGAAGGTCTATGAATCGAAGGAAGATGCACTTGAGATTGAGAGGAAGTATGTTCTGGGCAGGAACAAGCTCATCACTCTGGAAAAGAAGAAGAAGGTGAAGAAGGTGGAAGCTTACAAGCCCGAGAAGGAAGAACCCGAGCCTGAAGCTGAGAAGGCCGAAGAAGAGCCAGAACCGGAAGCACCCAAGGAAGAAGCGGAAGAGAAACCCGAGACCCAGGAGAAGGGTGATTGAAGATGGCTGAAGACAAGAAGGAACTGTCAAAGAGACATCTCTACGAAGTCGAAGACGGAAAGCTTGTCAGAAAGAGGGAGGCTTGCCCCAAGTGCGGACCCGGTGTCTTCTTGGCACAGCACAAAGATCGGGTCTCTTGCGGAAGATGCGGCTATACTGAGTTCACGAGAAAATAGTTCTGTTCAGACCTGCCAGATTACATTATTCCATGATCGCCAGTATAGGATTCGCCCCTATCCTTATCGAGTAGCTATTCCTTCCATCATCTATCTTGACCTTCATAGAATCCTTTGACATTCTACGCATCTTGGGATTGAGTCCATCTTCATCCAACATGTTCAGTACTTTTCGGATGTAGTCCTGGCTTCTCTCCTCATACTTCTCCCGCAGATTTGCCAGTTTGTCGCTGGACGAGTAGACTTTCTTCCTACCATCCCGTCTTTCGGTCAAGAATCCGCATCTCTCCAGTTTCATTATGTGAGGTTGTACGAACTGCTGGTATTTCTTCATCTTAGCTGCAATCTGGGTCTGACTTAGGCCAGGGTTCTTGTGTATCACGCCGTAGAGAGCTCTTGGGATATCTCCTTGGAGGAGGGACAGGCAATCTAGATCGATCTCATCGATCCAACCGGATGGGTAGTAGAAGGACCTTCTCTTTCCATGGTGGACTGAAACGACGTTCGCTTCGATGAGCGCCTTCAAGTGCCAATCAGTCGTTCCGAGGGGCATTCCAGTTTCCCTGGAGAGCTTTCTCAAGTGCGTAAGTGGCTTCTCTGTCAAATATTGGAAGATCAACCGCCTCTTCTTGTTCATCAGGACGGAGATTCCTCCCTCTCTGGGTTTGATTCTAGAGAGGACGTCATCCCTGCCTATCGCCCTTCTAAGGGCTCTACCAACACCCTCTTTCATGATTCCTCAAATCTTGAACTTACCGTTGGTCATTACTTCTCGTCCGTCCACAACTATATCAGGGCGCATCATGACCATGTCCCAGTGAAGGGTGGATTTGTTCTTGCCGCCCATGCCCCTGTTCTCTCCGATTGCGATATGGATGGTTCCGATTATCTTCTCGTCAGTGATGAGATATCCGATGGCTTTGTTGACCTTCGGGTTGATTCCTATCCCGAATTCTCCGATTCTATCTTTGTCGCCGGGAGAGTTCTTGATAACCTCTTTGAGCACCTTCTCGTTCGTTCTTGCTTTGGCATTGACCACTTTTCCCTTCTTGAAGGTCAGTTCTATGTCTTGGATCTTGTTGCCTCTGGTGAATGCAAGGTCAAACACTGCCTTCCCGTTTGCTGATGTTTCGATCGGTGCTGTGAAGACCTCTCCGCAAGGCAGGTTGTTGCCCACGTCCTTGTTCCTGATATCCTCGGCCGAGATTATGCCATCGTCCACGAGGATCTTCCTGTTCTTGATGGAAAACGTAAGGTCCGTGCCCTTCTTGGATGTGAGATGAACCTTGTTCGCCTTCTTGAGGACGTTCGCAATGGATTTGCCCCTCTTGTAGAGCCTGTCATAATCCACATTTATTGCTTTCCAGAACATGTCCCAGAATTGTCCGTAGGGGACTTTGAAGGTGGAAGCCATTGCCTTGGTGGAAAACGTAAGGTCCGTGCCCTTCTTGGATGTGAGATGAACCTT
>CP070767.1:339488-345606 GCA_020345725.1 Methanobacteriota archaeon | reverse complement strand
GGCACTTGCCAAGATGATCAGGGACTGCCAGAACAAGGGTATGCTAATCATGGCGACCTTTGACATAATCAGGCAACTGGAAGATGAGGGCATCAGCATGGGGACAGACATAATGCTCTATCCTCTGGGTGAGTTCACGCAAGCCATACACGGTCTTAGTTTTGCCATCCGAGCGGCTCTGGCCTTCGGTGGAATTCAGAGAGGAGATAGAGAAGGCATATACAACTACCTCAGCAAGAGGCCCAAGGTGGTTATCATTCAGCTCGGACCATTGGATCAGGTCAAGGTTGCTGCCGAGTTCGCCGTCCTTTTCAATGGTTCACCTACAATCACAGATCAGGACGTAGAGGAAATACCAGGCAAGTATGTCGTCCAGAAGGACTATGACCAGATGATCCAAACTGCCATAGAACTCAGGGACATGCAAATCAAGCTCGAGGCTATAGACATCCCTGTGGCATACGGTCCTGCCTTCGAAGGAGAGACCGTCAGAAGGCCTGATACATATGTGGAAGCAGGAGGACCGTCTAAGACAAAGGTCTTTGAACTTGTCAAGATGAGAGAGGCGGAAGAGGTTGAGGATGGCAAAATAACCTTCATCGGAAAAGACGCTGACGAACTGGAAGAAGGAAGTGGTTCCAATCTGGGCATCCTGATCGAGGTCTACGGAAAGAAGATGCAGGAAGACTATGAGTCGGTTCTCGAGAGGAGAGTTCACCAGTTCATCAACTTCGCAGAAGGAGCCTGGCATACCGGTCAGAGAAACCTTCTTTGGATTAGACTCAGCAAGAAAGGAGTGGAAAGCGGATTGCGATTCAAACACTTCGGAGATATCCTGTACGCAAAACTTCACGATGAGTTCGGAGCTCTTCTGAACAGGATTCAGGTCACGGTGATGACCGATCAGGCCGAGATTGACAAGCATTTCCCAGAAGCCATGGAAGCCTACGAAGCAAGAGACGAGAGGGTTGCTGGCTTGGTGGACGAGAAAGTGGAGACATTCTACACATGCACCCTGTGCCAGAGCTTCGCTCCCAACCACGTATGCATCATTAGTCCAGAGAGATTGGGGCTCTGCGGTGCGATAAACTGGTTGGATGCGAAGGCAAGCAATCAAATCACTCCAACCGGTCCAAACCAGCCTATCGAGAAAGGTAATACGATCGATGAGGGGAAAGGTATCTGGACAGGCGTCAATGAGGCTGTTCGCGAACACTCTCATGGCAAACTGGACATCTTCAGCCTTTACACCATGATGGAGACGCCAATGACATCCTGCGGATGTTTTGAATGCATTGTGGGTCTTGTCCCCGAGGCGAACGGCGTCATAATCGTCAACAGGGAACACTCGGGCATGACTCCCCTCGGAATGAAGTTCTCAACTCTTGCGGGCACCGTAGGAGGCGGACAACAGACCCCGGGTTTCATTGGGGTAGGGAGATACTATCTCGTTTCCAAGAAGTTCATCTCAGCTGACGGAGGCCTTCACAGAATAGTCTGGATGCCCAAACAACTGAAGGAAGAAATGATGGACCGTCTGAAGGCTAGAGCGGAAGAATTGGGAACCCCTGATTTCGTGGATAAGATCGCGGACGAGGAGGTAACCACTGACCCAGCAGAATTGGTAGAATATTTAACCAAGGTTGACCATCCAGCCCTGAAACTGCCTCCGATGATGTAGTGGGGTGAGATTCCATGGCCATTGAGATACCTAAGGAGAAATGGACAGGTAGGATTGGGGAGGTCGTTATAGGTGCGACCTCTGATGAAGGCGGAACTCGAAAGAAAAAGATCGTGCTCGGTGGGGAAAATGCGCTCCCCTTCCTTGATTTTGAGGGTGAATTGCCACATCCTCCAATAATTGGCATGGAAGTCCTTGATGTTGTGCGAGAGGACTATCCTCAGGTTGCCCTCGATCCGATTCAGGATGTCAAGGACGATCCTGCAAAATGGGCAAAGAACTGTGAGGAGGAATTTGGAGCCGATTTGATCTGCCTTAAACTCATCAGCACCAATCCAGAAGAGGAAGACAGGAGCTCGGAAGAAGCAGCGAACACGGTCAAAGAGGTTCTGGGTGCTGTAGGCGTCCCTCTATTCATCTATGGGAGCGGTAATGAGGAGAAGGATGCAAAGACAATGGAGCTTTGCTCTGATGCTGCAAAAGGCGAGAGATGTTTCCTGGGCCTTGCTGAGGAGGACGCGTACAAATCGATATCTGTGGCTTCGATGGCCAACGGTCATGGAGTGGTAGCATTTTCCAATCTGGACATTAACCTGGCGAAACAGATGAGCATACTGCTTACAGATTTTGGTGTGAAGAAGGAGAATATTATCGCTGATCCGTTGATGGCTGCCCTTGGTTACGGTTTGGAGTATTCCTATTCCGTCATCGAGAGAGTCAAACTAGCAGCGCTGATGGGCGATGCGATGTTGCAAAACCCTATCCTTTGCGAGACCACCAGGGTCTACAACGCAAGGGAATCCTTCAAGGAAGATCCTGCCTTGGGGGACCCAAAGAAGCGGGTCGTCTTCTGGGAGGCCACGACCGGAACCTCCGCCTTGATGGCAGGTGCCGATATGCTGATCATGAGACATCCAGAAGCGGTTGGAATGGTGAGGAATGCAATCAATCAACTCTTGGGAGGTGAGTCCTAATGCCAACTGCGCTTGAGATTTACCAGAAACTGCCCAAGACTAACTGCGGAGATTGTGGCGTACCAACCTGCCTGGCATTCGCAATGCAATTGGCCAATAAGAAGGCCAGCTTGGACAAATGCCCCCATGTATCAGAAGAGGCAAAGGAGTTCTTGGCCGCATCAGCCGCTCCACCGATTCGCTTGGTGAAGATCGGTACTGGAGATGATGTGGTTGAGATAGGGGATGAAACCGAGCTCTTCAGGCATGAGAAGAAGTTCTTCCATCCGACCGCATACGTGTTGATGATTGACGATACTGCAAGTCCTGATTAGAGGAAACAGAAGATCGACTCTCTTGAATCGTTGACATTCGATCGAGTGGGTCAGATTATGAGCATGGACATGATAGGCGTACGAGCGGGTTCGAATGACCCCGCCAGTTTCGCATCAGCTGTTCAGGAGGTTTCCGGAATGACGAATCTTCCGATGGTACTGGTCTCGGAGAATCCTGATGTCATGTCCCAAGCTGCAAAGGCAATAGCTGACAAGAAGCCCCTGCTCCATGCTGCCACTCCAGAGAACTGGGAGCAGATGGCCGGAATCGCCAAGGAGACCGGCTGTCCGTTGGTGGTTAGTGAACCAACTTCACTGGACAACCTCGCAGAACTCACAGAGAAGGTCAAAGGGGCGGGCGTGGAGGATATCGTCCTAGACTTCGGGACCAAGAGTCTGGGAGATATGCTACGCAATCTCACAATAATAAGAAGACTGTCAATAAAGAAGAAATTCAGACCTCTGGGATATCCAACCTTCGTGTTTGCGAAAGGGGATTTGAACGAGGCAGGGATAGCTGCCGCACTGGGCACGTTGAAGTACAGTTCGATTGTGGCATTTGATGAAGTTGACATTCCCCATATGTATCCCCTCTTTGCCCTTAGACAGAACATCTACACTGATCCACAGAAGCCCATACAGGTCAAACCAGGGATCTACGAGATTGGTTCACCAACTCCAGAATCACCAGTTATGATAACCACCAATTTCTCACTGACATACTTCACCGTCAGCGGGGACATCGAAACGAGCAAAGTACCCAGTTACCTTCTGGTTGCAGACTCGGAGGGGCTGTCCGTCATGACAGCTTTTGCAGCCGACAAATTCAATGCAGAGATTGCGGCAGACTTGGTCACGGAAACCAAGATTGAAGAGAAGGTCAGCCACAAGAAGATCATCATTCCCGGTCAGGTTTCCAGGATGAGCGGCAAGTTCCAAGAGAAATCTGGTTGGGAAGTGATGGTTGGACCTAGAGATTCTTCAGGTCTTCCAAAATTCTTGAAGGATTGGCCTAGCTGAGAAATCAGAAGGTGTCCGGGTCAATATACACAGCTTTCTTCTTTCGTTCAGGTGCCAGTATCTTATCCACCGCTTTCTTTATCTGCAGACCCGAGACATGCATGAGGGTATCCTCAAGGTCCTTCTCAACTTTCATTGCGGCCAAACATGGGAAGTGGTGATGAGCCAGTCCCGCCTTCTCCACAGCATCATCGATTGATTCTCCGATTAGTCTTTCAGCCACGAATTTTGCACTGCCGCACGCGGCATCGACCAAGACGTCCACTTCAGTCACTTTGTCGTTCTCCCATTTCATTTCCAACTTGGGTCTACCGAAACATTTCGCAAACTGGTCAATCAACGGACTTCCGATCTCATCCAATAGACAGAAAGGCCTTGGGAAGACGCTCTCAACGCCCATCTCCTTGAGTTCTCTCTCTATCTGGTTCTTCATCCCTTCTGGAAGCCATTCGCTGTTATCGATTGGGGCAATGACCCCTCTCACTTGTGCGGCACGTGCGATATCAACAATCAATTGTGCGGCGGACGAGTGCTCTTGCATTGCCAAAAGCAAGTCTGCCTTGGGGACATCTGAAGGTAGATACTCCTCAGGGTCATCAATCATGGATGGCAAATCCGTGTCTAGAGTGATAGTGCTCACTTCCCAGCTATCGGAACCATTATTGGCAATATGTTTCGCGATCCTTTCCCCATATTCTCCTTGGACTAAGGCTAGTATGCGGATGGCCCCTTCCTCTATCCTCTTCTTGTCGTCCTCGGACAATTCCGGCAGCTTCACCTTGTCTTCACTTGAAGTTATCTTGGGAGATGGCGCAATCTCTGCCATTGGTCTACTAATCTCTGACATAAAGACCGTTCTGAAACCCTCAAAGACTTCGTTCACAAGATCGGAATCGTACTTCTCCCCTTCCGGGGCAGTGAATGAGATGGTTGAGTATTCGGTCTCAGCTTCCATCTTTTCCGTTCCATCCGCTTGTATCTTCATGGACACATTGGATATCATCAGTGACAGATTATTGTAGTACCACTGTTCCTCACCCGCTCCGTCTTTGTAGCGAATTTGATATGGTGTATAAACGAAGCCTATGCCCTCCAGTTTCTTGCATGCGGAATTGATGGCTGCCACTATTTTCTTTCCAGCAACAGGTTGGTCAAATGAAATCTCCGGCATTCTGGTTCCTCACAAATCGCTTAATTAGATGCCAATCTCTTTGGCAATCTGCTTGAGTTTGATGAAAGATGGACTAGTCTCAGGCAGGTCGATGAGAGGTTTTCCCTCAGAAACGAACTCGGCAATCGTCTTATCCTCAGGAATCGTCACAACGTAGTCGAATCCACCCTTTGAGATGCTCTCCTGCAGGTTCTCTGGCACCTCGGGTGTCTTGTTCAGAACAAGGCAGGTGGTACCTGTGTTCAGTTTCAGTTCTTCAGTCATTCCTTTGATCCGCTCGGCAGTCAGCACACCCGTCTGAGTGGCGTCCGAAACGATGAAAAGGAAGTCCGTGTTCTTGGTGGTTCTTCTGCTCAGATGTTCCATTCCAGCTTCATTGTCAATGACCACATAGGGATATTTCTCGGCCAGGCTGTCCATGAACACCCTCAAGAGATTGTTGATGTAGCAATAGCAACCAGGACCATCTTGCCTGCCCATTGCGATAAGGTCGAACTTCGATCCCTCGACAATTGCCATCTGGAGCTGGTACTTGATATACTCCTGCTTGGACATGCCGTTGGGGATTCCTTCTGGGTCCTCCGTAATATCCTCTCTGAGCTGGCCTATCGTCTTGTCCACATCTACGCCGAGCATCAGGTTTAGGTTCGTGTTTGGGTCCGCGTCCACGGCGAGGGAGACCTTCCTCTTGCTGAGCAATTTGACGAGAAGACTTGCCAAGGTGGTCTTGCCGACCCCACCCTTTCCAGATACCGCGAGTGTCTTCACCCTAGTCCTCCAGATTGTGCTTCTTCCTCAGAGAGTCTGATATCCATTTGGTGACTGCCAAGGCATTCTGTGCCATCCCTTCTTGCATGCCTCCCAACCCGCAGGAAGGTGTTATGAGGGATTGTTTTAGCATTGCGTCCTCTTCTATGCCCTTTTTTGTTAGTAAACCCATCGTTTTTTGGAGCCGTTT
>CP070767.1:329511-339388 GCA_020345725.1 Methanobacteriota archaeon | reverse complement strand
AACATGACTACAGACCCATAGCCTACCTTATGAGGACAAAATGCAAACCAGTTGCGGACAGTATAGGGGAGAAGCACAACTTGAACATCGCCAAGCTCTTCAGCTAGATTCCTCGGCCAGTACGGGTTCTTCTGCCACCGTGTTCTCCATCTGAATGAGCCCTCTTGATTTGGAGACTGTGGATTCTATAACTTCCTCGACCTTTGTTGGATTCTGTGCTGACCCGAACCAGACCTCTCTCTTCTTCTGGAACGCATCATCCGCGATTTCCCGCTTCTGCTTCATTCTGGACCTCAGCGTGAACGTCAGGAAGATCCAGGACGATACGAAGAACTCCATTCCAAGAACCATTCCAAAGTAGAGATGCTGCCCAGATCTCTGAGAGGTTTCGTAGAGACCGAAGCTGCCCCACATTGCTCCCGACGCGAATGACGCAACACAGAAAGCGACGAGTCCGCAGATGATCATCACAAGGAAGAACGTCATCTTGTTGGCCATGGTGTATCCTGAGACCCAGGAATCTCCCGTGTGATCGCTGGCTGTGTAACCCTGTATGTGCTTCCTCCGCCTCATGTGCCAGTCATTTCGGTGGCTCTCCTCGAAGACATGCTTGAAATCTAGAATCCTAGCGGCTTCCTGGTTTCTTGGGTTTCCGCTGACCGGTTTCAGACCCTTTCCCATGAAGTAGAAAACGATCTCCTGAAGGTAAGCAGTAGTCAGATTCTGTTCATCCCTGGCGTGTATCATCAATCGAAGAACGGTTAGACCCACCAAGAGAAGTATGGCACAGGATATCGAGATGAATATCAGAACATCTGGACTGACTCCTCCCAGGCCGATGATAAGTCCGTCAACGGCCGTGACCGCCATGACAAGAACGATGTACAGCCAGAAATAGGTGCTGAGCGTTCTATCTGTATGCATCAGATGCCCATAGGACTGCTCATGCTCCTTGAGAAGAAATTCCTCCAATGAAACGTTCCCGTTATCCATTACGTCATCGCTCTCCATGGCTCTGGCTGGCCGACCGAGAGATTTCTGGACTGTCTGAAAAGGGTTTTCAGACCATTATCTAAATCGATAACTAGATGGTCTTTCATTGGCGGCAACGGAGACCGTGCCCACACCTCCCGCTGCACAAGCAGAAGGACAGGACTCCGCCGCTTTCGCCGATGCAGGGTTCTGCCCACTTCAGGAAGTGGTCTCTATCCTCCAATGAAGTATCTCTATCTGCCCACTAGTAGCTGCCTCGCCTCCATTCAATTACTGTTGAGGACATGAGAAAATCCAATCTTATACTTTTTGCTCAGATCCTATGGCTGTAATTGAGTCGGGAGAATCTTCCTTGATCGAGATGATGGTTGATCGGGCTGCAACAACAAGCATCCAAACTAGAATCATCATTACTGCGATTGTCTCGCTGAGCGGATTGAAACCGATCGGTGCCACCACGGCCAGTGTTGTCAGAGTGAGAATGAATGAAAAGAATCCTACATACTTGAATCGAGGAGATCTTATCAACGGCCAGATTAAGAGAAGTACAGTGAGGAGGGTGAGCGAGAAGAATAGGACACTGACAATGAAGTGCAGATTGCCGAAATCTTCAGTGAAGATACCGACCGACATGAGCGCGATGCCTGAGGCGGCCAAGACAATTGCTCCCAAAGATGACGATATAGTGGTCCCGAGCAATCTCCACAGGCTGAAGGCAAAGGGAAGAGCCAGAAGGCCTGCGACAATGAGGCCGGTGTTGAAGGCAATAGCCCCCTCGCCAACTCCAAGATCGCTGAGATACCTACCTCCAAAAACATACCACGGGCTCTGACTCCAAGAAATGAGATAACATATCAGGAAGATTATTGGGGCTGGGATACCACAGATAGATCCTACCAGATTGTAGATACGAGACATACTTGCACCGGATGAGTGAAATGCCCGAGCCGGAATTCGAATCCGAGTCTCAAGCTCCGCAGGCTTGCAGGATATCCAAGCTACCCCACTCGGGCTCGAGCAAGAATCGTGTTCCTACTTAATTCACTTTTCCAAAAGTGGCAGATTCAAAAGAGATAGACGATTCAGATCATTCTGGCTGGGAAGCTTCCTGTTCCCTCACCTTCTCCTCGTACTTCTCCATTCTCTTCTTGTATTCTTCCCCTACAATCTGATTTCCCTGTTCTGTAATCGTGACAATGAACTTGTTTGGACCTGTCCACTCGATATTGATGTGTCCCTCACCCTCGAGTGCCCTA
This sequence comes from Methanobacteriota archaeon, assembly GCA_020345725.1. GTDB lineage: Archaea > Thermoplasmatota > Thermoplasmata > RBG-16-68-12 > SOIM01 > SOIM01. The sequence goes on along the minus strand of CP070767.1, from coordinate 337,139 downwards.
AGCTCTTGCTCCAACGCCTTGTATTGGACCCCTCTGATTTCCGAGAAGAAGTCCTCTCGCGATGCGCCCAAGTATCCTCTCCTGGCAACCACGCTTAGGACTTGCCAACTGAATTCGTCCATAGTCCCTCAACCAGATTATTTGAATCAAAAACCGCTTATATATAGATTGCCCACATCATATCATAACCCATAACTCATCTGGCTTCTCTTTCTGGAGCTATTACATCTACATATTCATATAGAAAGAACCCTCTTTCCTCGTCAGTAGAAGGTGACTGAATGGATTTAACCAGTTTGGCATCCATTTTGTGGCTCATTCTCGTAATAGTAATCCTGTTGATAGTTGTATCATTGCCTCTGTACATCACGGCTAGATGGCTTGATGAGGACAGGGGCTTTCTGCGGGCCCTGGGTACGACTCTACTCTTGATAATCTCCTTTGTGCTGTTCCTCCTAATAATCCCGTATGCTATAATCAACTTGATAATCGCAATAATCATCAACTTACTGATAATCAAATACGCATACGACACGGACTGGGGCAAAGCATTTGCAATGTGGATTGTGGCCATCGTTGTCGCTGTCTTGATACTGATCCTCATTGAGTTTCTGTTAGGTCTGGGTCTGCTGGTTCTGACATCATAGAACTGATGATGTCGCTGAATCCTCTAGGACCGCTCTAATGTTGGAGGTTGTATCTTCGATTGACCCGCCCGAATCAGCCTTTCTCAATATGTCCTTGCTTGAATAGAAGGATATCAATGGAGTTGTCTGAAGCCTGAAAACCTCCAGCCTTTTCCTGACTGTAGACTCTTCATCGTCTTCCCTGATCTTGAGAGTTGATCCACATTTGCCACAAATCCCTTCCGCCCTTGGTGGATCGTTCACCAAATGGTAGATTGCTCCGCAGGAGGAACACACCCTCCGGCCCGACATCCTCCGGACTATCTCTCCATCACCTACATCCAGATACAGCACCAGGTCCAAGGTCTCCGCCTCATCCAGAGCTTGTGCTTGGTGGAGCGTTCTGGGATATCCGTCCAAAAGAAACCCGTTCCTGCAGTCCTCCTCTTCGAGCCTCTCTCTCATCATCTGGATAACCACATCGTCCGGGACCAGCTTCCCATCGTTCATGTACTGATTGGCAAGATTTCCCAATTCGGTCTGTCTGGCAACATGATCCCTCAGCATGTCACCTGTGGATATCCTGGGAATGTCATACTTCTCTGATATCCACTCCGCCTGGGTGCCCTTTCCAGCACCTGGTGGGCCCAAGAGGACTATCTTCATCACATCGGAAAAAGGGCTTGCACTTAAATCAGTTTTGACAGCTAGAATAGATGATCATCCACGACCTTGGCTTCGCCGCCCACTTCACATTCCATGATCTCGATACCAAGTTCTTCCAGCCTGGTCTTGACCTCTTGAAGACGATTTGGAAATGTGTTCACATACACAGTAGCTCCAGTGTCGATGGAGAAGAAGGCTGGCACGTTCTCTTCCCTCAACTTCCTGACCTGCATTATCACGCTGATGGTCTCGGGTCTCCAAAGCAACATCTCCCCAACCCCGGTCATGGTTATTCCGTGCAACAGAAGAGTGTCCCTCTCGGCCAGTTGGCAGACTTTCCCAACATCTCCCTGTCTTATGGCAAGCTCCATCTCATCCAACATCCTCGGCATCTCTGCGAGTCTGGAATCGAAATATGGAGAGGACTGGACCTCCCTGTGCGCATCCTCGGTGCTCTTATAAGCAGGGACCAGAGCAATCAAAATGCCCATCTGAAGTTCTTCTGAAGCGATTTGATAGGAATATGAATCAACGTCACTCATACCCTTCTTCCATCTAGAAAATCCTCCGGTTACAGCACGTGCCGCGGAACCAGCTCCAAGCCTAGCGATTTTGGACATCTCCTGCAAATCCAGATCCAATCCAGCAGCAGCACAAGCAGACACTGCCAAGGCCCCGAAACCGGATGATGAAGCGCCCAAACCTACATTGGATGGGAAGTTGTTCCTGGAATGCATCTTGAAGTTCTGTTCTATGCCAGACCGTTCCTGGACGGCAGCAATTACCTTTCCAACCCTCTCAAACTCCCTTCCTGCCACGGGTTCTCCGTCAATCACAACTTCGTTCTCGGGGAAATCTCCGAATTCAAAAGTGGTGTGGGTCTGGAGGGGTGCTGTGCAAACGGAAATCGAATCATGGAAGGGCAATCTCAGCTCCTCATCCTTCAGACCGTGATATTTGATTAAACCTTGAATTGGATGTGCAACCGCCGAGGCTTTCAATCACGGACCTCCCAGATCCTGTAGAACACCAGGAAGCTCCTCAAAGCTGGATATTATTCCGTCCACTTTCCTTCCCATTCTTCCACGACCGTCCTTATCGTATAATATCCCTTTCATCCCGACCTTTCTGGCAGCGAACACATCGTTCACCACATCATCCCCCACATGTACCGAGTTCTTGGGTTTGACATCCAGAGCTCCGAGAGTCCTGGCGAATATGTTTGTTTGAGGTTTCCTTATCCTCATCTCGTTCGAGAAGGTCAGCGTGTCGAAGTATTTCAGAACACCCAGTTTGTCGAGGATTATCTTCATGCCTCTTCCCGAAGTATGTCCTGTATTGGATATCATCCCGATTGAATAGCCTCGTTTCTTCAGTGTTTTCAATGTCTTCTCAATCCCATCTGACAAGGCTGGCATGTTCTTCTGCAGAGCCTCTCCGTAGGAAATCATCAGAGGTGCATAGAGTTCCTTTCTGCCTTTCTTGATGTTGAGGCAGTCCAGAAGCATTCTGATCTGGGTCCTCTCACTCACATCCTTTTCCTCGGACCAGACATCCTCCAACATGAAGTTGTGGTAATGGTAGCCCACTTTGACCTCATCGTGAGAGATCTCATAACCCAAGTCCTTGAGTGTCCGCCAGGTGTCCTTAATCCTGATCATCCTTGAGCGTTGAGTGTAGTTGTCGTCCGGTTCGTAGATCACCGTGTGCCAAAGATCAAACGTGACGGCTTCTATCATCGCGGCCCTCAGATGTCGAGAAGTAACTTCACGTATCCTTCCTTCTCATTCACTTCCAGCATGTGGTAGGTAATCGCCTTGACATCGTTCCTCAGTTCATGTTTCTCCCTGTTGATGGCTTCCCCCTTGGCCTTGGCCATCAGAGAAAAATTCTCTATCTTCACGTCAAATTCGGAGAACAGGAGTTCTTGGGTCTCATGAAGGAAAAGCAACTCCCCCAGCCAATCCACAAGCAGGTTCTCCAGATTATCGGACTTCACGCTGATCTCATACTCACCCACGGGTTCAACCTTTGAGATGTCAGAGATGACATCGAACATTCCCTTTGCGGCATTCCCGAAGGATTCCTCGACGGACTCACCGTACGCCTTGATGGCTATGTCCGCGGTGTGCTCAATGAACTCGTACTTCATGGCACCCATCCATTCCATTCTCTCTAATTCAATTTTGCGCTAACTTTTATATCGAAACTCCGCTCTCTCGACCGAGTGAAGATGAAGGTCTGCATCATCGGAGGAGGATTCATCGGGTCAACCATCGTGAAGGCATTGGAAGAGATGGAGGATATCGAGACCGTATTCATTCTGGACAAGTATGAGGACAGGGTGAAGAAGTTGGCCGAGGAATTCAGTAAGGTCAGTTCAACGCCCGATCTGGCATCCGCACTGGGAGAGGTTGATTTGGTGATAGAATCCGCAACGCAGAATGCGGTCAGAGAACATGCCTCTACTGTCTTGAAAAAAGGGAAGGACCTGATGGTTCTGAGCGTGGGCGCTTTCCTTGATCAGGATTTCTGGAACGAGTGTAAGCATCTGGCAAAAGAGAACAACTGTAGAATATACATTCCTTCTGGAGCCATCTGTGGTACGGATGGCCTGCACGCCGCCTCGGTTGGAAGGATTGATGAAGTCATTCTAATCTCCTACAAACCCCCCTCTGCACTGAAGGATGTGGAATATCTCAAAAGAAAAGGTGTAGACCTGGATGCGATAGAGAGGGCGAAGGTTGTCTTCGATGGACATGCTGGGGATGCGGTCAAGCACTTCCCAAGGAACATAAACGTGGCTGCAACAGTAAGTCTGACGGGAGAGGTCTTTGAGAAGACCAGAGTCCGAATAGTGGCTGATCCCAACATAAGGAGGAACATCCATCGCTTGATCGTGAAGGGAGAGTTCGGAGAAATCGAATGTAACGCCAGGAACCTTCCTTCAAAGAAGAATCCGAGAACAAGCGTGCTCGCAGCCCTTTCAGCAATTGCAACGGTCAAGAAGATAGTCGGGAATGTGTGGGTAGGTGCCTAGACGCCTCTTTCTTCTCCCCAGATAATCTTGTGAAGCTGAGGTAAGACCCTAGCGTTGAGTTTGTCATTGATCACCCATTCCGCCAGTTCCTTGATGTCATTTCCCCACACTGGCTGCATGACAATCGAGCAAATTGGTTCGTACTTGGCGATGATCCCCTTCGCGTAATCGTAATCCTCTCTGTCCGCAACCACGAACTTCAGTTCATCTGTCGGTCCAAGTAGCTCAATGTTCGAGAATTCCATCTTGTCCTGCATCTCCGAGGAGGGACATTTGATATCCAACACAATTCGTAGATTCTCCACACAGGGCATGTCCTCGATTGCGATGGACCCACCAGTCTCGATCGATACGAAGTAATTCGAGTCCAGCAACTTGTTAATCAGACCATACATGTCCTTCTGTATGAGAGGTTCTCCTCCGGTCAGGCAAACCCGAGAAACACTAAAGCTCTGAACCTTCTCCAGTATCTCCTCCACAGTCATCTCGTCTCCTTCAGTGAAAGCAAAGAGAGTATCGCACCATTTGCACTTCAGAGGGCACCCAGATGTCCGTACAAACACGGTAGGCGCCCCAATATCCAATCCCTCGCCCTGAATGGAACTGTATATCTCACATATCTTCATGTGCCTCGTACTCCAGTGGATCTTCCAGACCCAGTTCTTTGAAACCGGTTAACCTGAACTTGCAGGAATCGCAGACTCCGCAGGCCTTCTCCCCTCCTTTGTAGCAGCTCCAAGTGAGTTCGAATGGGACCTTGAGCTCCGCCCCTCTAGCCACGATCTGCGCCTTGGTCATGTCGATGATAGGGTACTTCAGTTCAATCTCCCTTCCTTCTGCACCCCTTCTTGTTCCCAGTGCACTAACGTTCTGGAAGGCTCTGAGGAATTCTGGTCTGCAGTCTGGATAACCTGAATAGTCTTGAGTGTGGGTCCCGATGTAGATGGTATCTGCGTGCACTGTCTCAGCCCATGAAAGGGCGTAGCTGAGGAGGACGATGTTCCTGCCAGGTACGTAAGTGGATGGAATTGTTATTGTCATCTCCTCGACCGTTCGGTCCTCGGGAATGGGGGCCTCTTCGGTCGTGAGGGACGATTCAGCGATCTCCTCAAGGGGGATTCTGAGAATCATATGCTTCTTCACTTTGTAGTACTCTGCTAACTTCTTGGCGCTCTCCACTTCCTTTGCGTGCTTCTGTCCGTAGTCAAATGTCAATGCATAGAGCTCGTTCCCATCCTCCTGGGCTATCGCCAGAGTGACCCCCGAATCAAGTCCCCCTGATAGAAGTACAACCGCTCGATTGGTCATATGAACCCTTATCCAAACATTCAGAACCGCTTCGTTGCCCATGCACCCTGAGCCGGCCCCTCGTCCACACCAATTGCCACTTCCTTAATCCTCTCGTTCAATTCAAACTCATCCAGGAACCTCTTGAGAAGGAATTTCGCAAGTTCCTCTGCACTTGTATTGGGAGTGTCCAGTATCACGACATCTGTCAGAGGAAAGGCGTATCTCTTGTCGCTGACCTTGACCTGAACCTCGTCCCCGACCTCTACCTTCACGAAATCGCTGTTGCCAGGCAGTATCACTCGATGATCGAGTTCATTTGCGAACTTCTTGAGTGTCTTCTTTATTTCCAGGAAATCCAGAACCATTCCGTCCTCGTCCTGCTCACCGTGTATGATTGCGTTTATGGCGTAGATGTGTCCGTGCATTCTCTCGCATTTCTTGTGACGCGGGACGAAGTGGCCTGCCGAGAATCTTATGCCGGCCTCCCATCCATTGATGCGGATTTCCATGTTGTTGCAGATGAGATAAAATGGTATAAAGATATCTAATGAACAATGACATGCAGAGTTTGCTGAATGTAAACAAGACCTAAGCTGTTGAGTTGAGGAGTGCGTCAATCTGCTCCTCAATATCTCTTGCCTTTTCATAATCTTCCCGGGTTCGGGTCACCGTCTCCACTTTTGTGGTATTGATTTCTGTCTGAGTCAACCGGATGGAAATCCGGTATCTTTCAACTTTGTAGGCCGGGATTGGCCCAAACCACTTTGAACCCTCGTCAATCTCATCATATCTCAAACCGAGGGATTCCAAGGCCTTATCAATGATTCTAAAGGCACGTTCCTTCTTGCCAAGAATGTACTTGAACCTCATTCTCCGGTCTTTATGTTTTCTTTTCAAGTGCTTGAAAACCAGATTCAGAACTATCATTGCCACAACACTTTGAATCAAGATTACAATATATAGAGAGGCGAGTTCCCAGAACTCTGCAAGACCTAATCCATGGCGACCAATGATACCCCACCAAAAAAACGCCATAAAGAGCACAGACATGGCTATGAACCCCGAAAGGACCAAGTACCCAGTTTTCTCAACTGACTGAAGCACTTTCGTCACTTCCCAATCAATCCAAAATCCAAGTTCTGGCGTTCGAGTATTTAGTATGGCGATGATAGTCAAGAAGAAACCACCAAAGAGAGCCATCCATGCAAAGAAATAGAAGATGCTCACATAAATGACCGCGGCAATGAATAATGGGATAATGGCGAAAAGAATGAATATCCCCCAGCCCAATGCGGCAGCAATCTGATCGTTTTTTGCTTCGTAAGCCGTCTTACCACCTACTCCACTTCTCAACACAGTTCATCCTTCCAGGAGTTGCGTAACTTCAATCTTGGGTTTCTCAATGACTAGGTCCAAGGATCTCGTCAAATGTGTAGTCGTCCCACTCTCTTGCCCCGAGAACGATTTCTGCTTCCACCGGTGTGATAATCGGCTTTCTGTAGACGCCAAAATCATCAATTGCAACGCGCGGACACGCAACTGATATGAACGCATCCACATCGTATCCCAAAAGATGATCGGGGTTGAGATTGTCCAACAAGAACATTACCGCCTTCTTACCTTTCTTCTCCACCATATCCTTGATTTTCGTTGCGAGGCCAAACCTGTTCTGACCTACTTTGGAAGAAACCAGAATACCAAAAGTTGAAGCTTCTTCTAGCTCCGAGATAATCGCATGCCTTTGCCTCAAGATGGATTCCTTCAGTTCATTGACATCCCTAATCTCGTTCTTCTCTGGATCCACTATAAGGACATCCTTGCCAGTAGCCATCGCAATACCAAGTGGATGGAAATTCCCTTCTCCAATGTACAGTATCTGTTCGACATTCTCATCGACGGCACGTGGTGCAGAGAAATTGCAGCCGAGGACCTGCCCAGGGTATGCTATCCGAGAATCACCTTCGCCGATGTGAACCTTTATCCCGTTCTTCTCAAGGAACTGTTTT
>CP070767.1:326843-329411 GCA_020345725.1 Methanobacteriota archaeon | reverse complement strand
AGCTTTTCACTCTTATGGAATAGCTTTTATCTTGGCTGCAACATGTAGTTATGTACTCAACAGAAAGGGAGGCTTAAGACAGGTGCCAAGAGTCCCAACCACCCGCAAGGTTCGAAGAGATCAAGTGTCCTGGGAGAAGGCTCGTAAGAGAAGGGTCCTTGAAGATATTCCTGAACCCAAAAAGGAGAAGGAAGAACCGTTGCTACCATCCTGGATCAGAAGGAAGAAAGCCATCTTGGTGATCTTTGCACTCTTTGTCATTCTGACAGTTCTAGGGTACTTCCTGGGAGCTCTGAGATATGTGCTCATTGGTGTCGGAATCGGAATGATGATAGTGTCGTATTTCGTGGGTGGCGGCTTCTCTGAGGTCTATGGCCCAATGATTCCACGGCTCACGACAAGGGGAGCCAAGGCCGAGATGGACTACAGATATAAACGCGGTGCTTCCGACTGGACGATAATAATGGGTGGCATTCTGATAGGTGGGGTCATCTTCCTCTCAGGAGTGTTTGCAATATTCCTGGATGGTCTCTTCTAGTGAATAATACGCACTCCAAGATCTTCCACTTTGCATTTTGTAACTGGACCAAACGTTTCCAGAGTCCTGACTAAGCTTCCAACGTCACCGAAGGCAAAAATGGAACTCCCAAGCATAGACATTGCAGCTGAACCGTGTGCCTCACATTCTTCAATGGCTTCCACCATCTTCTCTGTTGCAAGTCCAGTATCTACCGCAAAACTCTTTCCCAGAGAGAACAACCTCTCCAGGGTAGGATTCTGTTCAATCGATTCATTACATTCTGAGCCGAACCTGTTGATTCTCTGAACCTTCTCCTCGTCCTGAAGGACGTCCATAGTCCTCATCTCTTCTCCCAGCACACATAGGACTAGTTCTCCCTCTATGGAATGCTTGTCAATCTCCCCAAATGGAGGAGCTCCGGGACTGGTTCTAATATCCATTCCTCCCAGGGCTTCCGGATACACATCACCGAGACCTGTCCCAGACTCTACTTCAGCCGCATGAGCTATCTGAATCTGTTCCTCCATACTGAGAGAGTCTCCTAGTGCTTCTGACAACGCCACGACAGAGCTCAGGGCTCCAGCACCGCTCATACCAAAACCCTGTGAGACTGGAAGCTGATTAACTGATTGAATCACTATTCTCAGCTTCTCATCCTCTAGCAATCTCCTTATGGCAAGCTCTGTTACGCTTTCCTCCGTCCGATTGCCATCGTTATCTACGAGAATGACCAGATCATCCGCTTCCTCCACTTCAACCTGAGTGATAACTCCTTTCGACAGACAGAGACCGGCTCCTCTAGATCCCGTTCTAAGTATATCTTCATCTTCACAAATCTCAAAGAAGGCCGTGATGTGGCCCGGGCAAAAGGCACTAGCCCTTGATCCCATTCAGAACAGCGCTCCAGATTTCATGAGCAATCTCGGATTTGCTCCCCTCAACCTCTTTGGACTTGCCCTTGTTGCTGATAATGATGACCTTGTTTGACTCGGGCGTCACGAACTTCATGTCATTTGCCACAATGTAATCCAGCTTGACGGTTCTAAGTCTTTCCTTGGCCTTTGATACCAGGGCTTTCTTGGATATGTCTGATTCCAGCTTGTAACCTATTAGAGTGATCTTCCTTCTTGATCTCCGTATCTCCTCAATTATCTTCGGCGCCCTCTTCAGTTCAACATTGATTTGCCTCTTGGAGGAGGAAATCTTGCCCTTTGTCCTCTTGGGGATGTAGTCCGATATTGCAGCTGGCACGATGCAGATGTCCGATTTGATCTTGCGGACCATATCTACGAGTTCCAGGGAAGAAGAGAACTTTTTCGTGGGGATGTAACTTGGGATGTCCTCTGTAGTCCTTCCCATCCAGAGTTCGACATTTGCACATCTCTCATAGGCATCCACTGCCAGTTCAATGCCGGTTCTCCCGGTGCTTCTGTTCGTCAAGACTCTGACGTCATCTATAGGTTCTTCGGTGGAGCCCGCGATTACCGTCACCTTCTTCTTTCTCATATCCATAGGTCCCAAGGCTCTGATTACCGAGGATACGATTTGGTCTATGTTGGCGATTTTGGCTTTGTGCTCCTGGATTCTCGGTTGTACGAATTCAATGTCCAGTTTCTTCAGCTTCCGGATGTTCTCGTCTATTATGGGCTGGTCGTAGAGGGAGATGTGCATCGCAGGTACGAGGAGAATTGGTATCTTGGAACCCAAAGCAGCTATTGCGAAGATGGTCACCTGGGTGTCTGTAATGCCGTGTGCTATCTTTGATATCGTATTTGCCGTGCAGGGTGCTATGAGAACCAGGTCAGCTGTGCCACCTTCCCCACAAAGATCAACGTACTGAACTGAACCATCTATCTCTGTGATTGGTTTGATACCGCTCGCAAACTCCAGGCTGTTTGGGTGGATTATCTTTTGTCCCCAGTCGCTCATGACCGGAATCACTTTCGCGCCATGACGAATGAGTTCTCGAATCAACTTGAGACATTCGACCGCAGCTACGCTTCCCGTGACTCCCAAAACTATCGTTCTGTCCTTCAGTCTCTCGCTCT
>CP070767.1:312210-326743 GCA_020345725.1 Methanobacteriota archaeon | reverse complement strand
TGGCTGAAGATATCAAGAAAGTGATTTAAGGGTTTTGTAAGGGAGCGTTCTCCAATTCGAAGCATGGACTGAGAACTCTGGCAAAAACCAAATATGAGCGAATTGATATGTCATATGGATTCAAAGATGGAGGAGTGTGTAAGAAGGATGGAAAGATGAAGAATCTGACTGTAATCCTTGTGGTTGGGGCTCTCTTCTTTGGGATGTCGTCAGGATTCATCGCAGTCACTAGTGAGAACCATCCTGGCGATTTCAGTGGAGCCAACGGCGGAAAAGTCTACTACATCATGCCAACCCACCATGTAGAATCCCTCGAGGAGCCGAACATCGCTCAGTCGATCATCAATGCAATTGGATATCTTGCTGAAGATAAGATACCGATCAACGTGCTTGTGTTTTCGAATGCACAGGACAGGGGACTGGCCATCAACGGTATCCTTGAAACAGTGGCGTACATTGTTACGACGCTAACCTTTGACGATTCGGACCTGGAATTCCTCAGCGATTATGACGTGGTAATCCTCCACTCTAATGGCCATGACTTCCCTGATATAATTGAGCTGAGCATTCAGGACTACCTCTCGGGTGGTGGTTCTCTAATTGGAAGTCATGATATTATCTGGGCGCAATTCGGGAACCCGATTCTTGAGGAAGACTTTGGGGCATCGGCATATGGAGACGGAAGCTATCCCGGTGATGGTTGGTATAACGGTGATTTCACAGCTCTGAAGGTCATCGAACACCCCATCACCACAGGCCTCAGTGGCTCCTGGGAACTCTACTATGAGCAGTTCTTTTTCGATCTCGACTACAAGAAAAATTTCACTGTTCTGATGGGGACGGTATGGCAGGGGGAAATCACGCCAATTGCCTGGACTTTCACGGCAGAAGAAGAACCAAGTGAGATTGAGGCGGATGTTGATTGTGACCCAGATTCTCTGAATCTGAAGAGCAAGGGAAACTGGATTACATGCTACATCGAACTGCCAGATGGCTATGATCCTAAGGACATAGATGCAAGCACAATCCTCCAGAACGAGGCTCTTGAACCTGAGCTTGATCCGAAGTACGGCTTCGTGAAGTCGGAAGAGTCATACATAGTGGACCACGACAACGATGGGATTCTCGAAAGAATGGTGAAGTTCGATAGGATGGAGGTTGAGGAGATTCTAGCTGTGGGCAAGAGCGTAGAACTTGTGATTTCCGGATATTTGGAGGATGGCACTCGGTTCGAAGGTAGAGATCATATAAGAGTTTTCGAACCTTTGGGTGGCTGATATCGGAAGATGATTAGATGAGAGTCTATCAGAAGGCGACACTGGCTCTCGCTGTGTTTCTGCTGATTTCTGTCATGAATGCAGATTTTGTGAGGGAGGAAAGGGAACCTCAAGGGCTTCTCTCCTCTTCCCCGGAAGGTTGTGCCGAAATCTACAACCTGTCATGTGGGGGCCGCTCCTTCTACATTAACCCGACACATCATGTTGCCTCACTTGAGAATCCTAACACCGCCCTATTGTTGAAAAATGCGGTCAGATACGTCAGTCCATATATGGTCAATCCAATTTCAGTTCTAGTATTCGCAAATGCTCTGGACCGTGCACAAGCCATATTTGGTGTTCTTTCGGGAGAACCGGACATCGCTCCAGTGATGACCACAAACCAGAATGATCTGCTCTCTCTCACTGCCTATGATGTTGTGATTGTCCATTCCAATGGCTTCAATCTTGACTTAAGTGTCGAACAGTCTATCGCAGATTTCCGTGCTTTGGGTGGAGGAGTCATTGGCAGTCACGATATAATCTGGCAACAGCACAACAATCCAGTCATGGAGAACATGTTCGGTGCAACTGCAAGAGGAGATGGCTCCGTCCCAGGTAGTGGGTGGATAGCAGGTACCGTCACTGTTCTCAAGAGCATGGATCATAACATTACAGCCGGTGTTGCTGACAGCTGGAGCATGGTTGATGAACAGTACTACTTCGACGTGGAATTCACCAGGAGAATGCTGGTCTTGCTGGAAACGAATCATGGCGGTAACTTGATACCAGTGGCTTGGACACTTGCCTATCCTCCTATCGGGGCTCCAATCAACCTGGATGCTTCTGTTGTGGGAGGGGACATCTTCTTGGATTGGGAAGATCCTGACATTTCCAGAGTTGAATATCATCTGATATATCGCGCTCCGGAGCCTGACAGCTTTGATTTTGGCAGCCCAATCCACAACACATCGGGCGATGCGGACCCTTTGAAGCAGAACTGGCTGGACATCGGAGCTGCTGAACCAAGTTCCCCGAGGGAGTATTACTATATTGTCCGAGCAGTGAACGATCATGAAGTCAAATCTCCAACATCACTTACGGTGGGGAAATGGACAAAGCATCTTGTCGAAGGGGCAAATAGCATTTCACTACCCTTGGGACCCTTGGTTGATAGGAGCGTCAGTTGGTACTCAAGTGACATCCCCGGCGTGAAAACGTTCGATTGGATAGACGAGGACGGGTATTGGGTGAGATACAATCTCGCAAATCCTAACCCGATGAATGATACAATGGCAACCATGGGTATGACCTTTCAGGTCGTTCTGCAGCAACAGACCCACTATACATTCATTGGTCGTCCAGGGACCATGATTTGGTTCACAGACCGCCTGGGTAGCTCGGAATCCTTCCGAAGCAATCTGACACTGGAGATTCAAGGAGACAGTGTTGCCTTGTCTTGGGCAAGCGCCACGAACGTCACTCGGTACAACATCTACCGCACGACAGACAGAGAGAGTCTGTATGACCTCATTGCTGATCCGATTGCAACAACGGCCTCCACTTCATACAGAGATGTCAATGTACTTGACGGGTTCTCAGGTGAATTATACTATACAGTCATTCCAGAGGACGATTACTGCGGTTTGGGGAGTAGCACATATAGCCGGGGAGTAGTGAAGAAGACGTTCCACAGTGGATCACAATCATTTGCTTTGGAGCTTAAGCCGCTACAGGAGCACTTGCTGAGTTGGTACACTTCCGCGATTGATGGAACAGTGGGAATAGTCTACATGGTCAAATCGTATTGGAGACTCCACGCGTGGGAAATGCCCCCAGATGTTTATGACACGATCGCAGCAGTTTCAGAGGGATATCAAATATTGGTGGAGAAGGAATCAAGCTCCTTTGTCTATTTGGGGAATTGAGACCTCATATGATCGACCCAACACCCTTTGTTGGGTTCTCCACCTTGTCACTCTTGATGTACATCTCATACCAGATTTCGAATGTCAGGAGATTCCAAATCAAACAGTAATGCTTCTGCAAATGCGGAGAGGCCTCCCGACCAAGGACGTCGTTCAAGTATTCGCTTCTGATGAGCCCTTCCTTCACGGCATTACCATCAGGAAGCTTCTGCCTGGCTATCTCCTCAATCTCGTTCACGTACGTCAAGAACACATTGCTGCCGAATCCCTGCTTCCTCTTCTCGAACACGAACTTGGGAACCCATGGCTTTATTGCCTTCTTGAAAATCATTTTCCCCTGTCCGCTCTGCCATTTCATGGATGGAGGTATGCTGAAAGAGAAATCCACAAGGTCATTGTCCAGGAAAGGGACCCTTGATTCCAGTGAATGGGCTGAGAACATCGCGTCCTCTACAAATAGGAAATCATCCACCATCTTCACCCGGTAGTCGACCTCCATAAACTGCTGCACTAGACCATACTTACCGTTGAAATAGGGTGCGAACACATCGTGAACCCTAGGGATCTTTCCTTTTGTCATCTTCTTTCCGTAGAGCCTGGCCAGATATTCTTCAGGGAATGTCTCATCCAGGCTTTGTGTGCCGAGATAGAGGTCCACGTCGCTTTCTAGGTAGTGCATCTTCTTGAGGTACTCGAAATGCCTGTCGTCACTTATGTCCCCATATTTGGATTGGAACCGAATCATCTGCTTCGCACTTCTAATCAGCCTGTTTCTCTCTTTCTGGTCCAGCTTCTTTCTAGCGGCTTCCACGTTCTCCGCCAGTCTGTATTTCCAAGTGTATCCTCCGAAAAGCTCGTCGCCGCCAAGACCTCCAAGGGCGACCTTGACATGTCTGCCAACGAGTTCGGAAAGATAGAAGGGATACAAGTTCCTCTTGGGACTATCAGCGTGCCAGATCATCTTTGGATATTCTTTCAACAGATTCGCCTTGACAATCAGGTTTCTGTGATTGGTCTTGAAGTGGTCGGCCACCATGTTAGCGTCTTCAATCTCATCCGTGTCCTCTCCAAAACCCATGCAGAATGTTCGGGGAGGTTCGTCCGCTAGTGAAGATGCCAAGGCGACAATTGTGCTGCTGTCGAGCCCGCCAGAAAGACAGATTCCTATTGGAACATCGCTCACCAGGTGCCTCTTCACAGCAAGCTTCAGCATCTTCCTCAGTTCCTTCACAATTCTATCCTCAGAAGCTCTTGCCAGCTTGAATGAGGGTTTGTGAAACGGTTTGATTTGCACGCCCTTCTTATCAGCAATCAGAAGGTGCCCTGGAAGCAGTCGGTATATCCCTTTGAACATCGTTTTCTCTCGAGGAACATAACGAAGGTTCACAAAGTAGTGGAAGGATTCGTAGTCAAGCTGTCTCTTGACCCTTTTATCCTGAAGGATTGATTTCACTTCCGAGGCGAATAGCACATCTCCATTGGGCAGTACAGTGTAGAATAGGCTCTTGATTCCGTGCCTGTCTCGGGCGAGGACCAGTCTCCTCTTGTTCGAGTCCCATACAGCAATGGAAAACATACCCTGAAATCTCTTGAAGCAATCATCCCCGTATTCTTCATAAGAGTGAGCAACCACTTCGGTATCCGTCTTAGTATTGAACTTGTAGCCTTTCTTCTCGAGTTCCTTCCTCAGTTCCCTGAAGTTGTATATCTCTCCATTGTCAATCACACAAATCGATCTGTCTTCGTTGTAGATTGGCTGGTCACCCGTTGTTAAGTCAATAACGCTCAGTCTTCTATGTCCGAGCATCAAATTCCTATCGATGTGGAAACCAGATCCATCGGGCCCACGATGCGATAGGACCTTGGTCATCGACTTAATGAGCCCTTTGTCCTCCGTTCCGAATACCCCGCATATTCCGCACATTTGAACATTACCTTTTTTCTCTCTCAGATTCGTCAAACATGGCTAACTACATTAAAAAGGTTGCTTGGCAAGAGTGATTGACTGAAGCTCAGGACATCCAGAATCAGAAGATGTGGGAAAGACTTATTATCCGAAGGCACATGACAGAATTTGTGGAGGTTCTCAATTATGAGGGGGCCAATGGGTAAGAGGAGAAGTGAGTTTGTCGTTCTATTGTCTGTTCTGATCCTGATTTCAGCCTTTCCGTTTGTATCCCAGAACTCTAAGGCCCAACCCGGCCAATGGACGGACACGTTTGCTGATGAAACCAAAGTTTTCACCAAGGTGAATTTGGAGATCGTCGGAGGCAGTGCTGGAATCCAGCAGCTAGCTTCCGACTACAGTTGGCAGAAAAAGGGAGTCGTACTTGATATTGGACAGGGGGGCGATCCCGATGCGGCTCACGCCTGGTACCCATGGGCCATCAAAGATTCGGATGGAATGTACAGGATGTGGTATTCCGCGGTCTCAGGAGGTGACGTATATCGGATTGCCTATGCGACCTCTCATGATGGATACAATTGGACCAAGCACGGGTGGGTCATATCGCCGGGATTCTCGGGGACTGGGTCTGACTCATCCCGGGTATATGGCCCTGCAGTAATCGAAGAAGGAGTACAATTCAGAATGTTCTACACTGCAGTTGATGATAGCGACTACAGAAATACTCTCATGGCCGTTTCCCAGGACGGCATATCTTGGACATATGATGGATTGGCCATCAATTATGGGGGTCCGGGAGAATCGCGCGTGGCTGGGTTTGCCTCGGTCCTAGATGATGATGGATCGTACAAATCATGGTACAGTGGATCAGACGGAGGGAGCTACCAAATGTTCCTCGCAACCTCACCTGACGCAGTCACCTGGACAAAGCAAGGCCTCGTAATGCCACTGGGAGCACCAGGTGAGCCCGATGAACTTGGAATATTGAAGAACGTGGTAACCAAGAATTCCACAGGCGAATACCGAATGTGGTACGGTGGATTTGGAACGGTGTGGAGAATTCTCTACGCGGAGTCCCCTGATGGGACGGATTGGAACAACCGACATGGTATAGTCCTCTATGAAGGGGGCCTGGGAGAGCCAGATGAATCCCGGATTGCTCCCGGGAGCGTTCATCTCCCTGTGAATAATGCAGGGTGGATGTGGTACACAGGATGGGACAACGTTGACACCACACGCATAATGGCTGCAACCATGGGATCTCTTGGAAACCTGACCTCAACCATGATCACGAAGTCACCTGGATATGATTGGGAGAAGCTATTCCTCAGCAAAACGGTGCTCCCTGATGAAACAGAAGTACTGATATCAGTCCTGGACGCCACAACACTGATGCCCATTTCGGGCCTAATTGACCTCTCTGGTACGGACGTAGATCTGAGCTCTGTCAATAAGAGCATGGACAGCATCAGACTGAGAGCGGACTTCTTTGGGACAACGACAGAGACTCCCCTTCTTCACGATTGGACAGTCACCTGGGTCGATCTAGCACCCCCGGATTTTGGAGGCCTCGTTTCTGCCACAGATGATGGCACTGGTGGCAATGTGACGCTTAACTGGAATCCTGCGCCTGATGTTTCCCCTCCAGTTACATACAACATCTATATGTCTTTGTCTTCCATGGGTCAGAACTTCGCGACACCCGACTACACTACACAAACATCCAGTATCCAGGTGACTGGGCTATCCAATGGAGTCCTATACTACTTCGTTGTGAGAGCTGAAGATAGCCTGGGAAATGAAGACACCAATCTAATCGAAAGAAGCGCGATGCCGACAACACCGATCGATTCGACCCCGCCTACCTTCTCAGGTCTCCAATCTGCGACAGATTCTGGCACTGGTGGCAATGTTACTCTCGGTTGGAATGCCGCAACCGATCCCGACACCATTGAATGCAACTCCGATCCTTCTCTACCTATCATCTACAACATATACTTCTCCGAAACACAAGGAGCACATGACTTCACCACCCCCGATGCGACCACGCCTTTCACGAATTATGAAGTCACTGGCCTCGTCAGTGGCAGGAAATATTACTTCGTGGTACGGGCGGAAGACTCAGCGGGAAATGAGGATGCGAACCTGATCGAACTGAACGCGACGCCCACGACTCCAGTGGACTCAGAACCTCCCGTCTTCGCGGGTCTCGAGTCTGTTACCGACAGGGGCGTTGGCGGAGTATTGAGGCTCAACTGGAGCTTAGCAATCGATTCAGACACCTCTGAATGCAACACCGACCCCTCCCTACCGATCTTCTACAACATCTACCACTCGACGGTGCCGGGTGGACAGGACTTCCAGAGCCCGAACGCAACGACACCCACGACAGAATACGACATTTTCGGACTTCAGAACGGGATCCCCTACTATTTCGTGGTCAGGGCACAGGACTGGGCAGGCAACGAAGATGCGAATCAGGTCGAGATGTTCGGAATACCAACGACACCGGAAGACAACACTCCTCCCAATTTCACAGGTCTTGAATCGGCTGTTGACACTGGAACTGGAGGTGCCATAGACCTTTCTTGGCTCGCGGCAATGGACCCAGACACTACAGAGAGCAACTCCGACCCCTCGCTTCCAACAGCCTACGATATCTTCTATTCCACGACATCTGGAGGGCAGGACTTCTTGTCTCCCAATACAACGACGACCGGTCTTTCAATGGGCATTGCGGGACTCCCAGATGGTGTGCCACATTACTTCGTAGTCCGAGCAAGAGATTCCGTTGGAAACCAGGAGAGCAACACTATTGAGAGAATGGCGATTCCGACGACATCGACGGACGCTACGCCTCCTGACTTCGCAGGGGCATTACTGGCTATGGATTCACAGAGCGGTGGGAGCGTCACCTTGACTTGGGCTCAGGCAACAGACCCAGACACGGTAGAATGCAACTCGGACCCGTCCGAGCCCATCACCTACTCAGTCTATGTTTCAACACAGACAGGGGCACAGAATTTCCTGCTGCCGAACGCTACCACACAGAACACTCAGATTGAAATAACTGGCCTTGCCAATGGTGTGACATACTACTTCATCGTCCGAGCCGAGGATGCTGTGGACAATGAAGAGAGTAATATGGTGGAACTGAGCGCCATGCCGACCACACCACTGGATTCCACACCCCCCAGCTTCGGGGGGCTTTCCGGTGCATCGGATGCGCAGACTGACGGAGTAGTGGATCTCAGTTGGACTGCAGCCAATGATCCTGATCTCACAGAATGCAATTCAGACCCGTCAACCCCAATCACATATTATGTCTATTACTCAATGAACTCTGGGGGACAGGATTTCCAGACGCCTGCCACGAGTACTCAGAACACAGCAATCCAATTGACAGGGCTTCAGAACGGAGTGGATTACTACTTCGTGGTCAGAGCCGAGGATTCTGCGAGCAATAGGGAATCCAACACAGTTGAGAGAATCGCCACACCGACGACCGCCCTGGATACAACACCGCCTCAATTCGCGGGACTGACATCCGCGAACGATGCCGGCACCGATGGTGATGTATCACTGACCTGGCCGGTGGCCACAGACCCTGAAACCACCGAATGCAATTCGGACCCGTCGATTCCAATTCAGTATAACGTCTACGTTTCAGTCATATCAGGAGGGCAGGATTTCGCAAATCCCAACCAGACTTCTTCAGACACTGGCATCTCATTGACTGGACTTGAGAATGGTATCATGTACTACTTCGTGGTCAGGGCTGAGGATGCGACCGGAAACGAGGATGACAATATCGTGGAACGATATGCTATCCCAACGACAGCTATTGACAACACTCCTCCAACATTCAGCGGACTTATTGCCGCCTACTCAGATAACAAGACTGGGGACATCACCCTCACCTGGAATCCGGCTAGTGACCCTGATGACCCGGGATGTACCAGTGATCCATCAACACCAGTGAAGTACAACATATACCTATCTGAATATCCCACCTTCGACTACACCCAGCCAGAGGCGACTACACAATCGCAGCAATATGTATTCACGGACTTGGGAAGAGGAGTCACCTACTATTTCGCAGTTAGAGCAGAGGATGGCGCAGGAAACGAGGAAACCAACACAGTGGAGAGATCTGCCCAGTTGACAAAGGAAGAGGAACCCTTCAATATACTTGATTACTGGTGGATCAGTCTGGTCGTCACCATCATCATACTCCTTGCCATCATGGCAATTCAATCAGCTAGGCGTGGGAAGAAAGAGGAATCTTTGAAGAAAGCGGAAGAAGAATCGAGTGAAGAAGAGGAGTAGTCGGAAAGAATCCTCATCGGGGAGTGGATTTCTGCAATTCACTCATGCACTGCGTTAATGTCACCGTCAAAGAATATCGTGTTCCATAGTTCGAAATTCAATAGACACCAGATCTTCTCACTGTGGTCTGCAGAACCACCTCGATGCTCGTCAAGAAGCCTCTTCACATACTCGATGTCGAAGAACCCTCTTTTCTGGGCAGAAGGACTCAGTAATATATCTCTTGCATAGTCCCCCAACCCGTTCCTCAACCACTCTGCCAGCGGCACTGGGAAGCCCATCTTCTTGTGTTCTATCACCTCATCTGGAACTAGACCCTTCACTGCCTTCCTTGGGATGTTCTTCAGAGTCATTCCCTTCACTTTGAGAAGCGATGGAATGGTGGCAGAGAATTCAGCAATGTTATGATCCAATATCGGAACTCTGGACTCCAAAGAGAATGCCATGCAAAGACGGTCTTCGTTATCAAGGAGGGAGGGTAGGTAGGTCTTAATATCGATGTACTGCAGCCTCTCAAGTGATGTCAGGTCCTTCTTCTTCTCTCGATAGCTGTCCAATATCTCTCGGGTGGAGTAGCCTTTGACGTCCTTTCTCACATTGGGTGAGAGCAGCGTCTTCTGTTCATCGGAATCAAAGACGGCTTCCCTTGCATAGCGACTCAGATCTGGTGTGAAGACAGTGTATAGCGGGAGGCCAATCGTTCTTCTCCAACCCTCGGAGGCCGTCCTGGATTTCAAATCCTTGAGGACTTGTAACATCTCCCGACCCGAACCTCCCCATTTTGACCGTGTCGTCTCTTTCAAGTGAGCATACAGATAAGCGGGGTACCCAGCGAATAGCTCGTCCCCTCCATGTCCCGTCAAGACCACCTTCACGTGCTGACTGGCCAGTTTTGCCACATAATATTGCGGAATGGAACCCGGTCCCACTCTTGGCTCGTCCAGATGGTAGACCATCTTCGCCAGCATTCCCTTCACCTGTTCGGGTTGCAGCGATATCCTGTGTTCCTCAGCATTCAAAGACTTGGCTACCTGGTGCGCAAACGGTGTCTCATCGAACCCTTCAATCGGAAAACTGCCTGAGAATGTCACAAACTTGTCCACGAGGCCCTTTGCGGATACCGCGACCGAGCTAGAATCCATCCCGCCGCTCAGCTGAAATCCCAGTGGCACATCGCAGATCAACTCCATGGCAACCGATTCCTTCAACATACCTCTGTACTTCTCAATGTAGTAATCTTCTTCCTTTTGCTGAGCCTTGTCAAACTCAAGGTCCCAGTATTCTTTGACCCTGAATCCATTGCTATCCATTATTGCATAGTGTCCTGGGAGCAGCTTCCTTATTCCTTTGAAGAAGGTCTTGGTTCCGAAAACGTTCTGGAATGTGAGATAATCTACCAGTGCTCGCAAATCTACTTCCTTTTCATAACTTGAGTCAACCACCAAGGCCTTGATCTCGGAAGCAAAAACCAGTCGGTCTCCATCCAAGCGATAGTAGAGGGGTTTGATGCCCAGCCTGTCCCTGACCATGAACAGCTTCTCACTTCTGCTGTCCCATATGACGAAGGCATACATTCCGTTCAGCTTATGCACGATGTCCTCTCCCCACTCTTCATAACCGTGGACAAGAACCTCGGTATCACTCTTTGTGTTGAACCTGTGACCCTTCTCTTCGAGTTCTTTTCTTAGGATCGAAAAATTGTAGACCTCTCCATTGTGGACAATCCAGATGGTCTCGTCCTCATTTGGAATGGGCTGGTTCCCAGTCTCCAGGTCGATGATACTCAGCCTCTTGAATCCGAATCCTAGTTTGTCCGAGAAATAATACCCCTCGTCATCCGGCCCTCTATGCACCATGGCTTCGCTCATTTTCTTGATTAGTCCTTCATCGATGTTCCCTTTGGGGTCATGAATTCCGCATATCCCGCACATCTAGATACTCTCTTGGATTTTGGACATGAGACGGAGAAGTTTCTCCTCCTGTGCTTTCCAATTGTATTCGTTTTGGGCCGCCTTAAGACCGTTCTTTCCCAGCTCTTCACACAGTGATGAATCGTCCCTTAGCTGCTCAATTGCATTTCTGAGGCTTTCCTCGCTGTACTCTACAGCCAACCCGCATTTCTCCTTTTCGATGATCTCACCGCTCAAGATGCCTTTGGTGACTATCGTGGGTCTGCCCATGGCCATGGCTTCGAATATCTTATTGGGACTGCCCACTTGGTTAATCCTGCTGGCTGGGTCGAACATGCAGAAGATGACATTGCTTTGTCTTGTGTGGGGTATGACCTCTTTGAGCGGAACAGTTCCCAGGAAGTGAATGTTGTCAGCCTTCTGAGATTTCTTCTCTATTTCGCCATACAGCTCCTTCTCGCCACCTATCTTGAGCTGAACACCTTCCATTGAGGAAATGACGTCCACAAGTTCCCTGACAAACCTGCTCTTGTGAAGGGTCCCGATGTAGAGAATCGTGAACTCCTCCGTCGAGGGCGGCTCGTATTCAGGAAGCACCTCTTCTGGACAGTTCATTACAACACTGACATCTCCCCCAAACCGTTCTCGGTAGTATCTCTGCAACGCTTCGTTAACCGTGATTATGTGATCCACATCCCTCAGCAGGGACCTCTCCATCCTCTCCGCGTAGTTGCGTACGATCCTTGAGACATCCTCCTCTATCATGTAGCTGAAGATCTCGTGAGCGTCAAAGACCAAAGGCGTATTCCTCTTCTTCTTCAATTTCACACCGGATTGGAGTGTATCCAAATCATGGCAATGGACCAAATCGAATTCGCGTTTGAGCCCCTCCTTGTAAGCCAGTCGCCACCACATTGGGTTCCGGAACAAGTCGCTTGGAGCTATTTTCATTAGAAAGGAATTCCTTATCCTCGTCACTTGGATGCCGTTAATCTGCTGCTCCTTTGAAGCTTCACCCTTCCTGTCCCATCCGATTACTCTGACCTGGTGTCCAGCATTGGCAATGGACTTGCCCTCTCTTTGCACCCTCGCATCCCTGAGGACGTTGTTTGAGACTATCATCAGGCTTTTCATGTCGATACGCTTCTCGACATACCCTATCATCGCTTAAGAATTTGCTGGATTATTCTCAACTAGACTGGCTTGATTTTCAAAGATTGCATCCTCTTGAGAAATATTATTATGGTAGACAACTTTGCCATAATCGTGCTCATCAGCGTGGTTGTCACTGTCAAGAACGAAGAGAGGAACATAGGTGACCTGCTCGATAGTCTGGTAACCCAGGAAGGACCTCTGGAGATCCTTATAGTGGATGCCTACAGCAAGGACAGGACGAGGGATATCGTCGAGCGGTACCAGAACATGTACGATTACGTGAAGTTCTACCTGAAGGGTGGGACAATCGGGGCAGGCAGGAACTACGGTGTCGAGCAATCCAAAGGTCAGGCCGTCGCCTTCATAGATGGGGACTGCATTGCGAATCCTTTCTGGCTCAAGAACATGAGAGAAGGGCTGCAGGTTTCCAATGTGGTGGCCGGCAAAACGATTCAAATGGGTTACCATGCCTTCGAAGATCTCGAAAGAGTTGAACTCATCTACAAGGGATTCGACATCACCTTTCCTACGTCCAATCTAGCTTATGATAAGGCCCTCTTTCAGAGAATAGGGGGTTTTGATGAATGGTTCATAACGGCAGAGGACATTGACCTCAACTTGAGAGCGGTGGAGAACGGAGGAGAGATTCTGTATCGGGAGGATGCTGTTGTCTACCATAGAACGAGAGGTTCCTTTTACAAATTCTACAAGCAGGCTTTCTGGAACGGAGCGGGGAGGAAGCAACTGACAAAGAAGCACGGAAGACTCTGGCAGAACTATCGTCCCGGAGAGATGATCAGGCGGGAGGCGAATTTCTGGTCATTCTCCAGGCTTGCAGCAGCTCTTCTCGGCTACGTAGCTTACAAGTTCTTCGGATGGCCGAGACAGACGTGAGGGAGAACGAAACCTTATTATCGGGACTTGCATTGGCTGGGCTATGGAAGTCCCCAAGGTCTCTGTGATTATTCCAACGATGAATGAGGAGGAGGCCATAGGCAAGGTTCTGGATGACGTGCATGCGGCAATGAGCAAGGCTGCCGTCCCATATGAGATCTTGATTGTGGATACGAATTCCAAAGACCGAACGGTGGAGATTGCGAAGGAGAAGGGGGCAAGAGTCATTGATGAGCCAAGAAGAGGATATGGCCGTGCATACAAAACGGGCTTCAAGAATGCCAAAGGGGACTACATAACGACACTGGACGCAGATTGCACCTACCCGGCTGATGACATTCCGAAGTTCCTCAGAATGACTGAAGAGCAAGATTTGGATTTCATAACTGGGGACAGGTTGACCCTTCTCACAAAGGAATCCATGAGCACTATGCATCGCATGGGAATCTGGATCCTGAGCACGACTGCACGGTTGCTTTTTTCAGTGAAGATTGTGGACAGTCAATCGGGAATGTGGTTTTTCCGAAGGAGCATCCTTCCCAAGCTGAATCTGACCCATGACGGTATGCCTCTCTCAGAAGAGATAAAGCTCGAAGCAACCATGCGTGGTTTTCGAGTAAGAGAAGTTCCCATCATCTATTCCCCGAGAAAAGGTGAGGCAAAGATACGATCATGGGCCGATGCTTGGTTGAACTTCCGATTTCTCTTCAGAAAACGTCTGAGCAGCTAGCTGACTAGACCCCAAAGATCCTTTCTACCATCCATCTCGCATCAAAGGTCTCCAGATCATCATATTCCTGACCAGTTCCTACGAAGATTATTGGTTTTCCAATTGAATGGGTTATTGACAGAGCTCCCCCACCCTTTGCGTCCGCATCAATCTTGGATAGAATGGCTGCATCAATTCCAACGGATTCATTGAACTTCTCTGCTTGTTCGACGGCATCATTGCCCGCTAACGCGTCCCCCACAAAGACAATCAAATGGGGCTGCGCAACCTTCTTTATCTTCTTCATCTCGTCCATGAGGTTCACATTCGTCTGCATTCTTCCTGCGGTATCTATCAGAACAACATCCTTCCTTCTCGCCCTTGCATGTTCAATTGCATCGTAGGATACTGCTGCTGGGTCACTGCCCGTTTGATGTTTGATGATT
>CP070767.1:302631-312110 GCA_020345725.1 Methanobacteriota archaeon | reverse complement strand
GGTGCTACGGGTGCAAGTATCTTGAGCATTGTCCTGAGGCACTCATGCAATGCGTAAAGCGCACCGCCATCCTCCTTGTATGATCTTGATTTGGCCATCTCGACATAATGAGGTGCAAAAATGTTCCACAGGAATGTTCTCACCTTGTTTGCCGGTACGAAGAAATTGTACACATCGTAGCCCTTCTGGCACTCTTCGACAAGCGAATTCAACTCAGAGAGAATCCACTCATCAGAGGGTTTCAGCTCTCCCTCCTGTACGAACTCAAAGGATGAAACAAAACGGGCCACGTTCCACAGCTTGGTCAAGAACTTCTTAGATCCCGCTATCCTCTCTTCTGATATTCTGAAATCGTCCCCAACATTCGTTTCACTGGCTGCCCAGAATCTGAATGAATCTGCTCCATGTCTTTCTATCACCGGCTCTGGTTCTATCACGTTCCCAAGACTCTTGTGCATCGCCCTGCCGTGGGCATCCAGCCCCAATCCGTGGATGAATACGTCCTGGAAGGGTTTCTTCTCTTTCACCAACCAGCTCTTGAGCGTTGTGTAATAGAGCCAGGTTCTTACAATCTCCCTACCTTGGGGCCTTACGTGCGTGGGGAAGTTCTTCTCGAAGAAATCATCGTCCTTCATGAACAGGGTCGCCACCAGATTGGAGTTGCTTGAATCCATCCAGGTATCGAACACCCTCTCCTCGCCAATGAAATCGTTGCCACCACATTCTGCACACGTTTCAACTGGCGGAGGGTCCTTCCAGGGTTGATAGTATTCTCCCGGAGGAGGAACGATGGTCTCGTTGCATTTCTCGCAGTACCAGAGGGGAATTTCTGTGTGATAGTACCGCCTTCTGCTAATGGGCCAATCAATGGTCAGAGCGTCCATCCAGTCCTCCAGAATCCTCTTGTGCCGTGGTGGGTAGTAGCTCATATCATTCGCGGATTCCATCAACTTGTCCATGAAGTCCAGCTGCTTTAGGTACATCTCTTCAAGCTGGATGAATTCAATCTCTGTTCTGGACCTGCTGCAGAGAGGGGTCTTGTGCATTATCGACTCTTCGTCCGTGACCAGTTCGTTGGCGATCAAATCATCGAGGATTTTCTTCCTGGCATCTACGACCTTCATTCCTTGATAGGGACCTGCGGGCTCAGTCATCTCTCCATTCTTATCTATGGCCTGAACAGCTTCCAGCCCAAGTTCTCGGAATATCTGGACATCCCCCAGGTCACCGTAGGAGCACATCATCACTATACCCGATCCGAATTCGGGCATCACATAATGATGAGGCTGAATAGGCACCTCTATACCGTACAATGGAACGATCGCAGTCTTTCCGTGAAGATGCTGCCACCGCTCGTCGTTTGGATGAACCAGAACCACCTTGCAGGCACAAAGCAACTCTGGCCTTGTAGTCGCGATGATTATCTCCTCGCCAGTCTCCTTCACCTTGAATTTGACTGAGCTGAGCATTGAGGGCCTTTCTTCGTACTCTATCTCCGCCTCCGCTATGGCAGTCTTGCAGTCTGGGCAGTAGAAGCTGGGCCTAAGGCCAGTGTAGATTAGATCTCTCTTCCACAAATCGATGAAAATGGCCTGGGTGACCTTTCGGTAATCTGGTGAGTCTGTTTCATAATAATATTCGTCAAAGTCAGTTGACATCCCGATTCTTCTTGCCAGTGTTAGGATTCCTTCAGCAATCCTGTCGATCTCCTCACGACATATCTCGATGAACTCCTCCCTGTCGAAGTCATGGAGGCTCTTCTTAGTCTTCCTCTCGACCGTGAGCTCGATGTTGATGCCATTCTTGTCCAGACAGAAGGGGAAAAGCACCTCGTACCCTTTCATCCTCTTGAGTCTGGCGATCATATCGATAAGAGAATAACCCGCAACAGCTCCGATGTGCCAAGTACCAGAAGGATATGGCGGAGGTGTATCTACCACGAATATGGGTTTTCCTGTTTCCTTGTTGAAGAGATAGGGGTTCTCTTGCTCCCACTGTTTCAACAGCTCTTCCTCGAACGCTGTGTCCCATCTCTTTTCCTTGAGCTTAGGTTCTCCCATTCTCCATCCTCTTTCCTGAACGTTTGAATCGGTTCAGCGACCTTTCCCAAATGCTTGTTCGGTTAAAAAGGTTAGCCACTTCCTTCTGTCCAGTGAACTACTTCCTTACTACGACAGTCACAACATCCTTGTCAATCAACACATGGGTCAGACCAACCCTCTGACCGGGGAATTTAGCGCTGTTCCCCCAGACGTTGGCATACCTGAACTTCTTCTGGAAATCGCGGTGGATGAAATCGCAAACATCTCCGATGGTGGCATCCTTTCTGAGGACCAAGGGTTCGCCATAGTCCGCCTCCTTTCCCTGCGGTTTCATGTATATGCGAATGAGTTCCAGAGTGTCGTAGATCTTCTTTCTCAGTCTGCTCAGGCCCGTCCCTTCCTTTGCTGATATGGATAAGAATCTCCATCCCTTCAGCTTCTTCCTCAATCCCTTCACATAGTCTTTGGTGACCAAATCAACCTTGTTCAACACCAGGATGGCGGGTATGTAGACACGGTTGCCAGCAAGCCAGTCAATAATCTGGTCCTCGTTCACGTTCTCCCTGACCACAATGTCCGCGTTGATGTAACCCCATTCCTTGAAGAGTTCTCCGACCATCTCGGTATCAATCTTTGTGAGCTTGGTGGTCGTGAAGACATTGATGCCACCCCTGTCCTTCTTGGTATCCACAATATCTGCGAGCTTCTGATTCAATCTCAGACCGCTCTCGTTCAACTCCTCCAATATCAGATTCAAATTGGTCTCGAAAACGTCCAACATGAGCAAGACCATGTCCGAGGATCTTACGACAGAAATGACCTCTCTGCCCCTTCCTCTGCCTTTGGAAGCTCCCCTCACCAAACCGGGCATGTCCAACATTTGGATTCTGGCACCTTTGTATTCCATTACCCCTGGGATGATCTTGAGAGTGGTGAACTGGTAATCCCCGACCTCGCTCTTCGCCTCCGTCATTTGATTGAGAAGGGTGCTCTTGCCCACGCCTGGGAAACCCACGATTGATACTGTGGCGTTCCCGCCCTTCGGAACCGCGAAAGCCTTTCCAGATACACCAGTCTTCTTCTTCCTCGACTCTTCCTTGAGCTTGGCGAGCTTTGCCTTCAGCTTTCCGATGTGATGCTGGGTGCCCTTGTGGTATGGCGTTCTGTGTATCTCGTCCTCTATCTCCTTAATCTGGTCTTGGATACTGGGCATTGCAGGGGCAACAATTCCTCGATTCTTCAAATAACTTGTGGCCAGAAACCCATAACTGTCCTGAACCGCACAACTTTAATAATCAGTCCTTTGTTATTGGGGGCAATGAGCATCCAAGGGTTCTTCAAGAGAATCAATGAGATGAGATGGGGGAAGCTATTCTATCTCCTCATCATAGTCCCATTCAGTGTACTGTTCTATCTTCTTCAAAACTGTCTGTACGTTTTCTTCGTAGTGTTCGTTGCGATGGCGGTACCATACTACGCGGGAATGCGTGGTCCCAAGAACTTCGCAATACTGGGAATCTTCATTCTAATCTTCAATTCGATCGCATTCGGAGGAGTGAGCACATACCGGGCCTACGACTATGAGAACTACTACGGCGGCTATGACTCCACCAGACTCTTCGTGGAGCCCCAAATGAATGAGGATGGAAATCTCACCCAGGGAGTGGTGAATCCACCTGTCGGTGAACCTAACACAATCTTCACCTTCTCTGTCATTTACACTAACCAAGATGATCTTCCTCCAAATTACGTATATGTCAACGTCTCTACGAACTTCCTGGCTGGATTAGGAGCAGTGCAAAACTTCAACATGACTCCTGAGAACCCAGGGGACACTGACTACACTGATGGTGCTCGCTATCAGGTCAGCACCACCCTCACAAGCTGGGTGGACCAAAGGTTCTTCGAGGTCCCTAACCACTACTTCTATTTTGAAACTCAAGATGCAAATGGGACGTACGCAAACACAACCATCAAGGCTGGCGACTTCCGACACCTAGGCCTCGGACCCATGAACGCTGAGTTCTTTGACGTGTTCTATCCCAACGTGATTTGGGGCTTCTCCAATATGGTCTGGATAATAGCCCTCTTCTACCTGGTAGTGATGATGTACTGGTGGCTGAGACGGGCAAAGGTCCGAGCGGACGAGTGGCAGGCCAGAATGGCAACGATGGAGAAGGAGGAGAGCGAGTACGAGTGCGACCGGTGCGGAGCCGACGTGCCAGGTGACGCTGACAAATGCCCAAGATGCGGTGCACTTTTCGATGAAGAGGAGTAGGAAGAGGAACTCGAAGAGAAGTGGGAAGAGGAGGAACCCGAGGAGGAAGAAGAGGACCTCGAGGAGGATGATTTGGAGCTCGAGAAGGAAGAAGAGGAAGAGGAGGAATGAAGGAGAGAAGGTTCCTCCCTGTGCTTTTCGCTCTTCTGGCCTTGATCTATGCAATTGTGATTTTCTCCTTGTCATCACTTTCCGGTGAAGACATTCCTGCGCTACCTCCGGAAGCCCCCCAAGCAGACAAGTTGGCTCATTTTGCTCTCTACGCTGGTTTTGGGGTGGTTCTGAATCTTGCTTTCAGTCAAACAAGCCTTGAGAAGATAAGGGAACGTGCGATCCCTTTGACAATCATCGTGGGAACAGTGTACGGAGTCACTGATGAACTACATCAGCATTTTGTGCCCGGAAGGAGCATGGATATCGTGGACGTGCTGGTGGATTTCTTGGCGATCTTGGCTGCAGTTGGCGTGATTCTTCTCATCAAGAAAATTAGACCATCAAAATAGTTTAATATCCACCTCCGCATTACCACCACATAGATGGGATGTGAATGGATTCTGGATCAATTGCGCAACGGTTAGCGAAAAAGCAGAAAGAGATATCGGTATCCGAATTCTTCGAGAGGAACAAGCACATCCTTGGTTTTGACAGCCCGACAAGAGCTTTGATAACGTCGGTGAAAGAAGGCGTTGATAACTCTCTGGATGTGTGTGAGGAAGCGGAAATCCTTCCCGAAGTATTTGTGCAGATTAAGAGGGTAGGCCGGGATGAGTTTCGAATCGTGATCGAGGACAACGGACCTGGCATAGTTAAGAAACAGGTCCCCCACATATTCGGCAGGCTTCTCTATGGTTCTAGGTTTCACAGCCTCAGGCAGACCAGGGGACAACAGGGGTTGGGAATTTCAGCGGCTGTCATGTATGCCCAGTTGACAACCGGCAAACCCTCTCTCATTCGCTCGAAAGTTAGGCATCGGGACGTGGCGTACGAGGTCGAGCTCATTCTCGACACAAAGAAGAACCGTCCAAGAATCATTCGGCAGGATTTCGTGGTCTGGGAGAAGGAATGCGGAACCAGGGTGGAACTTCAGGTCAGGGGACGTTACATAGTCGGGAAGCAGTCCGTCTTCGAGTACCTCAAGAGCACGGCCATAGTGAACCCTCACGCGAGACTTACTTTCAAGGATCCGGATGGGAGGACGTACGTATTCGAAAGGGCATCCGACATCCTCCCGCCCAAGACGGAGGAGATCAAACCGCATCCTCAGGGGATAGAACTGGGTACACTGCTCAAAATGGCGAAGGAAACGAAGAGCTACAAGATGACCGCATTCCTCCAGAAGGAATTCTCAAGAATTAGTTCCAGGGTTGCGAAGGAGACACTTGACAAGGCCGACGTGCCCAGAGAACGTGTTCCAAAAAGGCTGACACTGGAAGAAGCGAAGAGGATTTTGCAGGTTGTGAATAAAATCAAGATAATGGCCCCTCCGACAGACTGCCTTTCTCCGATCGGCGAGAGGTTGATTAAGAAGGGTTTGAAGAACGTGCTTGGTGACCAGAGGCCGGAATTCTATTGTCCTCCAGTGACCAGGGAGCCAACCGTCTTCGCGGGAAATCCGTTTCAAGTCGAAGTGGGTATCGTGTACGGAGGGAACCTGCCACAGGACAAACCTATAGATATTCTCAGGTATGCGAATCGTGTACCATTGCTCTACCAGCAGGGCGCGTGCGCGATGGCATCGGCAGTGGAGAAAGTTGACTGGAGGAGATACGGTCTAGAGCAACGGGGCGGGCATGGAGTTCCTTTTGGTCCAGCGATTGTGCTGGTGCATTTTGCATCCACCAAGGTGCCTTACACGTCAGAATCGAAGGAGGCCATAGCGAACATTCCGAAGATTGTGAAGGAGCTAGAGAACGGTCTCAGAGTATGCGGGCGGAAGCTTGGGACGCACATGAAGAGGAAGGCCAAGAAAGCCAAGACCAGGGAGAAGTTCGACATCGTCCAGAAGATACTGCCAGAGATAGCAGAGAAATCCTCCAAGATAGTGAAGAAGGATGTACCGGACATCAGGAAGACCATCACCAAGATAATGAACGTGGTGTGGATAGACGAGGAAGTAGTTTTCGAGAAGCGCAGGCACAAGGTGACGGTCAAGATCTACAACTACACTCCAAAAGGACAGAAGCTCAATCTACATGTGGTTGTACCGCCGGAACACTTCGATTCCAACACTTGCGATCCGAAGCCAAAAGAGATCAAAGAGGACGGAAGAATCACCTGGGAGCTGAAGAGGGTACCTTCCACAGAGATAGGTTACGCGACCTTCGAGCTTTTCGGAATGGATGAAGATGAGTATGATGAGACCGAGCTTTACATCAGCGGTATCAGTCCGACCAGCGTGGTCGGCGCAGAGCCCTTACCGGGCGACTGGGATTTAAGGGTCAAACCTCCAACGGTTGAGGAGATCACCGAAGAAGAAACAGAGGAAGAACTGGACTATGACGAAGTCGAGGAGGAATTGGTAGATGAAGACGATGAAGTTGACGGAGCTAGAGAAGAGGCATCATCGGCCGGTTGAGAAACTGTACGAGTTGGCTGAAGAGGTCTATAATCAACTGGATAGCGGCAAGATCCCCAACATGAAGATACCTCTCAGGACGAAGAGCAACATTAGGTTCGTTGCCAGCAAAGGAGTGTGGAAATATGGCGCACAAATGGGTACCAGGTCGGCCAAGAAGCTCCGTGGGGCGTACATGCTCCTCAGAACTATGTACATGCTGGATTTCATAAAGGAGATGATCGAGAAAAACAAGTCCTCGACTCTCAGAGAGATGTACTACATTTCCGAGGCATGGGACATGGCCAAGTTCTCTTCACAGGATGAATCCAACCATCTGGCAGAGGACCTGGAAATACTCACAATGTGCATGAGGGAAGACCTGAAGCTTCGGCCGGAAGAGGACGGCGCGAGGGTGATGGGAAACCTTACATTGAGAGAGCAGAACAGGAAGGGTGAGAAGAAGAAGATAAACTGCAGGGATGACGTTGGAGACTCTGGATATGGAATACCTTACAATGTGGAGAAGGATAAGATAGAGTTGCTGGATGCGGACGCCAACTTCGTGATCGCGATGGAGACTGGCGGTATGTTCGACCGTTTGATCGAGAACGGCTTTGATGAAAAGGCTAGATGTGTTCTCGTCCATCTGAAGGGGCAGCCAGCAAGGTCCACCAGAAGGTTCGTGAAGAGGTTGAACGAGGAGCTGAAGCTACCAATTGTTGTCTTCACAGACGGAGACCCATGGTCGTTCAGGATTTATGCTTCAGTAGCGTACGGTGCCATAAAGACGGCACACATCTCGGAATACCTGGCAACCCCTACTGCTTTGTTTTGCGGGATAACGGCAACGGACATTCTAAACTATGAACTACCCACGGATAAGCTCAACAATCAGGACATCAAGGCACTGGAGTCAGAGCTCACTGATCCAAGGTTCAAGGACAGGTTCTGGAAGGATGAGATTGAAACGATGCTGAGGATAAAGAAGAAGGCGGAACAGCAGGCACTGGCGAAATACGGTCTGGATTACGTGACTGATACCTACCTGCCGGAGAAACTGTCCGAAATCGGGATTGAGGCTTAAAGGAGTTTATTTCGGCCGTACCAAATCCTCTCTCAGCTAGTGAATGAATATGTACAAGTGTCTGTGAAGTCCCCCACGTTCGTATGGACAGTTATCTTGTCTTCATAGTTCCCTACTTGTAGATCAAAAACCTCGTATGTCATCTCCCATATTACAGTAGTCTGGCCGGAAGGAACGGTTCCAGTTACCCATCCGGGAGACGCTGGAGTGATTGACAGATCCACGCTGGCACCGGTGTCCAGATTCCTCTCTTTGACATCGATGTCATTTACCTCAATAGTGTCATTCCCGTTATTCGTAAGAGATATCCTAACCGTGACATCCTGGCCAACCTGAGCTGGATTTGGGATGACATCCATTCTCGCAGTTGCAGGATAGGCACCCAGAAAGAAGAATAGAGCCACAATGCCTATCACGATGAGCAATACAATCACAGCCCCGACAACCAACGGGGCTTTGGACTTGGGTTCAGTTGGCGGACGGGGGGCATAGGGAGGTTGAGCTTCAGAATCAGAAACGGTTGAGCGAGAAGAGGAGCCGAGATCGTCGTCCGCAGGAGCAGACAGCAATCCGCGACAGTTGGTACAGTATATGCTCTGGTCTTCGTTATTGGTTCCGCACTTCGTACACATCTTCATTGAATCCCCTCTGTGGTCTTAATCGACCGTCCCATATTTAACATTCTCCAGCATCCGACTTATAGAGTCTTGGAAACGAGTAACCTTTTTACTTCGGTCACCCTTTGTCATGTTGTGCAAATCCAGCCAGAGTGCGTCCCGTGTCTCTTGAAAAGGTGCCTGTACGAAACGATGCTCGTGGATGAGAATCTGGGTCCCGAGGCCATGAGAAGGGCAATGGACGTTCTGAGTGATGAATACAAAGAGCCAGCAGTCTCTGCCGAGGTCGCCACCGATGTCCACAGGGCAGTGTACGAACTCCTTGGAACGGATGACCCCTACAGGGAAATCAAAGACAGGTGCAACCAAGTGGCTCTTCAACTCTATCCAAAGGCTGAGGAACTCGTCAAGGAATCGGACGACCCATTTGCAGCCGCCGTTCTCTGTTCCATTGCCGGCAATGTGCTTGATTTTGGTATCTCCTCCCCTATCGAAGTGCCTGAAGAACTGATTCAGAAGTTCAATTCAATCCTGCAGGAAGGTCTTGGAAAGGACGACACGCCAGAGATGGTTCAGATACTCAAGAAAGGTGGGAATGTCATTCTGTTCGGAGATAACTGCGGAGAGATCGTATTCGACAAACTGCTAATACAGGAATTGAAGAAATTCAACATACATCTGACATACGTGGTGAGAGGGAAACCAATACTGACGGACGCGACGGAGAAAGATGCTCTGGCACTTGGAATAGACGGAATGGTGGATGAAGTAGCTACTACCAACACCTTCGCCGTGGGGGTGCCGATAGAGAGTCTGGAGGAGGGTTTGAGAGACCAGCTGGAGACTGCATCACTCATCATATCCAAAGGAATGGCGAATTGGGAGTCCTTTTCCGAACATG
>CP070767.1:295380-302531 GCA_020345725.1 Methanobacteriota archaeon | reverse complement strand
CCCCCGGCCCGGTCAAAGAACAGGTCTATGTTCCGGACAGCGACAGGGACACGGTACCTGACAGTGTCGACCCGTATGATCATGATTTCAACAACAACCAGATTGAGGATTCCCAGACCAATTTCGACGTAGACGAGGACTTGGTGCAGGACTACCCAAGGGGCACGGACTGTGTGCTTGAGACAATTCTGCAGGATTTCTTCCCCGATCCATATAAGGGAAGGGAAGTCCGCGTGGACATCTGTCCCGAAGGTCCAGGCAGATTGACAGGTGAGGATTATATCAACATCTTCATAGACATTGATGGGGCAGTTGGAGGATACTCGGTCGGTCCAATCTTCGCCGATTACCTCCTTCAGATCACTGGAATTAACAGCCTCATCACCTCTAGAGAATTCCTCCAATTTGACGGCGGTCAAGACCCGTTCGCGTGGGAATGGATACCGACTGGAAGTGCTCCTGAGGCAGAGTTGGATACAGAGAGACTGGAGGCACGTGCCGAGATCACCGGGCGCCAGCTCGATATGTTCGAAGTTGTTATTCAGGCAAGCGATTGGAAGGACAATCTGGACGAGACAGATGTAGCTAGAAGAGGACGGTCAATCACGCGTGGTTCTTTTGGAGATTTCGACACCAGATTCAAATCCATGAGTTATGAGAGCTTCTTCTCGGACGAAGCGGACAAGGTCTCATTCAGAAGAAGGAATAGCTACCTGACTTGGTCCCTGCCAGAGGAGATACAGTGGGTGGATGGAACTGACTCCATGGTTCTCGGGACCTTGAACCCATCACCACTTGCCATAGACGACAATGGAGCGGTTTACGCAGATGCATACTCGGGATTGGATGTTTCCATTGAGTACTTGTTTGAGACCAACAGACTGAAGGAGAATATCGTGCTGGATGAATCGTTCCAAGATATATCTAGGAATGGACAGCTTTCCTTCAGAAGCCATTTGGAGTATTCCAATAGCCTTATGATCTACGCTGAGGGCGAGGAGACTGATGGATGGACACAGGTGGAGGGCGGCCTGACTTTCCATGAGAGGAACAGTAGGAGATTCCATGTAATGTCCCCATATTCGGTTGACTCCCAGGGTGATGTGCTGGATTGTCATTATCTCTATGAAGCTGAAGAGAGATTATTGGACATACGTTGTGATTCCAATTGGTTCCTCACGGCCAGCTATCCGGTCATCCTGGATCCCACGGTTTCGGTATACACTCTAGAGAACGACGGTACCCTTGGTCAGGCAGGAGAGAAGTTCGGTCATTCAGTTGCAATCGGGGATTTCAATAATGACGGTTATGCAGATGTCTTGACTGGGGCACCATATGCAACCGTGAGCTCGGTCTCCAATGCGGGTGCGGCATACGTCTATTATGGTCCGTTCAGCGGGGACGACACTTCACCCGACGTGTACATTGAGGGCAGCACGACTGACGCATATCTGGGTTGGGCTGTTACTAGTGGCCTATTCAACGATGACGATTATTGGGATGCAGTCGTTTCCCAGAAGGATAACGATGTCTACGCGTACTATGGGTCTTCCTCTTGGTCAGGACAGGAGAACACTCCAGATGTGACATTCGACGAGAGTTCGATCACAGATGACAGCGGAGAGGAAGGTTTTGGAATGTCTCTCCATGCGTGCAACTTCGACTATGATGGTACCTCTCTTAATTTCGATGATCTTCTGATAGGCGCTCCTTTCAAGAATATCGGAACTGGTCAGCCTGGAGGCAACTATGATGGTGGTGTGTATGCCTTCGTTAGTGTCTTTGCTGGAACCGAAACAGGAGAGGATCATCTGCTGAGACCCGAAGACAACAAAGACAAAGGGCAGTTCGGATTCTCAATTGGATGCGGAAAGATAGACAGCGACAGCAAGTGGGATGTTGTTGTTGGGGAACCTTGGAATACCACACTGGATGGTTCTGTTCAAATCTTCTATGGTGATGAGATAAACGCGGTGACCGAGACCCCGAACGAATGGCTTGAGAACGAAGTTGCGGACGAGAGATTCGGCTTCAGTGTCGCGGTCGGAGACATGGACACAGACAGCTATGCAGACATACTGGTAGGTGCTCCGTATAGCGACGAGGGTGGAGCTGACATTGGAAGAGCATATGTGTACCAGGCTGAGACGGATGGAAGCGGACTACTTGCCCAATCAGCGCCAGATCTGGATATTGCGGGCTGGGCTGCGGGAAGCCTTTTTGGTTTCAATGTTTCAATTGGTGACTTCTACGGAGACGGCCAGGGTGATGCTATTATTGCCGCCCCATACAACGATTCCACGAATGTGTACGGTTCCATATTCGTTTTCGATGATCCTATAGGAGGAGACGCTGTGGTGGACGATGCCGTCTCTGGTGATCAGGCCAGCGAGCATTTCGGATGGGATGTTGCATGCGGGCAGTTCAGTAATGATGTTAATCTGGTTGTGGCTGGAGGATCTCCAGATTGGGATGACGGGAGTCCATCAGAAACAGATGCAGGGAGAGTGATGGTGTTCATGATTCCTGAGAATCTTGAAATGGTCCTGATAATAGCAATATTGCTGGCAATCCCGATTGCCGTTCGTGGAAAAAAGAGAAAATCATTTTAGTTTTGCTGCTTTTGAGCTCAAGCTCCCAAATCTATCCTCGAGAATTCTTAGAGCGGTCGTCAATGCCGCTTTGGACGACAGGGATCCGTCCGTTTCGAAATGGAACAGTATCTTCGAGGTGTCCTTGTCGATCTCAACGCACCCCTTGCCACATGCTTCCTCACAAAGCATGCAGTAGATGCAGGCCTCAGGGTTCTTGACTGCAATCTTCCCCTTTTCGATCTTGAAAACGTCAGTGGGGCACACCTCGATACAGGTCTCATCCCCATCCCACTTCTTATGGTTCACATTTATGACAGGGTAGAATTTGTATCCAACACCGTGCGCAACCTGCCACTTGGCATGTGCCTTTCCCGTGCCCAATATGGCGGTGGCGTAGATCAGGACTGCCTGTCCTTCATCGAGCTTCACTATTGGTATCTTCTCATCCGCGACCTTCAGCTTGGGATCGCCCACTGGCTCCAGATCCCCTGAGTAGACGGTGGAAGGTCCCTTCTTGTTCAGGGCGTACATGATGGTGCAGTTGGGACATCCTTCCCCTTTGCAGTCCTTGCATTTCTCCCGGAACTCGAAGAGCTCCAGGTCGGTCGGAATGTGTATCATGCCCAATCTGTGAGAGATAATCTCGTCAAACAAGGGAGTGACGCTCTCGAACTCCTTCCCATCCTCGCTTCTTATCGGACCCAAGTGGAACTCCACATCCTCAATGGCCATTCGAGGAACGTCGGATATCAGAGTCCTCCTCAGTGCATTGACAAGACCAGGGTTGGTCTTGGTCAGAATTAGACTGCCGCTCGTATCGCCAAATTCCTGAACTTCCAGCTTTATGCTAGACCCTCCTTCCTCTTCTTCCGCCCCTGGATTTGGTCCCATCATGAGGTATGGGCGTTACATCCTCAATCCTTCCTATTCGAAGACCGGCTCTGGCAAGCGCTCGTATGGCTGCCTGGGCCCCTGGTCCAGGGGATATGGACTTGTTCCCGCCCGGAGCGCGAATCCTCACGTGGATGGAGTCAATACCCTTCTCCTTGGCGATGTCCGCCACACGCTCTGCCGTCTTCATGGCAGCATAGGGCGAGGCTTGGTCCTTGTCCGCCTTCACGACCATCCCCCCTGAACATTTGGTTATGGTCTCCGCCCCGGTTACATCAGTTAGAGTTATTATTACATTATTATAGGAAGCATATATGTGAGCAACTCCCCACTTAGGCATCATTTCTCCTCCTTCGCTGACTCCTTCTCAGGTGGGGGGCTTTCCTCGCTTTCATTCTCTTCCTCTACTTCGTCCTTCTCCGCCTCTTCTTCACCTTCCTCGGCTTTCTTCGGTTCTGGCTCTTTGGCCTTTTCTTCCTCTTTCTCTTCCTCTTTCTCTTCCTTCACTTCCTCGGAAGGCGGTTGAATCTTCTCCACATCCGGTCTGGCCGGATGCAAATCGTGAGCCAATGGAGAATTTGGAGAGTATTTTATCATATTCTCTTCGTCCCTTTTGACAAGATAGCCAGGCACCGTCACTTTCCTCTCACCTATCGATGTATGACCGTGTACAATCATCTGCCGGGCCTGTTTGGGAGTGTAAGCCAATCCTTTGACATAGGCAAGTGTCTGCAACCTCCTGGAGAGTATGGCCTCGACATCAAGAGCAAGAACATCGTTGAGGGTTGCACCTTCCAGAGGCAGCAATCCTAGCGAACCCAGCTTCTTCAGAAGCTCATCCTTCTCCTTCTCTGCCTGCTGGTCCTCATATCTGACCTTTGCCTGTAGTATTCTTGACCTCTGCCTGATGTTGCGCAGCATGGACTGGGCCTTCCAAAGCTCCTTCTTGTTCTTCAGCCCGTACTTCTTGATGAGCTCATTCTCCGCTTGAATCCTGTCGCCTTCCCAGGGAAAGGTAGGCTTATCGTATTTCCTTCTAGAAAATTTGGGGTCTCCCAACAGTTCACCCCTTCTTGGATTGCTGCAACCTGACGGCCTTCCTTCTCACTCCCACCGTCAATCCAGATCTTCCGTTGGAACGCGTTCTCTGACCGCGGACCTTCTTGCCCTGTTCGTGCCTGATGCCCTTGTAGCAACGAATCATCCGCATTCTGTTTATGTCGCCACTCCTGGTCATGTCAAGATCCGGACCAATGATATGCAGATCTTCACCTGTATCGTAATCCTTCTTCCTGTTGAGAAGCCAGGGCGGAACGTTCTCGGACATCTCCTCTACCAGAATCTCGATCTCCTCCGTCTTGTCCTCGGGAAGGTTGCCCACCTTCTCAGACCTTGGCACACCAGCCCGATCGACGATTATCTCGGCCAGACGCGTCCCGATGCCCTTTATGCCCGTCAAGGCTGTGACAACGGACCTGTTCCCGTCTAGGTCGGTGTTCGCGATTCGAACTATATATCGGAAATCGGAATCTTCTTCAGGCAAATTCGCTCACCCTGGATAGATGGCGCGCTCTACATAAGAAAAAGCTATTATTTAAAGATGGTGAGAAATGAGGGGGACCTCAGGAGAGGTTTGAACGAGCTCGTAATCATCGAGTGACTTGTGTTTCCATTACTTCTATGAGTCTGTCGAGCGCTTTCCTTAATCCTACCAAATACTCATAGGTCATGTCGTTGGCTTTGTTTACCGCCATAGGATCATCTGCCCTTCCAACATAGATGTACTTCTGAATGCTTTTACCCTCTGAATACTCATAACGCCAGAAGTAGAGATAGCAATTCATCTTTATTTCCTTTATCGTCTGGCCGCAACCGATCTGCATAGTCTCACTCGGGGGGGAACGATGGAATCAGTTACAAGGTTAACCTTAAACAAGGTTAACTCGAAACCAAGAGGCGATTCTCTGCCAATATCTGAGAAGTTAACCTTAAACAAGGTTAACCCAGTCCAGACATGCTTGTACCAGCTGCCATCTCACAAGTTAACCTCAAACAAGGTTAACCTGTAGGAATACTCCTCGTGACGCCACTTGTTCAGGATACCACCAATCCAAATCTTTTTGAATGCTTCCCTAATTCAAGTCCCGTGGTCTATCTAAGACTGATTCGTCCAATCAATTGTGCCCTAGCTGCGGTGGGGGTGCTTGTGGCCTCGATCGTAACGGTCGGAACTGGCATCTCCGAGCAGAGCCTTCTACTTCCAGTATTGCTTGCATGTCTGGCCGCCGCTCTGGTCACGGCTGCAGGTAACGTCCTGAATGATTACTCAGACAGAAACACGGACAAGGTGAACCATCCAGAACGGCCCATACCATCCGGGCAGATAACTCCAGGTAATGCGCTAATCTACTCCGTGATCCTCTTTGTGATTCCCTTCCCCCTGAGCTATTTCGTGAACGTCGAGTGCATGCTTCTCGTTGCCCTGAATGTCCTAGTCCTTGTCTCCTATGAGCGTTATTTCAAGAGGCGAGGCTTTGCAGGCAATTTGGAGGTAAGCTGGCTGACAGGTTCCATCTTCATTTTCGGTGGTCTGGCCGCATATAGGGGCGACCTGGCCCTCTTCTCAAGGACACTATTCCTGGCTCTCTTGGCCTTTCTCGCAACTCTTGGGAGGGAGATAGCAAAGGACATCCAGGATGTCTCAGGGGATGTTGACAGGAATACCCTGCCCAGGAGAGTGGGGGTTAAAGTGGCAGCTCAGATGGCAGCACAATCATTTGCACTGGCCATTGTGTTCAGTTTCGTTCCATCATTGATTGGGATACTGTCATGGGTTTATTTCCCAGTCGTGATGGCGGCCAATATAATCTTTATATATTCCACCACTCTATTGATTCGAAACCCGAAAGGAGCGGGCGATGTAGCAAAGATCGGAATGATTGTTGCTCTGTTTGCTTTCCTGCTAGGAGGACTCCTGTGAGGATTCACATGAAAGTGTTCCAATATATCCTGGAGAAGGTGAGACAAGAGAAGATGCATATGACGCTCCTCGACCCCGACAAGCAGGAGCCTTCAGAGGCAGGCAGGATTTCGATGCTAGCGGTAGAATCTGGTACGGACGCGATAATGATCGGCGGTTCTACTGGAGTTGACCAAGGGAATCTGGATGCGACGGTCTTGGAGATAAAGAACAGTGTGGACGTCCCCACAATTCTCTTTCCTGCAGGAGCGCACACCATCAGCAAACACGCGGATGCTATCTACTTCATGAGCATACTGAACTCCGAGAACGTGAAGAATATCGTGGGGGAGCAGAGAAAAGCGTCCCTTGTAATCAAGAAGATGGGGATACAGACCATCCCGATGGGCTATCTCATTGTCGAGCCAGGCATGACGGTTGGCAGGGTTGGAGAAGCTTCGCTAATCCCGAGAGAGAATCCGAGAATGGCGGTGGAGTATGCCCTTGCCGGACAGTACCTGGGCATGGGAATGATATACCTTGAAGCTGGATCGGGAGCCCCGGAACCTGTCCCCTCAGAAATGATAAACTCAGTCAAGGCCGAGATAGAGATACCTCTGGTAGTGGGAGGAGGCATCAGAAGCGGGGAGGACGCGAGAGCGGTGGCTGAAGCAGGAGCAGATGTGGTGGTGACTGGAACTATAGTG
>CP070767.1:292115-295280 GCA_020345725.1 Methanobacteriota archaeon | reverse complement strand
CCAAAGGCGTTCAACGCAGGAATACCTAGAAGGAAGGGGTGGAAGGCCATTCAGGATCTCTGGAACAGACTGAGCTATATGTCAGCAGGTGGACCTCAGGGTCCGATGCCCCAACAGCAGGCGCCAGCTCCTCAGCAACAAGCCGTGGCTCCTCAACAGCAAGCTCCCGCACCGGCTCCAGTTCAACATGCCCCACCGCCACCTCCGCAACCGCAGCAATATCCGTGCCAGAAGTGCGGACAGCCCTTGCATTTCGTTCAACAGTACAATAGATGGTACTGCTACAATTGCCAGACCTATGCGTGATGCTGGAAGATGGTTGCCTGTTTGTTAGTATGGGCTACTCTTC
Source organism: Methanobacteriota archaeon (assembly GCA_020345725.1). Taxonomy (GTDB): domain Archaea; phylum Thermoplasmatota; class Thermoplasmata; order RBG-16-68-12; family SOIM01; genus SOIM01. The sequence continues at coordinate 294,931 of CP070767.1, read as the reverse complement.
TTCCTCAACTTCCTCATCTTCTTCGCCCTCTTCGTACTCTTCTTCCTCTTCCCACTCTTCTTCTGCTGATCCCCTTCTTGATATCAGATTCGCTATGATGGAAACAATCACCAGAATTAGGATTACAATAAGGAGAATGGTGTTCATGTCGATTTTGGACATCTCCTCTTCATTTGGCTGCTCGAGGCCACTGGTCAACGCTTGACTCAGTGCGTCCAGATCCGCAAGTATCTCATCCAATTTCGCTAGCTCATCTAGGGTCTGATTGATATCCTGCAATCTCTGGCCTGTGTCTGCCTGGAATGTATCTATGCTTCCGACAATGCCCATGACATCGTCCGCGATTGATTGATTGTGATCTGAGAGATCGTTGCTTAGATTGATTAGCATGTTCTTCACTTCAAGGATTTCCGCTCCTCCAATTCCCCCAGCCAGTAGAGTGTCGAGTGCGTCCTTGATATCAGAATGGTTCTGGCCTGTAGTTGTGTCGTGGGATTGCAGTGCCACCAAAACACCAGCTATGTCACCTTGGAGGCTGTTGTAGAAGCTGGTCATGGAAGCATCCAGGTTGGTCAACTGGGTCTGCAGCGTATTGCTGGCGGTCGTCAGATTGGCGTCTATCTGACCTATGACAGCCTCAAGCCAAGTCCTCAGCGCATCATTGCTGGTCGTCATGCTGTTCAATAGATTGGTCAGCTGACTCGACAGAGAGCTGTTCATGTCCGCAACATCGTTCGTTATGCTTGTCAGCAGATTCTGAATGTCAGAGGATAGAGATGCGTTTATGTTCGCGATATAAGCCAGTATGTTGGTCTCAGCATTTGTCACGATGGATGTCAGGGATGTGTTCACAGCCGAGAGCTCCAAGGACAGGGCGTCGATTTTGGCTGGGACGGTCATGTTCAGGTAGTCTATGTTGTTGCGCAGATCAATGAGCGTGGAATTCATGCTGTCTAGGTCATTTTGAATGTCGATGAGCATATCATTTATGTCCGTCCAGTTGAATTCTATCTGAGAGAGGGTTGTGTTAATGTCCTCGAATTGCTCTTGGATACCCTTACCTGATACATTGAAAGAGGTGCTGTTCGTTGCAGACCAAATCAATGCATTGTTGTTGAAACCGTACGCATCGACCGACACCAGATATGTGCCCAGAGCAGCATCGCTGGAAAGACGCAGGCCAACAATGAATTGGGTCCCTGGAGGCAAAGATTCCCTCGATTCGTAATACGAATTCCCACCCGGGTCAACATACCCAACCAGCAGGTTCAGGGAATCATATACCGGTGGAGTTTTCGTCCCGACTATGACAGACACCATTTCGTCCGGTTGGTATTCCGCTTCCAGAGTACTAGCTGTGATGTAATCACCGATGTCGATGATGTTGTTCACAACTAGACCTATTGTGTCGTTTATTGATGGCTTGTCATATCTCTCTGCTCTTATCGAATAGACAGCGTCCTCAGTCAATAATGTCGTGTCCATAATGAGTTGGTAAGGAGGACTATCATCGTGGTGTGTGAACACGCTATTCACGTAGAATCGCACGCCCTCCAAGTATCTCGAGGTAACGGCAACTTCCAGACATATCACTCCGTTCACATACTCACCGTCTCTGTGAGAGGTGAAAACAAGTTGACCCGGCATATAGTGGTAGATTCTCAGCCCATCTGGGGGATTCATCATTCCGGCAATCACGCCGTTCATACCATGATTCATCGCATCTCCTATTGCAACTGCCCAAGCTGTTTGAACATCATCGGCGATGTAATCTTCCAACGACCAAAACAGGCCGGACTTTTCGTACATGATTCTCCAGTTTGTTACTATCTCATTCTTGCCATCGTTGTCTGCATCGCCAATCGCCACTGACCAAGTTGTGGATCCCCCAATATTCTCGTCTTGCCACGCACCAGATACGTTCTCAATCACCCAGACTCCGTTTGCGAGAAGACCTATTCCCACGACTACTTCGTTCAGTGCGTCGTTATCTGCATCGCCAATTGCCACTGACCAAGCGGGACTAGGGTTGTCGAATATTATGTCCTCCGCCCAGGTCCCCCCAGACTTCTGATACGTCCTTACCTGGGTGCTCGTGTCATCTATGCCTATGACTACTTCATTGAACCCGTCATTGTCAGCATCTCCTATTGCGACCGACTGGACGGCACCTGGAACATCAGTGATATTCTCTTCAACCCAGATTGGACCCACCTTCTCGTACATCCTGGTCTCGTTGGTAGTACTGTCCAAGCCAACGACAACGTCGTTACCGCCATCGTTGTCTGCGTCCCCGATAGCAACTGACCAGACACCTTCTGGCGTATCAGTAATGATTTCTTCAAACCAGATTCCTCCGGACTTCTCGTACGCCCTCACTTCGGCCGTCCCGTTCCACAAACCGATTACTATCTCATTGTTCCCGTCATTGTCCGCGTCACCTATCGCAACCGACATGACATTCTCGGGATGACTGTCAATATCCTCTCTGACCCACATTCCACTAGAGTACTTGTACATACGAACATTGATCATTCCACCGTCATCACCAACCACAACCTCGTTCTTTCCGTCATTGTCCGCATCGCCAATCACCACTGCATCCATGGATACGCCAAGCTGTGATACGATGTCTTCAACCCAGTCTCCAGCTGCTCCTTCCACTTCTCCAACGAAACCACTGAGTCCAGTCAATGTCGATCCCAAGAACAAGCTCACTATAAACGTCACGAAGGCCTTGTTGTTCTTCACACAAGCACTCTCCTGTCCATTCCCCTCCATTCTACCAAAGGAAATGCAAAATTGCAACCTGATGT
>CP070767.1:275990-292015 GCA_020345725.1 Methanobacteriota archaeon | reverse complement strand
AGGAAGAGGAAGAAGAAGGAAAGAAGCCCAAGAAGGTCGCCTTGAAGAAGGTCCGAAAGAAGAGGGTCGTTTAGAGCGCCTCCGAGTTGCCGTTTTTTGGTCAAAATTCTCTATTTTGAACCCTTATGGATAGGTATTTATAGGAATAGCTGCTTAACTAAATTCCACGTGCAAAAGCCTTATTAAAAGCACTGTACGATAGGTAATCCAGCATCGGGAACATGATGGAGGAAATGATTATGCGGAAAGCGGATGAGTTGCGCAGGGCTAGGACTATTTTGAGCGTTTTTGTAGTTTGGACACTTGTCTTTTCCGGGACTATTGGACTAGGTGCGTCTTTGATTGCGTTGGGAGCGGACCAACCTATTGAGCCAACAGGCGATTGGACTGTCTCGTCAGATTTTGACTTGTATGGAGAAGCCAGAATCGAAGGGAATCTGGTTGTTCAAGGATTGGGCACGGTTCTCACCGTCTATGATGGGGGAATTATCATTAGCCAGGATTACGATGACAGGCACAGTATCACAATTGGTGCTGGAGCTACATTGAGGCTGATAAACTCATACATCAAGGTTGAAATCAATCATTTCAAACCCTACCTCATACTCCCTGTGACTGTGTCAGGGTCTCTCTACGGTGAGAACGCTTTGCTCCAGTTCCCTGGACATGTGAACGTGACTGGCACGCTCACTCTTTGGGACTCGGAGGTCATGGGTATGACGGACCTTCGAAGCATCCCTTTGGCAGAGCAGAACAGGTTGAATGATGCGCCATCCTTCCACATCGATGGTGGAACTGCCTACTTCTACCGGACTTCAGTCTACGATATGTATACTCACACCTTGGGCTTCGAGAGAACCGATCCGAGTCTTGGCTTTATATACGATTTCAACGTCACGGGAAACTCCCGAGTTTGGCTGGTGGACTCGTACCTAAGCATTGACTATAATACCGGATCTCGTAACCACAACGTCCTTTGGGCGAGGGACTCAGCCCAGGTCTACGCATACAATCTAACACTTGACACTGGGGATGTAAATCCAAACAGAGTGAGTGCCATTCGAACAGATCCTGCACCATCAACCGCTACTGTGCACATACTCAGATGGGCCGACGTTCTTTGTGTGGACAGCGCAGGCGTACCTATTCCGGGAGTCACCCTGGCTCCAACGCTTGTTCAGACTGCTGCCGCACCCAACTTCCCAGATTCAGGCGGTGCCGACCCTCCAAATCACATTCTGAACTATCTGGGTCGGACAGCCGTAACGTGGAAAGTGACTGGACCCGATGGCAAGGCTCTGCTACCGCTTCCGATTGAACGCATCGATTACAATGTCAACCAAACACAACCGAACTCCGATTACGACGGACCCTATAGGATAACCGGCACATATGGGTTCAACGTCACTTCTGTAGTCTTCTCCTTCAGCCCCTATCCAGCCATGGACCCTGTGGACGGTACTTATGAAGTGATACTACATTTCCCGGATATTCTGCCCAAGCCAGATCTCGTCGTTACTGATATCCAGTGGGCTCCTGACCCATCCACCGAACCCGCAACTGTCTGTTTCAATGCCACAATTCTGAATCAGGGAAACGGTGGAGCCAACGAAATCTATGTCTTGTTCTATGTCGACGGGCAGCAACTCAACAACACACCGACATTAATCGATTTCCTGAATGCTAGCCAATCTGAAGTCACTCCAGGAGCTTCTGGGCCTCCTGTTTGTGCTATCAACTTGACCGGTGGCATGCACAGCATACGTGTGGTCGTCGACTACGAGAACAGGATAGCTGAGGATCCAGCAAGCGGTGGTGATGGTAATAACGATAGAACAGAACAATTCTACGTAATCCCTCTACTGCCTGATTATGTTCTGACATCTGGCGACATCAACTTCCCACCAGCAGCCTATATCGGCAATCCCGTTCGCATAGACATAACGGTTCTGAATGACGGAAACAAGGTGGCCCCCGAGGATACGGTAAGAGTCTACATCGGAGATCCTGAATTGGGCATGATCGGTGGTGGCGAGGCTCCGCTAGGTTTCATCAATATTAGTGCCACGAACACCACTTTCGTCTATCATACCTTTGACAAGGCAGGCGACTACAGAGTCTGTGCTCATGTTGATTACAATAACGATGTTGAAGAAAAGTTCGATGACAACAACCAGGCCTGCGCTAATGTTACAGTGGGCCACGCTCCCAACCTTGCAGTGACGGTCAATGACATTGGGATTGGAGACCCCTGCACCCGTACAGGCGAGTCAGTCCGTCCTCAGGCTACTGTGCGCAACCTGGGATACATCGATGCCCCGGCATATACAGTAAATTTCCTGATTGATGATATGCTTGTTGGAACTGGCAACTCAGCTGGCCTTCCAGCAAACCAGTCCGAAGTTGTTGTTTCTACGTCCCTCTGGACTCCCGCCGACCCTGGAATTTACATACTGAAAGTGAAGGTTGATCCGGCTGGTGCGGTTCAGGAGAGCAGCACGGCCGATAATGAAGCATCCAGAGACATCCTAATATTCGATAGCAAGATGGCTGCGACATACACCGGGCTCCATACACTTGACTCAGACAAGGAATTCGATGGAAATATCGATATCACTGGAAGCTTGACAATCACCAATGCTCACGTAAGTTTCTTCCAACCCCACATAACGGAGGGAAGATACTGCATCGAGGTTTCCGGAATTGGTTCCCTTAGATTGGAGGGGAGCACTCTGACCAGCAATTATCCATTGGTCATCTATGTGACCGACAGTGCAACACTCACAATCATTGATTCATTCATTGAGCTTGACATGAACGGGACCGGAGGATTGTATGCTGACGGCGCCGCCCAAATCGTGATTGAAACATCAAGCCTGGAAGGCAGCACATATGCAACAGGCCAGAGCGTCTCGATGAAAGGTGTGGACCTGCTCGGCACTGAGCTGTTCATAGAGACCAGTTCCAAATCAGAGATATGGGATTCAGACTTCATTGAGATAACTGGCCTATTTCTGCTGAGTGATGATGGGAACGTGAACACTGTAGACTTCGACATCAGAAATGTCACTGATTTCCTCACCGACTCGAATCTGTTTGATCAACTCGTGTTTGGCGGCAGCCAATTGGTTGAACTCACCAGCGTTCCATTGCCAGATGAATGGTGGCTTACAGTGGTGACTGAGAACGCAAAAATCAAGGTCTACTGGTGGCTGACCGTTGAAATGGTGGATGGAACTGGATCCGTCCTACCAGATACCGCGATCTCAAACCTGACCTTTGAAACGCTGAACGTAGTCACCTTGGGTTGGGACCTGGAAGTTGGTTCTCCCCACAATTTCGTGGGCGGTCTCTTCGTACACAGAGCTCTCAGCCTGGAAATGCAGGCCTATCCAATCGGCGGATGGGTGAATTCCACATATGCGATCACTGCAGATGTCACTGTGGACACAACGATGTACTGGCCAGATACGGAGGATTCCAGAGGGAATTGGACGGGCAAGGTTCATTCGGACATGACCATCCAGTTGCAGTTCTCAGGGCTCACACCAGACTTCAGCGTGACCTCAGTTGACTTCGTTGGAGATATAGTAACAACAGGTAATGACCATCCTGTCAATATTGAGCTTACAATCGAAGCCACGATATACAACAGTGGCAACATCGCAGCAGACGATGTGGAGGTTTTCTTCTATCGCGGTCCACAGCTAATTGGCTGGGATAGCATCAGCGTTCCGGCACAAGGCTCTGCAGTCGCATCCGCCCGTTGGACTCCGACATCAATTGGGCCAGTAGACATTCTGGTCATTGTGGACCTCAATAACACCAAGGCTGAACGAAATGAAGACAACAATGACTTTGTAGCGCGACTCAATGTCTTCGGCTGGCCTAACGTTGACATCGGGGTCGCTGACGTGCATGTCATCAAACCAGTCGAGAATACCTTGAACACCGTGATTGTGACAGTCAGAAATATTGGAACAGACACAGCCTACAACGTCGATGTCAGGCTGGACGATGATGAAGGCGGATCTGATACTATTACCATTCCAATGATCGCCATGGGAGGCGCTGTGGATGCCTACCTTAACTACACCCCGTTGACAGCCGGTAGCCATTACATCAACATCACGGTCTTCTCATCGAACATAACGATATATGAGACTGATTACGACTGGAGCAACAACTTCGTTAGTGTCATTAGAGACGTCCTGGGACGCCCCGACCTGCAGGTAGGTGAAATCGTAGTTAATGCAGGCATGGATGTGACCATTGGGTCCACTTTCTCCGTAAGGGTCGAAGTGGTCAACGCTGGTGGTAGTGACGCGGCTAATTTCACGGTTCAACTGATCTTGAACAATGTGACATACCCGGGACAGATGATTGATGTGTTCGTTTCAGCCGGAGAAAGAAAGAACATAACCATCGTATCCCAACCCGTGTTTGTACAAGACTGGCACTGGATGTGTGCATTAATGGACCCAGACCTTGTCATTGACGAATCGAATGAGAGCAACAATGATGGCTGCAATGACTTCTTTGTAGTTCCACCCTTCGGATCGATTTCACTCTCTAGCCCTTCGGTCGGTGCCACCTACAGTGCTGGAGATGGAATCTACGTCTCAGGTTGGGTGCAAGAGGATGTCTCATTGGAGGGCATTCCGAATGTGGAGATAGTATTCAGACTAGAAACGACGGACGGCACGCAAGTAGGAATGGAATCCTATACCGTTTCGGTCAGTAGTGGCAGCAACATTGGTATGATCGCCGCGACCTTCTACATGCCATCCGATGTGGAATGTGATTCGGAATACATATTGAGAGCCTACACCAATGAGAGCAACATCAGGGATTTCACAGTGCAAATAGGCACAGAGGACTGTCCTGCAGAAATACCGTTTTGGGTCTGGCTGTTGATCATCATCATTATCATCGTCGTGATAATTGTGGTCGCCATAACGGCCTACATACGGTACTTCGGACTTGGCAAACTTGTGGAGTGCGGAGAGTGCGGAGCCTTCATTCCTGAAGACAGCACCTCCTGTCCCAAATGTGGTGTGGAGTTCGAGACAGAGACCGCCAAGTGCAGCAACTGTCAAGCCTGGATTCCGCTCAAGGTAAAGAAATGTCCCGAGTGTGGTGTTGAGTTCGCAACTGGCGAGGTCGAGATGGAGGACTACAAGGCAAAGATGAAGATGCAGTATGACGAGGTCAGAACGAGGTTCAAGGCAGAAGCTGAATCTCAGCTTGGGAAGTCACTGACCGAAGCGGAGTTTGAGTCCTGGTGGAAGACCCAGCCAACCTTCATGACCTTCGACCAGTGGTTGAAGCAAGAAGAGGACATGAGGAAGATGGGGTCCAAGCCCTGTCCGAGCTGTGGAACGCTGAACTCAGTGACTGCGACGGTTTGCCACAAGTGCGGTGCTGTTATGGTCGAGGAGGAAAAGCGAAGAAGACCTCCGGCCAGACCGCCTGAGGAGAAGCCTAAAGCGGCAGTACCCGCCAAAGCGAAAGCACCCGAAGCCGCCCCGCCTACGGCTCCTGAGGAAGCTGCTGCACCTCCGGCAGCCGGAGCACCTCCTGCGGCCGTCAAGCCAGTACCCAAGAAGACATTGCCAACAGTCGAGAGACCCGTTCCAAAGAAGGTCATCAAGAAACCAGTCATGGAAGGAAGACCTGCGGTCGTACCGAAAAAGGTCGAGAAAGAGGAAGAAGAGGAAGAGGAAGAAACCTACTAAGCGGTTGTCAATTCCTCTCTCGCTTTCTTTATTAGCCCTTCTGGATCCTTGTAATACGCAGAAACGGTCCTAGCGACCTCTCTGTAATTGTCCACTCCAGCTTTCTTCATGTATCGGAAGATGTCAATTCTCCTCTTCACTTCCTGCTCCATTCTTTTCTGTGACCAGTTCCTGGCCGTGGAGATCTTCTCATAGACATAGCTGTGTCCGCTGTAGTTGAAAGTGTCATCGGCTGGATTCCAGGAGTAGGCCGCATTCGTAATCAGTTCGTTCGATTCAGGATCTGTACCCAGGATTTCAGTGAGGGATTTTACTCGCCTTGTCATCTCTGTCCCCACCTTCACCTGTGCCTGCATGAGAACAACATCCAAAGCTGATACCAAGGCCCTTGGAAGGTTGATGGGGTCGTTCTCCATCCTGTGAACCATGGACTGAACGTCCTCAGCGTGGAAGGTGGTGTATGCGCTCTTTCCCGTCGCCATGGCTTGGAAGACCACGTATGCTTCCTGGCCTCGGACCTCTCCTACCATCAGATACTGCGGTCTCTGTCTCAGAGCGGAACCAAGCAAATCAAACATATCGATTTCTCCAGGAGCCTTGCCAGTCACTGGATTGATCTCCCCGAAGCCCGCCCTTGTTATGGTGGGAACCCAGTTCTCGTGGGGAAGGTTCAATTCCCTGGTGTCCTCAATGCTGACTATCTTCATCTGGGGCGGAATAAACAGGAGAACCGCATTCAAGGTTGTCGTCTTGCCACTGGCAGTCCCACCGCAGATGAGCATTGACTGCCCGTTCTCAATCGCCAACCAGAGGTAGGCCATCATATCATCGCTCATAGTGCGGAACTTGAGCAGATCCAACGGAGTAAAGGGGTTCTCTCTGAATCTTCGAATCGTGAAGGAGGAGCCACGTTTGGTGACATGTTTTCCGAGCGTGGCCTGAAGTCTTGAACCGTCTGGAACCGTAGCGTCCAGCATGGGTTGCGCCACCGAAATGTGCTTTCCGCATTTCTGAGAAAGCCAAACCACAAACGAATCCAGCTCAGAAGCGTCCTCGAACTTCAGGTTGGAAGGAATTGATCCGTATTTCCTGTGATATATGTACAGAGGTACAGCCACACCGTCGCATGAGATGTCCTCCACGTTTACATCAATCATTGTGACGTCTATGGGGCCGTATCTAATGAAGTCCCTGAGGACATAGTACACTATCCTCTCCTTGGAAATGGGATGCAGTGACAGGTCCAGCTCACGCAACAACCCGTCTATGACCCTTCTCAGATAGCCTTCCTGATACTCCACAGTATCCTCTTCCGCCATCTCGAGAGATTCGACCAGCACTTCCTTGAGGACCTCGAGTATGTCCACCTCTTCCTCAAGCAACTTGGGCTCAATCACTTCGTAGTTGTACTCGTTCGCTCGGGTATCGTAATTGATTCGAACATAGGAATATCCATCAATAATCGGCTGTATCTCAATCTCGGTCAGATCTCTTGCAGTCAACTTGGGGATGGTTGTCACCCTTCCCATCGTTGCTTCTTTTATGCCACTCACACTGGGTGAGAGAACCTTGATACCTTTCTTGCCAAGGAGTTTGGCGAAATACCCCTTCTTTATCGAGTTGAGGGCGTCCGAGATCCTTCTCTTCTTCTTCACTTCCACAGCCTCAAGGTAGGCTGCCGTCTCATCCCGCGCTCTATCCAGTCTCTTCAGCTTCTCTGCTGCTTCCTTCTCGGTCTTCTTGAGAGCCTCGATTTCTTCCTGCATTTCCTTCGAAGATGCTTCTGCCATATTCTCATCACCTATACAAGGAGTAGTAACATGAACCCAATGACTAACATGATGAAACTGTGCCGGAGTCCATTGACTACTTGACCGTTGTCTAACACACCAGCTAATATGCCGTCCCCGACCGCGTGGATAATCGCAGCCAAGAAGAACGCGATTTGAATGTTGGCAATCAACTCATCGATGTTCTCAGCCAACGGACTCTGGAACTCACCGTCGCCGCCCCCTTGCCCCCTGGCTTCTATGACCGTCGAAGTCTCCTTCATTTTGGGCAGGAAGGAAACGTTCAGAATCCAGATTGTGACAAGGAAAACGAGAAACGAGATGTAGATGACGGCTATGTATGTGCTCATGGCGATCTTTCTCTCATCCTCTGTCAGCTGATTCTCCTTTGCATCGTGGGAAACCATGGTCAGAACGTCCGCGACATTTCCTCCTGCGTCGCTGGATTTCCTTATGATGCTGACGATTCGGCCGACCATCGGTGTCTTGACGCGCTCGGTAAACAGTCTCAGTGCCTCTGTGGCTGGTACGCCCCACCGAATCTGGGCAGCCATCTTCTCTATCTCGGGAGTTAGCTTGCCGTATCTGCCTCGCGATGAAACGACGATGGCCTCTGCCAGCGTCATTCCGAATCTCCCTGCTTCAGCGACATCTCGGAGGAAGTCCGGCAATCTTCTCTCAATGGCCTTTATGTCTCTCATTTTCTTGTATTTGTAGAAACCTATCGGCCCTATGAAGGCAAGAATCGCAAAAACCAAGAAGTTCAGGAATCTACGTATGGGCGACTCTCCCTGGTCGGGAATACCGTCCCCATCATTGTCATGCCCAGGATTTGCGTCCGTCGCATCTATCACTCCATCTCCATTTCTATCCTGGTTGTCCACGGGCTTGAAGGACATGTCCACTTGATCCGTCATGTTTAGGACTGCAATCACCAAGAAGATTGCACCTACTGCAACACCAATGCCAGCAACAAGCTTGGTGTAGTCGTGCTTCTCATACATCTTGACTCTTGCTTCCTCGAGGCTGGGTATCTTTGCCATCTTCAAGCCTCCTGTTCCATGTTCCAGATCACGAATATGAACCCGGCCTGGGACATCGGGATCATCAGTCCTATGACCACGTAGAGAAGTTGTACCACGAATTCTGAACCTGATTTGCTGATCAACGCCATGATCGCCATGATGACGACCAGAAAGAGGGGGAAAGCGACAACGACGGTGATGAAGCTCTCGGATAGCATCCCCAGCGTTTCCATCTTCTTCCTCATCTCGAGCCTATCCTCCTTCTCGAACTGCTCCGCCTTAAGCAGGAAGAAGGGTTTCAGCTGACCTCCAGACTGGCTGGTCGTAACGACACCCTGTAGGAAGTCCTGGAACTTTGTCGAGGGGGACCTCTGGGCACCTTCTCTTATCGAGGTTAGAATATCGACTCCAAGAAGCTCGGTATCCCTTGTTATCCACTTCGCTTCCTCTGCGACCTCGCCATATACTTCTTCCTTGGAGAGTTCTTTGAATATCACATCAACTGGGACTTCTGCGGAAGCCATGGCTGAAATGAAGCTCATCGCGCCGCTTATTCTCGCATCAATGAGCCTTTCCCGTTTCTTCCGGGCCATTCCTGGTGACGCCATCAGTCCCGCGTAGACCAATATAGGGGGGAAAACAATCAACAGAATGAGCAATATCAGGCCGGTCATCAGTCCGAAGAAGGACCAGAGCAAAAGGAAGAATAGCAGAGCGCCCACGAGCGCCATCGCGACCGCGGCCAGGACTGTACTCATCTTGACATACGCGACAAATTCCTCGGGCCTTATGTTCATATGGGCCTTCGTGACGTTTTCTTCCAGATCCTGACTGATCTTTGCCTTTCTCTGAACACCTCTTCCCATGACTGCCCAGCAGAACGCCGTGTACGGGGAGAGCCTAATGCCTTGGGGACTGGAACCCTTGGGGAGCAGAATCTGGTGAGGTGGTCTTTCCACCTCCTCTTCAGGCCTGAACCTCTTGGTCTTGATATACCCACGTTTGGTATCAAGCTACTCGAACACACCTCTCTCTTCCTTCTTAGCCAAGGGTCTCACTCTCCGGTCTGGTTGGGGAAATAATCTCTTCCCTCTCCCAACCCATCTCATCTCTTATTCTCTTAATGGTCTCATCCGGGAACTGATAATAGGAAACGACAAGCTCAGAGATCTGTCGAAAGTCTGTCATGTCATTCTCTACAAGGTAGTTGACAATATCCACCCGGCGCAGGAACTCGGCATCCATCTCCTCATGGGTCATGTTCTTCATTTCCATCAGCTCATCCAGTATGAAGCTGTGACCCTTGTATACGAAGGTGTCCGTCGCGGAATCCCATTCGTAAACAGTGTTTGTGATAAGTTCGTTCGTCTCTGGTTCGAAGCCGACCAATTCCACCATCTGGGTGATCCTTCTGACTGTGCTGTTTCCCACCCTTGCATGTTTCTGAATGACCACGAAGTTCAACGCGGTCAGCAGAATCCTGGGGGTATTGATTGGTGGGTTCTCCAGCCTGTTGACCATGGACTTCACTGAATCTGCGTGCATTGTGGAGCAAGTAGGGTGACCTGTGGCCATGGCCTGGAACATGGTATACGTTTCCTTTCCTCTGACCTCACCCACAAGGATGTAGTTGGGCCTCTGCCTAAGAGCAGCTCTGACCAGGTCGTACATGTCTATCTCGCCAGCAGCCTTACCTCCGACACCTTTCTCTCCAACTCCACTCCTGGTCACACCAGGTATCCAGTTCTCGTGAGGGAGGTTGATTTCCCTGGTATCCTCGATGCTGACGATCTTTGCACCAGGCCTGATGAAGAGGGCTGCCGCATTCAGTGTGGCCGTCTTTCCACTTGCTGTGCCGCCACAACACATCATGGACTTCCCGTGCTCCATTGCTATCCAGAGATAGGCCACCATCTCAGGGGAAGCGGTATTGAACGTGATCAACTCCACAGGCGTGAATGGCTTCTCCTTGAACCTGCGTATTGTGAAGCTGGAACCTCTAGTGGTGATTTCTCTCGAATACGTTGCTTGGACTCGATGGCCCTCCCAGGTCGTTCCATCCAGGATAGGATTGGCAACAGATATCTGCTTGCCGCACCTCTGGCCCAAGTGAACAACGAAAGAATTCAGTTCCTCGTCCGTCTTAAACCTGCCAGTTGCCCTGAGGGATTCATACTTCTGGTGGAAGATAAAGAGCGGAACATCTGTCCCATCGCAGGATATGTCCTCGATCCTTGGATCTGACATGAGAACGTCAATCGACCCATACCCCACAAAGTCCCTGCCGATATAGTAGATTATCTTCTCTTTCGAGGACTTCTCCATTCGTACTCCCCGGTTCCGGAGGAAGGTCTCCACGCTTTCTTTCAGGTACTCTTGCTTATCCCTCATTCCAAAGGTCTCGATGTCATACTCCAGAGTCTGGGATAGCGAGTCCTTGACCATTTCCAGGAGCTCTCCTTCTCTTTCCGATAGCTCTGGCTCGAAGGTCTCATACAGGTACTCGCTGTTCTTATTGTCAAATATGATGCGAGCGTATGTGTATGGGGGTCTCACAGGAACTATCTCGAGCTCCTCAATATTCTCACTGACCACCTCGGGAATCCTCGTCAAATAGGAACCTCTGGCTCCATCCCAGGTTGCCGTACTTGCCACTGTCCCCTTTGGGAGCAAGACTTTCTTATTCTTAGGCATGAAAACACCTCTCTATGATCTTTACACCCTACCTGTGGTTTCTCCGACATCAATTTCGAAAGTGGCACGAACAAGAAACAGCTCTTCGATAGGCAGATTGGCGGTGTTGTAGATTCGGATGCGGGTATATCCATCTGCGATGCTGTACGCCACCTCGAAGTACATCGTCCTTATGAAGTTGGTAGGTGTCCCTGACAACTCAACTATTTCAGGGTAGTCGAACGCCTCGAAAAGCGTGTCATTATAGTAGTTGAACCAAGAAGATTCGTACTCTGTGAATATTGTGAGGTTGAAATCGGAAGTCAAGTTCAGGTATCTTAGATCCTCCAGGCCACTCAGAGTGGAATGGACACCCTCTGTGCTGACTCCTGAGACGCCACCGGTGCCGTCCAGTGTGATTTGAGAGAGTGTTATCTTCATGTGTGAGGAGTAGTTGTCAACCGTGAAATGAGGTGATACTCCCACAAGCTGGCCGTCCGGCTGGAAGACCAGTATTCCTCCGTTCTCATATATCAGCCTCTGTTGGACGTAGTATTTGTTGAGCACCCTCAGTTCGATATTGCCACTACTGTTCCACCACTCTGGCTCGGTGAAGTTGCCAGCCTGATAACTGAAATCGATTGAAACATTGCCATCCCAACGGTTCATCCTCAGATGTCCGACAGTAGGGGATGCAAAGAGGGGTACACCGTCCACACCCAGAGTGATCGGCGTGAATGTTGTGATCTTCATGCAGGTTCTCTGAGCCTGCCTGGCAACCTGACAGGCAAGAACCTGATTATCGACACTGCTCTTGAGGTTCCCGAACTGTCCAAAGGCTTCGTTCATATGTGCCGATTCTGCGTCCTTCATCCAAACAGGGACGTATTGATTCACAATGAGAGACATAAACGTAAGAAAAACCAACAACGCCATGATAGTCCCGACAGTCGAAGCAACACCTTCTTCGTCCCATCTATTGGAATGCCTATATCTACAGTGCTTCATAGTCTCCACCACACAATTCAGAAAGCCGCTGCCTTGTCCTTTTTGTTTATGTCCCATAGTGTATTTATAACTTCTCATGGCCTTATCAGATGTGGCCGTTGATGTCTGCGAATAGTCTTCTTTGAGGACCCTGATGAAAGCATAGTTCCTTGGATGAGAATAACGTCCGAAATCCTCACCACTAAATTCAAATATCAATCGCACAATCCATTCTGCTGGAGCCGCGGTAACTCAGTTGGGAGAGTGCAAGACTGAAGATAACTTCAGTCTGCTATCAGAAATCTTGAAGTCGCCGGTTCGAGCCCGGCCCGCGGCACGTCCCCGACTTAGCTTAGACTGGCTAGAGCGGCTGACTGTAGTTGGTTCCCGGAGGAATCCGGTTTTGGCCGAAATCAGCAGATCCCCGGTTCAAATCCGGGAGTCGGGACTAATCCATCGTTCACCCAAACACCAAGGATCCTGAATGTTGTTCGTGAGTGATGATTGACATGAGAATGTCTGTGGAGCGTCCTGAGGAGGGAGAAATCCATCGTCTTTTCGAGGAATATGGTGAACCGGTGATCAGGGCTTTCTCCTTTGACTATCATGAGAGAGATGAGAAGGAGGACTACCCGAAATGCAAGGGTGGGTGCAGGGTCCTGATCAGGAGAGAAGGTGGAACGATCCTCATCAGCCATGGTCCAGCAGATGGCTTTCACCTGCCGGGGGGACGTATCTGGGAGAGGGAAACAGTGGAAGAGGGTGCTATTCGAGAAGCAAGAGAAGAAACAGGCTTGGATGTTGAACTGAAGGAGATGCCTGAGCTGCACAAGTGTCAGTACCTCTTCAAGAACTGGAACTTGGAGAGATGGGAGTTCATATTCATTGCAAGGTGTGTTGGAGGTTCTTTGAAGCCTCTTGACAGAAGCGAGATACATCAGGCCGCGACCTTTGAGACACCACCGCCCGAATATGATGATATTAGGTGGTTCCAGACTGTGTGGAAAAGGGCAACCAAGTACTAGCGGTTGGCAGACGTTTTCGAACGAAACCTATATATATGGTCTAACGTATTACCGTGATTTGTCAGACAAAAGTCTGACCAACTTCACTTTGAAGGGATGGGATTGTTCTCGAAGAAGAAGAGAAAAAAGAGGCAGGTAAGAGCCGATCCTGCAACAAAGAAACTAGTCGAGAAAGGGGTCATGTCACTTCCTCACGATGAGGGCATATATCGAGCACATAAGAAGCATAGGAAACCGCTTTTCAGCTTCTGGGGTGGTGTGAGATACGTAACATTCCTGTCCGTCCTCCTTTGGTGGCTGCCGACCCTCGGTCAGATGATCGCAGGGTACATCGGCGGAAGAAAGACAGCGTCACCTTGGAAAGGAATTCTGGCCGCGTGCATACCAGTCACCATAATCTTCACCTTCTCCTTCCTGGCCGCCAACGGGATTCTGACCCAAGAGATACACTTCATGGCTTCCCTACCTGCAATGGGAGCCAACGGGTTGGCAGAGGCAGTGCCTGTTCTGGAACCCTATATCCACTTCGCTATGGAATATCTAGCCGCCTTTGTCGCGGCACTGGGCGCCACTTTTTCAGTGGGTCTCAATGGTTACCTTGTCACAATCATATTTGCTTACATCGGCGGGATAGTGGGGCAACAAGTGAAGAGAGAGCTTGAACTGAGAGCAAGCCCAATCGTCGCAATGCCACAACCCCCTGTGAGCATGACAGAGAGAATTGCGAGTGATAGCATGAAGAAATCGAAGACCTGGTGGGGCAAACGCCCTGAGAAACTGAAAGAGATGCGCAGGATACCGGTTCGGACGGTAGCCAAGAAGAAATCCACTAAGGCTCCTGCGAGGGCCAAGGCAAAGCCCAAACCGAAAGCCAAACCGACCAAACAAGCTTCCAAAGCAAAGACTCCTCAAAGAGATTTGGGGAAGAAGGGATACGACAAAGGTACGGTCAACAAGAGGCTTATTGAAAGAGCTCTCGGAAGGTATCAAAGGCGCTAGTCCGGTCAGAAACCTCGAAAGGTTTTTATGCCTACGGACTGTATGAGCTTGAGGTAGAAATGTTCTGTCCCAAGTGTAGTACACTGCTATATCCCGATGAGGGGAAGATGGTCTGTCGAAAGGAAGGTTGCGGGTATTCTTGCGAAATCGGTGACCTATCGGAGAAGAGTGTTAGGAAGACCAAGAAGGAAAAATCAGATTTCCTTGTCTTGGACGAGATCACAGAGACCCTCCCGGAGACAACAATAGAATGTCCTGAATGTGAAAACAACAAAGCATATTGGATGATGAGGCAGACGAGGGCTGCTGACGAGCCGACAACCAGGATATATCGGTGCACCAAATGCCACCATACTTGGAGGGAATTCTGAACCCCTTTCAAATGAGAATAGTTTTATAGCTTTTAATGTGTTTACCTCCTGAGAAAGGGGGAGCGTATGTTCACCGCTAAGGCAAAATCGGAAGTTCTCAAGGAGCTCATAGATGTTGTTTCTACCCTTGTGGACGAAGTGAAGTTCAATGTCAGTAAGAGCGGAATAGCAGTGAAGGCAGTGGATCCCGCTCACGTCGCCATGGTCGACCTGAGCCTGGAAAAAGGTGCTTTCGAGGAGTACAAGGGAAATGACACCGAATTGGGGATTGACATCAACAAGATCAGAGAGGTTTTGAAGCTCGCGAGAGCTGGGGAGATAATCAGCATTGACCATGATGAGGACAAGAACAGACTAATCATGTCCGTTGGCAACATCGTCAGGAGGATGTCGCTAGTGGATACGGCTGGTATGTCGGATCCAAAGGTGCCCAATCTGGACCTTCCTGCAAAGCTTTCGGTGCGGACGGAGGAGCTACGGCAGGGAATCAGAGCCTCTGAGAGCGTGTCAGATCACATCGCCCTGATATCATCTCCTGATAGCTTCGAAATGATTTCGGAAGGAGACACAGATTCAGTCAACCTGAAGCTACCCAAGGACCTGCTTGAGGAGCTGGACTGCAAAGAGACTGTGAGGTCATTGTTCCCACTGGACTACTTCTCCAACATGATAAAAGCCGTTAGTTCTGCCGAATCGATAACCATGCATCTCGGAAATGACTATCCCGTACGGATGGAGTTCGACATCGCCGGCGGGAAAGGTGGCGTCAAATACCTTCTTGCGCCGAGGATAGAAAGCGAATAGCACTCTTTGGCTACCTTCCACCGAGAACCATTACGGAAAGAATGTCTGCTGCGTCCTTGCAATAGTCGCTGGCATTTTCCATACCCTCAAGGAAGTCATTCAAAAGGATGACAACCCTCGGATCCGCAGTGGATCTCACCATCGTTTTCTTCGTCCTATAGTAGAGATCGTCAATCACACGTTCGATCCGGTTGGTCTCCCTCGAATTCCTGATCACCCGGTCTGCATCTTCACCGAATGCCTCAACCGTCTTCGCCAACGACCTGGCGCAATCAACAACGTTCTTGCAAATCTCTTTGAACTCCGTCCAGACCTCTTTGGGGATATGAAGTTCGATCTCGATCAAGATCTGCAGATTCCTCCCAGCGACCTTTGCCCAATCGGCTATGAGATCCATTCGTTTGACCAAGTGCATTAGGTCTTCTCTGTCCTTTGGCTCCAGCTCTCCTCTCCTCAGTTCGTTAAAGAGCTCTCTCTCAACAGTATCTGCTTCGTTCTCCCGCATCATGAGCCTATGAAGGGCGTCTATAGCCCCACTATTATTCTCCTTGACCACGGCCCCGATGGCCTTGTCAAGCTCCACGACGGTGTCCACTATCTTCAGAACGTGGTC
>CP070767.1:269892-275890 GCA_020345725.1 Methanobacteriota archaeon | reverse complement strand
CTTCTTCATTATCGCACCTGAGTTCGTCACTTTCATACTTGGCGATAGATGGACTCCTGCAGTAGTAGCACTCCAGATACTCTGCCTGTTCGGTTTCATAAGGGTCATTCTGCAACCTGCTGGAGACCTCTTCTTGGCAAAAGGGAAAACGAAATGCCTTTCAATAACCAATGCAGTGAATCTTGTAATAATGATCATCTTCCTCTATCCAGCTATTCTCTGGGGCGGGATTGAAGGTGTAGCTCTACTCGTCTTCCTCATCTACTTCTTCCACACCATAATCATCTACTGGCTGACAACAAGGCTTCTCAACATCAAGTACCGAGACATCACTAACACTTTTGCAGATCCTCTCATCGCTTCCCTGTTGATGCTCCTGGTGGTCTTTGTCTTTAAGATCTTTGCTGGCATATCCCTTGCAGTGTTTGTCGCTTCCATCTTGATTGGGATTGTCGCATACCTGGCATTCATCTGGGCATTGTCCCGCAGGAAAATACGATATTATCTCCGAGAAATCATGTCAATGATCAGGCAAAGGGCATGATGGACTAGCCAATCTCTTTTGCTGGCACGCCGGCGACTTTCGCGTTCTCAGGTACGTCCTTGTTCACAACCGAACCGGCACCAACTATGGCCCTTCTTCCGACAGTGACACCTGCCAGTATTACCGAATGAACTCCGACGAATGCGCCTTCACAAATACGAGTGCTCTTGATGATTTCCTCTCCAGAGCCTGTGTAGAGAGCTGATTCATCGTGTGCGAGTATGGTCGTCCTCGCTGCTATTGTGGCTCCGTCCTCAATGGTCACCCTTTCAGGATATACGTTATCGATTATCACGTGGTACCCTATTTCAACATCGTCTCCGATATTCACTCCCCTCAGTTTATGGAAGAAAACTCTCATCTTGGAAAATGGACCTAGCATGGCTGGAACGTTGAATATGGCGGCTCTCACCCGGCTTCTGACCTTCCTCTGGGGACCCTTTCTCATCATTCTGCCTTCCCGTGCAATGCCTGGTAGTAATCCTCAAACTTCTTGTCCTTGACCTTGCTCCACCACCACTCATTGTCCAGGTACCATTGAATCGTGGCTTTCATCCCGTCCTTAAAACTGGAGCGTGGCTCCCATCCCAATCTTTCTCTGATTTTTGATGTAGAAACCGCATGCCTCACCACATGACCTTTCCTATCCTCTACGTGTTTCAACAAGGACTCGGGCTTGTCCAGTTCCGCCAGTATTGAACCAGCAATATCCAGTACGCTTTTCTCAACGCCGGATCCTACGTTGAAGACCTCTCCCTCCAGACCATCTTTGTGCATCAGAGTGTCCAGGACCTCACAGTGGTCTCTGACATTAATCCAGTCTCTCGTGTTCTCTCCTGTTCCATAAACGGGGAGCTCCTTGTCCTTCATTGCGTTGGTGACAAAAAGAGGTATCAATTTTTCAGGGTGCTGGTACGGACCATAGTTATTGGTGCACCGAGTTATCACGACAGGAACACCGTAGGTCACATAGTAAGAATAGGCTAACCTATCTGCACCAGCCTTGCTGGCAGCGTAGGGGCTCTTGGGCATGAGTGGATCCGTTTCTTTCGAAGGACCGGCACCAGCTTCTCCGTAGACCTCATCAGTAGATATGTGCAAGAACTTGGATATTCCACGCTTTCTTGCAGCTTCAAGCATTACAAAAGTCCCAAATACGTCGGTCTGTACGAAGACTCCAGCATCCAAGATTGATCTGTCTACATGGGTCTCGGCAGCGAAATGGACAACACAATCAGCTTCCCTCACGCAGTCCCCCACAGCCGCTGGATCGCAAACATCGCCTTTTACGAAGGTTACTCTCTCGTCCTCAATCACATCCTTCAG
Organism: Methanobacteriota archaeon; assembly: GCA_020345725.1. Lineage (GTDB taxonomy): Archaea > Thermoplasmatota > Thermoplasmata > RBG-16-68-12 > SOIM01 > SOIM01. Next base: position 274,020 of record CP070767.1, on the reverse strand, counting down.
ATTGTCCATGTTGCCAGCGTAAGTCAATTTGTCCAGAATAGTCACCGAGTAATCGTGTTTCTCCAGCAAATGATGAACGAAGTTGCTGCCTATGAACCCAGCTCCGCCTGTGACCAGGACGCTCTTCATTCCTTTATTGCCTCCATGTAGTTCTCATGAGGGTAGATTTGACTCATTACTCTATCCTTGATATTCGCAAGAATCAGAAGGCCTTTGATATAACTTTTCCTACCATATTCCGCTTGGTCCGGGTCCGTGATTGTCCATCTTATGATCTTGTCCAGCAGCTTGGTGATTGCGTCCTCTCTTTCAAGTAGGCCAGATTGTGGCTCATAACTCAACCCCCGCATGAACGTGTAAGTGAGCAGGCAGGCGATGAAGAACTTCCTCTTCTCAACACTTTTGACACCAATTCCCCTGGACCTCAGCATGAGTGTCAGATCTCTTGAATCTATTATCCTGCGGTGCATCTGCTCCCCAATATATCCTTTCTTCAAGTTTGCCAGGATTTTCTCCAAGAAAGGATGTGGAACGGAAATGTACAGTTTCCCTTTGGGGACAATTGATTCTGCCATGTTATCCAATGCGCTATCCAGATCTGGAACGTGTTCCAGGACATGGTGGCAGTGAACCTCATCGAACGTTCCTCTCTTGAAGCACATGTGGGAACCGCTTGCCAGTACGAACTCACAGTTCTGCGGAGCAATTCTCTTGGCCTCTCTGAGGAATTCTGGTGAAGAATCTATTCCCACCACAGTAGCATCCCTCTTTCCAAGAACGCCCACAGTGAAACCACCGCGTCCACAGCCGATGTCCAGAATCCTCATGGGTAGTCTACCCCATCTTCACATCCCAATCATAGTCCACGTCTTTCGAATCATAGGGAACCCTGTGTTCATCTGGATTCTCATAATCATACAACTTGGTGGGAACGTTCACGATAACCGCCTTCTCATGGCCGACCGCCTTGAACCCGTGATAAACCAGGGGTGGGATCCTGATGAGCAATGGCTTCTTCTCTCCAACGAAGAACTCGTTAATCTTGCCCTTGGTGGGGGAGTCCTCCCGGGGATCATAGAGAACCACCTTTGCCATGCCGAATACGCAGATAAAATTGTCGGTTTGGGCCTTGTGGTAGTGCCAAGCCTTCACGACGCCTGGATATGCCGATGTCATATAGACCTGCCCGAAATTCTCAAACTCTTCCCAGTCACTTCGCATCAGCTCCATCAGGTAGCCCCTTTCATCGTGTATCTGCCTTAGCTCCCTAACGCTGACGCCATCTATCAAGTCCATTGAAATCCCCGCTGAAAATGTTTTTATCGTATTAATTTATTGATACCAAAAGTGAGCACCCTTCTTGTTATTGGAGCCAGTGGTCTTCTCGGACAGCATATCGCAGAGAGGGGAAAACAGCGTTTCGAGAGGGTTATAGGCACCTATCATGCAAATCCGTTCCAAATTCAAGGAGCTGGGGTTCAAGGGTTGGATATCAGATCCGCGAAGACTGTCTCAGAACTCCTAGAGAGGGAAGAGCCAGATTCTGTAATCCTGTGTTCAGCACTTACAGGTGTAGATTATTGTGAGGAACATCCCGAGGAAGCTGTGGCACTAAACGAAAAGGGGCCGCTTAATGTAGCAAAAGCTTGCAACGCGCAGGGTACAAAGCTCCTCCACATATCCACGGACTACGTCTTTGACGGAAAGAGGGGAGACTACAAGGAAACCGACGAACCCAATCCAATCAACATTTATGGCAAGACCAAGCTGGGCGGAGAGAAGAAGGTTCTGGAAAGTACCCCAAACTCAATAATCGCCAGGATTTGCGTTGTGTATGGCTGGAACAGGAACACTCCCAAGAAGAATTTCGTGACTTGGGTACTTGAGAATCTTGAAGGTGGAGAGCCAGTTGAGTTGTTCGATGATCAGATTGTAACTCCGACCTATGCCGATGAAGTGGCGGATATCCTTCTCAGACTGGTTCAGAAGGATGTTAGCGGGGTCTTTCACGCTTCAGGAAGCCAGAAGGTCTCGAGATATGAGTTTGGAAAGCACATTGCGGAAGCCTTTAGCATTAATCTGGAAAAGCTGGCACCTGTCTCAATGCAGGAAGTTGGCCTGCCTGCCAAAAGGCCCAAGGACTCTTCACTTATCGTACGCAAAACTGAGGAAGAATTAAATATCAAGATGCGTCCCTTACCCCTTTCTCTGAAACACATGAGGGAAAACAGATGAAAGGGCTGATCCTGGCTGGTGGGGCAGGAACGGGCTTGCGGCCTCTAACGCACACTGGTCCAAAGCAACTCATTCCCATTGCCAACAAACCGAATATTCTCTACTGTCTTGAGGATGTGAGAGATGCTGGCATCACTGAGATTGGAGTGATACTGGGAGAAAACATGCCTGAGAAAGTGGAAGAGCTGCTGGGAGATGGTTCTTCATATGGCGTGAAGATAACGTATATCGTCCAAGGTGCTCCGAGAGGCATAGCTCATGCAGTGGGTTGTGCGAGGGAGTTCGTGGGTAACGATCCGTTCGTGGTATATCTTGGGGACAATCTACTCAGGGGTGGAATAAGGGAAATGGCCGAGGAGTTCTTGGAAGGCGATGCGGAAGCACAAGTCGCACTCTGCAAGGTTCCCAACCCACAGAGGTTTGGTGTGGCTGAACTGGATGAGGACGGGAACATCGTCAGCCTTGTGGAAAAACCCAAAGAGCCGAAGAGCGATCTGGCACTTGTTGGAATATACTTCTTCCAGGAATCTGTCTTTCCAATAATAGATGAGTTAAAACCCTCTTGGAGGAATGAACTGGAAATCACTGAGGCGATTGACAACCTGAGGACAGCAGGCAATCTTGTGAAAGCACACGTAGTCTCTGGCTGGTGGAAGGATACAGGTAGACCTGAGGATATTCTGGAGGCAAACCAGCTCATACTTCAAGATCTTGAAACATCGATAGAGGGTGATGTTGCCGAAGATGTAGAGACGAGAGGAAATGTGAGCATTGGAAAGGGGAGCAAGATACTTCCAGGCTCCGTCATCAAGGGTCCGGTTGTAGTCGGTGAGAATTGCGAAATAGGACCGAAGACATACGTTGGCCCATACACATCGATTGGTGACAACACCAGGTTAGTCGGAGGAGAAATCGAGGATACCATTGTCGTTGGAGATTGTGTGATAGATTGCGGCAGAAGGATTGTGCACAGCCTAATAGGAAGACACTCGAGCATTCTCTCCTCTGAAGGCGGCAAGCCAGCTGGACACAGACTCATTCTAGGTGAAAACTCGTCGGTAATGATCTAGCGGGAAATCCCATCACTTCTTTCCGTTCTTGTGAAGGGTGACTTCTTCGTCCCAGACGGTGTCTCTGAGCTCGGGTGGATAGTCCTCTCTTTCGAACTTACCATCCTTGGCAATCCTCTCCCACTTCTGAATTCTATCCTCGGAAAGACCCAGATCGTCGGGATTCACAGCAGCCACCGGATTGAGATCCATTTGCTTTGCGAACTTGTTGAGCATTTGAACGGTTGCCCGTTGGGATTTCATAATGGGAATGATTGTCTCCTTATACTGCATCTGTTCCCTAGGTGTCATCCTCCAAATACTGTAGGGGTTCCTCCTCACATTCACAACTTGTCTGGCTATCCAGACCTTCAGGAACATATCCCAAACCCATGCGAACGAATAGACTGCTATGACGACAATGAGGACCAAAATCAGCAAACGATTGGGATCTTCCCATTTCATGTAGAGTGCTATCACAACGGCAAAAGATGTTATCGCCAAGAAGGAGGAAACTAGAACCTGCACCTGTTGAACCCGGAAGTATTGAAGGCTGAACCACTCTCTCGCTTTCATCTGACCTACTCTCGCAATTTGCGGTTGGCATGGAAACAAGAGGTTTCCACAAACGATTGCGTCGGCGATGTGCCCCTCTCTCCAAACCCAACAATTATTGAGTCGGAAATCTAATGACTTACTGAATATTTAACGTTATCTGGTGAGTCGAGAAACGAACTTTGACGACGGTTCAAGACTCGGCTTTTTCCACATCACCATTCGGTTGAGAGATGATGTCAGCACCGCACTTGGGACAGTTGCCAGTCTCCAACGCACACTCTGTATG
>CP070767.1:257719-269792 GCA_020345725.1 Methanobacteriota archaeon | reverse complement strand
GTTAATAAGTCTTGTGGATGTTTGCTGGTGTTGGGCTGTCGAAGTGAATGGCTCAACTGCAGTAGATATTCCTTCTGATGCATCATTGGCAAAGAAACACATAACAATCTTGGCGTAGAAGTTGCGAATCGGATTCCAGCACAAGAGGTCGGACGGGCCCGGCGAGATTCGAACTCGCGATCCACTGCTTAGGAGGCAGTTGCCTTATCCAGGCTAGGCCACGGGCCCATGCTACGCACCCAGAGCTGTTTAATTGAATTTTGCTATTTAATACCCTTTCTTGAAAGAGATTATATATCAATCAAGCCAATTTCCATTTGTCCGAGGAGAGCGTGGGAACATTGTCGACTAGTAAGAAGGTACGCTATGTTCTAGTAATCTTGCTAGCAGCCTACATAGCGAACAGCTGTTGCTCTGGCCCTGCTCAAGGTGCCAATTTCGCCACACACGGAGGTCTTGCCGAGAATACTCTGGACAACGATATCTTTGTTGCTGGGGCATTGCTAGCAGATTTGGATAAGTTCCTTCCTCCTGGAGTTCCCCAGACCGATTCACACAGCTTTGCCACAGGCCTGATAGACAGAGCCAAGGGCGGTTCAAATGACCTGAAGTACTTTGCAACGGGGTGGTATGAGCACTTGGATCAGGACAGCGAGTTCTACAATTCTTTCCTTGCGATACAGGCAGTTCATCCCGAATACACTCAGAATGATGTCAGGTTGGTCTTTGACTACCTCACAATACAGTCCCATCAGACAGATGTCAATGTGACCTTCATAATGGACCATACCGAGATTCTGGATGCGATTCGAGGAGGTCTCACCATCATCACTAATGAACAGATTCGACTGGCAATCTGGGATTACATGTTCAGCGAATCGCTCCAGGCGCCTGGATTACTGCTGCAGATGAAGGCTGCAGAACTGTACGCATCTGTATATCCTGAAAGAGTGAACGATATGGTCGCTGAGTACAACTCCTACTTCGACAGGGTGACTGCTGACTACTACGACCCATTCTGGGGCATGTTTACAGTCGATTTGGACTGGGCAATGGCTGAACTGGATGTCCAGGTCGCGCCTTTTCTCAACACAGAATTGAGTGACCAAGGCGACACTAGCATAGGCGAACCTAAAGGGGGATTCGGATTCACACCGCGAACGTCTTCCCCAGGACTGGGAGTTTTACCTTTTTCCACATTGATTTGAACAACTCTGGTTCCTCGCAGTGGATCGGAATGACCAACTTCGGGTTGATGTCCTCGATTATCGTTTTGATCTCTTCCATGCTGCAGTGTCCGCTTGCGTGCAATTGATGTTGTCTCAGTCCAAATCTTTTCAGCCAGTTGTTCTTGACTTCCTCTTCTATGTCGTCCTCTTCGAACGGTTCGCTCTTGGAATGTATGAAAGGACTGCCCTTCTTGGGTTGAATGTCGACCAGTTCACTGAAGTGGAAGAAGTCCAGCTGAAGTATCAGCTTGTCCTGGTTCTTCCGCACATATTCAGCATTTACCGCTTTCTTCCCGAAATCCTTCTCCCAGGACGGATATCTCTTCAACTCTCTGATATACACCAGTATGTTCTTGCTCCTGATGACGTCGGGGAGGGTGATCCTGGGGTCCTTTCCCAGTGCGCTGAGAAGATGGGCTGTCTTGGATGACACCACAAACTTCCTTCCAGTTGCTTTTGCCACCTCAAAGAATGTTCTCATTCTATCTACATCTCTAGGATAGAAGGTCGTTACGACCAGCTTCTTTCCAGCTTTCTTCACAACTGCTTTGCTGTGGCTTTTGACCTCCGCCTCGGTATAGTTCTTCCTCTTCTCCTCGCTTGCCACTCTGGTCCCTTCGCAGATGAGAGCTATGGGCTTCTCCTCTTTCACTCTGGCCAGGAAATCCTCCGTCAGCTCACTATGGGAACCGTGCTTTCTGAAATCGCCTGTATAGACGATTGCTCCTTCCTTGGTGTGAATGATGTAGCCATAGGCAGCAGGCACGCTGTGGTCTACGTGTATCGGCTCCACTTCAATCCCGTCAAGTTCTATTGTGTCCCCTGTTCGAAACGTTTGAAAATCATGATCTCCGAAGAAATCCCTGGAAGTGGTCACCCAGGAGTCCTTGATTATCTCCGTTCCCTTGCCAAGATGAACTGGGATGTCTGGATGAACAAATCTCAGGTGCCAGGTGTGGTCAAAATGTATGTGGCTCAGGAATATTCCATCGAAAGCGGGCTTTCTGTAGCGGTAACCAGTTCCCTCCAGCATCTCTTTGGAGTACAAACCCGGTATCTTGGGGATTAGATCCAACTCGAAATAATCTCTGAGACCGAATCTATCCCTGGCCCCAAGGAAACCAGCGAAATAATCCTCACCGAATCCAAAGCTCTGCCCCATATCCAAGAAGATCCTCGCCTTCCCTTCCTCCAAAAGAACCTTGTTCCCTCCGATTTCTCCTACTCCTCCATACATCGTGATGTTCACCATGCAACGCCCTCCCCTGTCCGGAGAACACAAAATATGCCAAGGAGTACTTGTTCATTTCTAATGGCTTTCTCTGCAAGCCAGGACAGTTGCGGAAGTTTAATGAGTGGGTCATTCAATATCACATCATAAGGGAGGTTCGGACCTGAGGAGTCTGCGTGGGCCAGTCAACACGGTTTCTGTGTTTCTTGTGTTGGTGAGCCTTCTCCTATCAAGTGGAATTGCAGGGAGCCTTCTTTCAGAACAGAGCTTAACGATCCCAGATTACGGTTCACCGGATCCTTCTCAACCGACGGATGTTCCATTTGAGGAACTGAGAGAAGGTGTTTCTCCACTACTACTAGCCAAGTACAACTCGCTGTTCGACTACTCGGACGTACTGGTAATCCGGAACATGAACTCACCCATATCTGTTGAGATAGCGGACTATTTCATTCAGCAGAGGAACATACCACCTGAGAACATCTGCAATGTAACCACATCCACTACCGAGGTCATTGACAGAACCACATTCAACAATCTGCGTAGCCAAGTAGAAAACAACATGACAACTCACGGACTGGTTGACAAGATTAACATCATTGTCACCACAAAGGGGGTTCCTCTGAAGGTTTCCGACTTCTTTGACCAGATGAGGGCTTCTGTGGATTCCGAACTGGCTCTCATAAACGACATCAATTCTGGGGCGATTGGCAATATGTGGTGGTTCCTCAATCCATATTTCAACGCTACAGAACCATTCAATCACACATCCTATCATATGTACATAGTAACAAGACTTTCTGGTTACACTTCAGAGGATGCCAAGGGTCTGGTTGACAAGGCGACGAGAAGTATTGGGAGAAGAGGAAGGTTCGTTCTGGATGTAGACCCGAGGAGAGATGGTTCTCCAGGATATAAGGTTGGGAACGACTGGATGAGGGTTGCGTACGACATTCTGACTGCGAGGGGATTTCAGGTCTTCATTGATCAGAACAACACCTTCGTGAACAATCAAACAGGTCTTGCAGGGTACTCGAGCTGGGGAAGCAACGATGGCAATTGGTACAGAGCCGAGAACACCAATGTCGGATTCGAAACTGACGGAGATGGGGATCTGATACCGGACGACTGGTTCAAGACGGACAACCCTGGTCTTAGCGAGGTGATAATGAGCGGTGTGGATCCATATCGGGACATATTCGCGGTCAAGATGAACCGTTCACAGTCTAACGATAACTATACGGCCATCTCACAGAACTTCACATTGACTCCGGAAAGAAGATACTATCTCACTGGTGTGGTGAATCTCACCAACGTCAGCGGAGAGAAAGGGGTCCATCTGCAGATCAAATCCTATGACAAGAACGGGACTCTCATGGGCACATTCAACGGCAGTGCCAGAACTGGAACAACCACGAACTACGTTGGCTTCGGCCAAATCGTTTACGAACCTCAGGTGGGGGCCTCAAAACTCGTCATTTCGGCAATTCTCTCGAAGTCGAAAGGACTAGTCTATGTGGACGATGTCATTCTGAGGGAGATAAAGCCACACAACACTTGGATTGACGGCGCAGTTGGTGAGACATATGTGTCCACTGGGGGAAGAAGCTTCACTTATCTGACAAGGTACGGCCAGTCTCTCGTAGCAGATTTGATAAAGAACGGCATTAGCGGGATAAAGGGCTACGTGTACGAACCCTATTTGAGTGCGGTTGCCCACCCAAACATTCTGTTTGAGAGGTATACGAGCGGATACAGCCTCGCCGAGAGCTTCGCCATGGCATCAGAGATTTCCTTGAGTTGGATGGATGTGATTATTGGTGATCCGAAGGTCGCACCCTACAACAGAAGCTTCATATCAGATTTGGCGATTGAAGGGTCCAACTACACGGTTTCGAATGATGAGATAGTACTCGGTTCGAACGTCTCATTCTCCGCAATTGTAGAGAACAGAGGGAATTATCCAGCCGTGAACGCCACCGTCACTTTCTATATGGGTCATCCCAGCTCTGGAGGTCTTGCTTTTGGGAACTTCACCCTCACGGTTAATGACAAGAACTGGATGGAGGTCAATTTCAGTTGGGAAGCGAAGGGATTCTTGGGAGAGTATGACATTTGCGTATTCGTTGACCCAGAGGACAACTTCTTTGAACTGGACGAAGGGAACAACTTGGTCTGCAAAAGAGTTAGAATATCAGATGGGATATATCTCAGAGCGGGATGGAACCTAATATCCCTGCCCCTTCTGCCGCAAGACACCAACCTTGCCGCGGCTTTTCAAAGCATAGATGGCCAGTACGACATGGTTCGATACTACGACTCTTGGGATATGGGCGATCCATGGAAGATGTACTCCACATTCAAGCCCATCGAACACAGCGATTTGAGGACTATTGACAACAAGATGGGATTTTGGATACATATGCTGAACTCGGCGGTACTCCCATTGAATGGTAGCCTTCCATCTACAACGAGAATAGACCTGTACGCAGGGTGGAATCTCATCGGTCATCCCAGTCTTACTGACAGAAGTATAGAGGACATTTTTGCCGGGTTGCCTTTGGAGAGAATCGAGGGCTTTGACGAAGGTGCGCCCCCCTACCTCCTCCAGCAACTGGACACCACAGGCTATATGGCACCTGGTAAAGGCTATTGGGTAAAGGTCTCTGGAGACTGCAACATCACAATATCCGGATAGTCTGAGGACCCGCTACGTCTAGACCGGCATCATCTCGATCTCAACGAACGGGTTCTCCTCGATGTCCTGGACTGTAACGCCGTAGTAGTTCTGTGAGAAGCTCAACTTCGCGGTCCTGCCGTTGAAGAGATGGAAGGCGTATTCACCTTCTACTGTCTTCCAGGCCTCGAAGGTCAGGTGGTTGTAGTTGAACACGTGGTTTTGCATGGTGTCGACTATGACCATCCTTGACATCCACCAGGAGCGGTAGTAGCCATTGTCATCCGTCTTACCGACATCCATCCTGTATCCGAACACGTCCGTGATCGATAGATCCGCCTCGGGGAGGGACGTGTGCACCTGCATGTAATCGAAGGAATAGACATAGCCGAAGCCCATTGCCGCTCCCAGATCAGAATAGGTGCTGTTGTAGAGATAGACCTCGCTGGCACCATGGGTGAAGCACAGGGGACCTATGGATGAGTTACTGACGCTCACAACCGAATTCAGGACCGCGACCCCTTGGACTTCGCTATTGGTAATGTAATCAAGTCCAACATAGGGGGCATAGAATGTTATTGCATGGCCTTGGTGGGAACTGAGGGTCGAATTGACGAGCTCAAAGTGTCTCAACGAGATTATGCCATTTCCTATGGGATCTCTGCTGTAGACGCCTTCTATTGTCGAGTTATTGATGATGGCGGCTCCCATGACCTCGAGGTAGTAGCCTGTCTCATCCATGCTTTTGATGGTCGAGTCATCTACTCTGAGTACGCCCAGCACTCTCATCCCGATTAATTCGTGCTTGGAGTGCATCACAACAGTGGCGTTCCTGATTGTGAACGTCTGGAAAATGTTCACTAGAATATCCGTTTCCACCACAAAGGTCCCATTCTCCCACACCCAATTATGGATGGGAAGAGGCGCAGGTCTCGATTCGCCCGTATTCCACGCAGCCTCTGCTTGTGGGGGTGTCACAAACAAGGCTCCCACAACAGTCGCGATAATGATTATCACGACTGATTTTGTCACGTCACAAGTTAACATACATAATATTGTGCTGCGTATATTATAATAACTTTGTGGTGATATGGTCGTTCATTATTCTCAGTCTTTGTTCTCGCTATTGGATATCAAATCAAGATATTGACAGCCAGAGCTCATTTCTGCTGTCGATTCTCAATACCAATTATCAAAACGCGCTCTAGTCTTCGAATTTGGGCTTCCTTTTTTCGAGAAAAGCCTTCATCCCTTCTTTTTGATCGTGAGTCCCAAAGAGCGACGCCCATTCCTTGGTTTCATAATCCAATCCATCTTCATAATCCATCTCGAGACTCATTCGAATTGAACGTTTGGCAGCCATGAGTGCCCGTCTGCTCTTGCTGGACAGACCCTTTGCGTAAGCCTGGGCAACCGAGTCCAGTTCCTCCCTTGGAACCACATGATTGACAAGTCCAATTTCTAAAGCCTGGTATGCGTCCACCCTCGCCCCCGTATAGATCATCTCTCTGGCCTTTGCGATTCCAACCACTTTGGCAAGCCTCTGCGTTCCTCCCCAACCAGGAATGACACCAATATCGATCTCTGGCTGCGAGAAGATGCAATCTTCGGAAGCCACCCTGAGGTCGCAAGCGCATGCGAATTCCAATCCTCCCCCTAGAACGAAACCCTTCAGGGCGACCACCACTGGTGGCACGTCTCTCTCCAATCTGCGCGCGATACGATGACCCAACTCCGAGAACCTCTTCGCCTCTTCTGGGTCATGACTGGCCATTTCCGTTATGTCGGCCCCAGCTGTAAAGCCCTTTAGTGAGTTGCTGGTCAACAACACAACCTTGGTTCCTTCGTTCTTGACTATATCATCAATGATTTCATCGAACTCTTGCAGAACGGACGAATCGAAAATATTCATTCTGTCTGGGTTGTCAAGAACCACGGTTGCAATGCCGTTGTTCATTTCCATCTTTATTCTTCTTTTCTCCAATGGATCGCCCCAGCCAACTGTTGTTTGAGTCAATTCGGAGTCTTGTCCTACTTGGACTTGCCTTTCTTCCTTCCCGTTCCCTTGCTTCTCTTTGCTAGCCATTCAGTGACCTTTGGCCAGACCTCTCTGTGGGACCGACTCCCTACCGAAAGACCAATGTGGCCGCAATTGCACTCGATTGATCGCCTGTCCTTGGTAGATACATAGTCAAGTAGAGCAGATGTGGAAGCCAGAGGAACGATGTGATCCTTCTCTCCTGATATGGTAATGACTGGCATTCCAATGTTCTTCAGATCCACCATACTGCCATTCACGCGGAACTTACCCTGAACGATATGGTTCCCCTGATACCAGTCTTCAATCAACTCTCGGTAAAATGCACCTGTGACAGGTATTCCATCGTGTATCCATTTCTCCATCCTGAAGAACATGTCCACGAACTTCTCATTCTGAGCGTTCTCGAACAGGTTGAGGTACTTAATGTGGAGATTCTGGACCGGGTCAAGGAACTTGAATGTCGAGGTGAACAAGTGGTCTGGGATGTTCCCATAGGCCTTTACCATCTTCTCTGCGTTGAAGTATCTTTCATCGGTCCACCAGTCAAAGGTCCCGTACTTCTCCCCGAAATCAATGGGAGCTGCCATTATCATTAGATTCCGGATCTTGTCGGGATTCACGGCAGCATAGATAGTTGCAAGCGTTCCCCCCAGGCAATAGCCGAATAGGTTCACTTGATTAACATTATCGGTCTCTCTTATCCATTCCACTGACTGGTCTATGTATCTCTCCACGTAGTCCTCAGTCGATATGTACTTGTCCGAATCCCGGGGTCTGCCCCAGTCTATCAAGTATACATCAAAACCCTTTTTCAGAAATGCCCTAATAACGCTACGGTTGGGTAGCAGGTCGAGTATGTAGGGTTTGTTAATCACCGCGTAGACCATCAAGACGGGAGGCCTTTTGGACTTCTTGGGTTCCCTCCGATAATGGAGCAGTCTCATCCTGTCCTTCCGATATACTGTCTCGTGTGGAGTGGAACCGACCTCAACCTCCGGAGGAGAGAGCATGAGCTGTGAATACTTGGTCGCGTTCTCCCAGAACTGAATCATATTCTCTTGGATTGCTTCAAACTGCGAATCCATATCCTGTCCTCTTTCTGACATGATGTCACATCCATCTTGGAATCGAATCGGCAAAACTAGCGTTTGTTGGGTCTTTTGGATTTCGAGGCGATTTGACTTAGGTCCCTAGATATTCCATCCATCTTCTTATCCAGATAGTACAGCTTCTCTGCAATCTCATCCATGTCGTCTTTTGAGGGCAACCCCATGTTGCTCAGTGTTTCTCTGGACATATCATCAGAAGCTATCTTCCAGTCCAGAAAGGCATCCAGCGCCTTTGCGTTCTGCTTGAGGATTGAAGGCATCGTCATCGCCTCCTTGAACATTTCTGAGTAGGACTTTGCGCATATCAGATAGATTTCCTTCGATTTCTGAAGGATCTCTTCTGCTGACCAGGTCTTGGGGAATGTCTCCCCTATCTCCTTGAACATGTTCGCCATGTGCTTCCCGGAGATTTGTGCGAAGTCCGTGCCGGCTCTTGCCGCGGCCGTCCCTTCCTCGGATTCTATGAATTCATTCCACACTTCCATCTGCTTTTGCATCTGTTCGAAGAAGAACGGAAAGCTAGTGCTTGGGGACTCTGACTCATCATCTGGTTTCTTCTTTCTCTTGCTATCTGTCACTGCGATCACCGAATAATGTGAGATTGTCTTCTGGTGTGGTCTCTTTACTCACGTCTCTTTTCGAGGGTTCCCACCCTTTTCTGGAGCTCTTCGACTTCCTTCTTCAGATGGTTGTTGTCGCTTCTCAAGGACTGGCTGTACCAATCATACCACGTTTTCTGGTTGTCGAAGTACCAATTCCAAAGGTCCTCGTAATCCACTCCTATCTTGCGGGAAGTTTCCACTATTTCTCTTTCCAGCTTGGAGCAGTAGTCGAACCAGATCTTCTGTAGTTTCTCGACGTCACCATTGCTCTCCTTCACCATGGTCTGCAAGCTATTGCCTATCTCTCCTGAGAAGTCCGTCCAGATGTTGGCAAACTCATCATGTGTGTTGCCGTTCTCGGTGAGTGTCGTCACCACATCCTGCATCTTCTTCGAGAAGTCGTGCCAGACTCGGTTGAGATCCTGCAGTTCTTCGGTGCTCAGGTTAGATGTCGAGCGAATGTATTCCTGCACATCTCCCGCGAACCCTGTCCAGGCCTCTTGTATGTCCTTGAACTCCTCTGGCTTCACATCTCCGGTGGCTACCTTGGTGATCTCTTCTCCAACCGATCCAGAGTAGCTTTGCCAGTACTTGTCAAATTCTTTGTACGTCCTTTGACCATCCGACATTACTTTTGAGAGCCTGTGGTTCATCCTGTTCGAATAGTTCTTCCAGATGTCGTACGCTTCTCTGTATTTGTGCCCCGGAGTTGTCTTGGTCATCCTGTTACCCATCTTCTCGTTGAGCTTCATCCATTTGTTGTAGAAGTTGTGGTATGTCTTCTGCTGCTTCTCCATGTTCTCTGAGATCCTGGTCTCCATACGTTTTGTCATATTGCTCCATGTGTCGTACAGCATCTCGTAGGACTCACCCACATCAGGGATGGTTCCCGTCAGGGAAGTGTCAGGATATCCAGTCGTTCTCTCTGGGCGTGGTGTCTTTCCACCCTTTTTCCTTCCATGCGTCTTCCTTTTTGTCATCTCGTCTACCTCCGTTCATGATTCTGTGATCTTTAGAGATACATCCCTCCGTTTATGTTCAGCACGTGACCAGTGATATAATCTGCATCATCCGATGCGAGGAAAACAACGGCTCTAGCCACCTCTTCAGGCTTTCCGAACCTTCTCATCGGTATCAGTGAGACTATCTTCTTGCGGACTTCGTCTGGAACTCCGGATAGCATATCGGTTTCAATGAAGCCAGGTGCTATTGCGTTGACGTTGATTCCCTTCCTCGCCAGCTCCTTTGCAAGTGATTTGGTGAACCCGATTATTCCTGCCTTTGAGGCCGCATAGTTTGCCTGCCCCACATTCCCCATCTGTCCCACGATGGATGTGATGTTGATGATTCTTGGGTATGTGGATTGCTCCAGGTGCTCAAGAAACACCTTTGTGCAATTGAAAACGCCGTTCATGTTCACGGAGAAAACCTCCTTCCAGGCATCCTCTTCCATCTTGGAAAACATGGTGTCCCTGTTGATCCCTGCGTTGTTCACCAGGATGTCCACCTTGCCCATGTGCTTCTCCACGCTTCTCTTCATTTCCTTGACCTGATCCATCTCACCTACGTCCGCAGAATACACCCAGGCCTGTTCTCCCAGTTCATCCACTACCCTTGCCAGATCATCTGCGTCCTCATCACTGGATCGGTAGTTAATCACCACATCAGCACCGTTCCTTGCAAGAGCAAGGGCGATCTCTCTCCCGATGCCTCTAGAAGCGCCAGTTACCACTGCTCTTCTTCCTTCGAGCCTTCTTCCTGTTTCAACTAGGCCATCTTCATTTGGATTCTCTCTGGTGGTTGGCTCTTGCATATCCAGTGCCTTCAACTGATTTGGAGGAAATGACAGGAAGGCCTCCCTCCACCACCGGCGTTTTCGGTTCTCACCTTATGGTGGTTCCGGCTCCTTCCCACATCCGAATTTATCACAGACATTGGGTATTTAAGGGTGGGATATGTGATTATCAAACCCGATAACATGAGAACGGGAGTGATTTCGCGCAGATTTGCAACTAGATCCTTTCGACCGAATGGATTATAATGATGTTATGACGACACCTTTCGGATGCAAGCAAAGCAATAGCCAGTTTCGGATGATTATCGTACTTGAAAATCACAGATGAAAATCATAGACCAGTTATTAATATCCCATAAATCGAAAATTACAGTTCAAATATCGCATCGACTCCTCTCTCCCCGGGATGCACATGAAGAAGGTCAGCCTCCTCCTCGTATTATTCGTTCTAATCGCTGCTTCCCTAGCCCTTGCTCAGAATTCAGATAAGAGTGTGAGGTCTGTCAAGAGAATTGCCAACGGCAATCTGAGAATGTGGGAAATGCATGGCCATGACCCTGCCCACACCGGATCTTCGACGTCCCCAATACCTGACTATTCCGCCGCGGATCCTCGGGCATACGATTTGATAACCGAAGTGACTCTCATCGGAGAAGGTTACGAGTTCGTGGAGTCATCAGTCATAGTCAGCGATGACGCCTTGTTCGTCCAATCCAGCAAATATCTGTATGCATTTGATGACCGCTCAAACCTGCTCTGGTACGTCCCCGTCAAGCACGGAGAATTCCGTTCGCCAGCATATGCTGAAGGGAAGGTCATCTACATCGATCAGGATTTTGTCTACTGTCGAGATGCCAAGTCCGGCACTCTGCTGTGGCAGTTCAATGATCAGGGAAGGGCTAGATTCGGGGGATCTTCTTCGGTCATGATATCCGGGCTAAAGGTCTGGATCTCCTCGGAGACCGCGTATCACAAAGCCACCGTCTATGCGCTGGATCTCTACACAGGTGCAGTTTATTCATCCATGGAGTTTCCCGATTTCATGGACCCGAGAGGATATGCACAGAGGGTCAAGTTCGGACAGACACCTGCAATCTCAGGTGAGATGGTTTACTGGACTCTGGAAATGGAGGGAGGGGATTTCGGTTCACTAATTGCGATTGATGAGGCTACTGGGAGTCGGGTCGAATGGTCCTTCAGCACTGAGCTGTCTGAGTCCTTCTTCTTCAATACCCCGACAGTGATTGGAAACCAGCTATTCGTGACAGTCTTGGGATCGCCAAGCTATCTACTCGAGCTGGACAAGAATACTGGTGAAGAGCTCTGGAGAGCCTATCTCTCGGGGGAGAGAGAGCAGTTCTATAACTCCAATCCTGTCATCTTTGACGG
>CP070767.1:241280-257619 GCA_020345725.1 Methanobacteriota archaeon | reverse complement strand
GATCCAGATTCATGATCGAGACGCCAGATGACCACCAAGCTTCCATTGGCATAATATTCCTGGGAATGGCTGAAGACCTCTGGATGATACTCGATGCCATGGTTCTTCTAAGGGATGTGAGGTTTGAGCTCGAAGAGTACGAGATGGCACGTGACATCGCACTTGAATCCTATGAAGCGTTCAAGAACAACGACCAGGCTAAAGCCTCCGAGGTTCTGAAACGATACAGGGAATTCCTGAGAAAGAAACACCCCAAGCCAGTCATTGAAATCGCAAGATCCGGTTTTCACATTGCCAGGATGGTGGCAAAGCCCTTTCCGGTGTAGAGGACTTCCAAAAAATAGTTATAAACGCAGGCTTATACTTACCTTCCAGGATGCTTGGAATATGGATAAGAGAAAGATAAGCCTAGCTTTGACCGTGCTCGTGATTTTATGCACTTTTCAGATTGGTTTTTCTGTGTTGCCTGAGAATGCAAGGGGGGCCACTCTGTATGTGGGAGGAACTGGTCCATTAAACTACACTACAATACAAGAGGCTGTCAATGATGCTATGTGGTGGGACACCGTCTACGTGTACAGTGGAACCTACTATGAGCAAGTTACCATAAACATAGGAATATCTCTCGTTGGGGAAGACCGAAACACCACTATAATCAATGGAAGTGGAGTTGGGAGAGTAATCTACGTGACTTCTGACTGGGTTACTATCAGGGGGTTCACCATAACGAATAGTAGCTTGTTTTATTCGGGAATAGAACTGGACCATGTCATGAACTGCCAGATCTCTGAGAACAACATCTCTCACAATGGGGCCGGCATTGTTATTTGGTCCTCCGATCTCATAACCATCACAGGCAACATCATCTCGAACAACACATTCGGACCTGGCATATGGGGGATGGTTTCCAATAGTGATACCATAACAAACAACGACGTGTACCTGAATGACGGAGGTGGAATCTTTCTAGCCCACTCCAATTGGACTACCTTCCGAAATAACAACGTGTCTTTTAACATGGCCGGGATTGGCACGGATAGCTCTCATCATGCTACCTTTGCGGGGAACAACATAACCTCAAACAAGAACGAGGGTATCCTCCTTGCATATTCCAGCTACATAACTGTTGAATGGAATAACCTTTCAGACAATGGCAAGGGTTTCTACCTCTGGGAGACGGACAATTGCTTGATTTCAAACAACAACGCTTCCAACAACAGGGGTGATGGGCTAACCTCTTTGACCTCATATGACAACAATATTGCTGACAACAATTTCTCCTTAAGCGGTAGGCACGGAATCGATCTGGCTGGTTCCTTCCGCGGCATTGTCACCAATAACACAATCTTCTCGCCCAATAACTATGGCCTATTTCTTTGGGGCTCCCAATATATCATTGTTACCAAAAACACAATGGGTGGAGCCGGGGTCCAAATTGGTACAGGTAGCGGAATGATTGCACACTGGAACACTCACTTGATTGACACCTCAAACACTGTCAACGGAAAGCCCGTCCATTACTGGAAGAATGTGACAAGCGGGACTGTGCCCTTGGGTGC
This sequence comes from Methanobacteriota archaeon, assembly GCA_020345725.1. GTDB lineage: Archaea > Thermoplasmatota > Thermoplasmata > RBG-16-68-12 > SOIM01 > SOIM01. The sequence goes on along the minus strand of CP070767.1, from coordinate 256,060 downwards.
GGGTCAGGTGATACTCGCCAATTGCACAAACGTGATCATTCACAATCAGAGCACTGTTGACAGTTCCACTGGAATACTCATAGGTTTCACATCTAATAGCACAATTGTCGACAACAATATTTCCGAAAACAGTTGGCACGGTCTCTCTCTCCAACATTCTGATAGCAATACTATCTTTAGCAACAACATTTCGAGCAACAATTGGTATGGCATCCATCTCTTCATATCCAACTCAAACAGAGTATATCACAATGACTTCATAGACAACCTGAATCAAGCCTATGATGATAGGGCCACAAACGTCTGGGATGACGGCTATCCTTCAGGCGGGAACTGCTGGAGTGACTACATGGGTGTGGATGAGATGAGTGGTCCAAACCAGGACATTCCTGGCTCCGACGGAATAGGTGACACTCCGTATGTTATTGATGCAGACAGCCAAGATGAATATCCTCTTATGAGATGCATTTCCCCCGTTTTGACAGCTCCGTCCAAGCCTCAGAACCTCGGCGCAGTAGGATGGAACCAACAAGTGAATCTTACCTGGAACATGCCGTCATCTGATGGTGGCTCCCCAATCACCAACTACACAATATACCGAGGCACGACCCCTGGTGGGGAAACTCTCCTGACAACAGTGGGGAACGTTCTGAATCATACGGACACTGGTCTGACGAATGGCATCACCTATTTCTATCAAGTGGCAGCTGTAAACAGTATCGGAGAAGGCCCCCGATCAAGCGAAGCCAACGCAACTCCTTCCTACCTGCCATCCTCACCGGAGAAAATCCAGACCTCTCCAGCAAACCAAGAAGTAAAGCTTGATTGGAATCCACCATCGTCCAATGGTGGTTCCTCTGTGACAAATTATCGGATTTACCGAGGAGACATATCAGGCGGTGAAACATTCCTAGTGGAGATTGGAAACATCACAACACATAGTGACACCGGATTGACAAACGGACAAACGTACTACTATCAGGTCTCTGCTGTCAATGGTGTTGGTGAAGGACCGCTCTCCACAGAGGTAAGTGCCACTCCCACAAAACTACCTGGATCTCCAGTAATACTATCGGCATTCCTAGGCGGTAAAGATTCAGAGAATGTGACTATCACATGGTCTTTGTCAACGGATGATGGTGCCGGACAGAACTCTGTGGTCAGTTATGAGATTTATGATAACCTAACCTATGATCCCAACGGATTGGGCTATCAACTTGCAGGCATCGTTTCCAATGGGACTACCGAGTTAACAATCAAGTTCGCAGGTGAAGGAGATCCGAACAACCACTTTTATCGCATATGTGCCGTGGACTTGAACAACTTCACATCTTGCTCTACAAACCAAGCCGCAAAGTTCACGCGTTCTCTCTCAAAAGGTTTCAATCTCTTGTCCATTCCACTTATCCAGTCAGATGAGGGCATTGGCGCTGTTCTGAAAACGGTGTCATACGAAAGAATATGGTTCTATGACTCTGTCGAACAGAGATGGAAATCATCTGTGAAGTCAAAGCCCTACTCTACCGGTCTTGAGAGTCTGAATCATACGGTAGGGTTTTGGATAGATGTCACTGAAGATTCGAATCTTACTGTGGCAGGACTGGTTCCATCTACTACCACTATTGAATTGCAGGCAGGATGGAATCTCGTAGGGTTCCCGTCCTTCAATACGTCATATGCTATTGGCGACCTGAAAGCTCAGACAGGAGCCTCGCGAGTGGAAGGAAGTGATTCCTTGGTCTCACCATATTTCTTGAGAGCGATTCTTGATAGCGAGATTATGCAAACCGGAGTCGGCTATTGGGTCTATGTTGAGAACCCAACCGCATGGATTCTTGATAATACCTGAGATATGGAAAGCCTCTTGACTTCGGTCCAATCCTTCGATGAACTTACCCAGAACCTGCAATAATGCAAAAGAATTTATCCCAAGTTCTCATGGTATTGTTGGGAGAGGTTTGCCTTGAGGAAAGTATACATGGATTACGGGGCCGCAACGCCAGTTGATCCAGAAGTATTGGAGTTCATGATGCCCTTTTTTGAAGAGAAGTTTGGGAATCCCTCGAGCGTGTATTCCCTTGGATTTGAGGCCAAGGCCGCACTAGAGGAGGCCAGGGAGAGCGTAGCAAAGCTCGTGAACTCAAAACAGGATGATGTGATATTCACCTCCAGTGGGACAGAATCCAACAATCTGGCGATAATTGGAACGGCACACCAGTTCAAAGAGAAAGGCAAACATATCATCACATCTGCTTTCGAACATGATTCAGTCCTGAAGGCTCTGAAGTCTCTGGAGAAGGAGGGTTTCGAGACAACTCAGGTGCCAATTGACAATGATGGGTTTGTGCAAGTTGATGAACTAAAGAAGAGCATCAGAGATGATACGATACTCATTACGATAATGTATGCCAACAATGAGGTTGGTACTATTCAACCCATCAAAGAAATAGGGGAGATTGCCAAAGAGAAAGGAATAACGTTCCATTCGGACGCGATTGCAGCCGCTGGGAAGATACCCATCGATATGGAAAGGGATAATTTGGATATGGTTTCAGTTGCCTCTCAAGAACTGTATGGACCAAAGGGCGCTGCGGCGTTGTGCGTATCCAAGAAGAGGTTCAAGCCTCTGTTCCATGGAGGGAGACAGGAAGGGGGAAAGAGGCCTGGAACCGAGAACGTCCCTGCGATTATGGGTTTCGGAAAGGCTGCCGAGATAGCAATGGAAAGGATGGAATCGGAAGCATCTAGAGTTTCCGCCCTCAGAGATGAACTGATTGAGAAGTTGACGAGCTCCATCAAGGAGTCCTACCTGAACGGACATCAGACGAAGAGGTTGCCCACGAATGCAAACATACGGTTCAATTACATAGAGGGTGAATCTATCGTCCTGAACCTCGATTCCATGGGTATCCAAGTTGCTACTGGCTCGGCATGCGCATCAGATTCACTGCAACCTTCACACGTACTTCTTGCAATGGGTGTTAAGCCGGAGGAAGCTCACGGATCTCTTCAGTTCAACCTTGGGAGAGGTAATGAGAAAGAAGACATTGACTACGTTGCTGAGGTTCTGCCAGGTGTTGTTGAGAACCTGAGAAAAATGTCCCCTATGACCCCTAAAGGGTTCTTTGACTAGCTGAGAATCATATCTTGGACAATGCTTGGTTCAAGTCCTTCTTGATATCTTCAAAATCCTCTATTCCCACCGACATGCGCACAAGGTTGTCTTTTATTCCCAGGCCCAGTCTCTCTCTTCTGGAAAGGTATGAGTGAGAAGTCTCTGCAGGTACGCTTATCAGCGTCTCAGCCCCTCCAAGACTTGTTGCTGCCAGCAGTAGCTTCAGTTCGTTCAGGAATCTGTTGGCTTCCCTTCTCCTCCCTTTGATTTCGAAGCTCAGCATACCACCGAACCCATGCATCATGCTCTTGGCCAACTCATGATCTGGATGTGATGGTAGACCTGGATAGTGCACCTTGTTAACCTTCTTGTGATTCTCAAGGAACTCAGCAACCTTCAAACCATTCTCGTTATGTTTCGCCATTCGTACGCACAGGGTCATCATTCCTCTCTGCAGAAGATAAGCAGCGTTCGGATCCAGGCATCCTCCCATTGTTGTCCTCAGTTCCTCTATCTCATGCAGATCCTTCTTACTCCCGGCAACCAGTCCAGATATCACGTCACTGTGGCCGTTCAAGTATTTCGAACCGCTGTGGACGACTATGTCGACTCCCAGTTCCAGAGGTCTTTGATTGATTGGTGTCGCGAATGTGTTGTCGATGATCGCTTTGGCGGACCACTTGTGAGCTGCCTGGCTGACCCTTGAAATGTCCAAGACCCTCATCAGTGGATTCGTGGGGGATTCAAAAAAGACCGCCTTGGTGTTACTCCTGAAGAATCTCCCTATTCTGGATGCATCCTTGGTCTTGATGAAAGTGACGTCAATTCCGAATCTCTTGAGCTCTGATCTGAAGAAGGTGTATGTATTTCCGTACAGGTCTTCGAATGCAATCAAATGCCCTCCCTCTCCTACTGTGGATAGCACTGTCGTTGTGATGGCCGCCATTCCGGACGAGAACACAAGCCCTGCTTGAGCACCTTCCAAAGCCGCGATTCTGTCCTCCGCTATCTCCTGCGTGGGGTTTCCGTGTCTGGTATAGATATATCCTTCTCCCTCCTCGGTTGGGTAGTAGTACGAGGATGTCTGGAATATAGGACTGGCCACTGGTGCCACCCTTCCGCATTCGATCTTTCCCGCATGGACACATTTAGTTGAAAGCCCTTGTTTAGCCTTCATACAATCACTTCTGTTTTGTATTAGAGTATACCCTCCAACCTGAGAAGTCTCTTCTTCCATTCGATTCCTGCACCGAATCCTCCCAAGTCTCCTCCGGATGAAATGACACGCTGGCATGGAACGACTATTGCTGTCCTATTCTTTCCGAGCGCATTGCCCACCGCCCTGAAGGCCTTAGGACGCCCAATCTCTTCCGCGATGTCCTTGTAGCTCTTGGTCTTTCCATATGGTATTTGTTTGGTGGCTGCCAGTACATCTCTCTCGAATGGTGTGTACCCGAAGGTGTCAAGTTTGAGGTCTGAGAAGTCCACAGGCTCTCCTGTGAAATACCTCTCCAGGTCCATCCGAACCTTATCAAGGAGTCTGTTGTCACCAATACCCTTCCTGAGCCTGCCATTCAATGACAGCTCGAAAAGTCCATGGTCCGAAGCTCTCAGGTCAATCCTCCCGAATTGTGTCTTCAATACCTTGGAGACCAAATCCCCTTCCTTCATGCCAAGGAGAATACCGACTATCAGAATAGACTTTTCCTTGGAACTTACAAAATCTTTATAGCTTTTGGTCAGTATCTTTCTAGTCCATAGGTGAGAATGGTTGGCTCTGGGAGTATCCAACACAAGGAGAAGCTCGACAACCTTTGCCTCAATTCTGATTCTTCTTTTCTTGTGCGTATTCATGTCTCCGAACGCTTTGGCCCTTGACAGCAACATCTTGAACGTCTATCACACACCTTTGGAACCGTTCGCAGGTCAGGCAGTGTCTGTACACGCTGAGATTGAGAACATCACCGATGTTGATGTTGTTGAGACACAGTACTGCATCATAGATCCAGATACTCTGGAAACTGGCACATGCTATTTCGAGATCATGGATGATTTGGGGAACCAGACATTCCGGTACAACATAACCAAGCTCTTCGACGGCGGCACCATGATTGGGTACAAGATTAGGGTGATTTATGACAACCAAACGATTGGCTACGCTCCTGGGGACGGAGATCACGATTATTACTTCTACAACTACACTGGTGCGTTGCCCCCAGTTGAGGTCCAGGTCGAGATTCCAATGGAAGTCATTGTTGCCGAAGTGATTCTGGCAGTTCTGATTGTTTCCCTCGCTGGAATTCTCATATACAGAAAGAGGAAGAAGATTGCCACAGGATCCAACAAGGTTCTGGTAATTGGGATTGTTCTGTTCTTGACTATAGCGATTCTTTACGGTGCAATCAGCTTGAGCGGGCTCTCCAGTAAAGCCGAAAAGGTCGAAGACTTCTCTCTCATTGACATAGACGGAAATCCTTGGAACCTCTCGGACTATCCCGATCAGGTAGTTGTTCTGGACTTCATGGCCACGAGTTGCATCCCCTGCGAAGAGCTGAGGGAGAAATTGGAGGAAGCTGTCTCTGTTCTGGATGAGAACCAATACGAGGTAATTTCCATTGCTGTGGGTACAGACACAGATCTGGTCCTTCGCCAGTTCAGGGATGCTCAGGGAGTGACTTGGACCATGGCCAGGGACACAGCTGGTCTTGCCTTCGATGTTTTCTCTGTGGAGCATCTGCCAAAGCTGGTGGTTATCAATAAGGACAGATACCCGACCTACGTAACAACCGATAGCGGTGTCAGCAGTGACAAGCTCAGGAACGAAGTCAGTGCCGCCATTGAAGGAACAGCTGAGGTCATTTCCTTGCATGTGGTGGGTATACTCGCAACCGCAGTCTTCATGGGGTTCGCTACCTACTTCTCGCCCTGCTCATTCCCGATGCTTCCTGGCTACATCAGCTTCTATCTTACCACTGAGGCCGAAGATAAGAAGAAATCAACTAAGAAGATCCTCGGAAGCGGATTCGTATCTGGGTTTGGAATAATCCTTGTCTTTCTGATAATCGGGATAATAGCGATTGGTCTTGGAAAGGCGGCTGGTGTGGAACGATATACAGTCTACCTCAGCCCGATTGTCGCGATAATTCTCATCATTCTGGGTGCCTTGATGTTCACCAATCTCCAATATCATGCCCTCATTCGACCATTCCAGAAGCTCAGGGAGAAATTGTTCGGTGAGAAGGACCCGGAAGCCGAGAGCGAGAAAGGCTACTACGCCAAACTGTTCAGTTATGGTGTTGGGTATGGAGCAGCGGCCTCCGCATGCACTGCGCCTCTGTATGTCGGATTGCTTCTGGAAGGGATTGTGTCAGGGACTCTACTGGATGGAATATTGCTGATCCTGATATTCTCGATAACCATCATGCTACTGATGGTGGCGATAACCTTCATGCTGTCCGCCTTCGGTCAAGAGTCCGTGCAGAAACTGAGCGCTCACACAGATACGATAAAGAAGGTCAGTGGCCTCATACTGGTGATCGTTGGAATCTATCTCATTCTCTACTACTACTTCACCTTCGTTGCCTAGGTCTGGAACACATTAATATCGTTTTGTGCTATCTGCAATGGGACAGGGGCTTTGCTCGATGCACGTGGTTGTTATCGGAACTGGAGGCGCTGGCATTTCTGCAATTCAGACGATGCGTGAGCTGGATAAGAAGTGCAAGATCACAGCTATTTCCAAAGAGAAGTTCATGCCCTACTCCCCGTGCTCACTACCGTATCTCATCGGTGGTGAGATCAAGAAGAAGAACATTTTCCGCGTGGGCAAGGATTTCTACGAGAGAAACAAGGTCAAACCTCTGCTCGGGAAGACTGTCAGCATGATTATGCCTGAGGAGAAATCGGTCTTGGTGGACGGACGCAAGGTCAAGTACGACAAGCTTCTTGTTGCAGCTGGTTCACAGCCTCTGAGACCACCTATTCCAGGAATTGATTTGGACGGAGTGTTCGGTCTGGGAAATCTTGGGGATGCAGAACGGATTCTGAAATGGGTCAAGAAGGGGGCGAGAAAAGCGGTAGTTCTCGGTGCTGGCTTCATCGGAGTTGAGAGCGCGGTTGCACTGAGAAGACTGGGATTAGAAGTACTGGTAGTCGAAATGTTAGAGTCTGTCCTGCCAAAGATGTTGGACGAAGATATGTCCCTTGAAGTCCAGAAGATACTCGAGAAGGAAGGAATACGATTCAAGCTGGGGAAGCAGGTCTCAGAGATTATTGGAAATGGTACGGTCAAAGGAGTCCTGTCCGGAAAGAAGCGGTCCTCCTGCGACATGGTGGTCCTCGGGATTGGAGTTAGACCCAACACCGAGTTCCTCAAGGGCAGTGGAATCAAGACCAACTACGGCATCTTGGTGGATGACCATCTCAGAACATCTGTGAAAGACATATACGCTGCGGGAGACATTGTGGAGGCGGAAGACAAGATCCGCGGAAGCAAGATGGTAAACGCCATCTGGCCAAATGCAGTTGAACAAGGAAAGATTGCGGGTCACAACATTGTAGGAGTGGACAGGGAGTACGAGGGTCTGCAGTCCATCAACATTCTGGATGTGTATGGTGTTCCTGTTCTATCCATGGGCATGGCCTCTTTCGAGTTGAAGTCCCCGGAGGTGGAGAAAGTAAAGACCAACAGGTCAGTGAAGAAGATGGTGATGAAGGATGGGAAGATTGCTGGGGTTCAGATGATCGGTGCCATAACGAACTCGGGACATCTTCTCAGTTTGGTCAAAAGAGGAATCGATGTTGAGGAGATTAGGCATCACCTCCTGGACGAAAGATATGTAGAGCCAGCATTAAGAAGTTGAGAGTATCTTTTTCGCTAGTTCCTGTCTTTTCGCTGCTTGTTCTTTGGTCTCCTCCTCGTATACAAGCGCTTCTGTGGAGCAGTACTTGACGCATTTTGGGTCTCCGTCACAGAGATCACATTTCACGATTTCCTTGCCTACCGTGGTTATGGCTGAGTGGGGACAGACCGCGGCACAGAGCCTGCAGTGAATGCACTGGTCATCATCCCTCTTTATGACGTTGTCCTCCAAGTAGTAGGACCCCTGATGGCAGACCTCTATGCATGGAGCTTCCTCACATTGCATGCAGACTATTGCATACTCGTATCTCTCAAACTCATCTCTCACGATGCTTATCGCTGATTTCTTGGGGTTGCATTCGCCGAACTTGTTGAGGGAACACGCCATTGCACACTGCTTACAGCCAGTACACTTCTCAGGGTGATAGAACAGGTACTTCATGGCAACCCTCCGTAGGATTCGATTTGCTTCACCCGCTGCTTCTTCACCCTCCCCTGTTCGTTCCAATTCCTGAGCTTGTAGTACCGCTTCTTCATCTTCTGGAAGCCCTTTCGTTCAATCCTGTGGCCTTTCCCGACTTTCAACTTCATCGGGTCGTCGAAGTATCTCTTCGGCAATGTGTCGTCCTTGGCTGTCATTCCGTGCTTGAAATTGAACATTCTTTCTGTATCGATGATTCTTTTGCCTATGTTCTCCAGTTCCTTCTCTCCAAACCGCATTCCCGTCACTGCGTGCAGTAGTTTTGAGAAATGTTCATAACTCAGGAAATGTGGGCTGTTGAAACCGTGGCAGATGAATTTACAGATACCTACAGAGTCTATTGTGGCGAAGATATTGTCGGAGAAATAGACTGCTTTCTCTTTGCCGTCATATGAGGTCGGGTCCGCTGTGACACCCTTTCCATAAATCTTCTCTTTCACTTCCAAAGGCAATCTGAAGAATATCTCCAGCGTGGGTCTGCTCCTCAGATGGTCGGCTCCTCTGCTGGCTGTTGCTATGCCCAGGCCAAATGCCTTGATGTATCTCACATCATGTGGGTCACTCTGTGGGAGTCCCTTGACGGCAATCAGATAGTCCTCCGATTTTGGTCCGAATTTCTTGACCGCCTTGCTACTCTCGGCCAGTATGTCTCCGAAGCCTTCTCTTTTGGATATCTTGTGAAGCAACTCATCAGCAAGCTCGAAGTCACCGAATCGCAACTCTTGCCCTGTCATCTTCTTGTCAATCAACCCTTTCTTGTACAGTTCGAATGCCCAAGAAAGAATGGTCCCAGACGAAGATACATCCAATCCCAGTTCATTACAGGTGTTGTTTAGTTTGATGACCTCAGGGTAATCATCCAATCCGAGATTTGCACCGAGTAGGCCAACCGCAGTATACTCCGGACCTTCTCCATCAAACATGTTCCTATGCCTGCAGTGCATGAAGCAGGATGAACAGGAAATCATCTTCTCCACGTACTTCTCCAGTTCCTCTGCATTAAGAGAGTCGGACCAAGCGTTGAGTTGGCTGTTCTTGGTTCTTATGGCGCCAATGGTATTGCTTATCTCATAGAGGAGCGGGGTCCCCATGCTTCCAAGGATAGGTGTGATCTTCGAAGCCATGAGGTAGTCCTTGATGTCCTTCACTACTTCCAGCATCTCCTCAGGATGTTCGACCTCGATACCATCCGTACCGGACGCGACCACGGCTTTGACATTCTTTGACCCCATGACCGCCCCCAGACCGCATCTCCCAGCCGCATTCTTCACACCAGTACGAAGGCAAGCGAACCGGACCTTGTTCTCACCTGCCACACCGCAAACAACGGATTCCACATCTCCCAGGTCTTTTCTGAACGCCTTCTGCACATCGTAGGTGTCCATCCCCCAGTAATCTCGTCCATCTCGGATCTCTATCTCCCCATCCTGCACATTCACATATGAGGGATTCTTGGCCTTTCCCCTCAAGACAAGATGGTCAAAGCCAGCATATCGCAGTTCAGGTCCGAAGAACCCTCCGCAATTCGCATCGCCCAGGAATCCTGTCTCGGGAGAGAGGGCTGAAGCACTGAATCTGGAAGATGATGGTGCCAGCGTGCCGCCCAGAGGACCTACGCCCAAAATAAACACATTCCTCGGGGAAAATGGGTCCGTACCCTTCTCTAATAGGTTGTAAAGCAGATAGGAATTGATCCCTCGCCCGCCCAGGAAACCTCTTCTCCAGGACTTGGGGATTGTGTATGTCTGCACCTTTCCTTTTGAAAGGTCGACAATCGCAAGCTTCCTTTCTTGCATGCTCGAATTCCTCTCCTCTGACAGTTTAGAATCTTAAGGTCATCCACCGCTGATCGGAATGAACAGCGTCACAAGGTCACCGTCATTCAGGCTCACATTGAGATCACTCAGCGGCTTGTCGTTCAGAATCACATTGATCCTGTAGTCCAGATCACCCTTCTCATCAATGATCTCCTCAGCCAACTTGGGATGATCGTTCGATAAGGCTGCCAACAGTGACTCGATTGTGCCATTTTCCACCTTGATCGACAGCTCATTTTGACCAACAACATCGTTCAAAGGCTTCAGAAGTTTTAGGGTGATATCCATTGTTTTTACGCATGATGGCTCAACTATTTATATCTTCACAACTTCACTTTTCAGGTGGGACCATGGACTTCCAGTTGACGGATGAACAGAAGATGATTCAATCGATGGTCAGGGATTTTGCGGAGAAGGAAGTCAAGCCGATTGCGGAGGAGATTGACAGGGAGGAGCGGGTTCCGAGCGAGAATATCAAGAAGATGGGGGAGCTAGGTCTTTTGGGTATGACTGTTCCTCGGGAGTATGGGGGATCTGGAGCAGATTATGTAAGTTATGCAATTGCGTGCGAGGAACTTGCCCGGGTCTGCGCTTCCACTGCCGCATTGCTATCTGGAGCCAACTCTCTGAACTGCTGGCCGATTCTAGCCTTCGGAACTGAGGAGCAGAAGCAGAAATACCTGGTTCCAATGGCATCTGGAAAGACCTTCGGGTGTTTTGCTCTCACCGAAGCTGGTGCAGGGTCTGATGTTGGAAGCGTGAGAATGAAGGCAGAACTGAAAGGGGAGGAATATGTCCTCAATGGAACAAAGCTATTCATAACCAGTGGGAGTATTGCGGACACGATCATTGTCTTTGCCAGGACTGGTGATGAACCCGGAGTGAAAGGTTTGAGTGCTTTCATCGTTGAGAAAGAGACTGAAGGATTCTCGATTGGTAAGATAGAAGAGAAGCTTGGCATCAGAGGTACTCCAACTGCTGAACTGATTTTCGAAGACTGCCACATCCCGAAAGAAAACCTACTGGGTGAGGAGGGACAGGGATTCAAGATATCCATGGCCACGCTCGACGGTGGAAGGATTGGCATCGGTGCTTGCGCTTTGGGTCTGGCTCAAGGTTGTCTTGATGAGAGTCTCCTATATTCGAAGGAACGGGAACAGTTCGGACAGCCAATATCCAACTTCCAAGCAATTCAATGGAAGCTTGCGGACATGGCGACCCAGATTGAAGCTGCCAGGTTGATGGTCTATCGAGCCGCCCAACTAAAGGACAGGGGGGAGAAGTGTACTGTGGAATCCAGCATGGCCAAGATGTATGCTTCAGAGATTGCTACAAAAGCTGCGATAGATGCTGTACAGATTCATGGGGGATACGGATACACAAAGGACTTCGCCGTTGAGAGGTTCATGCGGGATGTGAAGATCTTCGAGATCTTCGAAGGCACTAGCGAAATGCAGAGATTGGTTATTGCCAGAGGGCTGTTGAAATAGATTCTCAGGCATCTCTCAGCGCAATTCTGACATCCACGACCTTGTAGCCATGCCCCTTCTCAAACAACATTATTGGATTGATGTCCATCTGTCCAATCTCTTCGAACTCGATTGCCATCTGGGATATTCTCTGGACACTCTCAATCAGTGTATCTACATCGGATGGCTTCTCTCCTCTCACCCCTTCTAGAAGCGGATAGGACCTTATTGAGCGGACCATCCTAGTTGCGTCAACGTCCGTCAGTGGAGCCAACCTGAAAGCCACATCCTTGAGATACTCCACATAGATCCCTCCAGTACCGAACATTACGATGGGTCCGTAGTGCTCATCATACTTCATTCCCAGGATGACTTCCTTTCCTCCGCTCACCATCTCCTGAACAAGGAAACAGTCTACGTCGAACCCTGCCTTCTTGACGTTTCGAGTCATTTGTTTGAAGTTGTGTACTAGCTCTTCCTCGTCTTCGATGTTCAGTATCACAGCCCCTATCTCCGTCTTGTGTATGATTTTCTCGCCGCAAGCCTTCAGAACGACTGGGTAGCCGATCTTCTTGGCTAGTTTCTTCACTTCTTTCAGATTCCTTCCGACCTCGGTTCTGACAACATTGAGACCATAGGATTTCAGGACATCAAATGCTTCCAATTCTCCAAGCCAGGTTCTCTTCTCCCGGGCCACTCTACGAAGCACTTTCCCAGCAGTCTTTCTATCAACCTTGAATGATTTCACCTTCCCCTTCTCTCTCTCCAGGTATGTGCGGTAGGCGACCATAGCGGAAAGGGACTTCACAGCACTTTCAGGGAACAGATAGGAAGGAATATCATTATCAGTCAAATAGACAAAACCAGGGGAATCTTCTGTTCTACCCAGGAAACATGAAAGGACTGGCTTCTTGTATTTCTTGCTTGATTTGACGATTGCGTGTGCAATCTCAATCTCCTTTGTCACAATAGGCGGTACAAAGATAGTAATCAATGCATCCACTCTTCTATCTGCCAGCAGTGCATCCATTGCCATTTCGTATTCTTTTGGTCCGGCTGCCGCAATCATGTCCACAGGATTCTTGATACTGGCCTCTTCAGGCAGGTTCTCCAGCAGCTTCTTCTTTGTCCTATTACTGAATTCCGACAGTTCCAGTCCAGCTCCCACAAGAGCATCCACTGTCATTATCGCTGGCCCACCTGCATTGGTGAGTATGGCTATCCTGTTGCCCTTTGGCAGTGGCTGATTTGCGAACGCAATTGCGATGTCGAAGAGCTCCTCTATCGAACTAACCCTGATGACTCCGCATTGCTCAAAGAGTGCGTCCGTGGCAGCATCCAGTCCCGCCAGGGCTCCAGTGTGGCTTGCGGCTGCGGCAGCTCCCGCCTCTGTTCTGCCCGATTTCAATGCGACTATTGGTTTCTTCCGCGTAACATCTTTTGCTATCCGTACGAAGTTCCTGGGGTTCCCGAAGCTCTCAATGTACATCAGTACGATATCGGTGTCCTTGTCATCCTCCCAGGCCATCAGCAGATCGTTACCAGTGACATCCGTCTTGTTGCCAAGACTTACGAACTTGGCAAAGCCGACCTTGATGTTGTCCGCGTGATCCAAAATCGCGGCACCAAGTGCGCCTGATTGAGACATGAAGGAAATCCTGCCAGGCAATGGAAGGGAGGGAGCAAAGGTAGCATCCATCTTCACATTCTCATTTGTGTTGATCACACCCATGCAGTTGGGGCCGATCATGGATATTCCATACTTCTTGCAGACTTCGTGTAGTTTCTCTTCCAGCCTTGCACCGGCCTTTCCTGTTTCCTTGAAGCCAGCGGTTATTACAATGACACCCTTGACGCCCTTCTTACCGCATTCCTTCATCACTTCCAATGTGTGTTCAGCAGGGACGACAATGACCGCAAGGTCAACCTCGTCTGGAACATCTAGTATCGAAGCATAAGCCGGGATTGAATGTACTTCCTCTGCCTTTGGATTGATTGGGAAAAGCTTGCCTTCGAATTCATATCTGATCAGATTATGAAGAAGTTCCCTCCCGATCTTGCCTTTCTTTCTCGAAGCTCCAATGACAGCAATGGACCTGGGATTGAAGATAGGATTCAATCTGCTTCGCATGACGTGTGAAAGTAAGTGGTTGTTTATCAAGGTTACCTATTCTCGGATTCCGATTGGATAATTCTAAATATGCTCCGACCTTTCCGTCTAGACAAGGGGGTGGCAGGTTGAAAGCGGCCGTTTTCTATGAGAAAGGTCAGCCTTTGAAGATAGAGGATGTAGAGACATCAAAGATTGAAGATGATGAGGTTCTGGTTAAGGTTGCAGCTTGCGGATTGTGCAGGACGGATTTCCATTATCTCCATGGAGTGCCCACATTCAAGAAACCTCCAATAATTCTCGGACATGAGATTAGCGGAACGGTGGAGGAGCTGGGTTCAAAGGTGGAGAACTTCCAGAAAGGGGATACTGTTCTGATTCCTCCCGTATTCTCGTGTGGCCACTGTGCTTGGTGCAGGGAAGGCAGGGGCACAATCTGTACCAGTCAGGTAATGGTCGGGAATCACAGGGATGGAGGCTTTGCAGAGTATGTCGCAGTCCCAGCGGACAGCATTTTCCATCTTCCCTCGAATGTTCCCCTAAAAGAGGCATGCATTATTTCGGATGCGATTTCAACTCCTTATCACGCCGTTGTGAACAGAGGCAAGGTGAAACCTGGAGATACTGTGGCGATTTTTGGATGCGGAGGAGTCGGTCTTTCCACGGTCCAGATGGCTGGCGTTGTTGGAGCAAGTGTCATCGGTGTTGACATCTTCGATGAGAAGCTGGAGATGGCAAAGAAGGTCGGGGCATATGAGACGATCAACGCCAAGTCCGAGGAAGATGTGGCCAAGAAGATAAGGAAGATGACGGGCGGAGGCGTGGATGTTGCCATGGAAGTCATCGGAAATCCAACAACTATTCAGCAGGCTTACGATGCAGTGAGATGGGGTGGTACCGTTGTTGTCGTTGGATATACTCACAAAG
>CP070767.1:231902-241180 GCA_020345725.1 Methanobacteriota archaeon | reverse complement strand
GAGGTATCTCAAGAAGGATTCGGACGGGAAGGTCACCGAGACCCCGAAACAGATGTTTTGGAGGGTCGCCAAGAACATAGCTCGGGCGGATCTTCTCTACAACCCGATGGCAGATGAGAAGGCAGTCGCGAGAGGGTTCTTTGAACTGATGAGAAGCCTGCAGTTCGTTCCTAATTCCCCCACACTCATGAATGCTGGCAGGGAGCTTCAGCAACTGTCTGCCTGCTTCGTATTGGAGATCAAAGATTCAATGGAAAGTATATTCGAGGCCCTGAAGAACACGGCACTCATCCACAAAAGCGGTGGTGGAACTGGTTTTTCCTTCTCCAATCTCAGGCCCAAGAACGACGTTGTCCTGTCCACCAAAGGCGTTTCAAGCGGTCCGATTTCCTTTATGGAGGTTTTCAATGCTGCGACCGAGGCCGTCAAGCAGGGCGGAACCAGAAGAGGAGCCAACATGGCCATTCTGAAGGTGGACCACCCAGACATCATGGATTTCATCACCTGCAAGCAGGATAATAGGGCGATCACCAACTTCAACATCTCAGTGGGGCTGACAGAGGGCTTCATGAAAGCGGTCGAAGAGAACCAGAAATTCGATCTGATTAATCCGAGGACAGGGAAGAAGACCGAGAGCCTAGGGGCTAGGGAGGTCTACGAACTCATTGTTGAGATGGCCTGGACAAATGGGGAGCCAGGTATTGTTTTCCTGGACAGACTTAATGCCGGGAATCCCACACCTTCTCTTGGGGTTATAGAGAGCACCAATCCCTGCGGGGAACAACCACTACTGCCGTACGAATCCTGCAATCTTGGTTCTATCAATCTATCAAAGATGGTAGATGAAGGGGAGATTGACTATGAGAAATTCGGAAGGGCCATTGCAGGAGCTGTGCATTTCCTGGACAATGTCATAGATATGAACAACTACCCACTGGACAAGATCAAAGAAATGACTCTTGGCAACCGAAAGATAGGCCTCGGTGTAATGGGTTTCGCTGACATGCTCATCAAGCTGGGGATTCCCTATGACTCTCCCGAAGCAGTCGAACTGGGAGAGAAGATAATGGAGTTCCTGGAGAAGGAATCAAAGAAAGCTTCTATGGATCTGGCCAAGGAACGTGGATCCTTCCCCAACTTCGACAAGAGCACCTACAAGGACGGGCCACCAATCAGGAACGCCACAACCACAACTATTGCCCCCACCGGGACCATAAGCATAATCTCAGGGTGTTCGAGTGGAATCGAACCACTATTTGCGGTCGCCTTCAAGAGAACCGTTCTTGATCAAGATGAGCTGATTGAAGTCAATCCTCTCTTTGAGGAGAGAGCGAAGAAAGAAGGATTCTATTCCAAGGACCTCCTCAGCGAGATTGCTGAGAGGGGATCACTGGCTGGTATGAAAGACATTCCAGAACACATCAAGCGCCTCTTCGTAACTGCCCATGACATCGCTCCAGAGTGGCACATCAGGATGCAGGCAGCCTTCCAGAAACACACTGATAACGCAGTCTCAAAGACGGTCAATTTCAGACATGATGCGACAAGAGATGACATCAAAGAGGTCTATCATTTGGCTTACGAGCTGGACTGCAAAGGTGTAACGGTCTACAGGGACGCCAGTAGGGAGACTCAGGTTCTATCCACTGGGGCGACAGCCAAGGTCAGAGAATCGCAAATGGTGGGTCTAATGCCACGACCCAGGCCCTCGGTAACCAAGGGCACCACAATGAAATTGAAGACGGGCTGCGGAACACTCTACGTAACGATAAATGAGGACGAACAAGGGGTCTGTGAAGTATTCTCACAGATGGGAAAATCTGGTGGTTGTGCGGCCTCTCAGTCCGAGGCGGTCAGTAGGCTCATCTCACTAGCTCTTAGATCGGGAGTCGAGGTGGAGCCAATAATCAAGCAGCTCAAGGGGATAAGATGTCCAGCACCTCTTCTAGGCAAGGGCGGTCTGATACTGTCCTGTCCGGACGCGATAGGTCGGGCGTTGGAGAACTACCTTCAGAGAAGAAGATCCGAGGAGCTGGGCGAACCCATTCCAGAGGCAACCACGCTTGATAAGTTCGTTGAGAGCCCGTTGACATTCACGAACGTGGTCGGGGTGTGTCCGGACTGTGGGGGAGCTTTGATACACGAAGGCGGATGCAACGTCTGCAGGTCCTGCGGCTATTCCAAGTGTGGATAGTCACCCACAAACACCAAATGGGAGGGGCATTTACAATCCGAAGAACCGAACCCTTCTGCTACCACTTCACCCTTTTTCAGGAACATTGAATTGATTTCACATTCAGTCTGATCTGATGAGACCACTGGAAGAAATGCCACCGGTGCTGCCTTCTCAAGAAAATAATCGATGTGCCATTTCCTCTTCTTATCCATTCCAAGATGTCTTCCGATTCTTCCCTCTAATGAGGACAATCCCGAGCCAGTGTACACATAGAAGCCGCTGGGGAATTGAAATGTCCCTAGTTTCCCTACCTCTATCTCACAATCTCCAGGAAGATATGCCACGATACAGTAGTACCCTTGCACGGTTGAGACAAGCAGAAACACCACAAAACTCTTTCGAAACGATGGGGCCCCAACACAGCATTTAAATCCTTGAAGTATTTCTACCCCACTGCGGTGTCAGGTAACTATCTGGGCACCGCAAAAACTGGTGTGAGAGAGGAGGAGAACATGGCAGAAGAATTGAATCCGTTCTATATCGCCCAAGAGCAGTTGAGAATTGCTTGCGACGCGCTTGGGTACGACGACTCGGTGTATGGGGCACTGAGCGAGCCGAAGAGGCTGTTGACGGTCTCTTTGACAATAAGAATGGACAGCGGGGCCTTCGAGACGTTCAAGGGCTTTAGATGCCAGTATAACGACGTGAGGGGTCCATGCAAAGGGGGAATACGATATCATCCTGATGAGACGGTCGACACGGTCAAAGCGCTTGCGGCGTGGATGACCTGGAAATGCGCTGTAGTGGATATCCCATTGGGAGGAGGAAAAGGTGGAATTATCTGCAACCCCAAGGGAATGTCCGATGGGGAGATTGAGAGGCTCAGCAGGGCTTACATAGACGAGATCGGGAGGATTATCGGTCCGACCAAGGACGTACCTGCCCCGGACGTGTACACCAATCCCCAGATAATGGCCTGGATGATGGATGAGTACAGCCAAATCGTTGGCTATAACGTTCCTGGAGTGATCACTGGTAAGCCTATAGAACTGGGAGGATCTCTAGGAAGAGGGGACGCAACTGCAAGGGGCTGTGTGTATACTACCAGAGAAGCAGCCAAAGAACTCGGTATTGAGCTGAAGGGTGCCAGTGTAGCAGTCCAAGGTTTCGGAAATGCAGGCCAGTTCGCAGCAAGCCTAATGCACGGACTTCACGGTAGCAAGATAGTAGCTGTCAGCGACTCCAGGGGCGGGATCGTCAACATGGACGGCATGGAGCCCCACGAGCTCATCGATTGGAAGGTCAAGAACAAGCAGGTCAAGGGATTTCCAGGTTCTGAGGAGATAACCAACGAAGAGCTTCTGGAAATGGATGTGGACGTGCTATTCCCAGCCGCACTGGAGAATGTAATCACCGGAGAGAACGCAGGGAACATCAAGGCCAAGATAATCTCTGAGGCTGCAAACGGCCCGACCACACCGGACGCGGACGAAATCCTGTACAAGAACAAGAATTTCGTAATTCCGGACTTCCTGTGCAATGCAGGCGGGGTCACGGTGAGCTACTTCGAGACAGTCCAGAACACCTACAACTACTACTGGGACGAGAAGGAGGTTCATGAGAAGCTGGACAAGAAGATGACCAAGGCCTTCCATGATGTTCTCAACGTTTCCAAGAAGAGCAACGTACACATGAGAACCGCTGCCTACATGGTTGCACTGGAAAGAGTAGTACAGGCAATGAGACTAAGGGGCTGGATCTAAGCTCCCTTTCTTCTTTCTTTTTTCCAATCATCTCCCCGTAGAGGCAGCAAGAATCTCAGCAACATCCATTATCTGGATCTTCTCTTCTGCATCATTGGCTTTTATCCCATCCCCCAGCATGATCAAACAGAATGGACAGGCACTAGCTATCATGTCAGCTTGGACATCCAAAGCATCCTGAATGCGTCTCTCGTTTATGCGTGAACCTATATTCTCCTCCATCCACATCCTTCCCCCTCCGGCTCCACAGCAGAATCCAGATGTCTTGTTGTCCTTCATTTCCTTGAGTGCACTTGTCGTGACCGTATTCACAACTTCTCTGGGCTGGTCGTAGATGTCATTATGTCTCCCGAGGTAACAGGAATCGTGGTAAGTAGTGATTGAGGGCAATCTCTTTGACGACTTGATGCGCCCTTGCTTCATGAGATTGGAAAGCAACTCTGTGTGATGTATAATCTCGAACTCACCCTTGAAGTCCGGGTATTCGTTCTTCAACGTGTTGAAGCAGTGAGGACAGGCGGTCACTATCTTCTTCACTCCATATTTCTTGAACGTGTTGATGTTCTCGGTTATCATCATCTGAGCCAGGTATTCGTTCCCTATCCTTCTCAACGGTTCTCCACAACACTTCTCTTCTGTACCCAATATGCCGAAGCTGATGCCAGCCTCCTTCATTATGTTGGCAAATGCCACAGCCACTTTCTTGTTCCTATCATCAAATGAAGCAGTACATCCCACGAAGTAGAGATACTCAACATCCTTGTCCTGCGAGAGGACCTTGATCCCCAAATCCTCTGCCCAATCCGCCCTCTCATCGTTCCCCATCATGTAGGGATTAAATTGCGTTTCCATGTTCCTGAGCACTGGGTTGAGCTCGTTCGGGAAACTGCTCTCCATCATTACCATGCTTCTTCTCATGTCGGTAATCTTGTCTATATGCTCCACGAAGACGGGACAGTGCTCTTGACAAGCTCTGCAGGTCGTGCAGGACCATATCTCGTCATACTGTACCACGTTCCCTCCAAGTGGTGGGACCTCCGGTGCCTTCTCCTTGTCTTTAAGCAGAACTGGACCTCTGACCTTCAAGTGATCTCTTAGATCCATTATCACCTTCTTTGGGCTCAGGGGTTTCTCGGTAAGGTGAGCAGGGCAACGATCCTGACATCTGCCACATTCCGTACAGGCAAGGAGCTCCCATAACTGCATGTTGGTGAACTGTTCTATTTTCTGCACGCCAAAGGTTTCCGCGTCCTCCTCGAACTCCATCTTCTTCAGAGCACCCTTCGGTCGGAGAGAGCGGTAGTAGGTCATGGTGGCACTTACGATTATGTGTGAGAGCTTGGAGAACGGAAGGTATGCGATGAATGCAAACGCCAGGACCATGTGAAGCCACCAGAAGACGGGCCAGACAGCTGCTCCATCAGTCAAGAACAGTCCGAAGAACCATTTGAAAGCGGATCCAACGGGCGACCAAATCGCGTCACTACCAAGATACGTTCCAGGAGACGTTCTGCACAGAGGTCCCGGTTCTCCGTTTAAAAGTCTGAGACCTTCAGCCATGAAGCCTGTCAGTATGATGAAGAAGATCAGAGACAATATCACAGCGTCATCCTTGGTCCGGTTCAATCTAGAAGGCTTCCTGATGTATCTCCTGTAGACAGCAAGGAAGACCCCAGCGAGAACCACTAGGCCGACTAGATCTGCCAGCAGCGTCAAGTAGTTGCAGCTTTCTCCATACAAGATGAAGAAACCGAAATCCATCTGTACGAACACGATTCCAGTAACAATAAGAAGAAACACAAGTCCCCAGAAGATGAAACCATGAAAGATCCCTGGGAAACCCTCTCGCCAGACCCTTCTCTGGAAGATTCCGTAGACGAAGAAGGACTTGATTCGCTCCCCTTTCCTATCCGACCTATCCTCAGGCACTCCTATGTTTGGAAGGCGAGTCTTCCTGTAGATTCCGTAGAAGAAGATAATCACTGCAGCAATCGCTATGGCCCACATTGACCAGAGCCAGATTTCGGGAGGTTCCATTCTTTTCCCCTTCTCTCGAGGTGACTACACTATTGCTGCGCTTTGAGCTTGCGAATCTCTTCTGTCAGTAATGGGCAGGCCTTGAAGAGATCTGCTACGATTCCATAATCTGCAACTTTGAATATCGGTGCTTCTGGATCCTTGTTAATAGCTACGATTACCTTGGAGGTTCTCATTCCAGCCAGATGCTGGATTGCACCGGAGATTCCAGTGGCGATGTACAATTGTGGGCTGACCACTTTCCCTGTCTGTCCAACCTGGAAGGAGTGCGGCTTCCATCCCGCGTCCACGGCCGAACGGGAGGCGCCTATGGCCGCGTTCAGTTCCATGGCCAGCTCTTCCACGCACTTGAATCCTTCATCGCCCTTCGTGCCCCTTCCCCCCGAGACAATTATGTCAGCCTCTGTGAGCTCTATAATTCCCTCTATGCCTTTGAGCACTTCCACGACCTTCGTCTTGAGGTCCTCTGGTGTGACGTCCGCTTCTACTTTGACCACTTGTCCGCCCATTGGGGTCTCAGGATCGACTGGTACGATTGCCTTTGGTCTGATTGATATGAATTGGACCCCCTCTCCCTTCAATGCAACCTGTGCGTACGTCTTCTCTCCGTACACTGGTCTGGTCGTTACGAGCCTGCCATTTTCCATATTCAGGTCACTGCAGTTGGAAGCAAATCCTCCTTTCATTCTTGCCGCCAGCCTTGGGATGAGATCTCTTCCTTGTGAGGACGCCCCAGATAGGACGAGTTTGGGTTGCTGTTCTGTGAGTAGCTTGCCCAGTGCCTTTGTGTATCCGTCAGTAGAATAGTTCGCCAATTGTGGAGAATCGATGACAAAGACCTTGTTAGCCCAACCTGAGAGCTCCTGTCCGAGAGGTTCAACGCCCGAGCCGATGATAACGGCAGCCAGTTCCGTCCCGAGAGCCGCTGAAATCTCTCTAGCCTTGGTGAGAATCTCGTTACTAATGATCTTCAACTTCCCATCCGCTTGTTCGCATATTACAAAGACTTCTCCTGCCATTCTTGTCCCTCCTAGATTACCTTCGCCTCCTCATGAAGAAGTCTTACCAGCTCTTTCACCGCGTCCGGAAGCTCCCCATCTATGATTCTTCCACCCTCTCTCTTGGGAGGCATGGACATAGCCAAAACTTCAAACCTGGATGCCGCCAAACCGAATTCGGCTGGGTTCAATCCCAGGTCTGCCAGCGTCATCTTCTTGACTTCTTTTGTCTTTGCTTTCATTATGCCAGGAAGGGATGGGTACCTTGGTTGATTGAGGTCCTTCTCGGCGGTTATTACCGCAGGGAATGGAGTTTCCAAGACCTCTGTCGCGCCTTCCACTTCTCTATGGGCCTTTGCAGAATTGCCATCTTGAGCAATCTCAAACTTTGCAGCGGCCGTGACCTGAGGGATTCCCAGCAACTCAGCGATTTGGGGGCCTACCTGACCGGCATTATCGTCAACTGCCACTTTTCCGCAGAAAATCACATTGAAAGGCACGGTCTTGATTGCAGCCGCCAGGACTCTGGCAGTGCCGAAGTAATCAGTCCCCTCTAATTGTGAATCCAGAATATGGATGCCACTGTCAGCTCCCATTGCAAGCCCTGTTCTGAGTGCCTCCTCAGCCCTGTCAGGGCCCATTGTGACAAGTACAACTTCTCCCCCGAACTTCTCCTTTGCTTGAAGTGCCTCTTCCACTGCATACTCGTCGTACGGGTTCATCACGTAAGCGATGTTCTCTTCGCTGATGCTTTTCCCGGATGGATCCAGCTTGATTGTTGCAGCGGTGTCAGGAACCTGTTTTATGCACACTACGATGTTCATCCTCTACCCCCGTTGGGTTCGAATGCAAAGCGGATATAAAACGGTATTGTGGGTGTGGAAATTCGTTAGCCAGAGTTTGAAGTTCGTCAAAAAGGGCCGATTCTTCTGAAACTACTCATCACACTCCTAGAAGGATACTCTCCAATACTTCCAATCCAGATACCTTAACCTTCTCTCCTCTCAACAACAATGGTACAATTGGTAGCAACAACTCCAAGGGCTCCAAGAGCCGCCAGCCAAGGTGCAAGAACAACCCCCACCACTCCCAACGCTATCGGGATGTCCATCAGCACTCTTCCTTTGTCATCCTTTACGATAACCCTGTTCACATTTCCTTCGTGAACTAATGCTTTGACCCTACTAACCAGATCCTCTGACGGCACTGTGTACTCTTCTGTCTTGACACCTTTCACTGCAATTCCGCAATACGGGCAGTAGTTCGCCTCCGGCACCAATTCCTTACCACATCTTGAGCAGAAAACCATTCTCGGAACCTCCTCAGTCAAAGACGTTCTCAACCTTCAGTATCTCTCTGGAGCTCTTGTCCGATACGTTCGTCTCCGTGACCGTGACGCTCTCTCCCTCGATTTCCATCACATTGAACGAAGGATAGGATTTGCCTTTCAACCTCCTGGATGTGGCTGTTCCTGCTGTGATCAGATAGAAACGCTCCATCTTCCAGACCCAGGGCAAGTGCTTGTGCCCCGACAGTACGAAATCAACTCCCAGCTCATTGCACAGTCTCAGGACCTGTCCGGCATCCACTGCTATGTTCCTCTCTCTCCCTGTTCCTGGTATTGCAACTAGGTGGTGATGTAATGCGAGAACCTTCATCATGCCCTTTTCAGAGAACTTCTCCTTGAGCATATCGTAGTTCTCACGACCCACATGTCCATCATCAATATCTGGTACAGTTGTGTCCAGACCAAGGATCACAAGTCGACCTTCTTCGTAGGAAGGGAACCTGGTGCCAAACAACTCCTCGAATATCCCATGTCCAGCATTTCTGGAGTCGTGGTTGCCAGGTATCACTATCTTGTTCTTCACCTCTATCCTATCCACATACTTCTTTGCCACGTCGTATTCGTGAGCATACCCCTCGTCTGTCAGATCCCCCGTGATTAACACCAGTTCAGGGTTGATGGCTGTCATCATGTCAATGAGGTTCTCTCCCCATTCTGGCACGAAGTTCGATCCCGTGAGGTGCAAGTCTGAGATATGGGCTATCTTCATTTTCTTCATCCTCCTCCTGAATGTGACAAAGTTCTGCTCTACCCTCATTGTTTGATAGCCTTTTAGGTGTTGCTCTATGACAGGTCGAACAACCTCTGGGTGATTGGCGTGACCCCACTCACTCAATATTTTTCCCCAATTATACAGAGATATATATAGACAGACCACATCTTACCGACCAGCCAAGGGGGCGGAGTAGATGGAAACTAGGAAAGTCCAACTAACCGGAGGCTCAACGTTCGCAGTC
>CP070767.1:179214-231802 GCA_020345725.1 Methanobacteriota archaeon | reverse complement strand
AAGGACGGGCTTCATGACGACTACGAGAAGATGATTGGCACAAACCCGCAGTATTATGATACAGATCGTGACGGTATTTGGGATGGTTGGGGCAACTACGACAATGATTCCAACATCGATACCAATGAGCCATATGGTGAGATTGGTCAACCCTTGGGCCCGGTGGGCAACACCAACAGTGGTGCGGTAGACACGCTCTTCAGCAATCCGGCGGAGAGACAGAATTGTTTCTGCAAGGACATCTACGTTGAAGTTGACTTCATGAAGAAGGAGAAGGTCAAGAAGTCAAAGGGGAATAAAACCCAAAACGACCAGAATCACAGAATCAATCCGGGACAATTGAGACTCCTAAAAGGCATTTTCCTCACGCGGGGAATAAGGTTGCATGTTGACCTGGGCTGGCCAGCAGGCATAGCCGGCAGTGATGCCAGAGGTGGAGGAGAGTGGCTAAAGCATAAGTCATTGCTTCGGTTCACCTACGCAAACGACACGACCTTTGACTTCTACAATTTCAAGAACGGAGAAGTCCGGGCTGACTATGATGGCGACGGAGTGAGGGAACCCAGGCATTTCTCTACAAACAGGAAGGGTTCGTTCCGCTATGCCATAATCGGACACAATTACTCCGAGAACGCTACTTCGATTGGCAGAGCTGAGCAGTTCTTCACTGCTGATGATTTCTTCATCTCACACGGAAGGATTCTCGAATTCGGATTGAATGGAAGAAGAACAAGCAATGCACTTGCCTATGCATTCTGCCACGAACTAGGACACAACCTCAACCTTGGGTGGACGCCTGCCACGCATGAAAATGCACCTTATGGATACTGGAGCTGCATGTCATACAATGCATCCGCTATATACAACTACCAGAGTTACTCCGATGGACTGCATGGGTCTTTCAACGACTGGCACAAAATGGATATTCAAAACGGAGTCGCTTTCTGGTATAGCCACGACTACACCAAGTAGGCCCGCATTCTCAGGGACATACACAATTTAAAGTGAGTAATCCTTATTCTGTCTAGAAGTCTCTAGTATATGTTCCGAGTGATCCTATGTCTAAGATAATCTACTTCATCGGCACAGCCGGCAGCGGAAAGAGCATCGCTGTGCACGCCTTCCAGGTCTGGATGAATACACAGGGCTATGATGCAATCACAGTAAACCTCGATCCGGGAGCGGAGAATCTTGTCTACAACCCAAACGTGGACATTCAGGATTGGATCACGCTCAAAGAGGCAATGAAAGACACCGACCTTGGACCCAATGCCGCACAGATCTACTGCGCTGACATGCTCGCCCTGAATGCAACAGAGGTTTCCGAGACAATCAAGGGCTTTGACACGAATTACATTCTCGTTGACACTCCAGGACAGATGGAGCTCTTCACTTTCAGGGAATCCAGCAGAGTGATTGTGGAGGAGTTCGGAAGAGATGATGCGATGATCGTCTTTCTTGTTGATCCCATACTTGCAGGCACACCTTCTGGTTACGTGTCATCAATCATGCTTTCCGCTACGACCCAATTTAGGTTTTCCATTCCTTTGGCCACCATCCTCTCCAAGGCAGATCTTCTCTCCGAAGAGAAGCTTGAAAGAATCCTGGAATGGTCAAAGAGTCCGGACGCATTGAACACTTCACTGGAGGAGGAAACTGGTAGCCCAGCAATCCTTGCAAGTTCCGAGTTCTTCAAGGCCCTTGAGAGTGTTGGAGCATTCCGTCCTCTGCTTCCCATTTCGTCCCTCAACCTTCAGGGATTCGAGGACCTCTACAACGAGATTCAAACGGCATTCGAAGCTGGGGAAGACCTGGCCACTGACTAGAAAGCGATCGAACATATCGTCTGGCCTATTATCAAATGCGATAAAGACCGCACAAACTCTTTAAGTCCTACCATTTTTGCATTCACAGTGAGAAAATGGCGATAGGTAGAGTAAGCACTGGGTTGAAAGAGCTCGACACTATCATAGAGGGCTATCCCGAAGGAAAGACCATTCTCGTGACCGGGGACGCAGGCGTCGGGAAGACCGTTCTGGGACTTCACTACATTGTTGAACACTGCGAAAAGGGAGATAGATGCGCTTACGTTGCAACCGAGGAACGCCCTGAGGATCTGAGATCTCAAGCTCTTGGCTTTGGCTGGGACTTGCAGAAATATGAGGATGAGGGACTTCTTAAAATCCACGAGGTGCTTGAGAGGAGAATGATCGAAGCAAGATTTTCCGACCCATCGGAGAAGGGCATGGAAATCCATCTCAAGGACATCGCCAATTGGATCCCGGAGAATGTTACACATGTCGTTGTTGATAACGTAGGAGTATATGCGTTGGGCATGCCCATCGAGAGATTCCGAGAACAGCTGGACCTGCTAGTCTTCATGCTCTCCAAAAAGGGGTGTACATCCCTCGTCATATGCGATGACGCAGTTGGAGAACAGTACAACAACGTGGCGATGTATTCAACGTACGGAGCGATCTGGCTTTTCAGAAGGGAGAATCCCTACACCAATAGAAGAGAGAGGTTGATCGACATAAGGAAGATGAGGAGCACGGATGTACCTCTCGACTATCTCCCATTCGAGATTTCTGGTGGGGGAATAAAGATACTGAAGACCTCCTTCGATGAATAGGGACTTCTTCAATGCAGCAAGGGTCGTCCATGGAGTCCGAAAAGAAGAAGATACTCCTCGTCCACAAGGACGATGAACTGTACGAATATGTTTCTCAACATCTTGGAAGGGATGGTTACAGAATCCTCAGGGTCAGCGATGGTGAGGAGGCCGCGATGTTGTTGCTTTCGAACGAGGTCGCAGTGATAGTCGCGGACGCAAAGACGGACAAGCTGAACAGTCTCGATCTCTTGGATTTTGTAACTACCCATCATGAAGACCTGCCCTTCATCGTTCTTGCTGAGGACGGGACAATGGATGTGGTCGCTCAAGCCATCAAAAAGGGAGCCTATGACTACCTTAAGAGTCCCTTTGATGGATATGACTTGGTCAATACTGTCCGAAAGGCAGTTGACTATCGCGTGGAGAGGGAGGAGCACGCAGAGAAACTGAGCGAGAAGATGAAGGAGAGATCCGCACAAGAATCACAAAACGAACTGCGCTCGCTGTTGACCAACATACTGCCCACCATCCTCTTCCCAGCTCCTCAAGGAATGAGAACCAGATTTGTGAAGGAGATGTGCGACAACATCGAGAACTTGTACTGCGACAAGTACATTTCGAAGACCGAGGAGGTAGATTCGGAGAGGGTCGCCGAGGTGGTGCAACTTGTGTTCAATCAACTCGGAGCGGATTTCAAAACGGTGAAAGCTTCATCGAGTAGGGTCGTCATGGAAGCATCCGTATGTCCGTGGGGGGAGGAAGCGAAGAGGAATCCAGTCTTCTGCATGTTGACCAGAGCCATCATCTCAAGGATTGCCGTCAGATGCAGGAGTTGCGCGATGGTGAATTTGGAGAGGACTATAGGAAAAGGGGACGACAAGTGCGTCATAAGAATCGAGAATTTGTAATCCTCTCGTGTTATCATGCATGATAACCGTCTCAATTTCTTTTTAGGATATTACTCGGCTTTTGAAAGCTAGAGTCGCTAGCATGATGATGAGAGAGAACCCCTTCGATTATGTGGTCGAAGAGAAACCGAAGAAGGATACGAAGAAGAAGAAGAAGGGTAAGAAGAGAAGGACAGGTGTGGCTAAGTAAGCGTGATGCCTAACTTGTTGCCCTTGTTTTCGAGCATAGCTACGGCTCTGGACTGTTTCTGGAAGGGTCTTTTCGAGGAAGTGTATGAGCATCTGTACGTCGATTGATTCTCCTTCAAGAGAATGTTATTTGTATCCATAGAATATGCTCTGACAGGACCATGGATGAAATGCTGGAACAACAGAACAGCCGATCGGTGCTGCGAGAGGATGAAACGAAGTCCTTGCTGAAAGAACATAAAATCCCAACTACAAACTTCATCGTTGTGGAGGATGGCGAACAGCTCGAATCCGTTCCCTTTCCATTTCCGCTTGTTGCCAAAGTCTGCTCCAAAGAGATTCTGCACAAGACGGATGTGGAAGGAGTTGTGCTCGACATAAAGGATCGAGATGAACTCAACAATGCGATTGATGAACTGAGAAGGAGATTCCCTAACAAGGCTCTACTCGTCGAGCATATGGAAGAAGGTGAAGTGGAGCTCATCATTGGCGTGGTCAATGATTCAGTGTTCGGTCCCACCATCATGTTCGGCTTGGGCGGAGTTCTCGCTGAGCTGTACAAGGATGTCACATTCAGAACAATGCCAATCAGTGACTACGACGCTGAAGAGATGATGTCGGAAATCAAGGGTGCCAAGCTTCTTGAAGGGTTCCGAGGAATACGCATTGATAGAACGGCAATCAAGAACTTACTGCTCAATGTCTCCAAAATGGCTGATGATATGAAAGACCGAGTGGAACAACTTGACTTGAACCCAGTCTTGGCGAGAGAAGATGGTTTGATCGTTGTGGACGCCAAAATCGTTCTGAGCAATTGAAAACGAAAGGGAAAAGACTTTAATTCCATTCCTTTGTTGCCAAGTTGTGATTGCCAAGGGTACCATCTATTGGATAGCCATTCCTCTCCTAATCGGGATCTTTGCAACTGTCGCATCCATCCAGTACAAGTCCTTTCCTCTCTATTTCGTTGCCAACGCCTTCTTTCTGATTGCCATCCTGATGATGCTGTTCTACAGAGACCCACCAAGAGCAATAGGAAAGGGAGTAGTGTCTCCTGCGGACGGAAAGGTCCTCAGAGTAGACCAGAAGCGGGGATCACTATCCATCTTCATGAACATCCATAACGTCCATGTGAACCGAGCCCCCATTGGGGGCAGAGTCCTGAAGGTGGAGAGATTCTCTGGACGCCATTCACCTGCCTATTCGGAGAAGGCTGAAAAGAACGAGAGAGTGGAGACAACCATCATGTCCAAGATTGGACCTGTGAAGGTGATACAGACAGCCGGGCTTGTGGCAAGGAGGATTATTCCGTATGTTAGGCCTGGAATGTACTTGCAAAAAGGTCAGAGGATTGGCATGATCGCATTCGGATCAGGGGTTACTGTCGAAATGCCAGAGAGTGTCAGGATGATCGTGAAGAAGGGGCAGAAGGTCAAGGCCGGAGAGACTTCGATAGGGGTTGTGGTCTATGACTTGGCTTAGGAAGGTTTCTTATGCAGATCTCCTGACGATAGGAAACGGAGTCTCAGGGTTCATTGCCATAACCTACATCATCGATGGCAAGTTCTTGTTTGCTTACGTCTTCCTGGTCCTGGCAATCGTTCTTGACGGATTGGACGGAGTTGTTGCTCGGAGATTCGGAACAAAGCACAGTCTGGGCCGCCACTTAGACATTTCTTCAGACACGATTTCATTCTGTTTCGCACCCGCCATCCTTCTGTATTCCACGTTCTACGATCTCTCCAAAGGATCAGCCTTGGTCTCAATCGACAATGCTCTTGCTGTAATCGTCCCTGGGATTGTTGTTGTGGCGGGCGTGATTCACCTGGCAAGATATGCTTCCAGGAAATCTCCCACTTCTCATTTCGTGGGCCTCCCCACTGCGGCAAACACCTTCTTGATTGTTGCACTGTGCCTGCTTATTGGCAAAAGCGGTCTTATCTGGGACAGCTTCCAGTATCCACTACTTCTGATTGCGACTCTGACTTCGATACTCGTGGTCAGTGAGATAGGATATGTGAAGATCGAAGGAACGCTGAAGATCTGGGCTGGAGTGGCTCTTGGATTGTTGATACTAGTTTCCATCATTAAGCTGACAAGATTAGAGCCAGTGATTGGCGTAGTTCTTGCTACTGCGGCCCTTTCATTAGGTATTCTGTACGTGGTTGCTGGACCTTTCCTTGCTACGAGAGGAGGAGATGTTGAAGGGGTCTCGGCAGAAGCCATAGGCAGTGAGAGATCCTAGTCCCAATCCACGGAAGTGTTCGCCAGAGAAGGAGACTTCATTCTAATGGTCGAAACTGCCTTGCCTGTGGAAAAATCTTGTCATTTTGTCAAATATTCGAATCTTTCATAGCCACATTCACATGAGAGCCTGAAATAATACCGAAAGATTAAAATCATTCTACTTCCTGGAAATACTTGACGGAGCTGTAACGGCAGTCGTTGTGGTAACCCAGATGAGGAGACGTCTCTTCATCTGGGCTTTTGGGACTCAACTTCGAAATGATTTTAGCCGAGGTTTGTATGTTCAACATGGGGTTGTGTCATGATTCTGAACATCTACGGAAGATCGAAATCTGGAAAGACCACTCTGATTGAGAAGATAGTCCGTCGTTTAACCGAGGAAGGTCACTCTGTCGTAACGGTGAAGCACATCAAGAAAGAGGGTTTCACAATTGACACGGAAGGAAAGGACACATGGAGACATGCTGAGGCAGGAGCCCAGCTGTTGGTGGCAGGTGGTGACCAGGAAACCAGCTTCATGTTGAAGAGGACAGTGCCGCTTGAGAAAATCATAGACGCTATCCAGAAGAACATTGATACCGATGTAATCCTGGTGGAAGGTTACAAGTCTTCAACCTATCCGAAGGTAGCGGTTGGAGATATCGAAGAAGGGGAGAACACTGTCTTTAGGCTCAAAGAGAACGAAGACGACATAGTGGAATACATCAAATCCAAGATAGAGTTTGAGAGGGTCTATAATCATCTTCCGCTACTTGACTGCGAGGACTGCGGTTTTGACTGTGCTACCTTTGCAGAAAGGGTCATGTCCAAAGATGCAAAGACGGAGGACTGCAAGCACTATGGTAGGAAGAGCATATGTGTGACAGTGGATGGTAAGAAGATTCCCTTGAAGAAATTCCCTGCAGAGATTTTTGGAAATGCCGTCCTAGCCATGCTCAATTCGCTGAGGGGAGTAGGGGATTTCGATTCTGCTACTATTGAGGTTCAAAGCCCTGCAAAGGGGGGGGTATGAATGAATGAAAAGGAGAGAATACCACCCGGCCAGAGGACCACGAAGAAGTTTCCTGTCCTTCACGAAGGGAGCGTCCCAGAATTCAATGATAAGGAGTGGGACTTCCGGGTCGAAGGTCTTGTTGAGAATTCTGTGACAATGAACTGGAAAGAGTTCAATGACCTTCCAAGTGTGAAAGTTACGAGTGACTTCCACTGCGTAACTGGATGGAGCAGATTGGACAACGAGTGGGAGGGAGTGAGATTCAGCGAGATAGTGAAGCTTGCCAACCCCAAGGCGGATGCACATTTCGTGACCGTGATTGCGGAAGAGGGGTACACAACAAGCTTGCCACTTGAGGATATGATGGATGATGAGGTTCTTCTGGCATTCGGATTTGAAGGCGAAGCTTTGCAGCCTGAGCATGGTGGCCCTTTGAGATTGGTCATTCCCAAGAAATACGCATACAAGAGCGCGAAATGGGTGAGGAAGGTCGTGTTCACAGAAGAGAAAGAACTGGGATTCTGGGAGAAGAGGGGATACAGCGACTCTGCCGACCCTTGGAAGGAGGAGAGGTATTCCTAGTTGGAAAGACTTTTTCCTTAAATAGCGGGAAACCATTACTTGTGAGGGTTTGACCATGGATTACGAGCTGGCTGTTATCGGAGCTGGTCCAGCTGGAGTGGCTGCAGGCATCTATGCGGTCCGAGCAGGCATCTCAACCATTGTTCTGGAAGAAAAGTTGGTTGGTGGCCAAATAGTCGTATCTCCATGGATCGAGAACTACCCAGGCTACGAGAACATCTCAGGCATGGACCTAGCAGAGATATTCAAGAATCATCTGAAGAAGTACATAGAGCCCCATGAACTGGAACCTGTCAAGAGCTTGACCAAAACGGAAGAAGGTTTTGGCATTGTAACCTCCAAGGGCAAGTACGAGGTCAAAGCAGTGGTCTTCGCAACAGGTGCAATCTACCGAACCTTGGGTGTACCAGGGGAGAGGAAGTTCTCTGGCAAAGGTATCTCCTATTGTGCGACATGTGACGGTTTCTTTTTCAGGGACAAGAAGGTGGCCGTGGTCGGAGGAGGGAATACGGCAGCAGTTGAGGCCCTGTATCTGAAGAATTTAGGAATGGATGTTCATATGATACACAGAAGAGATCAATTGAGAGCGGAAATGAGATACCAGGAAGAGCTTGAGAAGAAAGGGGTCAATATTGTTTACGATACCGTGGTCTGTTGTTTCAACGGAGACGAGAAGCTCGAAAGCATTGAACTGAAGGACGTGAATACCGAAGAGAGAAGGACTGAGAATTTCGATGGTGCATTCGTGTCCATTGGACTGATCCCCAATACAGGGCTTGTAAGAGATCTCGGTGTAGAAGTTGACGATAACGGCTATATCAAAGTGGATGATTTTCAGCGAACGAATGTGAAGGGTGTGTATGCCGCGGGGGACATCACCGGGGGAGCTAGACAGATTGTGACTTCTTGTGCTCAAGGAGCACAGGCTGCATTGGCATCTACCGAGGTTTTGGGAAAGCAATATCCCTTCTAGTTAGTCGAGAGATACCCTACTGAAATCGACGAGATTAGACGCCAAATTTACGAATTACTCTAAACTTAAATAGAACAATGGCATTACTCCGATTCGAACCCAAAAGCACCCAAATGGGTAGTGTCCAGACGCTAGAAAAACTGATGAATCTGTCTGTGCACTCAAGAAGAGGAAGGGGGTCAGAATCCTTGGCAGGAGAAAGCGTCAGGATAAGTAGCGACAATTTTT
Organism: Methanobacteriota archaeon; assembly: GCA_020345725.1. GTDB lineage: Archaea > Thermoplasmatota > Thermoplasmata > RBG-16-68-12 > SOIM01 > SOIM01. The sequence goes on along the minus strand of CP070767.1, from coordinate 223,067 downwards.
TTGTGACTTGCACTCCGGACACGTCCTGCGCAGGGTTGCTTTCCTCATTGAGAAAACATAACCGAACGCTGGCCTCCTATCCGGCTGGGTCCAAGGGAATGACGATTGGTGAATGGATATCAAAACGCCTTCCAAGCATGGGAAGCTTCTCCCAAGGCGGACCAGAAGAACAGGTGAGGTCTCTCAGGATTGTTCTTGGTAGCGGGAAGACAATCGATACTGGTTATCATCCGATATCGAACTTCAGTACTGGGTACGATCTCAACAGACTATTTGTCGGTTCATACGACACATTGGGGAAATTGACGCAGGTCACTCTGAAGCTCATACCTTCATGGGAGGCCATTTTGCCGATCACATTCTCCTTCCCAAATCCTGAAACGATTCTTGAAGCTCTTGACAAAGTGATTGGAGGGAGCACTTCGCCATACAACATCTCCTTCTTGATTGTGCCTTCTTACTCGGGAAAGGAGCCCACCAACATCTTGGGCATAACCTATGCTGGCCCCAAGGACGTCCTGAATGTGGAGGAAGAGAGAATCAGCACAGAACTTGAGGGACTCAATGGAAAGAGAGAGACTACCGAGGTTTCAAACGGAAGATGGAGGAGGAGATTCTTCTCGGACAAGATGGTCGATATGGGTCATGCATTCGTGGACAAGATCATTGTTCCTCTCGCTTCTTTCAACAGCTTCCTTTCTGGTGCGAGCAGCATCAACACACTTCTGGCCTTCTCGTGCTTGTTGCTTGATAGACAATACGTTGCAGTAGGGATATCCCTTCCCAAGGATGTCTCGACCAAGGTGGATTTGAACGATCTGAGGGCAAAGATTGGGAAACTGCTCCCCTCTGTGGGAGGCTACCGCAAAGATCTGAGTTCATGGATAGAGAGTCAAACCCAGAAGGAGGATGGAGGTCCAGTTGGAAGGACGATGGCATCGATAAAGACAGGGGCTGACAGCAAGGGAAGGATCGCTTCACCTGCAATGGACAGAATCATCTCCAAGTATGCTCTCCAAAAGGACGTAGGCACGTGGAGGAAGAAGATCTCAAGATCTCGCCTCAAGAAATCCTGGCCACCCAAGAAGGGTGTCTTGAACGCTCGGCTCAGAAAGAGATTGGAATCCATTGTTGGAGAACAGAATGTGGCGTTTGACGAGTTTACGAAATACTACTACACTCACGATCTGGCACCCCTTCCGAAGCTTGTGGAAATCGCATTTGATATGATTCCGGATGCAGTGGCAAGGCCCCAGAACGCAGAGCAGATAGCTGCAATCGTTCAATTGTCCAGGGAGAATAAGATCCCATTGATTGGCCGAGGAGGCGGGAGTTGGGGATTCGGAGGCGCAATAGCCACCCAGGGTGGAATATTGCTGGATCTGTCTTCAATGAGAGAAGTCTTGGACATCGATGAGGATAGGATGTTGGCCTACTGCGAGCCTTCTGTCACATGGGAGGAGTTGTACACACAGGTAGAAAGGAAAGGTCTCATGATAGGTGCTTGCCCCTCAAGCGCTCCTGTTGCGACGATTGGTGGCTGGACAAACACTGGCGGTGCGGGAGTTGGGTCATACAAGTACGGGACGGCATACTCACAGGTCGGATTCTTGAAAGCTGTCATGAGCAACGGAGGAATGATAGACACAGAGTCAGGAGGATGCTCCAACAGAGGCCCTGGGTACGATCTCAATGCTCTTTTTTCGGGTTCGGAGGGAAGTCTGGGCATCGTAACCGAAGTGGCGGTGAAGCTGTATCCGCTGGCAGAAGAAACCAGGCCCCTGGCATATTCCTTCAAGAACGCAATGGCACTGCAACAACCCTTGATGAAGATATCACAATCGAACATCACCCCATACAATATTGGGTTCTATGACGAGAAGAACTTCGAGTTTCTCAGAATGCTGGGAAAGGAGGCGCCCGAGGTGGGTTCGCTATTGAGCATTGCACTCAGAGATTCTGCTGCAGTCAATGAAGTCAATGAGAAGTCCCTCGATAAGCTAATGGTTGAGAGCGGGGGGAAGAAGGAGTCCGAAGAACTGGCAACTCATGAGTGGAAAGAGAGATCTTACGAGATGAGAATAAGGAGACTGGGTCCAGGTGGGACGATTGGAGAGGGGGTCATCCCAACCACGCGCCTTGCGGAGATGCTCAGCAGAGCTGCGAAGATAAGCAGGGAGATGAAGATAATGTCCACCCTGAGAGGCGTTGTAGTCGACAGGAACTCGGTCGCATTCATGCCATTCTACCTGTCAAATGAGAGGTTTGCCATAGAGAGCCTCGCTTCAATGGGTTTCGTGAAGAGGATTATCGATGAGGCCGTCAAATTGGATGGACGACCCTCTGGCCTGGGTGTCTGGTTCGCTTGGAACCTAAACAACCTTCATGGAAAGGAAGGAGCTCGCATAATTCGCAATATTAAAGAGATAATCGACATTGATAATATCATGAACCCTGGGAAGATGACTGAAATGAGAATCAAATGGGGAATTCCCATCCCAGGTTTTCTGATGAATATCGGCCTGAACCTATTGGGAATGATGAAGAAGGCTCTGCCAAGAACCAAGATTGCCGGATCTCAAACCGGAGGATGAATGATTGGACAAAGTTGCTGACATTGACCTGGACCTGTATTCCTGTCTGCAGTGTGGCTACTGTAAGGCAACTTGCCCTGCCTATGATCAGTTCGGATGGGAGGCCGATTGTCCCAGAGGCAAGATATTCTACCTCAAGAGGATGGGGGAGAGAGGTTTCTTTGAGAACAGAAAGAAAAAGGACCAGGACCAATCATTTTACGAGACTCTGTTCCACTGCACATCTTGTGGCATATGCGATGAGGTCTGCCATGTCGAGATCAAGCTCTCAGAGGTGTGGGAGGATGTCAAGGAATGGCTTGCGCACAATGGAATGGATCCCTTGCCAGGTCACAAGGAACTGAGGAAGAGGATCTACGATCCAAACAAGAGGAATCCATTCTTCGATGCCAACGACCCGGAGAAGGACCTATTGGATAAGCGTGGGAATTGGGTACCCGAGGGAACGAAGCTCTCGGACAATCCGGACGTGGCGTATTTTGTGGGTTGCACTGCCTCCTATCGAATGCAGTTCCTTGCTCAAGCGACGGTGAAGATCCTTCAAGCTGCAGGTGTCGAGTTTACCGTCTTGGGACCGGACGAGTGGTGTTGCGGCTCTCCTTTGCTCAGAACGGGTCTGGGGGACAAGGTGAAGGAGGAATACATCCAGCATAACATCCATCAGGTGGAGAGGAGAGGGGTAAAGGAACTTGTCACGGCATGTGCTGGCTGCTATAAGACCATCAAAGAGAACTACCCGGCCTTGGTCGGCTACAGACCCTTTGACGTTTACCACATCAGCGAGTACATCTGGAAGTTGATTAAGGAGAAGAAGCTCAAGTTCACGAAAGAGTTCAACAAGAAGGTAGTGTACCACGACCCATGCCATCTTGGAAGGCATGCAGGAGTCTTTGACGAACCCAGGAAGGTCCTCGAGAAGATACCTGGCCTTGAGCTACTAGAGATGCCGAGAAGAAGGGAGAAATCCCGTTGCTGCGGTGCCGGGGGAGGTTTCAAGATAGCCTTCAATGAGCAGGCTGAGAACATAGCTGTAGGAAGGGTACGGGAGGCCGTGGAGACGGGTGCTGAGTTAATAGTGACACCTTGTCCTTTCTGTGTTGTCAATCTCAACGCAGGTGCGAAGAAGGCAGGACTCGACATCAAGACGATGGACCTTGTGCAACTGGTCGAACAACTTGTTGGAACTGAACCCGAACCTGAACCTTCCCAATAGTGTTTTATACGAACTAGAGATACTCAGGAAATCGATATGGCAGTGGTGATTTGCGAGTGAAAATCGCTATGCTGACATACAGCACCAAACCAAGAGGAGGAGTCGTTCATGCCCTCAATCTTTCGGAGGCTTTGGCGGACATGGGTCATGATGTACATCTATTCTCTTTGAAGAAGAAGGGTGAAAGAGGTTTCAAGGATGGATTCTACAGAAAGACCGCTGTCCCACACTCAGTATACAATTACTCCTCGACTGGCAAGATCGTGAGCGATGTAAAGAGGATGATAGCAGCCTATAGAAAGAATCTGCCTCTAGATTTTGATATATATCATTCACAGGATTGTGTTGGTGCCAATGCCTTGTTCGAGCTCAAAGATTCTGGGAATTTGGATGCCCCTACGGTCAGGACGATTCACCACATAGATGAGTTCAGGGGACGTACTCTTACGAATCTACAGGAGAAATCGGTACATCTACTGGATGAGAAGATTGTCGTTTCGAATTACTGGAAGGAGGCTTTGAAGAAGGAATTCGGAGTGAACACTCACCTAATCTACAATGGCATCGATCTGTCAAAGTTTGGAACAGGGAACAGGGACAACAAGGCATCTTCGAGGCCTTCCATACTGTATGTGGGCGGACTTGAGGCTCGGAAGGGTGTTGAATTCCTTCTACTGGCAGCCGAGCAGGTGATTGATAGAATTCCCAATGTAAAGCTAACGATTGTGGGTAAGAGCGGCTTGACCGGGGGACAGTTTTTCAATGAAAAGGACATGTTTGCGGATTTGGCCGAGAGGATTGGCATACATAGGAATGTGGTGTTCAAAGATTTCGTCTCTGATGGTAGGTTGCCCCGCTACTACAGAGAATGCGATGTCTTCGTGCTCCCGTCCCGAATGGAAGGCTGGGGTCTGACACTCATGGAAGCAATGGCATTCGAGAAACCCGTGATTGCCTACCGGGTGGGAGGAATCCCGGAACTCGTCGATGATGGCAAGAGTGGGGTACTGTTGGAATGTGGAGATGTCAGAGGGTTGGCAGAATCTATGGTTAAGATACTTACAGACAAGAAGCTGGCAGCCAGGCTCGGAAAGGCCGCGAGAAAGAAGGTGGAAGGGTTCTCCTGGAAGAAGACGGCAAAGGGAACCTTGGAAGTCTACAGGAAGGCTTTGAGGAAGGCCTCCTGAATGGATGGTGAAGTATGTACGAATACAACACGAAGGTGGCATGGAAGAAAAACAGAATCTGCAGTCTGGAGACCGAGAGCGGTAATGCCATGGACTTCTCTTCTCCCCCTGAATTCAAGGGAGTTGAAGGCTACATAACACCGGAAGAGCTGTTCGTGGCTGCAGAGAACACTTGCTTTCTGATGACTTTCATTGCATATGCTGAGAAGATGAGGATTGAGTATTTGTCCTACGACTGTGACGCGGTTGGGTATCTGGAAGAAGGAGAGAAAGTTCTGTCTTTCACGAGAATAGTCTTGACACCCAAGATTGTGGTGAAGAGTGAGGAAGACGTGAGGAAGACGGAGAGGGCTCTGGAGCTCCTACATTCAAGATGCTTCATTGCCAACTCCATAAAATCCGAAGTTGAAGTCAAGCCAGAGATAGTCATAGCCGAATAGCTTCTTCTGAGAAATCTATTTTATGCTACACCCATTGTCCAATAGGGATAAGATGACGGAATTTGTGAACGCATTTGAGGTCAAAGAGATAGAACCAGAACCGGAGATGTTCAGAGTTACTCTTCAAGATTTGAGGGGTGAGAAGGTAGAGCTCCGTGTCCAGGAAGATCTCAAGGATAAACTGGTCATTGGAAGTATCGTCAAGATGTATTTGGAGATCTAATCAACGTTCCTTTCAAACCTCTGGACAAGCATCCCAGGCGACTGCTCGAAGGGTTCTCCGACCTTGTGGAAACCATGTTTTTCTACTAATCTGAGCGTTGGTTCCTGACCCATGAGGACGTTGACGCTATTTATCCTGCAACCGTTGTCCTTTGCCAGTTTCTTGAATTGGTCGTACATCCGGGAGGCTATTCCAGTTCCTCTGTGGGAGGCAAGAATGGATTGATGTTCTCCAAAACATTCGTCTTCAGTTATTCTGGCCTTGTAAACACCGACTATCTTTCCTTGATCCCTGATTCCAAAGAACCGGATTCCTTTCCTCATTTCCTCCCGAACCTGATCCGACCTCAACATCCTGTTCTGTCTCCAGTGCTCAGGGTACTCAGCAGCGGTTGGCCAGACAGTTCGGTAGAGATTCTCCAACTCTTCACAATCCTCTTCGCCAAACTCCTCCACAATCGGTCCTTTCTCAATCATGAACTACCTCATCTTGATGCCGGTTATCGAGTCGATTTGGAAATCGAATAGAGTCTCTTCTTCCCCTGATTGCTTCAGAGTGACCTTGCTTCCTTCAGTGACCTCACCAATCACTGATGCCTCGATGTTCCTCTCTAGGAAAACCTCAGAAATCTCGCTACTTCTATCCTTTTGGCAAGATAGCACGAATCCGTAACCAGGATACATCAATACCCATTCTGTCATATCTATTCCATCAGGGATGGGCAATACACCCAAATCTATGACTGCTCCTTTTTCTGAAGTCTCTAGCAACATGCCAATTGTCCCAAGAATACCAGGGTTCGACAGGTCCTTTCCCGCAGTTGCCAAATCCTTTTGGGCGATTTCAATCAGACTGTCCAGTTGATTGCGCGCAACCTCTGAGGACTTGTGAGAAGTTGAATCCCAGTTCAGGAACTCCCCTCGCTTTCTCCCATCCAAATCAATCGCCACAATCAAGTCATCGCCCACTTGGCAGTCTCTGCTTGTTATCAGCTTGCTTGCCCTACCTACTACCGAAACTGAAACAGTAAGAGAATCTGAATCTGGATGAGTGTGACCTCCGACCATTGGCACTTCGAACTTCTGGCAGGCATCCCTGATCCCTTCAGCCACCAATTCTCCTTCCTCCTCGCTTGTGAACGATATGTTGTTTGTCAAGGCGAAAGGTTTGCCCCCCATCGCGTAAATGTCGTTCACGTTCACCAAGACAGAACAGTAACCTGCCCATCTCGGGTCCGCGTGCAGTTTCGACCAGATGCCATCTGATGCGAAGAGAAGGAACTCATTCCCCAATCTCAAGGCGGCTGCATCCTCTCCGAAGCCGAGAACGGTGTCACCGAAATCCTGAATTGGACGGAGGACATCAACAAGCCTGGATATGGCGTGCTTTCTTATCAAACCTGGATAGTTTCTAACTCCTGCAACAATATCAGAAAGCATGAGATTCCTCATAGAAATCTACCAAAGCAGAGCAGGCTCCGCATCTCACGCAACCAGCTAGATTCTTTGTTGGGTTGACACCATAGGTCTTCATGCAATCAATGGCGTACAGGTAGTATTCCATCATTATCTCAGGAGTTGGTGGGAGAGCGTTCTCCAGTTTCGTTCCATTGATAGGTCTGAGTGGCACGAGATAAGGGATTATTCCAGACTGGCACATTCTCTCTATGCCCTTCTTTGAAGGTTCTTCCTCTTCTCCCAGCCCGAGAATAACGTACGAGCTGACCTGATTATCTCCGAATACTTCTAATGCGTCGTGCCAAGTCTCCCAATACTTCTCCCATTGATGGGCTTTTCCAGGACATTTGGTCCCAAAAACTCGAGCATCCAGGGATTCGATGTGTACTCCGATCGTATCCGCTCCGCTTTCCTTCAGAAGCGATATCCATTCCCCATCAACAGGCTCCAGCTGGACATGGATTTTCATACCAGTGTTATCTCTGAGCGCTTCCGCCGATTTCGCCAGGAGCTCTGCTCCTCTGTCCCTCAGATTTGATGTGCCGGTTGTGAGAGTGCAGTGATTGAAACCTTCCTTTTCCGCCAAAGCACCGACTTCCGCCAGTTGCCTTGGACTCTTTGATGGAATTGTGGTGTCGTGCTTCAGAGAGAGCTCTATGCCGCAGAAATAACACTCTTCTCCGGTTCTCCAGTACAGACATCTCTGACAAACGGTTGTGGCGAGACAGTTCACTCCATGCTGAAGCGCTATCTTCTTCATCGGGATTCCGTCCGAGGTGTTTCCGGTGTAGAATGACGGTTCTTCGATGAGATTGGTGGGACATGTGTCACCATTGTCCCCGAGAGAGTAGCGTCCGTCAAAGAATTCAAGTGATATTGGTGAGTTTTCCGAAAAGCCATAAATGGGGGCATTCACAACGCTATTGTTAACTTCCAGGTATCTTCCGCCGGCAGGACCTGCTCCGCTCTTCCTACCAGTCTTGAGCTCATCAGGGACCCTGACACCCCGACAGAGTATGCGGTTCTTCAACCTGGCACTCATTCCAGATCCTTCCTCCCCTTTCGCCAGAATCCTCGCTGACGTTTGTGAAGTGTGTTGAACAGTAATAACCTTTTCTCAATGCGGGTCAGTGGCCTCGTTGAGGAGTTCTCATTGTCAATTAAGTAAATTTCTTATATATAGCACGTTAATCCAATTCACGTATCCAACATGTCATTTTAGCTTGGATTGAGGAGCAGGGCAGGATGATATGATGACAAGAAAGGGCGTACAAACACGGAGGAGAGCCTCTGCAGTTCTTGGTGTCTTGGTTCTACTGACAGTGCTTCAGCACGGTTCGATGATCAGCTCGGCACAGATATCCGAGAGTTTTGAAGGCGGTTTTGGCGATTGGGTTGGTGATTTCAACTATGACCCGGCATATTTCAACGTCGCGATATCCAGTTTATATGCTTTTGACGGATCCTATTCAGTTGAATTGTTCTGTCATGGGCTTCCCACGCCACCTTATCCGCAGCTTTCAGTATGGATTGAGAGAATTGTCCAGGCTCCTGCAAGCACCTCATTGGACATTGGCGTGAATTTCCAGTTGTACAGCGAATCAACTGGGTCGCCTCTTGAAGTACTGGCGTATGCGGGAACGACAGATCCTGAGGACTATCCGGACTTCACTGTGATCGGAATGAGCGGGCAGACTGTGGGATGGTATGAGTACAGTTACCTGAACACGTTCACGTCGGGACCTACGGGAGAGATCTACGTAGCGATGGGATTCTACAACCACATTACAGGGCCAATAACTCATTGGATTGATATGGTTGACATAACGGGAGTGACTATTGACTACACCCCACCGCTGATCAACAACACGTTGCCCACCAACCAATCGACCATAGGCGAAAACGTGCCGGTTATCAGTGCCGAATATTGGGATGAATCTGGAGTCGACACCAGCAGTGTTCGGATGGAAGTGGACAGCGTAGACGTCACTGCCGATGCCACAATAACAGCCACAGGCATCTCGTATACACCTTTGATTCCACTGACGGAAGGCACGCATGACGTGTATCTGGAAGTAATGGACGATTCCTCCAATCAGAACAAGGCCTCTGCAACGTGGTGGTTCGTGGTGGACACGTTACCCCCTGCAATCATGAACCCGCAGCCTGCAAATGAATCTTCTACAACTGAAACGACTCCCGCCATCAGCGCATTCTATTTCGATGTGTCAGGGATCGACACTGGAAGTGTGATCCTGAAGGTGGATTCAATCGATGTGACTTCAAGTGCTACTGTGACTTCAGGTGATGTATCCTATGTTCCCCTTGTTCCACTTCTTGATGGAGTACATGATGTGTATCTTCAGGTAAGCGACAATTCCAACCCCAAAAACACAGCAGTGGAGACGTGGTGGTTCATAGTTGACACACAACCTCCGATAATATCAAACCTGCAGCCAGATCATCTCTCAATCATAAACAGCAACCAGCCAACAATTGGGGCAGATTATGCTGACACTTCTGGGATTGATCTTGGAAGCGTTGTGCTGGAGGTGGATTCAATGAACGTCACCTCGATGTCGATAAAGACCTCAGGAGACATTCAATTCACACCAGCAATACCCTTGAATGATGGCGACCATGAAGTCTACATCTCCGTTGCTGACACCAATTCGCTCGTATCTACTGCCACATGGTCCTTCGCTATCGATACAACTGCTCCAACCACTTCACTCAACATCTTGTTCCCACAGTACACGGATCCAATCAGTACCAACACATATGTAACTTCGCTTACACCGCTCAACCTGACATCGAGTGACGATTCGGGTGTTGGAGTGGAATCCATCGAGTATCTCTACTACGCCTTTGGAGAGTCTGAGCCGCTATATAGCCCGTACACAGGCAATTTTGCGATCTCGAGCTCCAAGAGTGACGGATTGATATATGTCAAATTCAAAGCCAGGGATACACTTGGCAACGAGGAACTTGCAAAGACAGAACATATCTACTTGGACAATAGCCCACCTGTATCCGACATGAGTGTAGGTGCGCCACACCACAATGCTTCTGGAACTACCTATCTCACTTCCCAGACCCCGATTTATTTCGCAGCTGATGATGGATTGGGAAGCGGAGAGAGTTCCACCCAATACCAAATCAAGAAGGACGGAATCATAGAAGTTGACTGGACTCATTACACCGGTGGAGCTATCTACCTCACGGGTGAGGACGGTTTGTGGGATGTTATCGTCAAGAGCAAGGACAATGTCAACAACGAGGAAAGCGAGAGAACATTCCAGGTATATTTGGATAACACCGCCCCTACCACACAAATGGTGACTGGTGAGCCAAACCACACTGCTCCAAGCATTACATACGTTAGCTCGATGACGCCAATCAGCTTCACAGTTGAAGATGGAGCTGGTAGTGGAGCTGGAACCACTTGGTATCAGATCAAGAAGGACGGAGTGGTAATAGAAGACTGGACCGCGTTCAGTGTACCTCTCCAATTGTCTGGAGATGACGGGGAGAGAGAAGTCCTTTTCAAGAGCACTGATGAGTTGGGCACGGAGGAGATCGAGGTTACCGAGATATTGTACCTGGACAACACTGCACCCACGAGCGTAATACCAGGATATGATAGCACAGAAACAAACTACATCAACACCGCTCTGGCAACGATCTCAATAACTGCAGACGATGGTGAAGGATCTGGAGTATCTTCCATTTGTTACGGAATAGACGACACTGCCTGCACATCAACCTATTCGGGTCCACTCGTCGCGGGAACGATGACTGAAGGAGAGCATAGGATATACTTCGGGAGCATCGACAGGGTTGGTAATGTGGGAACTATCGGATATATCACTGTCTTTCTGGACACACAGTCCCCCAATGCCGATGCTGGTGATGACGTTGAGATTAGTGTCGGGCACATTGTGGTATTTGACTCCAGCGGTTCGGACGACGGAATCGATGGAAGCGGAATAGACCCCAATAATTGCAGTTGGACTTTCCCATATCTCAATGAGGAGTTCGAAATCCCTGACTGTTCTGGCCAGTTCAGGTTCGGAGAAGTTGGCGAGTACGAAGTCACTCTCACGATCAAGGACATGGCTGGAAATACCGGCACAGACACAATGACGGTCAGGGTTACGGCGAGCGCGCAGGAAGTGGGTGCTTTCCCCTGGTGGATACTGGCAATCCTTGTGGCGGCCGTATTCTTGATACTTCTACTCTTCCTTGCACTCAAGAGAAGAAAGAGAGAGGAAACACCTGCCGGTGCAGAGGCCCCTGATACTTGCGAGAATTGTGGACATGAACTCGGAATGAATGACACAATATGTCCAGAGTGTGATAGTCCGATCGCAATAGCTGCTCGAAAATAATCACGGTGTTCGTTTGAAATTCAAGTCAACAACTCGCTGGTTCCCACTCGCCTTGACCGCGGTTCTAATTGGGGCATCGTTTGGGAACTTGCTCACTTCCATGGATGTTCAAGCTCATTCAGAAGAGGACCCGATAGGGACTGGCTTTGTATCCGCTTCAGCTGGTTTGCCAGGAGCCTCAAGTCAGCATAGCATTTGGTTCGGTGACATCAATAATGACAGCAACTTGGACATTGCTACAGCAGGCTACTCAGGAGTACGTGTATGGACTGGGGATGGAGCGGGTAACTGGTCCCCTGCCTCCACTGGCCTTCCAAGCACGACCTTCGATGCTGGCGTGAGTCTGGGTGATATCAACAACGATGGAGATCTGGACCTTGCAGCCTCCAATTATGACTATGGTCCTGGCACTGTCGGTGTTTGGACCGGCAATGGCGCAGGTTCCTGGACTCCTGCCTCCACAGGCTTGCCTGGAGAGGTTTGGAATACAGGCCTATTCCTTGCTGACATAAACAATGATGACAACTTGGATCTTGCAGTTGGGAATGATGTGTTTGGTGGTGTGAAGGTTTTCACTGGGAACGGAGCAGGTGTCTGGACGCAAGCCTCGACAAACCTTCCAACAAGTGGAAGTTACTTCAGTGTGTGGATGGATGATGTTAACAATGACAATAATACCGATCTTGCTGCCGCAGGTGCTGGTCTTCATGTTTGGCTTGGAGACGGGACAGGCATATGGACAGAGGCGTCTAATGGACTGCCCTGGACCGATCAATGGAACGGAGTGACCATGGGAGACATCGATCTCGACGGCAACCTGGACATTGTCTCCTCGATGGACATGGGCGGTCACGGGATCAAGGCATGGCTGGGAGATGGCACGAGCAATTGGACTCTTGCCTCTAATGGTCTACCTACTAACGATCTGTACTATGGAGTGATTCTGGCTGACCTAGTTGGGGACAAATACCCTGACATATTGGCGGCTGGCTACGGGGGAAATGGCATCAGGATATGGAAAGGTGACGGAGGGTCCACCTGGACTGATGCATCTGCAACACTGCCTGTGGGTAAGGTCATAGGTGTGGCTGCAGGTGATATTAACGATGATGGATACATGGACATTGGCGCTGCTGGAGAGGGTTTTGGTGTTCAGGTATGGATAAACGATGAGACATCTCCTCCATTGAAGGTTGAGGTGGAAGATCCCAATGCTGGTGAGATCTGGAAGGTCGGCACTCAACACGCAATCAATTGGACTGCCTCAGGTGGAACTGCTCCTCTAACCATTCGAATCGAATATTCGATAGATGGAATAACTGGACAGTATTCACAAATCGCTGATGGGGAATCGAATGACGGAACCTTTCTTTGGACGGTTCCAAACACTCCCTCTTCTGACTGCTATGTCAGGGTTAACGTAACAGATTCTGCACTTCGCACCAACTGGGATAAGAGCAACAACTCATTCACAATCCCCCCTGTGGAGACAACGCCACCAGTCATTTCTGGGTTACTGCCCATAAACCAATCGGTAATCGGAAACGCCATGCCAATCATAGGCGCCAACTACAGCGATGTTTCCGGCATCAACACCACCAGCGTTCTTCTAATGGTTGATGGTATTGATGGGACACCTTCGGCCATTGTTACTGATTCCAATGTGACCTACATACCAGCTCTTCCTCTTTCTGATGGCATCCATGACGTTTATCTGGAGGTCAGGGACGATTCCATCAACCAGAACAAGGCGGTGGTCACGTGGCAGTTCACTGTAGATACACAACCACCAGACATTACCAACTTACTGCCAAACAATGGATCTACAGTCGGAGATGACACGCCAACCATAAGCGCCAGCTACAGTGATCCTTCAGGGATAGATACAGGCTCAGTGATGTTGAAGTTGGACACAGTAGATGTGACTGCCAGTTCCACAATCACACCTACCGGAGTGATGTATACGCCTGTCGTCCCATTGCCAAACGGCAGGCACAATGTTTCTCTGCAAGTCAATGACAGCTCCACACCCATGAACACGGCAGTAAAGACATGGTGGTTCAATGTTGACACAACGATTGTAGATACGATACCGCCATCAATCACAAACATGCAGCCAATCAACGAATCTATCATAGGCGACGCCAGCCCCGTGATAAGAGCCGACTACGCGGATTCATCCGGGATAGATATTACCACTGTGGTTCTGGAAGTAGATTCTATAGACGTAACGTCTCTGGCAACAATAACACCGCTGGACATTATTTACACACCACTCGTACCCTTGACGGAAGGTCTCCACGATGCATATCTAGAAGTTCAGGACGATTCCGCGAATCACAATGTGGCTTCGAAGACTTGGTGGTTCCTGGTGGACACCACTCCCCCCTTGATCACGATACAGCAGCCTGCAAATGAATCGACAATATTGGACTCCACCCCAGTTATTAGAACTAGCTACAGTGATGATTCTGGGATTAACGTAACCGATGTCACAATATTCGTTGATCTCATAGATGTCACACCTCTGGCAACGGTGACACCGAACTACGTTTCATATATGCCAGCATCTACGCTTTCCGAAGGGCGGCATGATGTCCGATTGGAGGTTGGCGATCAGTCTGCACCGCAAAACAGGGCAACGGTAACATGGTGGTTCTTGGTCAATCCAGTGGCACCTGAGATTATGGATATGCAACCGTTGAATCAGTCCATCATAAGTGACAATCTGCCTGTCATAGGCGCCAACTACAGCGACGAGTCTGGAATAGACACAGCAGGAGTAATCCTTATGATTGATGGGATCGACTTCACATCATCTGCAACTGTCACATCTTCACAGATATCGTATACGCCAGCAACACCACTGACAGAAGGGGTACACAATGCATACCTGGAGGTCAGGGACAATTCACCTATGAGCATAATGTCATCGGCAACTTGGTGGTTCATAGTGGATACACTGGCTCCCAACATCACATCCCTCCAACCCACCAACAACTCATTAACAAGTGACAACACACCTACCATACGTGCGGGTTATGAAGACGCTTCTGGTGTTGACTTGTCTAGCATCGTCATCGAAGTGGATGGAATTGACGTCACAGGTTCCGCGGTGATCACAGCGGACCAAGTGACATTTACTCTGTCAGCATCCCTGCCAGATGGCTCGCACAACGTCCGACTTACAGTTGAGGACATTTCCTCGCCCTCGAATGTCAATGTAACAGTATGGTCATTTGAAATCGACAGCACGCCTCCGACGATAAATCATCAGGCTATCTCGTCTGGAACCGCTGGTGAAGACATACCTGTGGAAGCCACCATAACAGACAGCAATGGGGTAAGCACAGCTTCCTTATTCTACAAGAGATCACAAGCTGGTTCGTATATTCGGATTGCAATGACCCCGTCCGCTTCAGATACATTCACAGCGACAATTCCAGGCTCTGATGCTACAACTGATGGGGTTTGGTACTACATAGAGGCGAACGATACGCTGGATAACATTGGCAGACGTCCAGATACTGACTGGGAGATAGACATCACTGAGAGGGCAGAACAGCCTTCGGGTCTACCCATTATCCCCATTCTGGCAGCAGCAATCATCATCATAATTGTAGTGATAGCACTCCTGCTATTGATGAGGAAGAAGAAGGAACAAGAACCGGAGTAGCATCTTCAAATCCTTCCAACTCCAAAAGGATAAATGCAAAATCGGAAGTCTTTTGATGTTAGATGGGGAAGTATGCATTTTCAATAGGACACCATGCGGTAAGGTCCACAGTAAAAGAAACAGTCATTGCCAACATCCCGAGTCTGACCACCTACGTTCTTGGATTCATAATACTATCATATGTGGGGATTCTCTTCGGTATTCTCTACCTGTCGTTCATAGTCCTGGCTCTTGTCCTGTTTCTCAGGTATGTCTGTACCTACTGTCCTTCGTATGGAGGCGGACGCTGTCCTTCTGGATATGGAACGATTGCCTCCAAACTCTTCAAAAGGAGAGATATCTCCCAGTTCCAGAGGATGTTCAAGACATATATTCCGTTCCTATCCTTAGTGTGGATCTATCCCCTGTTGGGCAGCCTCTTCTTGCTGTTCACCGATTTTTCATGGTTCTTCCTGGCCTTGACGCTGTCCTTTGTTATTGTGGGTTTTGTGATACTCCCTCTCTTCCACAAGTACTATGAATGTAAGGACTGCCCCAACAAACAGAACTGCCCCTGGGCAAAATAGCGCATATGGGTCATTCGACTGATAATGTATTGGAACATGCCTTCTCGAGACTGCACATCCCAATCATTTTATAATCAAACACTTGTTCTTTAAATGGATATGTGGTCCATCCGAGACGTTCGCTACCAGGTAACACTGGCATGCAACCTCAGCTGCCCCCATTGTTTTGCGAAGGCACGACAACCGCTACCTGATGAGCTCAGCGTGGAAGAAGCGAAGAGCATGGTTCTGGATTTGAAGGAGAACGGAATGAAGCTTCTCACAATGACTGGTGGAGAACCGCTCTGCAGGAAGGACTTAGTTCTGGAGCTGGGATCATTCTTGAATGAGAATTCAATAAGATACAGGGTGTTCACAAATGGGATCCTGCTTGACGAGGAGTTAGCATCCAAACTCAAGGAAAGAGGTGTATCAGAGATACAGGTCAGCATAGACGGACTTGGAGAGACTCATGACGCCTTCAGGGGGATGAAGGGAGCATTCGAACGGGCGATAAGGGCTATCAAGGCCGCGGAGGGAGAAGGCATCAAGACGGCAGTCAGACTCACAATAACACAGCAGAATCACAAGGAAGTTCCAGATATAATCGACTTCGTGACTGGTCTCGGAGTGGATGCTTTTCGCGTAAGACCGTTTGTCAGTGTAGGCAGGGGCAGCGAGAACGAGAAGTACATTCCCGATCCGGAAGCAATGAGAGAAGCTTTCTCATACATAGAAGAGAAGAGAAGAAACCTGACCATTCCATTTCAGCTGATAACTCCCAGTTTCCATTTCCTTGGAAAAGACCTACCAGAAAACAAGGCTGACAAATCCTTCGTTGGATCCAGATGTGTCTGCGGAAAGCAACTCTGTGCAATAACCCCAGATGGGTGGGTGAAGCCGTGTGGATACTTCTCTGTGAAGCTAGGGAATCTCCGTGAGCAGAAATTCGCGGATATTTGGAATGACAACGCATTCTTGGATAAGATGAGGTCAATAGACCGTCTTTCAGACACTTGCATGAATTGTAAATATCTAGTCTACTGTGGAGGAGGCTGTAGAGCGTCCGCTTACGAGAATACTGGAGATCTTTGCGCGACCGATCCACTGTGTCCGTTGGTGAGTCAATGATAATTCCAGAACATTGCCGAGATGTGTCAGTTTGGGATGTCGATTTCAAACTGGATGCGAAGGAAATCAATAAGAAACTGAAAGGCAAGAGAGCATATAGAAGAACCAAGTACGTCGTGTTGAAAAACAAGAGGCAGTTCGCAGTGGTTGAGCTGAGAAAGAAAGAAACGAAGGCACTGTTCAGCAAGATCTTGTCAATCAAGATAATCTCCCTGCCAAAGAATACTGCATTCATTGAGGACCCGGGAGTAGACGTTCTGAGCATACCATTGCTTGCAAGAAGGGCATCCAGATCTCGCAAGGACACCGTGGTTGTAAAGGGACTATTCGAGCACGTCTCGTTCATTCACAAACTCCGATTCAAGGATATCAGGGTCGTTGATGTTGTTCCACCATTTCCTGCTAAACTTACATCTCTCGTTGAAATGGCCTTGAAGACTGAAGAAGTCAAGACTCCTGTCAGAATCAAAGAGGAAATTGTCGACATGAGGATGCTCGCAAAGAAAGCAAAGACAAAAGAAATCCTCTTCGGCTGTGAAGCGGGAGGAGCCAAGGTCCCGAAGAAGAAGTGTCTCTACATCGACAAGAATCCCAAGATAGCAGATGCAACAATCGTTGGCTGTGATCTCTCAAGAAGAGTGGCAAAGGATCTCTGCGGGAAGGAGCTGCCACTCATAGACATCTGCCCAAAGAATATCGCAAAGAAATCAGGAGTCCCGACTTTGATAAAATGCTGCGAGCTCCAGACCGGTGGATTCGACAAGGAAGGAAAGATGGCGATGGTTCCCTGGGGAGCAAAGGTGGGCGATGTGGTAGGAGCGATGAAGTACCTCTTGGGGGAGAAGAAGTAGGAGACAAGGTAATGGCGGAACCTCTGGTGGTAATTTCTCACAATTATCAGGATGGTCCAACCCAGGAAATCTCAGATTTTGTGTATGGGACAACCGCGATTGTCAGGAACGCTCCCAGGTTCAAGAGAAAGAAAGTCCTATTCTGCGGGGTCCTCTATATGGCCGAGGATCTGTACAACATGGCTGATGGAGAAGTGGAGGTCTTCATACCCGAGATCACGGTTAAGGACGGTGTCATAGACAAACCTCGCTGCCCCATGATCAAGAAGCAGAGAGACACTGATATCGTTGCAGTGAACCATGTAGAAGAGGCGAGGAAGCTCAACCCTGATTTGACACTGGCCTACATCAATACACCTTCCTCAATCAAGGCTGAGTGCGATGGAGTGTACAACGGCACGGTCGGCCTGAATGTTGCTGAGAGAATAGCCAAAGAAAGAAACGGAAAGGGCAGAGTTGCGTTTATCGGCGATGTCAATGTGAACAACTGGATGAGGGACGTTCTCCAGCCCAAATATCCGGATTTCGAAGTCATATCTATACCAACGAATGACGTCTTCTGCCCAAGTCACGTCAACGTTCCGGCAGATTTCTTCATGGAGACGTACGATGAGCTGGTGAAGCTTCACGGTGAGAATCTAGGATTGGAGATGCACGCGGAGGTCGATACTCCTCTGCGCAAGTTCGGTTTTGAGAAGAATGCTTACTTCGGGGGAACTGGTGGACTCGTACGGACCCCCAAGGAATCCGACAAGACAACATGGTTGGTCGGCACTGTGGAGGGCGTTGTGGACAGGCTAAAGAGAGAAACGGACCTTTCCATCTACTCAATCAATATGAGATGCCCCAACATGTCCTATACCACCGTACCAAGGGTTCAGAAGGCAAAGATGATACTGGAGACCGGCGGACCAATTGCGGATATCAAATACGCGTACAAGGACGAGCCATACTACGAGATTGACGTACACCAGAAGGAGCATTTTCAGACAACCAGTGAGGGAAGGACCAGAATCCCTGCAGTCAAACTTTCTGTTTCCGAAGACATTTCCAAAAGAGCCAAAACGGCGCTAACCACGCTGCTCTAGACGGCAATCCAAATAGCCACAGAAAACCTGAGAAAAACGGAGAGAGAACACTAATTCTCTAATGGACAACTCGATCCGCTGCAAACGTCACAACCCAAGCAACTCCCATAGGAGGACTCGTCTTTGGGGCCGTATTCTGTCATTTTTATCTCCAATTACTACTAGTTCGGTCGTTTCGATTTAAGCTTTTCGCTGAAATAGTCACTATCATTAACGATAATGGCACATTTGCGTCACATAATGTCGAGCTATGAGTCTCATCCGTCGAAAATCTGACGTTTTCTTCCACAATTCTCTCGGAAAACAAAATCCACAAATACCTAAATACTGATTGTGTGATATAGACAAGAAAAGGTCCTGATACGAGATTGAGGTACCTATAGGTCTGGCAATATGGAGTCATGTTCAATGGAACAGGGAGTCCTGATAGTTGGAGGTGGCATAGCCGGCATTCAGGCAGCATTGGACCTGGCAAATGCAGGCGTTCGCGTCACCATTGTCGAAAAAGCCCCGGCCCTGGGGGGAAGAATGGCTCAACTGGACAAGGCCTTCCCAACGAACGACTGTGCTATGTGCATCCTTTCTCCCAAGCTCGTGGAGGTGGGAAGACATCCCAACATACAACTGATGATGAGCTCCGAAATTACACATGTCGAGGGACAGAAAGGTGATTTTCGAGTCACCGTTCTTAATCACCCCCGGTACGTGGACGACAAGAAGTGCGTAGGCTGTGGTGTTTGCGCGGAGAAGTGCCCAGTAAAGGTGCCAAATGAGTTCGACATGGACCAGTCTGAGAGAAAAGCCGCCTACAGAATGTATCCGCAAGCTATACCCACTACCTTTGTGATTGATGAGAAAAACTGCACCTATTTCCGGACTGGAAAGTGCCGGGCTTGTCAGAGATTCTGCGAAGCCGAGGCAATCGACTTTGAACAGAAGCCTGAAGAAGTCACTCTCAATGTCGAGTCGATCATCATTGGGTTCGGTGCCAAGCCATACAATCCCAGAGCGATTTCTGAATATGGATACGGTGTTCTCCCGAATGTAATCACCAGCCTCGAATTGGAGAGGATGTTGAGCGCCACAGGACCCACAATGGGGGAGATTCAGAGACCTTCAGATGGAAAGCCTCCCAGGAATATCGCCTTCATACAGTGCGTAGGTTCTCGGAGCGAAGTCTATGGAGGCATCTACTGTTCATCGGTATGTTGCATGTACGCCTTAAAGGAGGCAATCGATGCACATGACCACCATCCAGACATCCGATCGCGCATATTCTGTATGGACATGAGAGCATTTGGAAAGGAGTTCGAGGATTACCGAGTCAGGGCCGAAGAAGAGTATGGAGTCGGGATAATACGGAATAACCGAATTGCATCCGTGGGGGAGACCCTCGATGATGATAGACTTGTCATCACCTACTCAGAGTTGGGGGAGATTCGAGAAGAGGTCTTCGACCTTGTTGTCCTTTCTGTTGGCCTAGAGCCGCCGGAGAATATTGAGGACATCTCCAAGATGTTGGGCATCTCACTTAACGAATTTGACTTCTGTGAAACCGGCATGTTCACTCCCCTTGAGACCTCTGTTCCCGGAGTCTATGTATCCGGAATGCTCTCTGGACCAAGAGACATACCCGATACGGTTGCCCAAGCCAGCGGAGCGGCATCGATGGCCGGTTCACTTCCAGAGAAGAGTGAGAATGACCTTCAAGAGAAGGAATATCCAGCTGAAAAAGATATCGAGGGTGTCGAGCCCAGAGTGGGCGTCTTTATCTGTCACTGCGGCATAAACATCGGTGGAGTTGTGGATGTTCCTGATGTGGCGGAGTATGCCAAGACACTTCCTAACGTTGTGCATGCCGAAGCCAATCTCTACACTTGCTCCCTTGACACCCAACAGAGCATCCGGGAGAGGATAGAGGAACACAATCTGAACAGGGTCATAGTGGCATCCTGCAGTCCAAGATCATATGAGGGACTCTTTCAGGAAACAATCAGGGAAGGTGGACTAAATCCCTATCTCTTTGAAATGGCCAATATCAGGGAACAGTGTTCTTGGGTCCATTCGGACAATCACGTGGAAGCAACCAAGAAGGCCAAGAGACTTGTTCGTATGGCAGTTGCCAAGGCTGGGCTCTTGGGGCCTCTGGAGAAAATCCCTCATTCCGTCACCAAGTCAGCTCTTGTGATAGGTGGAGGACTCAGTGGCATGACAGCTTCCTTGGAGATTGCCAAGAAGGGTTTTGATGTCCATCTAGTTGAGAAGGAGGATGTACTGGGCGGCAACATGAGGAGAGTCACCCATTCACTCACGGGAGAAGATCCACAGGCGATTCTGAAGGAGAAGAGCGATGCCTGCCAGAACAACCCAAAGATACATGTTCATCTCAAGACAGAACTGGAGAGAACGAGCGGATATGTTGGCAATTTCAAAAGCAGGTTATCAGATGGCAGCGAAATAGACCATGGTGTGATCGTTGTCGCTACCGGAGCGGTGGAATACAAGCCCGAGGAGTATCTGTATGGTGAAGATTCCAGAGTCATCACTCAACTCGAGCTCGAAGAAAGGATGTACAAAGGTGATTTCAAGGCACCAAAGGAAGTGGTCATAATACAGTGTGTGGGTTCGAGGAATGAGGAATATCCTAATTGTAGCAGAATCTGTTGCACTACAGCTATTGGAAATGCACTCGAATTGAAAAAGAGGTTCCCAGACAGCTCTGTCTATGTGGTCTTCAGGGACGTACGCACGTACGGTTTCCGAGAGAAGTACTACAAAGAAGCCAGCAAAGAGGGTGTCATATTCATTCGGTTCGAAGAGGATAGCCCACCGATTGTCACACAAGGAGAGCCACTTGAGGTAAGGGTAAAGGACAAATTCCTCATGGTTGACCTCCTCATAAAGCCAGATCTCCTGGTTCTGAACGCCGCAACTCGGCCGAATCCCGACAATGATGGCCTATCCGAGATACTGAAGGTGCCACTCAGCAAGGATGGGTTCTTCCTTGAAGCTCATGCAAAACTGAGACCAGTAGATTTCGCAACAGATGGCATCTTTGTCTGCGGTTTGGCCCAGTCGCCCAAGTTCGTGGATGAGAACATATCCCAGGCGATGGCTGCAGCTGCGAGAGCCTTGACGATATTAAGCAAGGACGAGATTGAATCGGAGGGCGTAGTGTCTTGCGTGAATGAGGACCTCTGTGTTGGGTGCAAGACATGTGAGTTCATCTGTCCATTCGGAGCTATAGAAGTAGATCCGGAAACAAACAAGTCCAAAGTCTCAGAACCGCTGTGCAAAGGATGTGGTACATGTGCAGCAGGATGTCCAGAGAGAGCGATCACCTTGAAGCATTTCTCCCGCGACCAAATCATTGCCCAGCTGACAGCCGCTATAGAGGGGGGCTGAGATGGAGAAGCAGGACAACGGTTTCACTCCCAAGATTGTCGGATTCCTCTGCAACTGGTGCTCTTATGCAGGAGCCGATTTGGCCGGAGTCTCCAGATTCACCTATCCACCTAACTTGAGGATCATAAGAGTAATGTGCAGTGGTAGTGTCGACCCAGCCGTGGTTATCGAAGGCTTCCTCAGAGGTGCCGATGGAGTGCTAATCTGCGGTTGTCATCCAGGAGATTGTCATTATCAAGAGGGGAACAATCACGCAGCGAGGCGAATAGACACACTAAGGAGACTACTAGAACTCACTGGTCTTGAGCCAGAGA
The DNA here is from genome assembly GCA_020345725.1 of Methanobacteriota archaeon. Classification (GTDB taxonomy): domain Archaea; phylum Thermoplasmatota; class Thermoplasmata; order RBG-16-68-12; family SOIM01; genus SOIM01. The sequence goes on along the minus strand of CP070767.1, from coordinate 200,552 downwards.
GATTGAGAATGGAATGGGTGTCCGCTTCAGAAGGCAAGCTTTTTGCAGAGATTGTGACGGAGTTCGTAAACACGGTGACCGAATTGGGACCTAATCCTGTTGCGGGTGATGCTCCTGACATCGACATAATGGAAGGTTTGTATGTGGCCCGCAGTGCAGTCGACGATTTCAGACTGAGTCTGTTGATGAACAAGGAACACCTGCTTGAGACCAAACCCAATGCATTCAATCGTATGAATCCGAACGGAAAGGTCCACGAAGTCGTGGAAAAGGCGATATTGGAGGAATATGGGAGATGCAGGGTCCTTCTCGCAACCAAAGGACAGCCTCAATCTGTGAAAGAGATATCCGAGAGGGTTAATCTGCCGGAGAGGGATGTTCTGAGGCACATTGTACTACTGCGCGATAGAGGACTTGTTACGATGACGGAAATCCAAGGCACGTCGCCTTTGTATATTTCCCAGATAGAAGAGGGGCAGGAGATCTCCACCTTACCTCTATGGGCGAAGGTTCAGAAGGAGAGCATCCAGATGAGTATTGCCAGTCTTCCAGACGTAGATGAAGCGACAAAGAAATGGATAGTGAGGGAACTGCTGCTTACATTGAGATGTTACAACTGCGAGAGGAGAAGAAGCAACGTGTGCCACTTCTCGGTCTGTGTAAGAGGACTGCTTTCGGGGGTGGTTGAATAGCATCAGAATCCGTGGAGAGGACCTCAGAGAAGGTGATAGAGAGGATCTCAGATAAGGTCGGGGCTGTTCTTGTTGTTGGCGGAGGAATCTCTGGCACCCAGTGCGCTCTTGATCTTGCAGATACCGATTTGAAGGTCTACCTAGTGGACAGTTCCCCGAGAATAGGAGGGGCGATGTCCCAGTTGGACAAGACATTCCCCACTCACGATTGCGCGATGTGCATAATGGCACCCAAACTGGTGGCAACTGGAAGGCATCATAACGTTGAGCTTCTTACCAATTCCAAAGTTGAGAAGATCGACGGGGAGATTGGCCACTTCAGAGTCACAGTGAAAAGAAAGGTCCGGTGCGTTGATGAGGAGAAATGCACTGGCTGTGGTCTATGCACACAGAGATGTCCTGTAGAAGTCCCAGATGAATACAACAAAGGACTGAAGGTGAGAAAGGCAATCTACATGAAGTATCCTCAAGCGGTACCACCGGCCCATACAATAGATCAGGAAGCGTGCATTGGGTGCGGTATATGCGAGACCCAGTGTGAGGCTGGTGCCATAGACTTCACAGAAGAGGAGAGACCTATTGAGATTGACGTTGGTGCCATAATCCTGGCTCCAGGTTTCACCGAGTTTGACCTTAAGCTCAAAAGGGAATATGGATATGGGCGATATCCGAATGTCATATCCTCACTAGAATTGGAGAGGATGCTCAGCCCGACTGGACCCTATGGAGGCGTTGTCCTTCGACCCTCGAATGGTGAGGTTCCAGAGAATGTGGCTTTCATCCAGTGTGTGGGAAGCAGGGATGTTCAGGTGGGCAACACCTACTGCTCGTCCGTCTGCTGCATGTTTGCGATAAAGGAGGCTACGATAGCTGAAGAGCACACTCCGGGTCTCAAATCCCACATCTTCTTCATGGACATGAGAGCGTTTGGAAAGGAATTCGACGAATACTATGTTCGGGCTGAAAAGGAGTACGGTCTGCAATTCACCAGGAATCAAAGGGTAGCCAGTATTGAAGAGAATCCAGAGACGCACGATCTTACGATTTGGTACTCAGAAAAAGGGGAGATGAGAAGAAAGGTGTTCAATCTAGTTGTGCTCTCGGTTGGAACAGATTCGCCCAAAAGCGCGCAGGAAGTCGCGGAGACTTTTGGAATTGAACTGAACAAGCATGATTTCTGCGAGACAGACATCTTCAGTCCGCTGGATACAAAGGTCCCTGGCATATTTGTCTGTGGGGCCTTCAGTTCGCCAAAAGACATTCCAGATAGTGTTTCTCAGGCATCTGGGGCTGCAGCAAAAGCAATGAGTATCGTGGCCAGCGAACGAGGGAAGCTTATCGAAAAGAAGGAATATCCTCCCGAAATCGATTTGACGGGACAGGAACCCAGGATAGGCGTCTTTGTCTGTCACTGCGGCATAAACATCGGTGGGGTCGTGGATGTTCCCGGCGTCGTTGAACATGTAAAAGAGCTCCCCAATGTCGTACATGCCGAGGCCAATTTGTACACATGCTCCCAGGACACACAGAAGAACATCAAGGAGAAGATCAAGGAGCATAACCTCAACAGGGTCATCGTCGCATCATGTACACCACGAACTCATGCTCCCCTATTCCAAAGCACAATAATGGAGGCGGGTTTGAATGCCCACGTCTTCGAGATGGCAAACATCCGTGATCAATGCTCCTGGGTGCATTCCAGCCTTCCGAAGGAGGCAACTGAGAAAGCAAAGCTGCTAGTCTCCATGGCTGTTGAGAAATCCCGTCTTTTGGTTCCTCTCCCAGAGATAATGATAGAAGTTGAGAAGTCAGCCCTCGTTGTGGGCGGTGGCCTATCTGGGATGACGGTTGCCCAAGAACTTGCCAATCAAGGAATCAAGGTTCATCTCGTGGAGAAAGAAAAGGATTTGGGAGGGTTAATGAAAAGAATCCACTACGGTCTGGAGGGTGAGGATGTGCAAACGTTCCTCTCCAAACTCAAGGATTCGGTCACTGGAAACCCTCTCATTGAGACCTATACAGAAACCCAGCTCAAGGATGTCTCAGGCTGTGTTGGTAGCTTCGACTGCGTCACAGAATCGAATGGCGGAACAAAGGAATTCCGCGTAGGCACCATCATCGTAGCAACGGGAGGTCTGGAGTACAAACCGACTGAATATCTCTACGGACAAGACCAGAGGGTCATGACGCAACTTGAATTCGAGAATATGCTCAATGAGTCGGATGGAATGGAGGCCAAGACAATTGCGATGATTCAATGTGTGGGTTCCAGGGTACCGGAACGACCCTACTGCAGCAGGATATGTTGCACTGAGGCGGTGAAGAATGCTTTGAAGGCGAAAGAGGTTAACCCGGAATCCAACATCTATGTGATGTTCAGAGACATGCGGACCTATGGCTTCCGAGAGGATTTCTACAACAAGGCTGCTGATGAGGGTGTGATCTTCACAAGGTACTCAGAGGAGGATAAACCGGTCGTGGAAGTCGGACAGGACGGTTCGCTTGAAGTGGCGGTGTTGGATCAGATCCTCAATGAGGAGATATTGATCAAGCCAGACATCCTGGTACTGAGCGCGGCCACGGTCTCAAATCCAGACAACGTTCCTCTTTCCCAGATGCTGAAGGTGCCATTGAACAAGGACGGATTCTTCTTCGAGGCGCATATGAAGCTTCGGCCAATAGATTTCGCAGCTGATGGGATATTCCTCTGTGGTTTGGCCCATCTTCCGAAGTTCTTCGAAGAGAACATTGCGCAAGCCAGCGGAGCTGCTTCAAGGGCGATGACCATTCTCGCCAAAGATGCTCTGGAGGCAGAGGCGACCATAGCCGTGGTTGATGAGGACAAATGCAGGGGCTGCGGCAGGTGTGTAGAAACGTGTGAGTTCAATGCTCCAGAACTGGTTGAGAGGGAAGATGGTACCAAGGTCTCCCATATCGTGGAAGCGCTATGCAAGGGCTGTGGTGCCTGTTCTGTTGCTTGCTGCAACAAATCCATTCAAATGAGAGGATTCACGAGTGACCAGATTATCGCGATGATGAGAAAGGCATCGGCACCCGCAACTATGCAGGAGGAGACTTGAACAGCCAGGCCGTGTATGAGAGGTGAAGAAATGCAGGAAGCAGAAACGGAACAGGTAGCAGCCACCGACGCACCCTTCGAGCCTAACATAATTGCCTTCTGCTGCAATTGGTGTTCATATGCTGGTGCGGACCTGGCTGGCGTTTCCAGAATGCAGTATCCACCAAATATCAAGATCATTCGAGTCATGTGTTCAGGCAGAGTGGAGCCCTCGTTCATTATTGACGCTCTTGAGAGCGGTGTCGATGGTGTTCTTGTGGCTGGTTGCCACATAGGTGACTGCCACTATGTCTCAGGAAACGAGAAGGCGGAGAAGAGGGCAAAGATGGTTTCAGAGCTCCTCGATATTCTGGGAGTTGGCTCAGATAGATTTCGACTGGAATGGATTTCCGCCTCTGAGGGATCCAAGTTCGCGGAAGTCATGAACGAATTCAATCAGCAGATTGCTGAACTTGGTCCGAATCCGCTGAAGTTCACAGAGAAAGAACCTCCAGATGAGCAGGCCGGTAGTGCAGTGATGATCAAAGAGCTCATACAAGACACTGGAGCTTTTGACTGTGTTGAATGCGGGAAATGCACCAGTGTATGCTCAGTAGCCAATAACGATGAGAAGTTCGCTCCCAGATTGATTGTGGTGAAAGCTCTAGAGGGAGTTGCAACCGATTTGGCACGAGAGAAGGACATCTGGTCCTGCACAACCTGCGCTGAATGCAGTGCTATGTGTCCATACAAGGTGGACTACGCTGAATTCATTAGAGGTATGAGGGTCGAAGCTTCCATGTTGGGGGTTGTTCCAGTCTGTTCACAGGGTGGGCTTCTGCATTCCACCATGAGGATAATGGCAAACACAGACTTCGAACAGAAGAGGTTGGGTTGGGTGGATGAGAGCCTACAAATCGCGGACACTGGTGAAGTCTTCTATTTCACGGGCTGCACGCCCCATCTGGACATCATTTTCCAAGACAGAGAATTGAACCTTAGTGAGATAAACCGAAGCGCCGTCAAGATCATGAACAAGGCGGGGGTCGTACCCGTGGTAAGCAATGGGGAGAAGTGTTGCGGTCATGACTTGAATTGGACCGGCGACGAGGCAAATGTTGAGAACCTGATGAACCACAATCTGGACCTGATTCGGAAGAGCGGCGCCAAGACTGTTGTCTACACCTGTGCGGAGTGTTTCAGGACGTTTAATATTGACTATCAGGCAATGGCCGGGGACTTGGAATTCCGGATGATCCACATGTCCCAGTACATAGGTGAACTGATGGACGCTGGGAAGCTGAAATTCAAGGATGGGCTTGATTTGAACGTCACTTATCACGAACCTTGCAGACTTTCCAGGCATTGTGGAATATATGACGCCCCAAGGGACGCAATTTCGAAGATCAATGGAATGAACCTGGTGGAGATGGAGAGAATTCGAGACAAGGGTGCATGCTGCGGAGTGAGTGCATGGATGAACTGTGATGGAACTGCTAAGAAGATGCAGATAGAAAGAATGGTGGAAGCCAAGAAGACCAATTCGGCCGCAGTTCTTACCGCTTGTCCCAAGTGTTACGTTCATTTGGATTGTTCAGTCAGGGATGAGATCCCAGTTGAAAGAGAAATGGTGGAGATCCCCCTGAAGGATTTCACGATTGCTGTAGCAGAGGCTTTGGAGGATTGAGGGATGCCGAAGAGCAAAGAAAGAAAGAAGAAACCCAAGTCAAAGAACCCTGGGAAAACTCAGAAGGGAACTGACAAGGAGATTGACCGAAGATACATGTTGCTGGAACTCGCCTGCAAGGAGAGGCATTGCGATCCGTGCACCTATCCTGATTGTCAGAGATTCACGCGGGAGATGGGCAAGAAGAAGCCATTCACTACAAGTATGTTCGAGCTCCGCACCGTAGAGAAGAAGGGGCGAATCGAAGCGGACCGAAGATATGTTGTCGTGGAGCTTGCCTGCAAGGAGAAACACTGCGATCCGTGCACTTATCCTGATTGTCAAAGATACGTACGGGAGTTCAAGAAGAAAGAGCGGTTCACAACTCCACTGTTCGAGATGTCAAGGGAAGATTGGAAGAAGACAAAGAAGGAGAGTCTGGGGGAAGGAGAGGAAGTTGTTGCATAAGCCAATTAGAGTAGTCTTTATATTCGATTTGACTATTTCAAGGAAAGGGGAGGTCGGATGAGGCCTATCACATGTCCCAACAATCAGAATAATCAGTATTGTTACCCGAATTCTAGGGAGGTATGAATGTGTCCACAGACGTATTGGTGATTGGAGGCGGAATCGCCGGTATTCAAGCATCGCTAGACATAGCAGACAAGGGCGGGAAGGTCTACCTCGTTGAGAAGACCCCGAGCATTGGGGGTAGAATGGCTCAGCTGGATAAGACGTTCCCAACGAATGACTGTTCCATCTGCATCCTTGCACCCAAGATGGCAGACTGTTACGGCCATCCAAACATCGATGTTCTGACCTATTCAGAGGTCGTGGGGGTCGATGGTGAAGCCGGGAAGTTCAAGGTGAAGGTGCTGAGAAAAGCTCGATATGTCGATGAGACGAAATGTACTGGGTGCGAAGAGTGCGTTGCGAAATGCCCGCAGAAGGTTCCGAACGAGTTTGATCAAGGTCTTGGTGAGAGAAAGGTAATCTACATGCCATTCGCACAGGCAGTGCCCAGGGTGGTCACAATAGACAAAGAGAACTGCACTTGGTTCATTAAGGAGAAATGTGGAGCCTGCAAGATCCTCTGTGAAAGAGAGGCAGTTGATTTTGATCAGAAGGACGAAGAGGTCGTACTTGATGTTGGTTCAATAATCGTGGCTATAGGGTATGACATCTGGGACCCAACTCCGGCATCAGAGTACGGCTATGGGAAATATCCCAATGTCTTCACTGGCATGGAATATGAGAGGATGATCAACGCATCTGGCCCTACAGGGGGAGAGATGAAGAGAAGGTCAGATGGAGAGAGACCACACAAGCTCGCATTCATTCAGTGTGTTGGTTCAAGGAACCCACAATTGGGGCATGCATACTGCTGCTCTGTGTGCTGTATGTTCTCTACCAAGGAAGCCATGCTCGCAAGAGAGCATCATGACGATATCGATTCAACGATATTCTACAAGGACCTCAGGGCCTTCGGGAAGGGTTTCTTTGAATATGTTGAGCGGGCCAAGAATGACTACGGTGTGAGATACATCAACTCGGATGCCACCGTCCAGGAGAATCCTGAGAATAACAATCCAATCGTAGTGTACGACGTTGCAGGCCGACCGGAGAAGGAGGAATTCGATATGGTGGTCCTCGCGACAACCTTGGTTCCCAGGCCGGATGCAATCAAGATCGCGGAAATGTTGGGCATTCCGCTTACTGAGTTTAAGTTCTTTGAATCCAAGGATAGGATACTTGCGCCAATGGATACTGTTCGAGAAGGAGTGTATCTGGCAGGATACTGCAGAGAACCAATGGACATACCTGAGGCTGTCGCCGAAGCTTCAGCCGCAGCAGCTAGAGCCGTTGAAACCGTTCTTGCAAAGGGGGTGACTGGTTAATGGAGCCAGAGGAGCAGACTCCGGAAACTCCAATCGAGCAAGAAGAGCAGGCCCCACAGACTCCAGTGGTTCAGCAAGAACCAATTGCCGAACCCCCAGTTGAACCGGATGAGGAGGCTCCTGAAACGCCGCCAACACCAGACTCAGAAGAACTGCGGATTGGAGTATTTGTGTGCCACTGCGGCACGAACATAGGTGGATTCGTGGATGTTCCAGCTGTTGTGGAATATGTGAAAACACTGCCAAACGTCGCTTTCGCCAGAGATAACCTCTACACCTGTGCGGAGGACGGATTGACTGCAATACGAGATGCTATCAAAGAGCACAAGCTGAACAGAGTCATAGTGGCGTCCTGCACACCCAGAACGCACGCACCTCTGTTCCAGGGAGTTTGCGAGGAAGCAGGTCTCAACAAGTATCTGTTTGAGTTTGCGAACATCAGAGAGCAGTGTTCCTGGGTCCACATGAAGGAAAAGGAAGATGCGACCCGGAAAGCGAAGGACCTGATCAAATCCTCAGTTTCCAAAGCTGCCCTGTTGGTTCCGCAAGAAGAGATGAAGGTGGACGTTGTTCCCCGGTCTCTAGTCATAGGAGGTGGGGTGGCAGGATTGAGCGCGGCCCTCTCCGTTGCACGCCAGGGTTTTGATGTCCATCTGGTTGAGAAGGAGGGTGTTTTGGGAGGTTTCACAAGGAACTTGAACAGTTTGTCCCTGGGGGACAAGAGTGCCGAGGACACGATCAAACCGCTAATTGAACACGTCCAGGCACATGAGAATATCACAGTTCATTTGAACTCGCAGGTGGAGTCCGTGAGTGGGTTCATCGGAAACTTCGACACAACCATCGTCACCAACGGTTCCAGCAAGGAAGTCAAGGTGGGCACGATCATTGTAGCAACAGGAGCGTTGGAGTACATACCTGAAGGACTCTATGGATACGGGATGTACGACAATGTAGTGACGCTGACAGAGTTTGAGATCCTTTGTAAGAGCGGCAAGCTCCCCAAGATCAAGAATGTAGCCTTCATCCAGTGTGTTGGGTCAAGGGGACAGGATAAGTCTTACTGCTCGAGGATTTGCTGCGTCATCTCGATAAAGAACGCGCTGTATATCACAGAGAATTTTGCAGAGATAATGGGCGAAGAAGGTGCCGAGAGAGTAGAGGTGGATGTTTCCGTCCCTGAGATATCATCGAGGAGAAGGAGAAGAAGGCGGATGGTTTCAGCGGAGGGCGAGGCGGCTCCTGGCCCCGCTCCAACTGGAGGACCGGAGATAACCATATTCAACAGGGATGTGACAACATACGGAGCAGACCACGAGGTCTACTACAACAAGGCGAGGGAGAAGAGAATCAGGTTCGTAAGATACACGACTGACAACCTTCCCAAGGTAACTCAGGAAGGGGACAAGTTGGTCGTGAACTATTACCATGAGACACTCAAGACAGAAAGGAAGCTGCAGGCCGACATGGTTGTGCTGGCAACTCCCTTGATCGCTCCTCCTGATGCCGCGGACCTGTCGAAGAAGCTCAAGATCCCTATCGGACGGGACGGGTTCTTCCTTGAGGCCCACATGAAGCTAAGACCTATTGACTTCGCGACAGATGGTATCTTTGTGTGCGGAACAGCGAGGGGACCTGCGGATATCACGGAGAGCGTTGCACAAGGACTGGGGACTGCTTCTCGTGCTGCGATTCCAATGGCCAGAGGGTTCATTCAAGCGGAAGCGATACTAGCCCAGGTCGACCCAGAAATCTGCACCGGTTGTGGAACGTGTGAAGCCAATTGCCCCTATGGTGCCATCAGGTTGAGTGATGACGGAGTCGCAGAGGTTCTTGCTGCGGCCTGCAAGGGGTGCGGTTGCTGCGGAGCGACATGCCCCGAGAAAGCTATCCAGATGATGAATTACACAGATGATCAGCTACTTGCTCAAGGTAGGAGCATTCTCCAGGGGGCGATGTGATGACTGAGTTCGAACCTAAGATAGTGGGTTTTCTCTGCAACTGGTGCTCGTATGCGGGTGCCGATTTGGCCGGAGTGAGCCGATACCAATATCCTCCAGAGATTAGAATCATCAGAGTCATGTGCAGTGCCCGGGTAGACCCGATGATAGTCCTGACACTTTTCAAAGAGGGTGCGGACGGAATCATGATAGGTGGATGTCACATCGGCGATTGTCACTATATTTCGGGCAACTATCACACAGAGAAGAGGGCCTTTGTCATAAGGAGGCTCATGGAGAAAGCGGGCTTGGAAGTGGACAGATTCCGTCTTGAGTGGATAAGCGCTTCAGAGGGAGAGAGGTTTGCCTCGACGGTCGCTGAATTCACCGAGAAGATAAAGGAATTGGGTCCTTCAAAGGTGATGGAAGACTCGGACCTGGCAAGCAGGGTCGGAGCGGCAGTTGACACTTCCCTTGATTTCCGTATCAGAGCCCTTCTTGGGCACGAAGTCGGAATGATAGAGGATGGAAACGTCTATGGAGAGAAGAAAACAGAAGATGAGATGCGAGAGATCATAGACGCTGCAATCGAGGATGAATTCCGAAGAAGCCTGATTCTTGAAATAACATCAAGCAAACCTGCTTCAGCAAAGGAGCTGTCCCAGGTCACTAAACTCCCAACAGACAGAATTGTGGAGCACATCGCAACTCTGAGACAGAAGAACCTCCTTGCAGTTGACCATATAGAAGGAATGACTCCCTATTATGTTGCTCTTAGGGTGGGAGGTGACTAGAATGGCAGAGCCCGTAGGAGCAGTGATGGTCATCGGAGGCGGCATTTCCGGAATGCAGTCCTCACTCGACCTGGCAGATGCAGGATTCAAGGTCTACCTGGTGGAAAGAGGGCCAAGCATCGGCGGAGTCATGTCCCAGCTGGACAAGACGTTCCCCACCAACGACTGCGCTATGTGCATAATGGCTCCCAAGCTCGTTGCGACAGGACGCCATGAGAACATTGAGCTCATTACAAATGCGGAAGTAGAGATGATTGACGGTGAAGCTGGCAACTTCCTGGTGACTTTGAAGAAATACCCAAGGCGCATCGATGAAGAGAAGTGTACAGGTTGCGGTGTTTGTGCCGAGAAATGCCCCACCGAAGCGATTGACGAGTTCAACGAGGGATTGAGGCACAGGAAGGCTGTCTATGTGAGGTATCCTCAGTCAGTCCCCTTGGTCTACATGATAGACAGGGAGAAGTGCATTGGCTGTGGAATCTGCGAGGGAGAGTGTAAGGCAGAGGCTGTCGAATACGATCAGAAGGAGAAAATCTTGGAGCTCCAAGTTGGATCTATTGTGCTCTCTCCAGGTTCATCGAAGTTCGACCCGACTATCAGAAGCGAATATGGATATGGAAGGTTCAAGAACGTCCTCACAAGCCTCGAGTTTGAGAGGATGTTGAGTGCGACTGGCCCTCACCTGGGTACTGTTGTCAGACCTTCAGACGGAGACATACCTAAGAAGGTGGCGTGGATCCAGTGTGTGGGTTCCAGGGATAAGGCGAAGGGTAACACATACTGTTCTGCTGTTTGCTGCATGTATGCACTCAAAGAAGCAATAATCGCAAAGGAGCACTTCGAGGATATCGAGCCGACCATATTCTTCATGGACATGCGAGCGTACGGAAAGGAGTTCGAGAAGTACTACATCAGGGCTGAGGATGAGGCTGGAGTGAGATTCGTCAGGTCAAGGGTCTCGGGAGTTGAGGAGGATCCAGACACAGAAGATCTGATAGTTTCCTATGTAGAGAAGGGTGAAGTGGTCCAAGAGGTCTTCAACATGGTTGTGCTGTCAATAGCTATGAACCCTCCCGTGGAAGCAGAGATATTGAGCCACCGGTTGGGATTCAAGCTTAACGGACACAACTTCGTGGAGGCCAAGCTATTCGATCCGCTCGACACATCCAGGCCGGGCATATACGTCGGAGGAGCATTCGCAGGTCCAAAGGACATACCTGGGACAGTTGCTGAGGCATCTGGGGCAGCTGCGAGAGCGGCAAATGTGGTGTCATCGGCAAGAGATACTCTGACACAGAAGAAAGAATATCCAGAAGAGATCGATGTTACTGGTCAGGAGCCAAGGATTGGCGTCTTCATCTGCCATTGCGGAATAAACATAGGCAGTGTTGTGGACGTTCCTGGGGTTGTGGAATACGCCAAGACATTGCCCAACGTGGTCTTCGCGGACGAGAACCTCTTCACTTGTTCGGACGACACACAGACAAAGATGAAGGAGGTCATAAAGGAGGAGAATCTGAATAGAGTGATAGTTGCCTCCTGCAGTCCAAGAACCCATGAACCGTTGTTTCAGGAGACCCTTCACGAGGCTGGATTGAACCCCTATCTGTTCGAGATGGCCAACATAAGGGATCAGGGCTCGTGGGTTCACATGCACGAGAAGGAGAAGGCTACTGAGAAGGCAAAGGACCTTGTCAGAATGGTTGTGGCAAAGACTGCCCTCCTTGATCCCTTGCAGAAGGGGAAACTACCTGTGAACCAGACCGCGTTGGTGATAGGAGGAGGCCTCAGCGGAATGACCGCTGCCTTGGGTCTTGCTGACCAAGGATTCGATGTACATCTTGTTGAAAGGGAAAACGAACTGGGTGGAAATCTAAAGAGGATTCATCACCTCCTTGCGAAGGCGGACCCCCAGAAGAAATTGGAAGAGATTACTACACGGGTCAATGAGAATCCAAAAGTGAACGTACACATCGGAAGTAAAATCGAGAAGATAGACGGTTACATTGGGAACTTCACCACAACTCTCGAAGGAGGAGAGACAATAGACCACGGTGTGGTGATTGTTGCTACGGGAGGAATAGAGCACAAACCATCCGAATACCTCTACGGACAGAACCCGAACGTAATGACCCAGCTAGAGTTCGAGGAGAAGATGACGAAGGGAGAGATTGACCTTGCTAGTAAGAGCAAGATAGCAATGATACAGTGTGTCGGATCCAGAAACGAGGAAAGACCCAACTGCAGCAGGATATGCTGTTCTGAAGCTATCAAGAACGCACTGAAGATCAAGGAAAAGAACCCAGACGCGGACGTGTATATTCTCTACAAGGACATCAGAACATATGGCTTCAACGAGGACCATTTCCAAGAGGCTTCCGAAAAGGGAGTTGTGTTCGTACGATATGACGATGACAATGAGCCGAACGTGGTTCCTGGAGGTGACGGTCTAACGATTACACTCAGGGACCCGGTGTTGGACGAGCCTTTGAAGATTGAAACAGACTTCCTGGTTCTAAGCGTCCCGGTTCTTCCACAGCCTGACAGCGAAGAGGTGGGACAGATGCTGAAGATACCTTTGACAAAGGACAACTTCTTCCTTGAGGCACACATGAAACTCAGACCAGTCGATTTCGCTACTGAAGGAGTCTTCCTGTGCGGCCTTGCCCACGGACCCAAGTTCGTTGATGAGAGCATAGCTCAGGCTTACGGTGCAGTTGCCCGGGCTGCAACGATTCTATCCAAGGACGAGATAGAAATCGAGCCCACCATATCGCACGTGGTGGACAAGAACTGCGATGGATGCGCCTACTGTGTGGAACCTTGCCCATACGATGCGATAACGCTGATAGAGTACATGAGCAGCGGTTCGGTTAAGAAGACTGTGGACGTGAATGAAGCGGCCTGCAAGGGCTGCGGTTGTTGCCAAGCTACATGTCCCAAAGAAGGTATATTCATATGGAAATTCAAGCTCGACCAGCTAAATGCTATGATTGACGCTTGTTTGGGGGTGGCATAGTTGGAGGAACAGGATTATGAACCTCTGATCATAGGATTCCTCTGCAACTGGTGTTCTTATGCTGGTGCGGATTTGGCTGGAACGTCTCGAATTCAATAACCTCCGAACATCAGGATAATCCGGGTCATGTGTTCTGGAATGGTGCATCCCAATCTGGTGATCAATGCACTGACAAAGGGAGCTGATGGTGTTCTGATGTGCGGATGTCATCCGGGGGACTGCCACTATCTCGAGGGAAACCTGAGGGCAGAGGCAAGGGCGGAGGCCATTGACCTCATGCTTGAGGACTTCGGTCTTGAGCCTGAGAGGTTCAAATTGGAGTGGGTTTCAGCATCAGAGGGGGACAAATTCGCGAGAGTTGTCCAAGAGATGACAGATACTCTGAAGCAACTGGGTCCCAGTCCTTACAAGATGTAGTTTTGAAGGGATTGGAAAGAAAAAGGAAAAGAGTTGTGTGGACTAGTTCTTCAGAACGTCCACTATGTTTCCGTCCGAGTCCCTGATTGTGAGTTTCACTGCAATTGTTCCGTCCAGGTTATGTGTTGCGCAGCTCAGACACGGGTCGTAGGCTCTGATCGCCATCTCGACCATGTTGAGTATTCCCTCATCGTACTGACCACCCTTGATCAAGCTCTGAGCGGCTTGCTTCACTGACATGTTGATTGGTGCGTTGTTGTGAGTTGTTCCAACGATTAGGTTCACATTCGTGACCATGCCGTTCTCATCTGTCTCGTAGTCGTGTATCAGAGTTCCTCGGGGTGCCTCGACGTGTCCTATGCCACGGGCTGCCCTTGGCTGAACTGGTATTCTGGTATCGGTGCTCAAGATGTCTGGGTCGTTGAGAAGTTCCATCGCATGCTCTGCATTGTAGAGAAGCTCGATGAGTCTTGCCCAGTGATACAGCAACGTTGCTTGTGCCGGTCGACCGAACTCGCTTCTGAATTCCTGGAACTCTGCCTGTGCGAGCGGGGTCGCGTACTTGTCAGCGACGTTGTTTCGAGCCAGAGTATTGGTCCTGTATATGCCCATTGGACTTTCCAAATCCATTGAGAAGTTCCCCTGTTTCTTGTTGTATGGGAACTTGAGATAGGTCCAGGGCTCGATGTGCTCTCCAATGTAGTCCGTGTAGCTCTCGACCGGGAAGTCCTCGTAGCTTCCGTCCGGGGTCATCATCCTCAGCTTGCCCTCATACAGGTCCAGGGTTCCATCATCCGTGACAGTGCCAAGGAATCCAGTGTTGATCACGCCGAGGGTCTTCACGGCATCGATGTACTTGGGGAAGATCTCCTCTTTTGCGTACTTGATAGAGAACTTCGCAAGGTCCAGACACTCCTCTGCCATGGGGACTAGCTTATCCTTCTCGGCCGCGGACAGTGGCTTGCTAAAACCACCAGGAACCGCTGCGGTTGGATGAATGGCCTTACCAGACAGTATCTCCAACATATGCGCTGCAAGAGCTCTTACCCTTACCACTTTCCTTCCAACATCTGGCAACTTCTGCGCTATCCCGATGACATTTCTCACCGAGTAGTCCGCATCGGGTCCCATTACGAAGTCCGGTCCTGCCAGGAAATAGAAGTGCAGAATGTGCTCCTCCATGTAGGCAATGCTGTTGCATAGCCTTCGCAGTTTCCTTCCCGCTTCAGGGATCTGGGCACCGAAGACTGCGTCCGTTGCTTTCGCAGAAGCGAGATGATGGGACCAGGGACAAACCCCACAGATCCTTGTCATTATCCTCGGGAGTTCCTCCACGGGTCGGCCAATACAGAATCTTTCGAACCCTCTAAGCTCGACAGTGTGAACTCGGGTGTCGGCTACATTGCCAGCATCGTCCAAATCGATCTCAACTTTGGCGTGTCCTTCAATCCTAGATACGGGTTGAATCGCAATTGTCTTTCCCATTCTCCTCACCTCCTCGGCAATGGTCTAAGACGACCTTGTGCGCCCGAGAACCGGTTGAAAGTGGCCGGTCTATCTGGAATCTGCTTGGGATCCAGACCAATGCTCGATAGCGCGCCCATCATGTCGACCATCGGATTTGCCTTCTCTCGAATCGGGCCAAAACAGCCTCTGCAGGGCATCAAGGCCTTGATGCACCTTGGGGTCCCTTCAGAGCCTCCGCATCCTCCTCTGGTGGCAGGACCCTGGCAGAGGTATCCTTGCTCCATTATGCATCTCACAGTGTCAAGTGGCTGTCCAGGTGTGAACTCAATGGACGCAAGAGGCCTCTTCAAAGTCGACACGGCCTTCTTCTCCCTAATAGTGGGACATTCATCACAGACGCTTTTCTCAGAAAGCGTCAGAGGCTTGCCCTCCAGTATTGCCGTCAAGCCTTCAACGACAAGTTCAGGTGTCGTTGGACACCCTGGGAGGACTATGTCCACAGGGACGACCTCGCTTATCGCGTACACTCTGTCCGTCAAGGGTGGTATCCCCACGTTGGGAGTATCTCCCGAGTCAGTGGTCACCGACTGTCTGTAGACCTTTTCATAGATGTCGTCTGTCAAGTACATGTTTCCCATTGCTGGGACGCCACCAAAGGCTGCGCATGTTCCCAAAGCGACGAGCGTCTTGCACTTGTTCCTCATCTCCTGGGCGATCTCCTTGTGCTCCTCGTTTCTGACACCCCCAGATATGAGACCTACGTCAGCTTCAGGGATCTCTATCTTGTCCTTTTCTCCGGTCTGTCCATAGTACTTATGGTCCATTATGACGGGCATATGCACGAATTCCAGCTGTGGAAGAAGATCCAAAAGTGGCTCACCAATGTCCAAAATTGTGACCTCACATCCACCACATATTGCAAACCATTCTTCTGCAATTCTCGCCATCCTTTGCCCCCTTGTCTATTATAACAAGTTAGTTGTGAGAATACGAACCCAATATAAATATATGATGATGGCGAAAACCACCAGTGTGCAATTGAATTTTGATTTCCAAGTGACGGTTCGAGTTGATACATAGATTCATTTCGACATTGAGATATCTCGTCTTACGAAGGGTGTTTACTGGTAGTCGGAAATCGTCATGGTTCAGGGAAAACAATAAATGGGGATCTTGCCATCAATCCAACTGACGGAAATTTGGAGAACAAGAGTGAGGCACAGACAGGCTGGGGACAAGAAGATCATGGAAGAACTGCCAGAGTATTTGACCAAGGATGTCATTGTGTTCGGATGCGGGAACCTGCTTTTCGGAGATGACGGATTCGGCCCTTCAGTGGCTGATTTTATGAATGAGAACTACGAGATACCAGAAGGAGCGTTGGTCTTGGATGTAGGCACATCAGTGAGGGATTTGTTGTTCACAATACTTCTTTCCGATGAGAAGCCGCACAATCTAGTCATAGTAGACGCGGTCGACAAGGGGAAAGCCCCTGGTGAGATATTCGAGATATCAATCGATGACATTCCTGAGAGAAAGACGGATGATTTCTCGTTACATCAAGTCCCGACCTCGAATATGTTGAAGGAGTTGAAGGACCTGGGAGGTTTGGGGGTGGCAGTGGTTGCATGCCAAGTTGAGAACATACCTGAGGAGGTCAGTCCGGGCCTATCTGATTCGGTTGAAAAGGCGGTCCCAAGAGCCTCTAAGATAATATATGAGAAATTCATCATGAGGAAGTAGCACAATTGGGAGTTAGACCCCGAGAGGTGCGAATGATATGCCCGCGAGTCACATCGTAGTTGAAGGTAAGAAATACATGTGGGACGGGGAGACCTACCCTGGGGAAGCTGAGGCGAACGAAGCTAAGAAGAAGTACGAGGCGGACGGATTCGAAGTCCAAGTCGTTACCGAGGGCGGCGAGGTAGCTGTCTATACGAGGAGAGTGGTCACAGAAATCGTGCTTGAAGGCCCTCCACCATAGGGTGGTTTTCTTGCACGTTGGCGAAGGGGTTCAAGGAGCTGACAAAGGTTAATATATCCAAGTGGCAATAAACCTAGTAGACATCTCAAAACGCAAGAATCCCGTCGAAAAACAACAAATTTGAGACGAGGTTTGAACATGTCAGAAGAAAGAGAACCAAAGCTCGTAAATCCAGAATTTACGAAGGATGTTATCAAGCGGGGGGCGGACACGGTAACGCTTTGTTTTCAATGTGCTACGTGCACAGGTGGCTGTCCTTCGGGAAGGATAACGGCTTTCAGAACCAGGAAGCTCATGAGAAGAGTCCAGCTTGGATTCAAAGAGGACGTGCTTCCATCGGATGAATTGTGGTTGTGCACAACATGCATGACCTGTGACGAGAGATGCCCCAGAGGGGTCAAGATAACAGACATCATAATGACCCTTAGGAACATGGCAGTCGAGGAAGGTCACATGGCTGAAGCTCACAAGAGGACGGCTGGTATGTTAGTCAAGACAGGGCACGCGATTCCAATGGGTGATAAGTTCAGAGAGCTCAGGAAGACCCTTGATCTTGATGAAGTCCCGCCCACTATCCTGTGTGACCCGAAACTGTACGAAGATATCGTCAAGATAATGAAAGCAACTGGGTTTGACAAACTGGTAGGAGAGTGAATTAATGGCTAAGGTTGGTCTGTTTCTTGGTTGCATTACACCGCTCAGATATCCTGGAATTGAGTCCTCTACCCTTGATGTGTTGGAGGCTTTGGGCGTGGAAGCTAAGATCCTAGAGGGAAGCTCCTGCTGTCCCGCTCCAGGCGTATTCCGATCATTCGATCAGGAGACCTGGCGAGCACTTGGAGCACGGAATCTGGCTCTTGCAGAAGAACAGGGTGTGGAGATACTCAACATCTGCAACGGCTGCTATGGTTCCCTCTCGGAATCCGGTCACCAACTGCATGAGGACCCAAAGAAGTTGGAGAAAGTCAACAACATCCTGAGTCAAATTGGAAAGAAATACAACGGGACCACAAAGGTGAGGCATTTCGCAGAGTTCTTGTACAGAGATGTGGGCTTGGAGAACATCGCTAAAAAGGTCAGGAACAAGCAGGACCACTTGAAGGCCGCCGTTCACTACGGATGCCACTTCCTGAAACCCAGAACACTGAAGGAGATTGACGATCCCGAGAGACCCAAGATATTGGACGAACTGGTCGAAGTCACAGGAGCGAAGAGCATCCCCTACAAGGACAAGCAGCTATGTTGCGGAGCTGGAGGCGGAGTTAGGGCAAGGACCAAGGATGTTGCTCAGAAGATGACCACACAGAAGATGGTGAACATCAACGAAATAGACGCTAATGTCATCATTGATATTTGTCCATTCTGCCATCTCCAGTTCGATCAGGGACAGGAAGAAGTTGAGAAGAAAGTCCCAGTGTTGCACCTGTCTCAGTTGTATGTCCTTGCATTTGGACTGCCGAAAGAAAGAATGGGTGTTGAAGCTCACGCCATACCCGTGAATTTCTGATACCCGAGATAGTCCTTCAGAGTTTCTTTGCGAACTCATTTGCCATATCCAGAGTAGTGTTGCTTCCTCCCATATCGTAAGTTCTGACCTTCTCTTCTTTTATGACTGTGGCAATCGCGTTCTCAAGGTCCTGGGCCATCTCCTTCTCTCCAAGCCAGTCAAGCATCATTCTTGTGGATTGTATCATGGCGGTTGGGTTAACCTTGTACATACCCGCATATTTGGGCGCTGAACCGTGAGTTGGCTCAAAGAGAGCATAGTTGTCCCCGATGTTTCCACTCGGGGCAAAGCCCAAACCTCCCACCAGCTGTGCGCAGAGATCCGAAATGATGTCTCCAAACATGTTGGAAGTCACCAGAACGTCATAGTCTGTAGGATTCTTCAAAAGCCACATGCACATGGCGTCAATGTTCGTTTCCCAAAGGGGGATATCAGGATAATTCTCGGCTACCTTCCTCGCCTCCCTCACCATCAGACCGCTGGTTTCCCTTATGACATTGGGCTTCTCAATCACTGTAACGCTCTTCCAGTTGAATTCCTTTGCATACTCGAATGCCTGTCTCACGATTCTCTGACATGCCTTGCGTGTGAAGATGCGCATGGATATGGCAACATCTTCCTCGGGCAAGTCCAAGAACCTCTTCATCTTAACGTGCCTTTCCGCAATAGCATTCCTTAGATCATCAGAGGCGGGATAGAACTCCACGCCAGAGTAGAGACCTTCCGTGTTCTCTCTGAAGACAACCAGGTCAATGTCGTTCCTGTAGTTCAAAGGGTTTCCAACGTAAGCCTTGCACGGTCTCATGTTCGAATACAGGTCAAACATCTGTCTTGCTCTCACGATGGGGCTTGCATACACCAGTCCTTGACCTTGTAGGGAGGGATCAAGCTCCTTCTCAGCCTCTTCCTTTGGTTTCGAAGTTATCGCCCCGAAAAGGCAACAATCCGTTTCCTTGAAGAGTTGGATCGTCCTCTCGGGCAGGGGCTCTCCTTCTTTCTTCCAGAATTCCCATCCGACATCCCCATGTATAAACTCAGCATCCAAACCGAGCGTGTCGAGCACAATCTTCGCTGCTTCCATGACATCATTACCAGTTCCATCACCTGGGAGCCATGCTATCTTGTGTTTTGCCATTCTAACACCTCATAGATCGAGTTTCTTCTTCAGATTCGGGACAAGACCTCCGTCATCGATTATCTTTAATATGAACTCTGGGAGAGGTTTGAACTCAAGGACTTCGTTTGTATCGACAATCTTCATGTTCCCGCCCTCCACATCTATCTCGAGTTCCTGCCCACTCTCCATTCTCTTCGTATCGGGAAGTTGAATTACTGGCATGCCAAGGTTGACGGCATTCCTGAAGAACAATCGAGCGAATGACACAGCAACAATGGCTGACACTCCCGCATACTTCAAGCACGTGACCGCCTGTTCCCTGCTCGAGCCGCAACCGAAGAATCTACCAGCTACGACGATATCTCCTTCCTGAACCTTGTTCACAAAATCTGAATCCAAGTCTTCCATCGCGTGCTTCGCCATTTCCTCAGGATCGGTGAGTGCCAGATATCTACCTGGAAATATCACGTCGGTGTTGATATCGTCCCCATACTTCCAAGCCTTGCCCTTAATCATCCAATCGTCCTCGGATCGGTAATTTCGCCTTTCAACGCAGAAGCAGCTACTACAGCTGGTGAAGATAGATAGACCTCGGATTCCGTGCTTCCCATGCGCCCCTTGAAGTTCCGGTTGCTTGAGGATATTGCCTTCTCCCCATCGGCCAGTATGCCCTCATGTGCACCGAGACATGGACCACATCCTGGATTGACAATGATTGCACCTGAGTCCATGAACACCTTCAGAAAGCCTTTATGCATTGCTTCCGAGTAAATCTCCCAAGAAGCTGGTATTATGATCATTCTTGTAGAGCTCGCGATCTTCTTCCCCTTTAGGATGTTTACCGCAACTTCCAGATCTTCCAGTCTTCCGTTAGTACAAGAACCCAAGAATGCCTGATCGACAGGTGTTCCAGCAACTTTCGATACGTTCTTGACATTGGCGGGAGAGTGTTGACATGCTATCTGTGGTTCTAAAGCAGACACATCAAAGGTCTTTCTATCCAGATATTCTGCATCCTCGTCCGCCAAAACAGGAGTGAATGGTGTGTCCGTCCGCCCTCTGACATACTCATTATTCTTCTCATCAGGTGGAATTATGGCAGCTTTCGATCCCATCTCCATGGCTTGGTTGGAAACCACCATACGGCTCGCAACAGATAGGGCAGAAATGGTGTTCCCATAGAACTCGACGGCCTTGTAGTCCGCATAATCGCTTCCCAGGGTGCCTATTATGTTCAAGATGACATCCTTGGAATAGACCTGATCTGGCAGTGATCCGCTGACCTCCATCCGCACTGTCTCTGGAACCTTCAACCAAAGGTGGCCAGTTGCCCATACCGTGGACATCTCGGTTGCGCCAATGGCAGTGGCGAAGGCTCCAAAGGCTCCATGAGTTGTGGTGTGAGAATCTGTCCCTACGACGAGTTCACCAGGTCTTACGTGGCCCTTCTCAGGAAGTATCTGATGACAAATTCCCGCATTCATGTCGTAGAAGTTGGGAAGGTTCTGTTCCGAGACGAACTCCCTTATTGCCTTGTGACCCGTGGCAGTCTGAACCGAGTTGGCCGGAACCCTGTGGTCAAGGAGAATGACTATCTTATTCGGATCCCAAACCTTCTCGACACCTATGGTTCTGAAATGTTTGGAAACGAGAGCGGCATTGTCATGTGACATGGCAATGTCGACATTGGCTTCTACAATGTCGCCAGGTTCTAAATCACTCTGCCCGGAAGCCTTCAGAAGTATCTTCTCGGCTATTGTGTTCCCCATTTTCTCTAAT
>CP070767.1:159448-179114 GCA_020345725.1 Methanobacteriota archaeon | reverse complement strand
CATTACCCAAGCAAACTCGAAGGTGGCCTTGCCCTTCTCTTCCGCTTCCTTTCGGAATTTGTCGATTGCATGCTGCTCTATGTGACCTGTCTCCAAGAGCAGTCTTCCCACTAGGGTGGATTTCCCATGATCGACGTGTCCGATGAACACGAGATTAAGATGCGGTTTCTTCGCCATTTTCTAACCTCCCGGTTTAGTTCTCTTACCCATACTGAATAGGCTATTTAACCTTTTTTCCATTGTTAGAGTGAAGTTGACCTGCGCCAGACTGTTGCTCTGTCCTCGATTTCGAATCCAAGTCGTTGAAAGAGATCCTCCTCATTTCGATATTCTACGTGGATCCGGCTCCGAATGATATTCACCCCTTTTTCCCTCAACCACGATATCGCTCGGATTAATAGTCTCTCTCTCAGGCCTGTTCCTAGCAGTCTCTTGGCAACATCTACGACATCAATCAAGCCCTCTGTCTTGTCTTCTGTCATGAACCGGACCGAGACCATGCCCACCAGCTCTTTAGTTTCCTTCTCCTCTGCCACAAGGAAGCCCTCAGGATCAAAATCAGGGTCCTCTTCCCACCAGACCGGTCCATCCTCTCTCAATGCGCATTCTCTCGGGAGGTCCTCTCCCCGCTCTCTGTTGAACAGTCTGACGGCCTGGTTCGTTTCATCTGGCAGTCTGATTGGGCGGATTGATATGTTTGGATCAGGTCTCTCCTCTGGAATTGCCACATCAGATGCAAGAACGACTTCGGCGGTACGCAACTCAGGCGTGGGTATGAATCCCTGTCTCTTGAGGAAACGAATCCAATCTTCCCAGGTGTCCATCATTCCAATCTCTAACCATCCTACTCCCTGGGATGCCATCTCCTCGCAGATGCTATGCATCAATCTTGTCCCAATACCCTTTCCTCTGTGTCCCGGAGAAACCATCAGTCCCATCCAGGCTGTTGTTGTATCGCCACCGCATGTTGGGGGCATATTTGCCTTCACACTTCCGATGATCTGATTTCCTAGCACAGCAACGAAATGTGCCTTGATGATTCCCAACGATTGCTGATACTCCAGGCCCGATTTCGCCTCCTCTCGTGAGAACTCTTTCCCATATAGCGGATCTCTTGAGTCATTTTGCTCAGAAAGATCCAGGTATCCTTCCAACCAATCATCAGAGTATGGTAGAATCTCAAATTCCTCAGCATCATCTCCTGGGTTCATTGAATAGCCTATCTTGACCAATACTCAAAAGCTTTTCTCTGGTTTCTGGGGTAACTTGCCCTTATGGAGCATAATAGGACGCATCGTACGGCTCTGGCTTCAGACCCTTTCTGACTCTGATCGATCTGACGATATCGGTCTGCAGCTCTCTAGGCAGCCTTTCGAATCCGCAGTTCTCAGTAGACCAAAGTGCCCTGCCAGTGGTAGCACTCCGTATCGAACTAGCGAAACCGAACATCTCCGCCACCGGAGCTATTGAATCGATGTTCGCAGTCTCCTCGTCCTGTCCGATGTTCTCAATGACCGCTCTCCTCTGCTGCATCTCTCGGGTGGCATTACCCATCATATCCTGAGGAACGTTGATGAAGACTTTTTGCTTGGGTTCCAGTAGTGCCCTTCCAGCTTGACACATTGCGCCATAGATTGCGGAACGAACAGCCGGAATCACCTGTGCTGGCCCTCGGTGGATGCTGTCCTCATGCAGTTTCGCGTCCACCAATCTGACCTTCACGCCCTGACATCTCTCCCTGGCCAGTGGACCTTCTTTCATCGCTTCCATGAACGCCTCCCTGCAAAGCTCGATGGTTTCGTGAAGGTACTGAATACCCTTGGTCACGTCCAAAAACATGTTCGTGCCGTAGATGTACTCAACGCCCTTGGCTTCCACCTTCTCCATTCCCATGTCTTGCAGTTCTCTTGCCAGTTTCTTGGCGTCCTTCACCTTTCCGTCTGACTGAATTTCGCCCGAGAGAATGGCATCGGTGATGTCCTCGTCCAGTGGCATGACCTCGAGATAGAAGGTATTGTGCCTGTTCGGGGATTTGCCTTCGAACGGCCCCCCTTTGCCTTCCACCGTTTCTCTGTACACCACGATAGGTTCGGACGATGTGATCTCCACACCGTATTCATTGACGATTCTGTACTCTGTAATCTCCAAATGAAGCTCTCCCATCCCCGACAACAGATGCTCTCCAGTCTCCTGGTTGATCTCCACTTGAATTGATGGGTCTGCCTTGGATACTGTTCTAAGAACCTCGACCAGTTTGGGCAGATCCTTCATGTGTTTGGCCTCTATCGCGACCGTCACCACAGGTTCTGAATAGTGAACTATCCTCTCAAATGCCTCCATTCCAGCGTTCGAAGATACCGTTGAGCCAGCTATCGCATCTTTGAGTCCCGAAGCAGCGATTATGTTTCCGGCAATTATCTCATCCACGGATATTCTGTCATCACCCACACAGAGAGCTATGCTCTGCACCCTGTTGGGATTGGGCATGCCTATGACCTGCATTTCTTGACCTCTCACTATCGTTCCGCTGAACAATCTGCCAATGGCCACCTCTCCGGCATGAGGGTCCATGATTATCTTGGTCACCATGAGAGCCACGTCCCCCTTGGGGTTGCAGTCAAGCATAGACTTCCCCAATGGTGAATCCAGTTCGCCGTGCCATATCTGAGTTATCCTCAGCTTCTGTGCATCCAACGGATTGGGCATGTGGTCAACGACCATGTCCAAAATGATCCTGTGAATGGGAGCCTTCTTTGCCAGCGTCTTCTGGTCCTCGTTCGCAAGGTAATCGTAGATGTCCTTGAAGGTCATCCCTGTCTCCTTCATGAATGGAACCGATATCGCCCAGTTGTAATATGCCGAACCGAAAGCAACAGCACCCGTCTCCACGTTCGCGATCCACTCGTCCTTCAGGTCATCCGGGGCTAGCTTCCTAATCCTGTCGTTTACCTCGGTTATTATCTTGAAGAATCTCTGCTCCATCTCCTTGGGGTCCACCTTCAGCTCGTTTATGAGCCTGTCCACCTTGTTCACGAACAGTATGGGCTTGACCTTCTCCTTGAGAGCCTGCCTGATGACAGTCTCGGTCTGGGGCATTACGCCCTCTACCGCACAGACGACGATGATTACACCGTCTATCGCTCTCATCGCCCTGGTAACATCCCCACCAAAGTCCACGTGTCCGGGGGTGTCTATCAGATTTATCAGATATTCGAGATCTCGGAACTCATGGACCATTGATGCGTTTGCAGCGTTGATCGTTATGCCTCTGGCCTGCTCCTGCTCGTCATAGTCAAGTAGAAGCTGCTTCCCTGCCAGTTCCTCCGACATCATGCCAGCACCAGCAATCAGGTTATCTGATAGCGTTGTCTTTCCATGGTCAATGTGCGCAGCTGTCCCAATATTCCGAATGAATTCCGTCTTTCTCATCAGGGTTTGAGCTTTCTTTATGTTGTCTTCCTTTCGGCCCATAAAACCACCTGTCTAGCGTGCGGAGACCGCAATCCTCTCCAGTTCTTCCTTCTTTGAGATTGAAAATGAGTTCATATCCTCGTTCGCAGCCATGAGTATCTCATCAGCCAAGCAATCCTCTATCGATTTCTTGTTCTTGTGGCTGGATGCAACCGCCCCCTTGCAGATGTTCCTCATCGCTATGTCCAGCCTTCTGGAGGGCGCTATGTCTACCGCCCTGGGTACGGATATACCACCGAACCTGAGCCTTGTGATTTCCTCTCTGGGAGCCGCGTTCTCGAGGGCATTTACCAACATCTGGATTGGGTTCTTCTTGGATTTGTTCTCTATGATTTCGAAGGCTCTTTTGACGGTGGAGTAGGCTTTGGACTTCTTGCCGGTGTACCTCTCCGTACGCATCGTGTTGTTGATCAGCCGTTCTACTATGTTCACCTTCTGCCTTCCAAATCTCTTGTTGGCGTGCTTTGCTCCGGTGTGAGGGATGACTATCGGTATTAGATTGATGTACCTCTTCAACCCCAGATCTGCAACCTCCACTTCGGTGAAATCATACTTGTCGAAAAGTAGAGGTACGTCTTCGGGCGGAGTTGGCTTCCTCGGAGGCTTCTCTGGAGGGGCTTCCTCCACTTCCGGTTCTTCCGGTGGTGCCTCCTCCACTTTCGTTTCTTCCGGAGGGACTTCCTTGGGTTCTTCAGCTGGAGCTTCCTCAACTTTCTCCGCTACCGCTTTTTCGGGAGGTGCCTCCTCTGGTGGTGCTTCCACAACCTCCGGAGGGGCTTCTTTCGGCTCTTCAGCTGGTGTTTCCACCACTTCTGGGGTTGCTTCCTCGACCTTCTCTTCTGGCGGTTCTTTGGGAGGTGCAGCTTCCTCTTTGGGTTCTTCTGGTGGAGCCACCTCTTCCTTGGGTTCTGGAGGTGTTTCTTCTGGCTTCTCAACAGGGGCCTCAACCTTCTCTGACGGAGCTTCCTCAACTTTTTCCTTTGTCGGTTCTTCCGGAGGCGCAACCTCTTCTTTCGGCTCTTCTGGCGGAGCCACTTCTTCCTTGGGTTCTGGAGGTGCTTCTTCTGGCTTCTCAGCAGGTGCCTCTACCTTCTCCGGTGGAGTCTCCTCGACCTTCTCCTCTGGCGGTTCTTCGGGAGGTGCTACCTCTTCTTTGGGTTCTGGAGCTTCCACTTCGGCTTCCTCAGCAGGGGCTTCTTCCTTCTTTGGTGGAGCTTTCTTGACCTTCTTAGTATTCGTAGTCTTCTTCACTTCGGCAACCGGGGCTTCTGGCTCCTCCTTCTCTTCAGGGTGGGCAACCTCTTCTTCCTTCTTCTTTGCCATAAAGTCACCCTCACCTCACGGGCTTCTCCTTCCTTCCTCGAACCAGTTCATCCAAAGAAACTCCGTTCACCTGGATGACTTTGTATCGGACGCCCGGGATATCTCCGTAGGAACGCCCCATTCTCCCCCCAATACCTTCCACAAGAACCTCGTCATGTTCATCTATGAAATTGATTGCCCCATCTCCGACTGCGAAAGCTGTTATCAGCCTTCCGTTCTTGATGAGTTGGGTCTTGACACATTTCCTGATTGCGGAATTGGGCTGCTTTGCTTCTATTCCAACCTTCTCCAGAACGATGCCTCTGCCCTGGGACGAACCTTCCAGTGGGTCGGACTTCTCTCGGAGTTTTAGCATTCTCCTTTTGTAGTATCGATCGTTCCACCGGAACTTCTTCCGGGTCTTTGCTAGTTTCCTAGCTGCGTACAGACCTCTTGCCAATTCCACACTTCCTGGTCAGACTTCAATAGATATGGAATATGATATTTAAGGGTAGTGGGAAAAGCTGGTGTTGGCCAGTTTATTTCTGTTAACCCACTGTGAATGCACTGTAATTTGTCGTCGAAAGCTCTCTCACAGCGAGTCCAAGACATACTGAATGACCAAGGGAAGTGCAATCGTGGCATCACAGTAGACAACACATCTTCGAGCATCCACATCCACCTTCTTCCAGCTTATTGCCTCCTTCAAGGTGGCTCCGCTCAGTCCACCCCATTGAGGCATGTCCGTGGAGATCTGAATCGCATAATGGAAGCCCTCCAGCTGTTCATCCGTTAAGGGGAACACGTCCACGAGACCCCTCTCGCTCAGTGCTTCACTCGTCTGGAAGACGTAGTTCTTGGGAGTGCCTCCTCCGATCACCACCACAGCCCTCTTCTTTGCCGCAGCCATATCATCCACCAGTTGTGAATAGCCCCGGGTCTGGTCAATCCTGAGTGAGTAACCCATCTTGCTCAAATGGAGCCTGTTTGAGACCTCAAGGGTGACACCGTAGGTGCAGTCCGTGAATGCGGGACAGAATATGGGTACATTCTCTCTGTAAGCTGTCGCCAGTATGCCGTCATCATTCCTTTCCTCAGCGAACCACTTGCCCAGTTCATGGAAGAACTCCTTGGGAGTGATGGTCACCACTTTGCCCAAATTGTTCTCCTCTTTCTTGCTGAGGCGGGTAGCTAAATCTGGATAGAATTGTTCCTCCAGCCAGTAATCGTATTCGTCCCATTTTTCCCTGGGAATGAACACATCGTATACTCGCAGTAGATTCTCAGCCCTGAGTACGGAATCATCCACATCCTCAAAGCCTCTCTTGTGAGGCCTGTTGTAAGCCTGCAGACCATCGTGGGACATGTTGGAACCCGTTGTCGCTATCGCGTGTATCAGCCCCTTCTCCATTGCGTTCGACACAATCCTCCTCAGTCCTGCCGGTACCATTGCCCCTGCGAATGTGAAGTAGATCCTGGTGTCTTCGTCCTTGACAGCACGAAGCCAAATGCGGGCCGCTCTCGCCAGCTTCCTTGCGTTGAAAGCCATCCCTCCCATGGACTCGACCAATTGCTTTACTGTCATGTCCTTGCCGGGCACTGGCTCCTCTATTGGTGGCAGGTCGTTGAAGTTGTTGGAATCCTCAACCTCCTCCCTGTCCCCCTCTTCCTTTTCAGTCATTTCCTTTGAGAATATACCTTCTTGGCTTAAGTGTTTAGCAAATTGGCTACAAAGGTTTCCAGCTATTCCCCAAAATCATCGAAGGTCGTTTGCCCCTTCCTTTTTGAAACCACTCTTTTCTGCTCCTTTTCCTTTACCAGCAGTTCCCCGAGCGGTTCGTACGGTTTCTCTATCTCTCCGATCTGTTCGAACATCTTCCCTCCAGGTTCACCCACGAAAATCATCTGTTTCAATTCCTTGCGAAGCTTCTCCAATTCCATGTGCATTTTCTTCTCCTTTCGTTGAGCAGAGTAGAAGTACGCCTCGTCTCTTGTTGCTTTGGAACCCAGGACAACTACCTTGCCAGGCATCTTCCTTCCCGTCCTGCCTCTCCTCTGAATCGTCCTGATTTCCGAGGGTACCGGCTCGTAGAAAACCACCATGTCCGTTGATGGAATATCCAAACCTTCTTCCGCAACGCTTGTCGCGACCAGTACGTTGTAGGTGCCTTTCTTGAAGTCCTCTATCATCTCCACCTGTTCCTTCTGGCTCAGACCTCTGTCCCGTCCTCTTGTGGCCTGGCCAACGAATCGTACAGGTCTGACCTCGTCCGATGCTGCCAGTCTCTTTGTGACCATCTCTGAGGTGTCTCTGTAATGGGTGTATACTATGATTCTCGAGTCCTTCTTCTTGCTGATTTGGTTACTGACGATGTCCTGCACCCTCATCATCTTTGGCTCGTTCAGAAAGATCTTTCCGCATGCCCTTGCCGCCTTCTCTACTTCCGGAATCTTCAATACCCTCTTGGAGGCCTTTGATGCATCCTTGGACTTCGCTTCCTGGTTTAGGCGATCGAAGTAGCTCCTCACTGAGTCCGCTCCCTGTGTTTCAGCCAGTTCTATGGCATGGTTTATCTTCATCGCCATCGCTTGAGCAGTGGAGGCGTGGTATGTCTGGAA
Organism: Methanobacteriota archaeon; assembly: GCA_020345725.1. Taxonomy (GTDB): domain Archaea; phylum Thermoplasmatota; class Thermoplasmata; order RBG-16-68-12; family SOIM01; genus SOIM01. Next base: position 171,722 of record CP070767.1, on the reverse strand, counting down.
TTTCTTTCCTGTTCTAAGGTCCGCCTGTATCCTCTTCCCTGCATTCAACAGCTCCTTGGTGGTCACCATCGGTCTGCCCGTCCTGAGGTATCCGTACTTCCTCAACTGCTTGATCTGACCGTCCCTGGCCTTCTTCAGGAGTTCTATGACAAACCTCAGTTCCTCTGGTACGTCTACTCTTATCCAGTCTAATGAAATATCGTGAACGTATTTGACAACGTCAGGGTCATACTCAGTCCTGATTTCAACGCTGGTTATCCCAACATTCTCACACACTTCAAGTATCTTCTTCGCAGATGACCCAGGTGATGCGGTGATACCCATCACAAGTCCGTCATTCTTCCTATACTCCTCGCCGATGAATACGTAGGCATAATCACCAACGGCCCTGTGCGCTTCGTCGAAGATTATTAGCGTTACATCGTCCAATTTGATCCTACCCGCTTCCAGATCGTTCTTTATCACCTGGGGTGTGGACGTGATGATCTTGTTCTCCTTCCAAAGCTCGGACCTGTCCTCTGGCTTGACCTCTCCTGTGAAGATGGCTATGTCCTTCCTCAACAGAAGTTCCCTCAAGGTTGTTGCGTGCTGTTCCACCAGGGGCTTGGTCGGCGCGAGAAACAGAATCCTTCCCCCTCTATCCCTCAGCACCTCGGCTATTACCTCCAGCGCCACTATCGTCTTCCCCATCCCGGTGGGCAAAACCACTAAGGTCGAACGAGTCAAACAAGACCTTGCGATGTTGACCTGGTAAGCCCTGGATTCAATGGCATTTGCTTTCAGAAGGGGATGCTCAATAAACACAAAAGGTCAATGGGCTGGCTACCTATAAACCTTCCTTGTCTTCCTCAGATGGTCCACAATGAACGCTATTGGCAGGACCATGATGAACATGAGCAGTATGATTAGAAGCAACTCTCCGAGGGTTATGTCAAACAGGCTCGTTGCGATTCGCACCGTGACGTTCTGTTCCTTTGAAACCGAGCTGTCGGATAGTGATGTTGCCACGGCCGTCAGGTTGGTCCTGGATCCTCTATCAGCCTCTGGAGATGTCCTGACCTTAAGGTACAGAAGCACGGATTCATCTATGGTCAGTGGCATCGTCAGAGTCTGGCTACCTGTCTGGGTCGCATTGTCGGTGAATATGTATGCCCATCCTGAGGGAAGAGCCATATCCTGGGTGATCTCGAACTCGTCCTCATAATCGCCCACGTTCACCATCTTGAAAAGGAAGGTCCCAATCGAACCTGCCTCCACCACCTTCTCCCTGCCATAGACCTTGAACACCAGTCCGTGCTGGGGCTCCTCTCTCACCACTCCAATGTTGTCGAGCCACCAGCCTTCGCCTACAGGTTTGGTTATGGAGTTAACGGTGAAACGTAGCCTAACCCAAGTTCCTCCTGGCTGGAGGTAGCTGGAAATGTCGTGGGATTCCATCCTCCAATCGATCTGAACTTTGTCCTGAGAAGCGTCTCCCCATCGATTGACCTCAATCCAGTTCGTTCCATCATGGACTTCTAGCTTGCCCACATCCGACACCTGGTCTGCCGGTCTGCGTCCTCCCAGCTCGATCTCTCTCTCGAAGATGTACTTGTGATGCATTATCACATGAGCATCCGAAGCCGAGGGGATGAAGATGGTTCCAGATGTCATGGTGAACTCGGTTCTGTTAACTGGTGAGAGTGTCCCGTTGTACAGACCGAAATGCCAGCTATGGGTGGGACTGTAGCTTCCAACAGGGTACTCATCGATGATGTCCCATCTGAACCTGTCCGAACTGGTATTGGTTGTCCAAGCAATATTGCCTCCCTCCACGTCATCCCAGAAGTAGAGCACGTTGCAGTTGAAATGAATTATCCTGTCATTATTCTCAGGAATCTCATCGTTTGCCAGTATGCCAATTGCCTCCACTATGTATCTCCCTGTGGTTGTGGGTCGGAAGTTGAAATTGACCTTCTCGAAATCTGCCGTCTCCATGTCAGAGACGATTATCTCATCCCAGAAGACGGCGTTCTGCTCTTCCCATTCTTGGTAGTATATAGTGAGGTTCACTGGAACCCTCGGTTGCGGTCTGGCTCCGTTGTTGGTGACATTCACTTCTATGTTCACGTTATCGCCTGAATTAATGAACTTGTCTGCCTGAACTGAGATGATGGCCACTTCGTCCAGGACCTGCTTTGATATGTCTGCTGTCATTACCGGGCCCGAGGCCCCAATGTTCTTGACCCTCCAGCCGGTTCTCTCGTTTCCGTAGGCATTGCTATTAGGTTCGGATGTCGGGTGGAAGCCATCACTGCTACTCTTCCAGGGGTCGGTCGATTCTTCTGGATCTTCACCACCTTGAGCCTCGTCCGCTTCCTCTAGGTCTACCATTCTGTGATCATCATTGCTGTTGTCAGGCATGTCCTTGTCCACGTGCCAGATGAGCAAACCGTCTCCAGGTAGGGCCGAGTCGTATCCCTCTCTCTGCCTGTTCTCCACAAGGAAGTACTCACCATCTGAATCTCTGATAGGCAGTTTGTAGATGGTGGGTGTGCTACGGACAGATGCGATGCCCTCTGATATCAAAGCCTCGCTCACCTCTGTTGGACTGACCCATCCCAGCTCCACTTTGGAAAATGCACATGGAAGAGAGGGACTACTTCCTTCCGGGGAGCCTAGCCAAGAACCTCCGCCCATCAACCCCCATTCTCCTATCCCCTTTGAAGAGTCGTCGGTATCATACAGGTCCGGAAGTCCCAAGGCATGTCCGAACTCGTGGGCGAAGACGCCAAGGGGAGAATGCTCGGACAGCATAATGTAATTGTACACCTGGACCCCGTCGTTCGTGTTCAAGTCTTGTATACCTGGAGAACTCTGGTCAGCGTCCACAACCGCCCAGCTGTGGGACCATATGGCATCAGTGTTGAAGCTGGATTCCTGGCTGTCTCCTGCGTGTACGACTATAAGGTTGTCCACAACCCCGTCACTATCAAGATCGTATTGCGAGAAATCGACAGTTGAGTCCGCCAGCTGGACAGCTTCCACCACCAACCGGTAGATAGGTCCATAGAAGTCATCCACACCACCGCTCGAATCCCTTCCATAGTATGCCATGTTGTGGGAACTGCTGTACCAGGTGGGCCCAACATCACCCGATATCGATGTCTGACTGTAGGACGCTTCCCGATAGTAGTGATACATGCTTCCCGTGCCGGAACCGAAAAGGAAGGTGTTGAAGTAGTTCACTCCGCGGGCGCTTGGCTCATCGGTGAAATCAATTAGAAGGGTAATTACTCTCTCGATGGGATCCGCTCTGGTGCCCAGGCTCACCACGGGGGATGGCCCCTGTTCGAAAGGCGTCTCATCATATACGCTTGGGTTGGGAGGGTGCAACAGCGGTCCCTCCACGTACTTGCTGATAGCTTCTTCTCTCACATCACGAATCTCGAAGAATGTGAAGCTAGACAAAGTGATGGCAATCACTGAGAGCACTAACAAGAAATGCCTTATCAAAGCCACATTCTAACTTATTATGGAATGTCTATATAAGGTTTCATATACGATTATACAGCGTGGCAATTGTTCAATCCAGCGTTGCCCTATCAAACCCTTCCTTGCCCAACGGTTTTGTTGCATCCAATCCCATCTTTGTGGACAATCCTTCATTGCTGGGGTCGACCGAGCTGCCCTTCGTTCCTTCTATCATGACAACGTCCTTATGTGCCTGGAATCGGGTGGAAACCGCCCATTCTACCTGTCTGTCATCATACACGTCAATATCATCATCCACTATCGTGACCATCTTCATCGATGGGTGTGCTCCGAACGCGGCCAGGATTGCATTCTTTGCGTCCCCTTCTTTGTGCTTCTCAATGGAAACCACTCCGTGAAGCCAGCAGCAACCTCCTTCTGTCAAACGGACCACCTTCACCTTTGCCACTGCCTTGCTGACGGCCTCATAAATCACTGGCTCTCTGGGCATTCCCATGAAGTAGTAATGCTCATACCCGCCTGGCAAGAGAGCGTGGAATACCGGGTCGTCCGTGTGGTATATCCTGTCTATTTCAATGACCGGCTCTTCTCTTACTATGTCATAAGTTCCTGTAATGTCAGCGAACGGTCCCTCCTCGGCGGTCTCGTGAGTAATCCTTCCCTCAAAACAGTACTCCGCCCATGCTGGGACAGTTAGGCCACTCTCTATCTCGATCGCGTCCACTTCCTCTCCGACCGTTATTTTCCTCAGGGCGCTGGCTATCTCCAGTTCGTCCGTGTCATATCCGACGGACATGCCTGCCGGGATGAGTATGTGGGGACACACGCCTATGACAATGGCTATCTCCAGCTCCTCTCCCCTCTCCTTTGCCGTCTTGTGCATTGCGAAGAGGTGTCTGGGAACCACCCTGGCCACGAGCCTGTTCTCACCAATGACCATGCACCTGTGAAAGGACAGATTCCTCTTTCCATCCAGTTCAGCCACTACTATTCCTGATGTTATGTAATGCCCACCATCTCCTGGGAACCATTTCGGTATCGGGGATTCTCTGAGATCGAACTCATCCAGTTTGTTCTTCATTAGGGGTGAATCATCCACAATTTTGGGCGGAATAGGGTTCCTCATCGCCTCCAGTATCCTAGAGACCATCTCCTCTTCCTTGCAACCCAGACCCTTCGCCATTCTCTCTCTCGTGCCCCAAAGGTTGCCTATCGCTTTGAATCCGTTGAGGTCGTTGAAAAGGATGGGCTTTGTGGGGTCTTCCTTGAGCATCTTGGTGATTTCGTATTCTCTATTGACTTCTTCATCGATGACCTCGATTTCTGGAAATGCTTCGATATAGGCCTTCAGAGACATGGTTTCCCCTCCTTGCGGACTATGGAATTTCTGTATAACAATTTTGTGATAGATGGTTGATGGCAAGATATTTATCGGTAGCTCTCAATCGGAGTGGTTGCCTCACATGAAGCTGCTGGAACTTAAGAAAACGATAGTGTATGGCCCTGTCAATTCGAGAAGGCTCGGCAAGTCACTTGGGATCAACGTCATCCCCTTTGGGAAGAAGGTTTGCTCATTCGATTGCGTGTATTGTCAGTACGGTAGAACGGCCGTGCTTACGCTTCGACCAGATGCCCAGGGGTTTCCAACTGTTGAGGAGGTCGGAGAAGCTCTCAGACAGGGAATGAAGGAGCATCAGGAATCCGTTTACGTAACGTTCTCGGGCAACGGGGAGCCCACTCTACACCCTGATTTTGCGGAACTGGTTGATGTTGTCATTGAATCAAGGGACGAGTTATTGCCAAATGCTCAGACTGCAGCCCTTTCAAATGGAACAGCTCTTCAGTTCCCAGACATCTTGGAAGCCATGAAGAAACTGGACGTGCCGATAATCAAGCTGGATGCCGGAAACTATGATCTTTTCGAGAGGATCAATCAACCGTGTGAAGGCGCTAGCTTTGAGAAACTGATAGAAGGTTCCAAAGCCTTGGCCAAACTGAGAACTCAATCAGTGTTGTTTGATGGACCCTTGCAGAACCACATAGGCCAACCGTTAGATGACTGGATTAGCATTCTTTCCGACCTGAAACCTCTCGAAGCCCAGATCTACAGCACTCAAAGACCCGTCCCGGATATGAACATCAAGGTGATCCCACCTGAAAGACTGGAGGAGATTGCGGAAGAAGCTGGCCGAAAGGCAGGCGTTGAGGTCAACGCGTATTTCTGATTTTTCCGAACCTCTCCGTGAATCCGACCAAATCCTAAATATCTCAATCCCTATTCCGCAACCGTGTCTCTCGATTCTCTTATTCGGAAGTATGCGCTGCAGAACGCGATATTCTATGAGGGAGAAGCTAACCCCAAATCGGTACTTGGAAAGGTTCTGGCCGATGATGAATCATTACGGTCAAAGGCAAAAGAGGTCAGCGCTCTTGTTGACAAGATTGTGGCGGAGGTAAACACCCTTGCTCTGGACGAGCAAACGGAAGAGCTGAGCAAGGTAGCACCCGAGCTCCTAGTTAAGGAGAAAGGTGTGAAGGAGATCAAACTGCCAGACCTGCCAAATGTGAAGGAAGAAGTGGTCGTGCGCTTGGCTCCATATCCCTCAGGCCCCCTGCACATAGGCAACGCCAGGATGGTTCTACTGAACGATGAATATGTCAAAAGGTACGGCGGAAAGCTCATACTGGTTTATGACGACACGATAGGGTCTGAAGAGAAGCTACCCATAACTGAAGCGTACGGATATATCAAAGAAGGCCTCGACTGGCTCCAGGTAGATATCCACGAGACGATACACAAGTCCGACAGAATGGACCACTTCTACAAGTGGGGAGAGAGGCTGATCAATGAAGGTCACGCATATGTCTGCGAATGCAACATGGAAACCCTGAGATCGTTGAGGGAGAAAGGGGAAGAGTGTGATCACCGCAATCAAACCGTTGAGGAGAACCAGGAGAGATGGCTCAAGATGCTGGACGGTTACTACGGAGAAGGCGAAGCTATCGTACGAATTAAGACGGACATGAAACATCCCGATCCAGCTTTCAGGGACAGGGTCTTGTTCAGGATATCTGGAAGGGAACATCCTCGGGTTGGAGACAGGTTCAAGGTTTGGCCCATGTTGGAGCTATCTTGGGCTGTGGACGACCATCTGCTTGGAGTTACCCACGTGTTGAGAGGAAAAGAGCTGGTGATGGAGGACATTATGGAGAAGTGGATCTGGGATTTGCTTGGGGTGGAGGGTCCCGAGTTTGTACACTACGGAATGATGAGGTTCAAGGACATCAAGCTCAGCAAGAGCCAGGTCAGGAGAGAGATAGAGAAGGGTGCCCTCACAGGGATATCGGATCCGAGGACATGGTCCATACAGTCTCTTAGAAGGAGAGGCTTCAGACCAGAAGCAGTCAGGGAGTTCGTACTGAGTTTCGGAATGAGCTTGGTGGACATTGAGGTCCCAGCAGAGAACTTGTATGCAGAGAACCGCAAGCTGGTGGATGCAGAGGCGGACAGGTATTTCTTCGTTCCAGACCCAGTCCAGGTGGAGATCGAAGGTCTGCCCGAGATTGAGTCTGTTGAAGCTCCGTTGCATCCCGAGTTCTCAGAGAGGGGTATGAAAGAACTGGCCGCTGGAAGAACCGTGTATATCACACGGGAGGATTTCGAGGAGAACAAGGGACAGAAGATACGCCTCAAGGATTTCTGCAACATCCTCCTGAACGAGAGGTCCGAATTCGTGTCATTGCAGGTGGAGGACATCCCCAAGATCCAGTGGGTTCATGAATACTTGAACGTGAAGGTGGTCATGCCGGATGGATCTGTTACAGATGGATATGGCGAGAAGAATTTGGAGAATGCGGAAGAAGGCCAGCTTGTCCAGTTCGAGCGTTTCGGTTTTGCCAAGATTGATAGTTTAGGCGACCCTCTCGTCGCTTATTTCGCACACAAGTGAATCAGAGCCAAACAGTTATATACCACAAACCCACGTCGGCACCCAATCGTAGAAAATGAGTTTTCTGCTTGTTTTTTTCGATTATCAGGAGTCAATATCATGCCAGTGAAAAAAGGAGATATGGTCAAGGTCGAATATGAAGGGAGTCTGGATGATGGAACCGTCTTTGACAGTTCCGAGAAACAGGGTGAGCCAATAGAGTTCGAAGTGGGTGCTGAGCAAGTTATTCAGGGTTTTGATGATGCCGTGATGGGAATGGAAGAGGGAGAAGAAAAGGAGTTTGAGATTCAACCGTCTGATGGATACGGTGATCACAACCCCGAGATGGTCAAGGAGATAGCCAAAGAGAGCATACCAGATAGCGAAGAGATGATGCCGGGCCTGATGCTTGTCACAACCCTGCCCAACGGACTCCAGATTCCTGCAGTGGTGGTGGAAGTCACTGAAGAGACGGTGACAATTGACCTCAACCATCCGCTGGCTGGAAAGGTGCTTCATTTCAAGATCAAGGTCGTGGGCATAGCGTCCTGAGTTCTGCTTTGTTCTTATCGGGGAATGAGAAAGACTTTATCTCTCCCTGCTATTGTGTAGTCTTCGATGTTCGCTAAGAGAATGAGTTTTATCGAACCTTCGGGGACACTGGAACTACTTAAGACCGTCAAGAAGCTTCGGGCCAAGGGCAAGAAGGTGATATCCTTCGGGATAGGGGAAATGGATCTTCCCACACCCAAGCATGTGGTCACTGCCGCCAAGAAGGCCCTGGACCAAGGTCTCACCAGATATGGTCCCCCCAAGGGATTGCCAGAATTGAGAGAGGCGATAGTAAAGAGGAGCAGGGAGGTCAACGGAATAAGGTGCGGGATCGAGAATGTGATGATCACGCCCACCAAGTTCGCCATATACCTCAGTTGCGTGGCGCTTCTGAACAACGGGGACGAGGTTCTAATTCCAGACCCATACTGGGTATCCTACGCTGACATGGTCTATGCAGCTGGCGGAAGGCCCAAGTTCTACAAGCTAAAGAGCAGTTATTTCAGACCGGATGAGGAGGAACTCAAGCGATTGGTCACCAAGAAAACAAAGATGATGATGCTGAACACGCCATCCAATCCCGCTGGTTCGGTGTTCCCCCGGGAAAGCCTCAAAATGGTCGCTGATTTTGCGATTGAGAACGATCTTTTCGTGGTCAGTGACGAGATATATGAGAGGCAGGTCTTCGAGGGGAAGCACATCTCCGTTACCACGATGCGAGGCATGGCCAGGAGAACAATCACCGTGAATGGTTTCTCTAAGACGTACGCAATGACCGGCTGGCGGTTGGGGTGGATGATTGCGCCTACATTGATAATTGACGCCATTGGAAGACTGCAGGAACATACCATTACATGCCTGCCAGCATTCGTGCAAAAGGGTGGTGTTGCTGCTCTCACAGGTTCTCAGAAGTTCATCAGGGATATGCAGAGGGACCTCAACAAGAAGAGAAAACTCATAGTCAAGGGATTGAACTCCATCGAAGGCCTTGAATGCACGGCCCCAGAAGGAACGTTCTACGTGTTCCCAAAATATGATTTTGACATGAAATCAGAGGATCTAGCACAGAAGATTCTCAAGAAAGGAGAGGTTGTGGTCGTCCCGGGAAGGGTTTTCGGAAGAGCGGGCGAAGGATACTTCCGCATGGCGTTCGCTAAGGAAGTGGACACTATTGAAGAAGGGTTAGGAAAGCTGGAACTAGCCCTGAAAAAAATAAGGAGATAGGTGGTAGTTGTTTACTCCACCATTTCTGTTTCGCCGCAAGAGGGGCACATCACTTCTATTGGTCTCTTGGATGTGGTTATCTCGATTGCCGCGCCGCAGGACTTGCAGTTTATTGACAGTGGTCCGGCATCCTCCATGGGCGCAGCTTCTTCCGGAGGAGGTGCTTCTTCTGCCGGTGGCCCTAGTTCTGGCTCTTCCTTCGGTGGTGCAGCTGAGGGTCTCCTGAACAGCATGATGATTATCAGCAGGATGACCAGAATCAGCAGAATCACGCTGATCAAAGGCACATCACCGAGTCTGACGAACTCGAAGGGATTGGGTGATTCCTGGATGCGCAGTACCTCGTCCGCGCCACCGACCCAATTCCAGTCTCCGTCCCATGCACTCACATAGAAATCAACGTCACCTTCGTTCACGCCGCTGGGTATGGTGTAGAATATGTCTCCGCTAGCACTGTCTGACTGCCAGGTGAATACCTGTCCGTTTGACATTCCGTAGTTGAAGTTGAACTTATCCGGAAGACCTTCGTCGCCTCTGGGTGTAATCTCGTAGTGTATCGTCACTCTATCCCCAGGTGAAACGGCCGCATTGTCCACAGTGATTTCCAGGTCATAGCCGGATATTCGATAGACCTGATCCACTGCATCTTCCGAGACTCGGTATTTGTCGCTGCCTACGATTATCTCAACGTTGGCGACCACTCGGAAATTGTAGTAGGACGCAGCCACGTCTGGAACTGTGTATTGGAAGCTTCCTGTCTTCGCTGTGCTCACAACCTCTCCTTCAAGGACAATGTTGCCCACGGGGTCCGTGACGATATAGAAGTAGTAGCGCTCTTCATTTGCTTCCACGCGGTTGCTTATCAGTTGGTAGTTGGCCGTGATTGTCTGACCTGTCGAGTATAGCTGCGGTTCCGCGTTTATCAGGACAACGACATGCCTGACATATTTGTAGTCTGAATCCTGTCCCAAGTCACCATCAGGGTTGTACACATTGACCTGGAAGTCCAGCCGTCCTTCGAAGTTCTCCGGAATGTCGTATGTGAAGATGTTGCTGCTACTGACCTCCTGCCACATGGTCTGGGTGCCAGCTCGTATCCTCAGGGAGTAGGCCGAAACACCGCTTGCACCTGTTGGCAAGGCTGTCTGAACATCGATTTGAATCGTGTCGCCACTTGTGTAGACCTCTTCGTTGAAGATCATATCCACGGCTATTGTTCTGCCTCCGGCCTTTATGTCAAAGGTGTCGTCATCAGTGTCTTCCTTCAACCACTTCTTGACGCTCGCCCTGGCGGTGTATGTCATATCCTCATCGAAGTCGCTGTCTGGAAGACTGAACACATATTCGACCTTTCCAGCCGCATCTGACAGGAATTCTCCGCCATAGCCACTGATTGGATCGGCTCCAGTTCCAGTACCCTCCATTATCTCGATTTCTACCTCAACTTCGGGCTCTGGAACAGTCGTACCGTCTACAAACGTCACAACGGTCACCTGAACGACGCTGTCTAGCTGGTAGATTTGTCTGTCAGCACTGACCGTCAGGTCCAAATCGCCTATGGTGAAGTCGTTGGGCCACTGATTTGCCGCAAGCCACTTCTGGTCCTCTCTCTCATCTCCGAAGGTCCCGTTGGCGAATATTCCAACCCAATACCAGCCACTTGTTGTCCCGCTATTGGAGACTTTGAACTCGAAGAAACCAGATGATTCATCCAAGTTCTCACTCTCTTCGTGGGTCTCGCCGTCTTCGGACCAGACACCCCATTCCAGATCATCGAAGGACAGTCCTGGGAAGGTGTCCTCTGACACCAGGGACCCGTCCTTTAGGGACACTACGGAGTAGAACACCCTAACAGTGTCACCCGGGATGTAACCCTTGCTGGCTGTCTCTGCCTGGATTGTGTAGAGCTTTATGCAGAACGCATTCAAATCTCTGTCGTACCAGTTGTCGATACCAGTGCCAGTGTCATCACCACTGTTCTGGATCCAATCTCCACGTCCAACGTACACGTCATAGCATCCGTCTCTGAGATTCTCAGTTGTTGTTCCGTCAATGTCCTCCGAGGCCATGCCATCGTCGTCGAGTGCAAGATCGTCAATGATCTTCACACGGTCGGCCCAATCGTTGTCGCCATTCGGAAGGACGATTATGTCATAGATGTCATCCTCGCCATCCTGACCATCGTTCGTGTTCTGAAGGTTCACTTCCACTGAGTCTCCGGGTATGAAGTGGTATTGAGACGGGTATATGCTCGTGGGATATCCGCTAGGACTGATGTACACTGAAACGGAAGGGTTAATGAAGTTGTCGTCAGCCAAAACTAGGGGCAGTACCCCTAGAGCGATCACAAACGCAATGCCCATTGCCAAAACTTTGGCAGTATTGGTTCCTTTCATCATTTTTCCTCCAATTAGGTGTTAACAAGGATTTCAGTACCAAACAGGTCCTCATCCCATCCTGTTTTGACCACCACGGTCGGATTAGTATGTGGCACACCTATATAAAAACTATTGTATACTTATCTAATCGGCAGAAACGACTGGCTCGCCCTTCTTCATGCATTTCTTGTTTTCCTGACGATACTCTTGCTGAGTTGAGAGAGCCTTTCTGTGTACTTGACCTTTGGTTGGAGAATCTCTATGTAGTCCAGAACTTCTTGGCTCTTGCCCGCCTTGGAGAGTTCCTCGCCCTTCTTCAAACATAGCCGTGCTGCCTCTGGGTATCTCCCAGCCTCTCTCAGATGGTGCAACCTCTCGAAATCGTCCTCGGATTTCAGGTAGTAATCTGCTGCCAGGCTGTGCGCTTCTTTGCTCTGCTGGGGATCTAGTCTTGAATGGATCACGTATCTTATGGATGGATTGACGGTGTATGTACCCTCTTCCTCGGTTGTTAGGAGCATTCTTGTGAGGTTTCTTAGCACCAATGGGCTGGTTCCTTGCACCGCCTCTGGGGAAACTGGATATCTGTGTACGCACAACTTCCTGAGGGTACTCTCATCCGTTTCGCTCAGTTCAGACAGGATTTGATCGTGAAGATAGCTCTCGAAATCTGTTCTGGCCTTGTCCTCACCTCTTGCCAGTATGAATTCCAGGTAT
>CP070767.1:147783-159348 GCA_020345725.1 Methanobacteriota archaeon | reverse complement strand
AAGAAGTATAAGTCACTCTCACCTACGACTGGGAGCCTAAGATATACAGCTTTGTGGATCATCTCCCGATAAGAATCCATGAGTTCGTGTTGAGAAAGCGATGTTCCGCAACGAGGGCACCAAGGCATTACTCTTGAACCTTTGTAGAGCATGTTCTTCTCACTGCAAATCTTGAGAAAATGCCAAATCGTTTCGATGTTCTCATCAGACATGGTGAAATAGGAATTTGGCCAGTTCATCCATTGACCGAGTGTCTTGGATTGTTCCTCTATCTTCGCTGCGAACCTCATCACTCGGTCCCTGCATTTGCTCGAGAATTTTCCAATGCCATAGTTCTCGACGTCTATCTTGGTTTTGAGGCCGAGTTCCTTCTCGGTTTCCACCTCAACCCAGAGGCCGTGACAATCGAATCCATTTTGCAACCTTTGATTGAAGCCCGACATTGCTTTGAACCTCTGAATGACATCCTTCAATGTTCTCCCCCATGCATGATGTACGCCCATCGGATTGTTAGCAGTAATCGGCCCGTCTACGAATGAGAAATTGGGCCTCTGGGAGTTCCCCGCAATTAGCTCAGAAATGAGATCCTCTTCCTCCCAATACCCGAGCCATCTCTTCTGCATATCCTTGAAGTCTGGACATGTGTCGATTCTTGAGAACTTTCTCCTCTCCATAACAGATTCCTCCAATAACGAGAAAATAGTATGAGCTCAAGCAATGGTAGGGCCTAATGCCCTTTGCTAATAATGGTCGTGATTAAGCTCATCCAAAATGAATCGGAATGTGGGTATAAGTAGTTTGCCTGAGATGAGGCGAGAAGACGATTGATTGGCATTTCATTCCCTCAGATATTGCAGACAAGACTGAATCAGGATTGTGTTACATCACAGGATGGCAGACTTCCCAAAGAAATCCGAAATACCCATCAAACGAAATCGTCCTAAACCCCAGTCCAAGGAACACCTTTGTACGGGCTCATGACGATCTGTGTCTTAACCTTATTGATCCCTTCCATCTTGAGATAGGAATCTATGAAAGACTGCATCTCGGACATGTCCACAAAGAGCATTACGCAGAGAATCTCATAGTCGCCTGTGACGCGGTAGACTGCCACAGCCCTGTCGTGGGCGCAAATCTTCTTTACCACCTCATCCCGGGCTTCGCTGGTCACACCGAGATGGACGTACGTCTTGACAGGATTCTCAATCAACTGATAGTCCACATAGGTACTGTAGCCCTTGATGATGCCTTTCTGTTCGAGGTTCTTAATCCTCCTCCTGACGGTAGCTTCGCTTATTCCTAGTTCTCTGGCAATCTCGATGTTTGCTGCTCTGGAGTTCATTCTGAGCATAGAGAGTATCTGAATGTCTATTTGATCGATAGGCAAGAGTTTTAGGTCCAGACCTTCCCACCTCTGTGCCAGTTCCGAATTCCCCTTGTTCCCAGGATTGGAGTTCTTCATGTCAACAACCCATACGTTGAATGTCGTAAAAATATTTATATTTACCGCTTTTCGTTATCTTTGTCTCTGATATCGCAAGAATCAAAGCTCAAATGCACCATACCTGTCGATAACCTAATAATCCATGTTCGAACTTCATAACAAGCTTGTTTTCCTCCCTTGAAAGATTGGAGAAAGTGGCAAATACTCCAAACAATATACCGATGGAAACTGGAAACCAGGTACGAGTTTCTCTGGCCTTTGCAGAAGGAATGGACAACTGGTGAGGACAATTGAACCGCATAGCATTGATGCGTCCGATAGAGGTTCTCCCTGAATCTATGGAGACGGCAAGGAATCTTGGATTCGACCCGATAGGCGCGCCTATGATAGAGATTAGGAGGGTCACAAACGGGGAGTTCCGCAATTTTCTTGTTGCGCTGTCCAACCGCTCGATATACCTGTGCCTTTTCATGAGCGAAAATGCAATCAAGTTCGCAATCGAGAACGCTGGGTCCTACGTTCCAAAAGACAGATTCCTGGAGCAACTCGGCAATTGCATTCTGATGGCGATTGGTGACCAAACCGCCAAGTCGCTCAGGGATCATAATCTGAAACTGGATGATCCCCCTCCTGTCATAACTGTTAAAGGCCTAATCTCCTACCTGGGCAGTCAATACGATGTTCCGGGACGCAGGATCGAGATACTCACCAGCATAAAGGGCAACAAGTCCTTGGCGGAAGGGCTCGCAACAATGGGTGCGGACGTTCACGTCCTTCCTCTGTACTCTGTGGAGATGCCTGAAGATATCAGTGAGTCCAAAAGATTGATACAGAGTGCGATAAGAAGGGAAATCGATATCTTCGCGTTCACCAGCAGCCTGACGGTGACCAATCTATTGGAGATAGCGGACGATCTGGGAGTCAGGGACAAAATCATAGATATTCTCAATGACAAAATCGTGGCCGCAATGACACAGGCGACAATGAGAAAACTGGAGTCAGAGGGGATAGAGGTGAAGCTGATACCAAAGGTTGGGACCTTTGAGGACATGCTAGAAACGATCGGCATAGGCTTGGGGATTGCACCGCCCGAGGACTGAATTACAACACCATTCTACATAGTTAGTAATCTGAAATAACACGCATTGACGATGACAACCAAGTGGGTTGCGATTTCCGAAGATTTTCGATATCTGGCTAGGACACTTGGAAGTGTCAGTTTCACGAAACCTTTAAGTGAATTATCCGAATTACCCAATGGGTTCGATGAAGAAGACCGAAGCATTGGTCAGGGTGAAGGAGGCGGAGTTAGAAGTCAAGAAGATGAAGGATCGGGCAACTTCCGAAAGGGATAGGATTTTAAAGGAGGCAAGAAGGGAAGTCCTCAAGATTCAGGATGAATCAAGGCACACTGCTGAAAACGCACTGAAACTGCGTATAGATACTGGCAAGAAAGACATTGATTCCAAGAGGTCCAAGATTCTCAAGCAAGGGCAACAGGAAGCAGAAGCAATTAGAAAAAGAGGTATGTTGAAGATGGACGAAGCTGCCTCGCTCTTGTTGAAGCGCTTCGAGGAGGGGGTAGTAGCTGTTTCGACCGAAAGAGATGTGTAGGGTCCTCATCGTGGGACCCCACGATTCTCTGGATCCCACGGTTGACGCTCTCTACTCACTAGAGGTTCTCCACATTCTGGATTTCCTCGAGGAAGATGAGACCTTCAAGATGGGGAAGCCGTCAGCGAAGTCTGCATCCGCATCTGACAGCCTCATAAAGCTCCGCTCGATTTCCAGCATACTTGAACTGGATGAATTGAAGGAGAAGAAGGAAGTCCCGGTGGAGGGCGATGTGGGTGGCAAGATCACCAGCTTGGAGTTACAGATATCCGATGAGGACAACGCAAGGAAGAAGATAGAGTCCCGAATCAGTGCCATAGACCTGCGCATCAAGTCCCTTGAGCCATTTTCCAATTTCCCTCTGACACTAGAACTCTACAGTGGCTATGATAGCCTCCAGGTCTTCACCGGAAGAGTCAGCAAGGGGCTTGAGGGGCTTTCAGGTGTTGTGAAGAGCTTCGAGCTCTTCGGCCATGAGAAGTTTATCGCATTATTCGTTCCCAAGGGGAAAGCGTCCAACGTCCAGTCCTTTCTCAGCGACAGGGGGTTTGTGGCCGTTGATGTCCCAGAGGGCAAAGGTCTGCCTTCCAGTATAATCAAGAAACTTAAGACTGAGAAGAAAGGTCTTGAGAAGAGGTTGGAGAAGAGCCAGGAGACCTTGAACACGCTCAGAGAGAAACATGCCCATTTTCTCCTATCAGCAGAAGACTTCTTGAGCATAGAGGTCGAGAAGGCTGAGGCGCCACTGAGATGCTGCACAACAGAGCACTCCTTCGCCCTGGACGGATGGATCCCAACTGAACGGTATGACGAGGTGAAGGCTGGCCTGGACAGGATTGGAACTCTGTACGTAGAGAAGATCGAGGAGGAGGAAGAGGAGTCTCCCGTTCTGTTGGACAATCCAGAGCCAGTTAGCCGCGTTGAGTTCCTGATTCACATGTTCTCCACACCTGACAGTGACGAGCTTGATCCCACGCCCATTGTGTTCTTCGTTTTCCCACTGTTCTTTGGGTTCATGATCGGAGATATAGGGTACGGAGTAATGATGATGGTTCTGGCACTGGCCCTTCAAAGCAAACTGAAGGGCATGCCTGATTTCAGGAATCTAATGCTTATCATGTTCTGGGGCGGACTGTTCGCGCTCTTCTTTGGCTTGTTTGTGTTCGGTGATGCGTTCGGCATCCCGATATTCGAGCACATGGAGGTTCAGTTCGGATTCATCACCCTCAAGTTCCCTCTGTTCGAGAAACTGCATGATGTGGTGAACCTTCTCCTCCTTTCGATAGTGGCCGCGTTCATACATTTGGGTATCGGGTACGTTTTCGGTTTCATAAACGAGGTCAAGCACAACAAGAGGCACGCATTGGCGAAGGTTGGGTGGATCTCCGTTCTGATAGGATTCTTCACGCTCATAATTGTCATGGCCTACATGAGGGATTACCCGCCAAGTGTGGCAACTTTCTTTGTGGAGCTGCCTCAGACTGTAGGGCAGACAATAGGTTTGAACATCGCATTTCCTGCTGACTGGGGTCTTGTGCTAGGAGGTTGGACGATCTCCTATATCGCCATCATATTCCTTGTTGTTGGAATCATCTTCTTGGTGGTCGGAGAGGGTCCGCTTGGGGTCGTGGAAACAATAAGCCTTCTCGCCAACATGGTCTCCTATGCCAGGCTGGCGGGAGTTGCGGTTGCCAAGGGCGCGACTGCAAACGCATTCAATTCGATGTTATTGCCCTGGTTCCTAGGAGGAGGGATAGTAGGACTCGTGATAGGTGGTGTGTTCTTAGTACTCTCCCATTTGGTTGTATTCGTTTTGGGTGCGATATCATCAGGCATCCAGGCGATCAGGTTGAACTATGTAGAGTTCTTCCTGAAGTTCTTCAAAGGTAACGGACTCAAGTTCAAACCATTCGGTAAGGCAGAAACAGTGTCTAAGGAGGTCTGAAAATGGCATTAGATATAGGAAGCGGAATAGTAGCCTTGGCGGCTGCGATTGCAATGGCAGGCTCAGCTATGGCGACAGCTTGGGCTGAGAAAGTCGTTGGAGCCGCAGCTGTAGGTGCGATGGCGGAGAACGAAGCGCTGTTCGGTAAAGGAATAGTGTTCATGGTCTTGCCAGAGACCATCGTGTTGTTCGGTTTTGCTATTGCGTTTCTGCTGTTGAGCAAGATAACATAGTAAGGGCGAAGAGACGATGTCACTAGACGAAGTGATAAAGAACATTCTCAAGACTGGAAAGGCGGAAGCCCAGGCGATCATCAAGGAAGGACAGGATGAGAAGAACAGGCAACTAAAGTCAGCAAAGGATGAAGGACAGAAGCTGATGCTTGAGAAGACGGGAGAGTCCGAAGACATCATCCAAAGGATGAAGACACAGGAGATTGCCAGAGCAGAGCTGGAATCCAAGAAGATCGTGCTTGGCAGTCAGAAGGAGGTGCTTGACTCGGTCTACGAGAGCGCACTCTCCAAGTTGAAGGACTTGCCTCAGAACGAAACACTGCTCAGGTCCCTTGTGGCTCAGCACCAGGACGAGATAAGAACCGGCAGAGTCTACAGCAACGAGAAGGACGCAGGGATTGTCAAGTCCCTAGTTGGGACCAATTACTCTGGAACGATTGACTGCATGGGTGGATTTGTGATCGAAAGCCAGGACGGTCAGAGAAGAATCGATCTGAGATATGAAACCAGACTCAAGGAAATCTGGGATGACTCCATCAGGGACGTCTCATATCTTCTATGGGGCGAGAAATGACAGACTTCAAGCAGGCCTTTGAGAAGCTGCGTTCCGCACTCCCCATTGAGACCGGGAACTATCCCTACGTGTGCGCCAGGGTGAAAGCGAAGAAGAGACTTCTACTGGCAAGAGAGATGTACATGAGATACCTCCAGATGGGGATAACCGAGATAGCCAGGTCCATAGGTGAGGGACAGTATGCTGAAGAGCTCGTGATCCTGGGCACCAAATACAGAGGTGTGGACCTGATTGAGATGGCCACCAGGAACAACTTGGCAAAGGTGTTCACTCAGATATTCGAGTTCTCAGAAGGAAACCTCAGAACGATGATATCGAGGTATCTGGATCGATATGACGTGAAGAACATCAAGAGCCTGTTGCGAGGAAGGTTCTGCGAAGCTACGAATGAGGAGATATGGGAGACCATCATACCTGCGGGGTCCTTCACCACTGAATACCTTCAGAAATTGCTGGAACTGGAAACCATCGATAAGATAGTGGATGGTCTGGAGGGCACAATCTACTGGGAGTCTCTCAAACAGGTCGATGAGGAGGTAAAGGAATCCGGTTCATTGGCACCCTTCGAGGATGCTCTGTCGCACAGGTACTACTCCTTCCTTCTTGAAGCAGTCCCGCCGACCACGGAGCCCAATCTCCGTTTCCGCCGTTTCATAGGACGAGAGATTGACATCCTCAACCTCAAGACTCTGCTTCGGGTCAGGTTCGAAGAGGCCGAGCTCGAGAGGGATGTCTTCATAGCTGGTGGACTGGAGATACCCAAGGCGGATCTGAACGATATGATAGAAACGCCTATGAATCAACTGGAAGCCGAATTGAAGGGGACGACGTACGCTTCAGTGCTCTTGCCCGTCCTCAAGGACATCGAACAGAAGGGTCTTAACGAGGCTGTCAGGGTACTGGAGAAGTTCATACTCATGTGGGCCTCCAAACACTCGCACATCCATCCTCTATCCATACTGCCTGTGCTGGACTATTTCGCCAGAAAAGAGAGAGAAGTGGAGAATATCCGAATCATTGCCAGAGGGAAACATGAAGGTCTGAGCACCGATGTTATCAAGGAACTCTTGGTGATCTGAAATGGAACTGGCAGCAGTTGGAAATGAAGATTTCATACTTGGCTTCAAACTGGTTGGTGTGAGGAAGACCTATGTAGTCCCGGATGAGAACCTGGAGACCAAGATCACTGAGGTTATGGAAGACAAGGACGTGGGCGTTCTGATTGTTCACGCTTCATCATTGGCAAAGGTTTCTGCCGTTTTCCGAAATAAGTTGATAGATAGCCCCAAGCCCGTTGTGATATCAGTGGGCGAGGAGGAAGAGGAAGATCTTAGAACTAAGGTTAAGAGAGCAATTGGTGTCGATTTGTATAAGACTGGCTAGGTGGTAGAATGGAAACAGGAATGGAAGAACCCAGGATGGAACCGACCGATGCGAAACGAGCTGGAGAGGTTTATCGAGTTGCTGGACCCGTTGTGACGGCGACTGGCATCAATCCAAGGATGTATGATGTTGTGCAAGTGGGCGAAGAACTGCTGATGGGAGAGGTTATCCAGATTGTGCAAGAGAAGACGATCATTCAGGTTTATGAGGACACAAGCGGAATCAAACCAGGTGAGAAGGTAATCGATACAGGAGCGCCTTTGGTGGCGGAACTTGGACCTGGATTGCTGGGAAGTATCTATGATGGCGTACAGAGGCCACTTCCCGTACTTGTGGAAGAAATGGGAGACTACATCAAGAGAGGGGTCTCCGCTCCGGGTCTGGACAGGGAGAAGAAATGGAAGTTCGTGCCTACTGCAAAGACCGGTGATGAGGTCACTGGCGGTCAAATCATTGGAAATGTCCAAGAAGCTAAACATGTGGAACATAGGATTTTGGTACCTCCGACAATGAGCGGAAAGATATCGAGCATCCAGGAAGGGGAGTTCACCGTCACAGATCCTGTTTGCACACTTGCGGATGGGTCAAAAATCTCATTGATGCAGAACTGGCCGGTTCGAGTGGCAAGACCTAGTAAGGACAAGCTGATGCCTGACATTCCTCTAATCACTGGGCAAAGGGTCCTGGACATGTTCTTCCCGCTGGCCAAGGGCGGAACGGCAGCCATACCTGGTGGATTCGGCACTGGCAAAACTGTGACGGAACATCAGCTTTCAAAATGGTGCGATTCAGAAATAGTGGTCTAGATAGGCTGCGGGGAAAGAGGAAATGAGATGACAGAGGTTCTGACCGATTTCCCGGAACTGTAGGACCCGAGAACAGGCGCGCCCTTGATGGAGAGAACCGTCCTAATTGCAAACACAAGCAACATGCCAGTGGCAGCGAGAGAGGCGTCCGTTTACACAGGAATGGCAATGGCGGAGTATTACAGGGATATGGGCTATGACGTTGCCCTTATGGCGGACAGTACCAGTAGATGGGCGGAAGCAATGAGAGAGATATCCTCAAGACTGGAAGAGATGCCTGGAGAGGAAGGTTATCCTGCTTATCTTTCAGCTAGACTTTCAGAATTCTACGAGAGAGCGGGTCGAGTCTCAACTCTTGGCGGACAAGAAGGTTCCGTCTCTGTTGTGGGTGCGGTCTCACCTCCTGGTGGTGATTTCTCCGAGCCCGTTACACAGGGGACACTGCGTATCGTCAAAGTGTTCTGGGCTTTGGACACAAAACTACGAGAGAGGAGACATTTCCCCGCGATTAACTGGCTGACATCATACAGCCTCTACAATCCAATCGTGAAGGACTGGTTCGACAATAAGGTGAATCCGAATTGGTCTGCACTGAGAGAATGGGCAATGGCAACCCTGCAGACCGAGGCCGAACTCCAGGAAATCGTCCAGTTGGTCGGTTCTGATGCTCTTCCCGAGGAGCAGCAGCTTACCCTGGAGGTTGCTAGGATGATCAGGGAATTCGTCCTACAGCAGAATGCCTACCATAGGGTGGACACTTTCTGCGAGTTGGAAAACCAATACATCCTTCTTGACATGATAAAGAAGTATTCAGCGCTAGCCACGAAAGCACTGGCACTAGAGGTTCCCGTTAAGGACATCGCGTATCTCAAGTCCAGGGACGAGCTTGGAAAGCTAAAGTTCGAAGAAGATTTCAAGGCGGAGTTGAAGAAGGTCACCGATCTAATGGAGAAGGAGTTCCGGGACCTGGAGGTGACCACATGACCAAGGAATACCGCACTATAACGGAGATTGCCGGCCCCCTTGTCTTTGTGGAGAAGACGGAATGGGTTGGCTACGGAGAACTCGTGGAAGTCGCCCTTCCAGATGGCACGACAAAACGAGGACAGGTCTTGGATACCTCAAAGGATTTGGTCGTCATCCAGATTTTCGAAGGAACTGCGGGAATAGACAAGGCCTCAAGCGTGAAATTCCTAGGCGAGACTGCCAAACTGAATGTATCAAAGGACATGCTGGGAAGAATTCTCTCAGGAAGCGGAGATCCATTGGACGGAGGTCCGCCTGTCATACCAGAGAAGCGCTTGCCAATCATAGGCTCTGCCATCAATCCCTATGCAAGAGATTCGCCAAAGGAATTCATCCAGACGGGGATATCAACTATAGACGGAATGAACACACTGGTTCGTGGTCAGAAGCTTCCTGTCTTCTCAGGTTCGGGTCTTCCTCATAATGAGATTGCTCTGCAAATCGCGAGACAGGCAAAGGTTCCAGGTAAGGAAGAGGCGTTCGCCGTGGTCTTCGCGGCCATGGGCATCACTCACGAGGAAGCACAGATATTCATGAGGGACTTCGAACGGACTGGAGCGTTGAAGAGGGCCGTGTTGTTCCTGAATCTTGCGGACGATCCTGCAGTTGAGAGACTGATTACGCCCAGAATGGCTTTGACGGCAGCTGAATACTTGGCCTTCGAGCATGACTACCATATTCTTGTTATACTTACCGACCTCACCAATTACTGCGAGGCTTTGAGACAGATTGGAGCTGCAAGAGAAGAGGTTCCCGGAAGACGAGGATATCCTGGGTACATGTACACCGACCTGGCTACCATGTATGAGAGAGCAGGAAGGATAAAGGGCAAGAAAGGCTCAATCACTCAGATTCCAATTCTCTCCATGCCTGACGATGACATCACACATCCGATACCGGACCTCAGTGCCTACATAACGGAAGGCCAGCTGGTGGTTTCCAGAGAACTACATAGAAAGGCTATCTATCCTCCATTGGACGTTTCACCATCTTTGTCAAGGTTGATGGATGCAGGAATCGGAGTAGGACAGACAAGAGAGGACCACAAGCAGGTTTCTGACCAATGCTATGCTGCGTATGCAGAGGGTAGAGATCTGAGAGGCTTGGTTGCCATTGTTGGCAAAGAAGCCCTGTCCGAGAGGGACAGAAAATTATTGGATTTCGCAGATATATTTGAACAAGAACTCGTAAGACAAGGAAGAGAAGAAGACCGTGATGTTGTCCAGACCCTTGAGATTGCTTGGTCTCTGCTCGGACACGTGGATGAGAGCATGCTCACAAAAATCGACAGGGAGACGATAGAGAAGTATCACCCTGCTCGGAGGAAGGCGAAGTAGTTGGCGCTCAGAGAATTCAAACCCACAAGATCGGAGCTTCTTGAACTGAAGAAGAGAATCAAGTTGTCGGAGAAGGGCTACAAGCTGCTGAAGATGAAGAGAGACAGCCTGATTATGGAGTTCTTCCAAGTTCTGGATAAGGCAAAGGAGATACGATCACGGATAACGGAGAAGTACAGATTTGCTAGACAGAAAATGACCATTGCAGAAGCCATTGAGGGTGCTGTTGGCGTTAAGTCTGCCGCGTTAGCTCTCTTGGAGAAACCCAGTATGGAGCTTTCTACAAAGAACGTAATGGGTATTGTGGTCCCTCAGATAGATGCGAAGAGTGTCAGGAAGAGATTGGATCAGCGGGGTTACGGAATCATCGAGACATCCGCTCGCATTGATGAGGCTGCAGAGGCCTTCGAGAACCTTGTGGAGGACATAATCATTGCAGCTGAGGCGGAGACCACGATGAGGAAACTACTGGACGAGATTGAGAAGACCAAGAGGAGGGTCAATGCTTTGGAGTTCAGAGTCATACCCGACCTCAAAGCCGCTGAAGCTTTCATAAGGATGAGATTGGAGGAGATGGAGAGGGAGAACATCTTCAGGTTGAAGTTGTTGAAGGAGGCTTAGAATTCTCTACTCCGGCAATTGACCTTCTAAGGAGTATCACTCCATAGACCACTATTATCATCGGAACCACAAAGCAGATTGAAGTGCAAATGTTAAAGATTCCACCCAGCAACATAGTTGTGCCGGTCAATAGGACAGGAGCCATGCCCACGAAAGTCAAAGCAAATCCAAAGAAGGTCGTTAGGTCATTTCTATACAAATTCTCAATCAATATACCCTTCCTATAGAATGCTGAAATACCCATTAGCACAACTGCACCCAGTAACACGAAAAAGAAGAACGTTCTCATTTCATGATCCAATGTTGCAAAGTCATAATCGCCGTAACTGATCTCGTCAAGGTTGATGTCCAAACCAAGGCTCTCAACTAGAGTGCCCATCTCGCGCTTGATGAAAGCCTTTTGCTCATTCCAAGTTCCAAAATCCAGGAAATATAAATCATGAGTGCTTGTCCCGAAGAAGTAAACGTTTGAATCGTTTTCTTCGATTAGGGATAACACTAGTCCAGGGTAGTCTTCCGGAATAATCTCCAACTCCCCCTCATAGAGACCATATTCGTTGGCAAATCTCACATGATATCCCT
>CP070767.1:140438-147683 GCA_020345725.1 Methanobacteriota archaeon | reverse complement strand
GCGAACATCAGAGAGGTTTTGAGGAAGGAGAGTGGGTAGTCGTCGGCCATTACAGACAATTCTCTTGCCTTCTTCGAGAAACATATTACCTATTTGATTCGCGGGAGGTCACTACTTCCTGACACAGTAGGTTTTGTCACGCCAT
The DNA here is from genome assembly GCA_020345725.1 of Methanobacteriota archaeon. GTDB lineage: Archaea > Thermoplasmatota > Thermoplasmata > RBG-16-68-12 > SOIM01 > SOIM01. Next base: position 147,538 of record CP070767.1, on the reverse strand, counting down.
TTGCCATCACGGGCAAACCAAGTGGTCAAATCCTCAAACATCTCTTCCAGTGTACATGTATGCTCCTTGAGATCTGGGTAACTCAACTCCCAGGTGAAAGCAGCAATGATTCCATCGACAACTTCAGGCCAATCCCACACGGTCTTGAGGAATCGCAAGATATTGATTTCTTCTGCAAGTTTTTGTCCATCTCGAGTTCCCTTTTCAAACGTGTCTGATTTAGACAGGTCAAGTTCTCTGGCTGCAGCTGCACCGGATTCATTGTCGACTGGGGATTCCAGGAAACGAAAGTACAGTCTTGCCTGACTCTCGTCAAGCGTGGGCATCCTTTCCGACATCAATCGATAAGCATCCTGATCCACAAGGCCCGCAATCCAGAATTCATCATCGAACGGAGAACCGTCAGAACCTTGAAGAGTCCCAGGAGTAACTGCACCCATATGAAGACAGTATCCCTCAGAGCATGCAAGTTTGTGGACACGCCAAGCCAAATCCTGCGTAGACTCCCAACTTGAACTACTCAGTGTCAACAGCACCACCAATTGCTCCTCAACCATGCAAATCACCAAAAGCGTTTGAATTCATTATATGTTCTCTTTATAAAGTGATCGACATAACCGAAGACTTGATCATGCTTGATATGCACATGAGGTGTCAGATAGCCTTTGTGCGGACCTCCTGAGATATCCACTCGCCACATCATATTTCCTTCTGCGTCGTAGCGCATAAGGTGCGCAGGCTTGCCATCTTTCAACCTCACCCACATTGTGTTGGGTGGTCCTCCAACTTCAGGACCTGCGCCCTTGGTCCATCTTACGGTGTCACTCTTATAAGCATACTTTCCATATTTATCAACGCCGCCTCTTGCGACCCTTGAAACTTCGTCACTCTTCCCCGCAAGCCTCCCCGCAAACGGTAGCAGGTCGACATACCGACCAGTCTTCGCATACTTCGCTATGTCACCAGCCAGAGGGATTAGCCCGAACAGATCTATTCCCACTGAAAGCGGATCACAATCACCTCCAGCACATCGTACAGCATCCTGTGCGAGGAAGTAGCCGGCAGCCAGAATGTCTCCGAAAATGGGTATGAATCCTATTACCATGAAGAACAGGTCAGCCACAAACTGGAATTCGGGAATGAACACCGAAGCGGCCCCTAGACCGACACAAGCAAAGAACAATATCGCAAAGGCGACAAGGAATATGAGTTCCCCGTTGGGGTCATTGTATCTCAGGGGATTGTTCAGAACATACACGTATCGGTTCAATGATTGCGGGATGTATCCTGACCCTTCAACAGGATCTTCAGTGATGAACCTTCCAAGCTCAGGATCATAGAACCTAGCGCCGTAGTAGTACAGTCCAGTCTCTGAATCATAGTGTTCTCCAGAATATTTGTAAGTTTCAGAGCCGATCACAAACTCAAGACCAAAGGGTTTGTAGTTGGTGCTGAAGAGGGGCACTTTGCTTCCGTCCAGAATGAGCCTCGTATTCCCCGCTGCATCTTGGAAATAGTAGTTTTTGGAAGTATCATCGTGTATCTTCGCGATCAGGATACCGTTCACGAACAGATACTTCATTCCCGTCCGAGAGTACGGGTCCCATTCATACGCCACACTACCTTCCGCGTAGACATAGGCCTTCCCGGATGCCACCGGATTCCCATGTTCGGCGCCTATCCTCCTTCCCAGTCCGTCGTAGTAGTATGTCTCGAAAACGTCAATATCATTTACGACCTGCCTCAGATTGTTGTCATAATCATAATTGTAGGTCCACAAGACGGGATCGTATCCCTGAACATCCACTTCCTTTAGGACCAGATTCCCATTCAAGTCATACTGGAAGGTGACCATTCTCTCAGGAGGAAGATCTGTATCGACTCCACTGACCCTGTTGTATGGATCGTAGTAGTAGGTCGACAAACCAGTATCAAGGTCGTTCACCTCCATCCTATTCCCAATGCTGTCGTACTCGTATTGGACGAGCTTGGTGACATCACCGGATCTGTCATACCGAACGAGCCTGCCCAGTTCATCATATTGGTATTCTTCGACATAGTCGGGTGTGGTTATGTAATTGACATCACCGTTGTCGTAATACTGGTAGTTCATGTCCAAGAATGTGTTGGGCGGAATGATATCATCCTGAACACGAATCCTCTGCAGTCTTCTGACAGAATCATAACTGAATGACGATGTCACCCCGTTCTCATTAATGGTAATCTCACGAATGGCATCATCCTCGTCGTAGGTCAGTTCAGCGATTGTGACGCCCAAGTTGTCCTTCACCAATTCTGCACGTTCGTACGGGTCATATTCGTAGGTGACGAAGTATCCGTCTGGATAGGTCATCTGTTCCAAGTTTCCAACGTCATCATAGTCGAAATAGAGAAATCCTGAGTATCCAACAGATCCTCCATTATTCTCGATGTATTGGGAGATCAACCTGTCCCTGTTGTCATAGCTATTGACAATATCGAAATACTCAGAGAATTCATGTTTTGATATGCTGTGGACATTCCCGTTCTCGTCATAGGTGTATTCCTGATAGTGGCCGGTCTCAGGGTACCATATCTTTTTCAGTTGTGAGGCTTCGTCGTAGTCGAACTCCATCCTGTTGCCGTTCCTGTCTGTGTAAAATTCCACATTGCCAAGGTCATCGTATTCCCAGCTTTCAGAAGTCACCGGCACATCATCTGGGTATGTTATTTCCACAAGACGATTCAGATCGTCATAGTCATACTCTATCATCTCCTGAAATACAGGACCCTCCCTCTTAATGTTGAAGATGGTCTTCTTCAGATTTCCAACTTCGTCATATTCATATGAGGTCTCGTGGTAATCTCCTGTAGCTGCATTGTAGTATTCCCTGACGGAAATCAATCTTCCTCCATAATCATAGGACAACAGTTTCTTGTGCCCTTCCTCGTCAACGAAGGTCACGAAACTGCTGAGGTCATCATATTCGACTATCTGGTAGTCACCATCAGGATTGTACAGCTTGGTTTTCCTCCCCATCGAGTCGTACTCTGTTGTCCAATCGTACCAGACTCCATCAACTAGGATTTCATGCTTGGTGACCTTGCCAAGCCAATTGTGTTCGTATTGCTCAATCGAGTAGGGTTGGTAGGGTGGGCCTCCTGGTTCCAGCCTTTCCTCTTTGACAAGCCTTCCCAAGCCATCAAAGGTCTGCCTTATGCGATTGCCTCTTTCATTGTGGATTATGACTTGATTCGTTGTGTCAAGATACTCGTATTCCACATATGATGTGTCGGGATGACGTACGAACCTCACTCTTCCTATGCCGTCATACTCATACTCCGTCATGTAGAGTCTCGGATTGACAACAGACTTGAGTTCTCCAGTTTCTTCTTCCTCATCAAAATAGTAGTCGTAGAGGGTCTCGATAATGACACCATCAACAATCTCAAACTCTTTCGTGAGGAATGCATTCTTTTTCTGTCCTCCCTCATATTCATACTGAATCTCGTGGCCTTTTGCATCCCAGTACTTAATGAGATTGCCATGCTCACTGTACTCATAATCCTCGTAGATCCAACTGCCAGAATGGAGCGTCTTTGTCTGCGTCACACGAGCCCTTTCTCCCAAAGTGTTCCCGTATTTGTAACATGCCTCCATCAGAACAGGATCTGGAGATTCAGGACCGTCCTGCCATTCAAAGGAACCTGCCACTAGAGAGTGAATTTCAGCAGTTACCTCGTTGGGATAGAAATTCGTTGGAGCGGAATAGCTGAACTCGTCTCCGCCCCAAAGCGAATCAAAAACCGGACTCTCGTAGATCAGTGATCCGCTGGGATGTTCTTCGATCCTGAAATATCCCTTGATCGGGAAGACATTGATGCCTTCAGAGTAAAGGTCCAGAACAGCGTTGCCTCCCGAAGATAATGTGTCTGCAATAGTGTTTCCAGCAGGGTCAAGAAGCTTGACATTTTTCTCTCCCACAATGCCGGTAATCCTTATTATCCCAGTTTCGGGTCCTCCTAGCGCGGAATAATCCCACAAAGCGGTCCCACCGTAGAGAGCATAGTGGACTCCATTGACGTTTTGACCCGCTGTGCCGATTTCCCCTGATTCGACAATAAACATCAGCCATCTGTTCATTGAGGATGGCAGGTCTCCCACAGGATCACCCGGATATTCGGTAATCAGGTCTTCTCCCCAATAGACAAAGGTGGATCCGACAACATCCATCCAATAGCCAATCATTATTTGCCTTGGGGCCACCCCACCTGGCAGATAAATGTACTGAATATGGAAGTCGCCTATGGCGGGAGTCATTCCCTCTGACGCGTATTTGAACGAATGCGAATGATACTCTCCAAACACAGCACTGCTATGACTGAGGGAGCCACTTACGGGAAGAGGGGCTTCCACCCAAGCCTCATCAAAAGGAATGTCGTTATACTCGTAAGGAACTGCATTGGGAGGCAGACTGTCATCAACGTACGGGCCTTGATCGTTCTTCGTTCTAAGGAATCCTGACTTATCTGTAGTAAGGTGCAAGGTTCTTGCAGGTGGCGAATAGACCAGATGTGAAGGGTAAGCTATCTTGAAAGGCGAGACGTAATCCAAGTTTCCGTCTTCTGAGAATACGAGCACGACTGCTGCATGCAAACACGCTGGAATCCAACTCCATTCCCAATCCGGGCCTCCATCGAATCGATCGTCAACGATTGTCTCTTGTGATTGGTTAAGTAGCACAATCCTTTCTCCAGCTGACAACCCAGAGATCTTTAGGGATTCTCCATTATAGACGTTGACTTTGTCTATCCACATTGTACCTGTCCTGGGGTTTACGCCGTCACCGCACTTGAATTCAATGAGGTCGATGTCTGACTGCCCACTACCTGACATCTGAACATTCGTCTTTTTCCTGGACCCACCAATCCACAGATCGTATACTCCGCTATCTCCGCCCTGAACATCAGCATAGATACCGACCCAGTACCAGGTCGAATCATAGTAGTACATCAAAGGTTTCTCTTCTGATCCATCCCAGTACATTATCCACCCACTAAGATCGAATTCAATCTTCACCTTTTCGACTCCCTGAGATTTGAGGGTTATGAAGTGTGGGGTCGTTTCCGTTCTTTCGCTAGTTTGGATCAAAGCTTCGAAGAATACCGCGGGGCTGGAAATACTGTGTGATGCACTCGTCTTTGAACCGACTATTGTAGTTGAGAGTTTCAGTGAAGGGGAATCCATGAGATACGTATCCCCGTCCAGTTCGACCTCACCGCCGGAAGAGTCGATTGACCAATCAGATAGGTCCCAGTCCAGAAAATCATCATAGAAGACGCCATAGTCTCCTGTCTTCTGTCCGCCGGATTCGTAGAAGCTCATGAACCCGCCCTTGAACCAGCCATTTCTATTCTTCGTATTCAAGTAGCTTGCATGCTTCTCATGACCAACAGAGTCTCTACGATAGATTGCGTTACCCCAGTCATCGTACATGCTGTACGTCGAGTAGTTCAGTTTTGTGGACTGATCTAGGAAAACATCTGACTGCTGAGGTGTTCCATCTGCCCCAAACCAGACCTTGCCACTCTTCATCCTTTCATGTGACTCATCGAAATTGACCGTTTTCATTCCACCCAGCACAGGGTCGAATGACGATTCCGTATGACCCATAAGTTCGGTCCCATCGTAGTGTGAAATCTTCGCGAATAGAACTCTTCCATCTACATCTTCATAAAGGTAATCGTTCTTCCTCACCAATGTCATGTCATCATAGAATCTTTCACTGATTACTCTGTAGATTGTTGTCTCTGTGCCCATCTTGTCCGATTCATAGTAGTATTCGGACCTCCCTCCAGTGGGGTAGTTGATTGCGGTCAAGAGCCATGGATATCCCGGTTCATACTCGTAGGTCGTTATTCTGCCTATGGGGTCGGTGACAGTTGTGAGCAAATCATTGCCATCATAGCCAAATTGAACCGTCCTAGTACGATATGTGATGCTCTCCAGGTTGTCACCATATACGAATTCCGCTTCCAGACCGACAGTATCGGTGATCTTCGAAATCTGAGTTCCATCACCACCGTATTCGAATAGTATCTTGTTTCTGCTCTCTTCCATCGCATTTTCCGCCAGACCTTCGATCTTGGCCACCAATCCGTCCTCGTTGAATGTATAGGTGAGTCCGTCCTTCGTGTAGAGAGTGTAACTCAACGAGGGCCAAGTGTCTCTGACAAGCTTGAAGTGTTCTCCATTGTGATTCTCGAAAACATCGGCATTCCATTTAATCAAGTACTGCCGCCCCCCTGTGAGGTGAACATACAAGGAATCTACCCACGGGAGATCAAGTCTCCAACCAGAGGATATCGTATAAGGGCATGAGTCTTCGGCAATCAGCTGCTGTCCGAATATCCTCGTAGGAATGTATATCCTCGAAAGACTCAAATCCAATTCTCGCCCCTCAAATGCGAAATCTGTCTGATGCACCGTCAGCTGACCGTTCCCAGGAGAGACAAATTGCCCGAAGCCAGCGAAGTATTGCTGATAGGGAGACAGGCCTTCCGCCCGCCATGGTTGCCCAGGTGCGCTGCTAAGTTCACTAACAACAGGGAATGACCCAAACATAATATCAAACTGAAGAACGGGTTGGTCCTCAGTCCAGACGAGTTGTGCTCTAGTCTCGAAGTTCTTGGCTGCTGACAAGAATCTCCAACCAGAAGATGAGGTTCCGAAAGGATTGGTATGGCCAAACCATTTGGACGACCCGGTGCTATCACCAGGATTGGGTCTTTCTCGAGAATAGTGAATCTTGTACTCAGAATCAGAGACTTCCTCTTGGAAGAATACGTGCAGGAAACCATCAACGTCTAGAGATATAGTTGGATATCTAAGGGGAGTGTCATATATGAGCATATATATGTTCTCAACAGAACACGACGAGTCCTGCAAGATAGCATGGGCGGGGTTCTGTTTTCCCCCAGTACCTTGACGAATATAGGCCACATGCAACACGTCATCGTGAGTGGCGACAGCCGAGAAATACTCGTTCTTCCAACTTGGGTTCGGCATGACAATCTCGCTACACGTTCGCCAACCAGACCACCCATCGGATTCCCTTATC
>CP070767.1:134435-140338 GCA_020345725.1 Methanobacteriota archaeon | reverse complement strand
TGGATGAGTGGGCAGAGATGAGTAGCTCTTCTTCCCCGCCTCCTCGGGAAGGCCATCGGATGGTTTACGATAACACCAGCAACGTCTTCGTGATGTTCGGTGGAAAGGACGGAACGCAGATCTTTGGAGACACCTGGTTGTACTATGATGGGAATGATACGTGGGCACAGGTCTTCCCTCCAGGGTCACCAACACCGAGATACGGTCATGCAATGGTTTACGATTTCTTCAACGACGTTGTCATACTATTTGGAGGACATGATGGGGCAGGTGTCCTCGCAGATACCTACACCTACAGTGTTTCAGGTAACATCTGGATGAATATGAATCCTGGGAACGCTCCTCCTGAAAGGCAGAGACATGATATGGCTTATGACGCCGATTCTCACAACGTCATCCTATTTGGAGGAAATGATGAGTCCGATCCTTTCAACGACACTTGGACGTATGAGGTCTCTTTGAATGATTGGGCAGTGAAGTCCCCATCCAACTCTCCATCTCCAAGATACAGTCATTCGATGGCATTTGATGTGGCTGAAGGTCTGACTGTTCTCTTTGGAGGAAGCTCTGGCACGGATATGTACAACGACACATGGATCTATGATTTTGGTTTGGATGATTGGTCATTAGCAATCTCTCCTCAAAGACCCACAGCCAGGAGGGACCAGTCCATTGCGTACGATCCCCATTTCGGGCCACTTCTCTTCGGAGGCTGGGAGAACTCGGACACCGGAGCATCTGAACAGTGGGATGTTCTCAACTGCAACTTGATTTCTGGGAGTATGTTTACAACTCTTACGAAGTTTGGCGATTATCTCTACATAGGTTCTGCCGATCTGGGCGGAAACGCTTGGATCTACAGATACTCTGACCTAACTGGAATCTGCGAGCCCTGGAACAACACTGGGGATTACTTCGTGTATGCCGCTTTCGAATATGATGGCTACCTCTTCTTCGGCACAAGGAACAACAGCGTCTTCGCAGAGGGGAATCTCTTCTACACAGATGGCGACATGCTCAACTACATCCCTGGCGATGTTTGGTGGAGGCCTGATAGACCGGGTATTCTGGTTGGTGGATGGGTCCAGGAGTTTGAAGAATACGATGGTGACCTTTTCGTGTCTGGATCGGTGATGATCTCGACACTGAACAGTAGCAACAACTTCTTTGTGAAGAAATGCACGCTTGCACCTTGCACTGAGAACACAAGCTGGTCCTGGACGAACACTACCAAGGACAACATCGATCTGCTTGACGATGGGCTTACAATGGAGGTTTACGAGAACAATCTCTATTTGGGAACGTACGACTACGCAACTGTTTTACGGTACTATCCCAGCAACGATACTTGGTGGCTATCGCTGAACGGTTCCCTTGATGGACCCAGAACAAAGGAGGGTCGAGGGGTCTTCTCCTTGATAGACTATGACGGATGCCTTTACGCCTTCACCGTCAAAGAAGGATGGAACTGGACGCTCTGTCAAACCGACGGAGTGTGGACGGGGGGAAACGAAACGAGATATAACAATTTCCTCAGGGGCGAGGTCTTCAGAGACAAGTTGTATCTTGGGGCGAACGCAACTGGAAGTCAGAGGGTCACAAGCTACGATGGCAAGAACTGGACAGATTCCCTGCAGATACCAGGTGATGATTCCTTCCTCTACATTTCCGAGTTTCACGACTCCTTGGTGGCGACAGCTGGGACGAATGTGTACAGGAAGCGGGTTATTCAGAATGACTTGTGGGTGTACCAAACCGCGATTCAGAACTGGATTCAATTGAGCCCTGTGAACGTGCTCCCTTCGCCAAGACAAGGGCACTCCCTTTCTTATGATCTGGCTAACAGTGTTCTGGTTCTCTTTGGTGGCAGGAACGAGTCCTCCTATCTGAATGACACTTGGATCTACAACAAGTCCACTCATAGCGGGGTCTACACATCGTCCACAATTGATACGGCTGTGGATAATCTCCCAACCTTCTGGAACACAATCAGCTGGCAGCCTACCGTTCAGTTGACTGGAACGCAGCTCAGATTCCAGTTGGCCTCGAACAATGACAGCACAACCTGGGTATTCAGAGGACCCGACGGCACAAGTGGAAGTTACTATGACAACCCCATTGGAGAGAACATATGGTCAGGGCACCAGGGTCACAGATACTTGAGATACAGAGCTTATTTCAGTACGTCCACGCCTTTAAGCCCCAAGCTGGAGTCCATCTCGATATCCTACTTCAGACCTCCGTACCCTCCTTCTCTCCTCTCTCCTGATGATGGCATCTGGACAAACAACAGCCGTCCTGATTTCTTCTGGCAGTTCCAGGATGCAGATTCTTCTGATACGCAAGGGGCCTATCAGGTGCTGATTGATGATGACCAGGCCTTCACCAGCATTGACTATGACAGTGGAATGATAATGTCGAGCGATGATCACTGGCAACCAGCTACAGCCATGGACGATGGCACATGGTATTGGACTGTAAGGACAATGGACAATAACGGGTTCTGGAGCGAAGCGAACAGTTCCAGGATACTCAGGTTGGACACAGAACGACCATTCTCCTCAATTTCAAATCTAACATCCAGTACCCATTACAGCTCCATCGACTTCATTAACGGAACCTCTGAAGACCTGCTCTCTGGAGTGAATTTCACCGAGCTCTCTCTTCGTGAAGTCTCAAGCGATACTTACTGGAGCGGAATCGGATGGCAAGCCCAAGGGTATTGGCTTTCTTGTGCAGGAAATGAGTCCTGGGTGTTCGATACAAGTTCTGTAGGTTGGATCTCGGAGAGGCTCTACAGTGTGAGACCAAGAGCGACTGACATTGCCGGCAATATGGAGTCACCTTCGAGTACTCTCCTTTTCGCATACGACCCCACCTCACCCACGGTCACACTGACCAATCCTGTGGGAGCCGAGAGTCTGGAAGGCGGACGGAGCCTGGAAATCAAATGGGATGCCACTGACACCTTTCTCAACGAATCCTCGGTCAGGATTAGTTACTCATCGGACGGAGGGGCAAACTGGGTAGTCATCGCCTCGGACGAGTTTGATGACGGATTTTACAATTGGACCTTACCCAGAATGAAAATGGAACTGAGAATAAGGGTGGAGGCATCTGACTTTGCAGGCAATTCAGGATTCGATACCAGCGATGTCTTCTATGTCCGGGCGCCACCAAAGGAGGACTGGCTCGCAAGCTACTGGTGGGTCATACTCATTATCGCGCTGTTGGCAACAGGGCTGATCATCTACTACATGAAGAAGAAACGAGGAGAAGTGGAAGAGGAAGTAACAGGTCCACCACCAATCATAGCCACTGCCGGGGAAACAACCCTCTGCGCTGTCTGTTTGGGTACCGTAAAGGAAGGGCTCTCAGTAATTAAATGCGGAGATTGCGGAAAGACATTCCACGAGAAATGTGCAGCCAGAATAGAGAAATGCCCGAACTGCGAGTCAAAGCTCGACACGAGCGAAGTCGTTGAAGAATGAACTTATCCGAAAAAGTATAAATCACTTCTCAATGATGACCCGTCGCTATGACGCTAGCAAAGGGTGCTAAGGTAGCTGTCGAGATTTGCATGGGAGTGAAGAAGGGGGAGGAAGTGCTCATCATCTCTGACTCGACCAGGGAAAGGATCGCTGAAGCCCTCTTCCAAGCCAGCCTGGACGTGGAGGCGGAACCCATACTCGCAAAGATCGAACCAAGGACAAGACACGGAGAGGAACCGCCTAAGGCCCTCGCGACCATGATGATGGATGCGGATGTCATATTCGCACCGACGGAATACTCCATGACCCACACCCAGGCCCGGAGGAATGCAACGCGGGAGGGAGCAAGGATAGCGACCATGCCCGGCATTACTGAGGGAATGATGGACAGCGGAGCAATGCTCGCGGACTTTCACGAGATACTGAGGAGGATGCGCAGGGTTTACAGAAAGCTGAGAGGAGCAAGGAAGGTCACAATCGAATCAGAGCTCGGGACGGACTTCACCCTCAGCGTAAAGGGGAGGGACTGGATAACGGACGATGTCGGCATCTGCCACAGGAAAGGGCAGTACACCAATCTTCCTGCAGGAGAGATATTCATCGCTCCAAGAGAGGGAACCGCCAACGGCAAGCTGGTAATAGACGGATCCTTCATCGGCACTGTGGAGGAACCCGCCAGGGTCTCTGTTACGGACGGATACGCGACCAGGATAGTGGGTGCGAAGGATGCTGTCCAAGAGCTCAACAAGGGCGGGAAGGAAGGACGGAACGTGGCCGAGCTGGGGATAGGTCTCAACGACAAGGCGAGGATAATCGGGAATGTTCTAGAGGACGAGAAGGCACTCGGGACGGCCCACGTGGCATTCGGAGACAACTCCACCTTCGGTGGGAAGGTCAGGTGCGGTGTGCACATAGATGGTATTCTTAAGAACCCAACGCTGACCGTGGATGACCTCGTTGTTCTTGAAGACGGGGAGATGAAGATTTAGAGCCAGGTTTTCTGTCCACCTAGGGAACTACACGGGCTTATGGACTCGGTGAAGACCAGAATTTCAGGGCCAGAACCCTACAACAATTCTGGCAACTGAGCCTAGAATCGTCCCAAAACCAAACGCTGCAATAACTAATCTCTGAGTATGGATTCTGTCCGATCGATCGGGATTGTCACGTTCCGCATAAGCAGCATATCTCAGAAAGAACGCATACCAGAGGAGGAGCAACCCGATAGCCCACATGAAAAAGACAATTAGTCCGAGGAAGAAACCAAGAAGTCCTAAGAGAGTCGACAACATCATGTCCTGTGTCCATTTCAGCTTGCGTTCCAGTCGTTGTTTTCCGTACTCCCTCTCCAGCTCCATCCAATCCACTATTCAATCTAAGTAATTATATCCACTTTCCCTCCGCACGTCTTGCACTTATCTCCATCCAGATTGAGCTTTGAAATCGAGAACCCCCACCTCTCGATCACCATGTTCCCGCATCTCGAACAGAAGGTGTTCTCCCTCTCGTTGGTCGGAATGTTCCCCACATACACGTACTTCAAGCCAGCATCCTTCGCAATCCCGTAGGCCAATTCCAAGGTCTTCTTGGGCGTCCTGGGTTTGTCCAGCATCTTGTAATCCGGATGGAATCTTGAGAAATGCATAGGGACATCCAGTCCAACATTCTCCACAACCCAACTGATCAAAGACTCGAAATCCTCTTTCTTATCGTTCTCACCGGGTATCACAAGGTTCGTCAATTCTATGTGTATTCCTAGCTCCTTGCCCAGAACAATTGTATCCAGCACGGGCTGAGCCTTCGCTTTGCAGAACTTCTTGTAGAAATCCTCTTTCATTGAGTTCAGGTCAACGTTCATCGCATCCAGGTACGGAGATATCTCCCTCAACGGCCCTTCGTTGATGTATCCGTTCGTAACATAGACCGAGTAATACCCAGCTTCCTTCACAAGCTTTGAACAGTCATATGTGAACTCATGCCAGATTGTAGGTTCGTTATACGTCCAGGCCACCCCAGCACAATCAGATTTCTTCACCGCAGGCACAACTCTCTCAGGTTTCAAATCCCTCAGAAATGCGTCCTCAGGCTTGACCTGCGATATCGAATAGTTCTGACAGAAGGGGCATGAATAATTGCATCCCACCGTCCCAAATGACAGCGCAGAAGTCCCTGGATGAAAATGGAACAAAGGTTTCTTCTCAATGGGATCCGGCGTCATAGAGGTCATCTTTCCATAGATGAGGGTCTCCAGCTTCCCCTTGCTGTTCTTCCTCACACCGCAGATCCCAGACTTATCCTCAGCTATCTTGCAGAAATGCGGACAGAGCTCGCACCTTACTCTGTCTCCATCCACCTTCCAGAACCTCGCTTCTTTCCCTCCGCTAGCGAAAATGCTCATAGCCGCGATTCTCC
>CP070767.1:101781-134335 GCA_020345725.1 Methanobacteriota archaeon | reverse complement strand
TCATCAGCTCGTCAAAGGTCACGGTTATCAGCGAGGTTGAGGAAACTCCCAAAGTGCCATTCGCTGGGTATGTGTCAACAACATGAGGCGGATCAACATCCTGAGCCGTTGTGGTGAACTCCCACGAATAGTCATCGCTGGGAGAACCCTCCAGGACATCGTTTCTGTTTCCATCCAGACTGTTGCCGTTAAGGTCCTTTGCTCCAGTGGCGGAATCACCTGAGACGGTTATGTTGTATGCTGTTCCATGTTTCAGCATGAAGGGATTGATTGAGAATGTCATAGCCGCGTCGTTCCAGGACACCGCTCCAAAGCTGTCTATTTGAACGGGCACCGTGTCTTCCTTGATGGTGATGGCAGATTTGACAGATTGCCAGTCCATGAGTTTGCTGAAGCTCAACACGACGTCCGCGTTCAACGGAACGTCACTTCCCGTCGGGATTCCAGTCATGGTCGGAGTGTCCTCGGTAGTGAAGAACCAGGTGTAGTCATCAATCGGAGATCCTTCTGAAGTCCCATCCATGTTACCGTCCAGATACACACCCCTCAGGCTTTTAGCCACAGAGGAATCCAATGTCACATTGTACGTAGTTGAGAAAGAGAATCCGAAACTGGGGTAAGAGAAAGTGAATGCAAGCATGTCCACATCCCAGCTCACAGAGAAACTGGTGCTGTCCCAGACTCCGACTCCATCTCTGATCGAGAACGCCAGCTGCACCGAAGCGGGATCCATTGGGTCGTTGAAAGAAATCGATATGTTCGTACCAACATGAACGTCCGGCTCATCTGCTCCAGGTTCAGTGAACACCACCCAGGGAGGCTCAGCGGTTCGGAATGTCCAGCAGAAATCGTCAGCTGGTGATCCTTCTGACACATTGTTGCCGTTTCCATCAAGATAGAAGCCTTCGGTATCCCTTGCGATATCCCCTCTGAAGCATGCTCTGTACGTTGTTCCATAGCTCAGCGGTTGGAATGGTGTGAATGTGAAGTTGAAACCAGCCGAGGTGTAGGTTGGATTCCCTGCGATTTGCGTGGGAGTGCCATCTATGATCAAGGAGAAGGATGTGAAGATTGAAGGTGTAGCCATGTCTTTGCTGAACTCTGCCCAGACAAAGGTGTCCACAAGATGGTCAGGACCTCTTGGCCCATAGTCGTCCACTGTGGGCTTGATGCAGGACGTCACGTTCACCCATGTGGCATCAATATCCCAGCCTCCGGATTCATCTGTCACGTTCAGGAAGATTCCGAAACTCCCTGTGTTGTTGAACTGATGGGTGACTATCATGCCCTGAAGGAAGATGGAGCCTGTTCCGTCGTCGAATGTCCAGTTGAAGGTCAGATTTGCAAGGGGATTGTTGTCCCAAGTCCCACTGGCATCCAAGGTCACCACATCACCAGCGCATACGTCCTGACTGGGACCAGCGTCGGCTATTGGGTCTGGATCGGATACTACGTGAACAGTCATGCTGTCAAAGCCTGTGTTGTTGGCTTCGTCGGTGACGGCCAGCGTGACCAGGTAATCACCTTCTGCACTGAACCCAGCGTATGTCGGATTCATTCCAGTCAAATTCCGTTGAAAGACATCGATGAATGTCCAGTTGAAATCGAGCATGCTTTGCGGAGTAACATCATCCCAGGAATTCGAACCGTCGAAAGTCACCATCTGGTTCGGAGCTACCCATTGGTCAGGTCCGGCATCGACAACTGGTGGAGTAATGTCCACGTTGATTATGTTCACACAATCGGTGGCGTTGCTCGTGAGTACCGTCAAGTCCCATACAGTAATGTTGGAACAATGCGTGCCGAGGACATTGAACATAATCGGTCCGGTCGTCGCGTTTTGTATGTTTGTGTCACCGAAGGTGTAGGTACCGATCCCGTCGCGGACGGTAATATTCCACAATCCAATACCGTCATCATCAGATGAATTCCTTCCGTCAAAGACCAGTTCAGTCCCGATCACAAATGTTGAGATTGAGGGCGAAGGCCAGTGGATGAACTCTGCGACTGGAGGCACAGGGGGACCGACCCTCTCGGTGTGAAAGTTGAAATGGTATGAATCATCATCTGCACCATCCCACTTCCCATTTCTATTACCGTCCAGAGGCTGAGGGATTGGAGTCGTAGCATCCACCGAATTGCCGTGGATTATAATCGTATAGTGTGTGTCCTGAATCAATACTGGGCTTGGAGTGAGTATGAGTGTCATATTGTTGTCTGTCCATTGAGTAGAGTAGTTGGATGTGTAGAAAGATAAGAAGACTCCGTTTGGATTCATTGGTTTCGAGAACCATATGGTGATTTTCTTGTTGAGGGGCACGCCCTCTTCGCCAGACTTCGGATCGGTGGCCACAACATAGGGTAGGGCTACGTCCCGGCACATGTGAATATAGACGTCACGGCTTTCCGTCATCAAAGCCTGAGGTGATGCACAGCCGATGTCGATATTCTTCTTTGCTCTGAGCATGTGCTGGGTGTAGTAGACCTTGTCTCCTGGATCATTTCCGAAATGATTCCCATTCTTGTCAGACTCTATGAATTCAGTGGCGATGACCCAGTTCACCTCGCCGTCATCATCTGCCATGAACGTCCTTGAATCCCCGTTCTTGTTGCTTTCGAAATACTCGATGTTGCCCGCACTTGGAAGGGAGATGTTGGTCGCTCCCACGAGCAAATCAAGGTCACCGTCGCCGTTCAGGTCCGTCACTGTTGTCGCGGAGAACCCTCCCACGAGTATTGGATTGAGGCCAGATCTGTTTGTGTAGAAAGGTCCGCCATGGAGCATGGTTCCGTTTTCGCAGCTCAGATATAGCGAGACCATGCCCACGGATGAAAGAATGAGATCCCGATATCCATCTCCGTTCCAATCAACGACGTGAGGAACGGCATTCGTAAATGTTCTCACTGGAGAGCCATCAGTCATTCTCGCTACCCCTCCCGGTTTGAACTTGAGGAAGGATGTCCTGTTTCTGATGAATATGTTCACATTGCCAAACCCATCGCCGACCCACAGATCCCAATAACCGTCGAGGTTGTAATCGCCCACTGCGGGAGCAGATTTGCCAAAGGCGGATACGTTTACTTCCCCAATCACAACTCCGAAATCATCCTCGATTTTGAAGGTGTCAAAGAACTCCATATCCGTACCATTTCTCTTGTACCAGGAAACCTTGCCAGTGCTGTCTCCTAGGACAATATCGGGATTGAAATCGAAATCAAGATCATACGCATGCGGCCTGCTTATCCTCAAGGGGTTCCCTCGTATCAGGATGATTGGAGGTGTTTGGAATGTGTTATCGCCCCTGTTCTTGTAGAACAGGACATCACCGTCGTCCTCCCCCACTATCAGATCATCAAATCCATCCCCATCCCAATCAACCACTGTGGGTGATGGGCCAGGTGTCGTAAGTAATGGAGTAAAGCCCGAATCAAGATGCCCTTGGAAGGCGAGACCGTCCCTCTCAAGCACCACTTCTGCTGCGGGAACCGAGAATCCGCTCCTGTCCACCACCTTGACGTTGAGGAACCACTGAGCCTCCAACACTGCCGAGTCATCACCATAGTACGTCTTCGTTCTGTCGAATGTTGTATTCAGAGCTACTATGTGGGCGTGGTTTGTTGCGTTGAAGCTCATGTTTGCCGTTATGGTGCTATTCACTAAGTAGGGTGTGGAATTGTCCGCGTAAACTCCAATCGGACCCGAGATGATTGAGCCTTCAATGTAGGGCTCCGAGTTATTCATAGCCCGGACCCCAGCTCCATGCTCACCCGTTCCGTTCTTTGCCCAACTTCCTTCCGCACCCATGACAACATTCCCCAAGATGATCGTATTGGTATTATTGACCGAATAGATACCGCTGCCACCTGCTCCGCCAATGGTAAGGTAGGGAGAGACAGAGTCTTCTGCAGGGCCACCCAGGCCTCCACTTATCACATTGTCAGTTATGAAGCCAGTAGAGTTATCCAAAAAGATGCCATGTCCTCCTTGTCCTCCGATCACATCTCCTGCGGGATCTGTGAGGCCCAATCCACCCGAACCACCGGTCACGTTCTTGTTACCAGTTATGCGAGCAACCGAACGGAGTAGGTATATCCCGACTCCTCCAATGTCACCTTCTCCAACTGACTTGTTTCCATCTCCACCTTTGATCATAATATTGTTCTGAATGTCGGGTGAAGAATCCTTGCAGTAGATCCCAATTCCACCCTTGTAGCCTCGAATGGAACCATAGTAACCCACTCCCTGTGGGGCTGCGTTGTTGGAGACCTTCAGGTCTCCTCCCAGGACATTAGTTAGGTTACCTTTGAACGTCAGAGTCCCATCTCCGTCGTTCTCATAGTACATCACTCTGCCACTCTCTTCTCCAATTAGGATGTCCAAATCCCCGTCCGCGTTCCAATCATCGACATAGGGGTTAGCGTAAGTGCTCACTTGGAGAGGAATGCCATCTGTCATCAAGTACCCCATGTCCGTGAAATTCATCAAGTCCCCAGAGACGTCGTTCCTTTTCCAGAAGTGAAGGTATCCCCACTGGTCACCTACAATCAAATCCAGAAGCATGTCTCCATTCCAGTCTCCCACTCCAGGTGCAGAGTTCATTGCGAATGTTCTTATTAGAGTCCCGGTTTCGTTGTGCGCTCTACCTTCCGATGAGTATGTTTCATCCCCGTCATCAGTGAAGAGCCAGACATATCCATTTACCTCTCCAACCAATAGGTCAGCCCTCCCGATGCTTCTCCAGTCAACTGAGACCGGAGTGGCCATTCCGAAACCAAGAGGTCCGACCTTCAAGTTCTGCCTGGTTCCGGACGCAGTCAGAATCGACACAAACTCCACTATTGGGCTTCCTGGTGCAGTTCCTCTGAAGAACCACACGTCGCCGTATTGGTCGCCTACTATCAAATCCAGCACGCCATCGTCATCAAAATCAACAGGAAATGGTGACGCCCAAGTTGGGAGATAAAGCGGCCCTGAGCCGTTCTGTATCTGGAATTCGTTGAAGGTGTCGAATCCAGTGTTTCTGTGGAATTTAACATAGCCACCGAGCTCCCCTGTTATCAAGTCCATTGCCCCATCACTATTCCAATCGACTGCTCGAGCGGTTATAGGAGTTGTGCTACTGATCAACTGTACTGGAGGATTGAAAGTATTCCCTGTTGCCCTTGTGTACAAGAACACACCCTTGTCATTGCCTATGGTCAGATCATCCTCGGTCAAATCATTGTCGTCCCAGTCTGCCAACCAAGGAACGGTATAGTTCGGAGCACTGATGGGGGTGTTGTCTGCCAACCGAACATTATCTATCTTGAGGAAGGACGTATTTCCATCCCCCAGGGTATTCTCGTAATAGAACACATTTCCCCAGTAGTCTCCGACAATGAGATCTCTATCTTGATCAGGGTTCCAGCGTGTGAAGAATGGGGCCGCCATTGAAAGATCGATTGGCAAACCTCCTTCCTTCAGTTGACCCATGCTTGTGAAAACATCGTCCCCGTTATTTGAGAGATAAAAGATGTTACCAACAGAGTTCCCACAGAACAGGTCAAGGTCACTATCATTGTCCCAGTCGGTCACAAAGGGATGGCAGAACTGGTCCACAAGGTTCCCAATCTGGGTGACCGGTGTCTCGTTCGTCAGGGGACCCATATCGCGGAAGTATCCATTCCCAAGATTCCGGTAGTAGTACACATTCCCAAAGCCATTGCCAACCAGAAGATCATCAAGTCCATCGTAGTCGACATCGCCCCAAGCCGGGTCCGCATATGATCCCACATCTATGTCCTCGCCGGTCTCGAGTTTCATCCTTCCCCGGTCCATGAAGACGCTCTCACCCCTGTTCTCGAAATAGGTAACCTTACCTTCCTTGTCACCTACGATGAGGTCCTTTCCACTGGCGCTGCTTATGACATTCCTGTAGATTCCCGGCTCTGCTTCATCATAGGTGTAGATACCGTATTTGTTGTTGGTAAGGACGTTGTCCCTGATGAGCGGGGAACCCTTCTTCACGTAGATGCCCGCGATGTTCCCCGATATCGGGTTGTTGTTGAGTATGAATGGTGAGGAGTCGTTGACCGATATTCCCAGCTCGTTGTTGATGATCGCGTTGCTCGAGATATTCCCACCAGAATCTCTTCTCAGGTATATCCCCTCAGCATCATTGAAGGCGATGTAGTTGTTCGCAATCAGCGGGTCCGCGTTCTCAACGAATATACCGGGATATAATATGTCGGGATTTATTTCGCTCTCCCTGTTGTTGTAAGCAATTGTATTGTTCACTATTTGGGAAGCTGGGCAGAATTCATTTTCCTTGCAGTCGAAAATCCTTATTCCATTCCTGGTGTTGTTTGTGATGAGATTATGTTGAATTATCGGACTTGCGGCTCTCATCCATATTCCAGCATCCAAGTTGTTTGAGATGTTGTTGTCTTTTACGAGTGCATCAGCCCGAACGTTAAGCACCATTCCCATGTCCCAGTTTTCTATCACGGTGTTGTTCGCAACCAAGCCTTGATTGAACAAGGCGAGGAGGTGTATTCCGTCGTCAATATTCCTCCAGACACGGTTGTTTATGATGGTTGGTTTGACCCTGCTGACTCCGTAGATACCGTCATACCAGTTCCATTCAATCGTGTTGTTATCTATGACAGGCTCTCCCCCAGCCTCCATCCAGATTCCGAAGTTGTTGTACTGTATTGTAGAGTTTCGAATAACTGGACTGGAAGCGTACGAGACTATTCCTGATTGTGACGAGTTGTGAATTTGGACGTTCTCGACCAGTATGCCCGTATCCTCTAGATACAATGCCTCTGTTGCATATCCCATTATGGCATAGGACACCTTGCTCGCGGTATCATTTGCCGTGGCATTATAGTAGATAGAACCCCAATCTCCTGGTACTTCTTTGCCAGCCTGGACCCTTGGCCAGAACGTAACTGGATCCGCAGGCGTTCCATTGATAATGAGGGTTCCATTTACGAAGATGTTAAGAGGTCCCAAGTTTGTGTTCCCTGTGTCCTCGAATTGTACATCGGCACCTGCCTCTATTTCGACTGTTATGTTCTCAGGAATCGTCACGTTCATCAATATGATGTGGTTGTTGGTTCCTCTCCAGGTCTCATTCTGTGTAACTACTCCGGCATGGTTTACAGCTTTCACTTCCATTACGGGGAAGTCCGTTATCACATAGAGGCCGGTCAATAGAGAACACACAATAGCCAAGCTCAATGCTCGCGCCCATGCTTTTGGGATCATGCTTCTCTCCCCCTACGCCCACCAATTAGCGACCCAAAGGCACAAGAGAGATTGGTTTGCTTAGATATATAGATTTTCCTAGATTTGGAGGATTTCATGCCGGCGAGGGCTAGTGTGTTGCTTGAACCTTGTCCCGGTGTCGCTGCCTTGAAATGGACGTCTTTCTTCTTCTGAACCACGAAGCTACTGGTATTAAAAGTAAGATAAATAGGGGAAAGGCAAGATTATCAAATTCGGGAATCATGAAGACCATAATTCTGCCAGCGTCTGTTTCTGATGGACTCCCGTCATCCCAGTCGATCGAACCTCCGGCCACGACAAAATTGGCGTCACTGCTGAACTGTCCTCCTGCGACATCCCAACCGAAGTGCTCGCTGCCCTGGTCACCTGAAACGGCATCGTCAACCACGGCATCCCCCCCTATCGGATCATCGAAGATGAATATCGATCCATATACGTTTGTTGTATCATTATATGGTGCGCTGATTATCGCATCTCCCTGGCCATCTCCATAGAAGTCTCCTATCGAAACATTGAACCCGAAAAGGCTTCCTGCTGTCCAGCCTGCGATATCCAGATCCGGTGCTGATTGGGCAAGTAGTCCGCTTCCGTCCGTTTCAGCTTGGTATACATATGCTCTTCCTATGTCCGTTCCGCCCTCATCATTGTAGGGAGCACCTACCAATACGTCTGCATAGCTGTCGGTGTCCATGTCTCCAACTGCTACACTGAATCCGAACTGCTCGCCTGTGGTCTCAGGCTCCAACCACTCGTCAGGGGTCTCTGTTATGGCGTTTATCTCATCACCATAGAAGATCTGGACTGACCCATCCAGCGTGGTGTTCCAAGGTTCCCCAACTACAACATCCCACTTGTTATCACTATCTATCTTCCCGCACCCAATTGAGAATCCGAACTGACCCTTGTCCTTATTGTCTTCGGGTCGGAGCATATGGTCCTCTCCTGTCTCAGTCGAGGCAAAGACACTTACGAACGCATATACAGCACCGTCATAGTTGCCCTTGGCCTGTCCAGTCCCGATGTTCTTGAAAGGTGCACCAATTAGAAGATCATCAAAGTTCAGCGACGTGCCATCATAGTCGAAATTGCAGGAATGGAGGGACATGCCGAAGCCTTCAATCCCGTTATCAGTTGTGATGGAACTCTCGTCAAAGGTGACATCTGGAGTGTTCTCCTGTCCGGACCAAGAATCTGATCCATAATAGACGTACACATCGTTATCCTTCTGGGAGACCGCGGCATCCCAGTGGTCATCGTTGTTGAACTGACCCGCGGCGACCGCCCAACCCAAATGTCCGTCCGTAATGCTGCCTTCGATGTAGACGTCTGGGGATGTGTCGTCCCCGCTGAACGGTCCATAATAGACATAGGCTGCGCCTGCATTTGATACAGAGCTGACGGTTGCGTATGGTGCCCCAGTCAGGACATCCGCATAGCTGTCATTGTTGAAATCCCCGATCGCAACGGAATGACCGAACTTCTCTCCTGCTTGACCCAGGGTCCCGTCATTCTCCAGCGTATAGGCTGTAACAGTGGGATCCAAGGCCACAGGATAGACAGCATCCTCCAACCAATCCATGGGGCACAACATCTCGAGTATGTTCCCGATTTCCTGGTAGAGATACTTGCAGTCCACCCTCGCACCTCTGGAGTCCATTGCGAAAGGAGGATTGACGGTGAATCTTGCAGTGTCCCTCTCGTAGAAGGTCATGGGCTGCTCCGTAATCATGCCTCCCATTGCCTCCTCACCCTCAACATATATCATCAGATCAGAGGAGAACCGAATAGGCACTGGAACAGACAGGTAGGAATCGGTAGGTGCAGAGGGCCGGGAGTGTAGGAAGATCTCCTCTTTCAGGGCATTGTGCTCCAGCTGGTATTCGATGTCGATTGCCGAGCCTCCATATTCAACTGAGAGCCCGTTTAGCACTGCTTCTGAGAAGCCCAAATTCTCAATGGCAGCGAATTCTTCCGCCGATCTCCAGTATATTGTTTTGGGTAGCTCCCAACTGAGCTGGACTCCCTTTCTCTGGAACATGACCTTGTCCGCGTCCTCTGTGAAGAAAGCGTCATATGAATGGGAGGAATACGAGATGTCATAGTCTCCGTAGTCACCCCTGCTCAAGGATCTGGTGCCCACATTCGTTGCCATATCTTTGTGTTTCCTCCAATCACTGGTTTCGAAGACCATGTGAATGCTTGGTGCGAATCCGAGGCTCTGTGCGTCGAAGTGAGATTCCATACTGTACGATCCCATAGCGGTTTCTATGTCAATCACTTCTGGATCGTCCCAATTCCACTGCGAAGACCCGCCTGGTAGTAGGTATTTCCTGATGCTTGAAGAGACCACCTCGCCGCTTCTGCCTAATATCTCAACCAGATAATCCGCACCTATCTCGCTTATCCAGTAGCCGGTAGCCTTGTCATCGTCCGAGTCTATGTACGCCCTCGCCACATCAGACCCAGTCAGGACTGGTTTCTCGATTCTGCCGATGAACACAGTCACACTCTTGCCTGCATAGGGAGCTGGAAAATGACTCGGAATCACTGTAATCAGCCATTCATCAGGCCCCGCTGGGTAATCCAGAACACCATCTCCGTCGATGTCACCGCCTTCTTGGCTGTCAGGTATGTTGTCGTTGTCGAAATCGAATGTGTCTTCATCCAAAGAATCTGGGACGGTATCGCGGTCCGAATCAACAACTCCTGGGATGTTCTCTGGTTGCGCAGGGTTCAGAACCGGTATTGGCGATCCGCCCAACATTTCTCCACTAACATTCAGGAATAGATACACATCATCTCCTTGAGTATAGTTGGCGAAGCTTCTGATGTTCACGTCTTCATTCCCTCCAGGAGGTGATTCCATGGGGTCATCGACTTCCTCCATTCCATACCAATCGGCGAATGCACCGTCGATCGTGATTCCGATCGGAACGGAGCCGATGTACCCGACCTTTCGCTCACTCTGGACGGTTCTCAGAGTTACCGCACCTTTGTCGATTACAACATCGGAACTGAGCTCCACTTCCGCCCCAAGCGTTCGATTGCTCGACTTGGAGAGCTGCACATCCACACCATACTCAAGCTCTTGATTCTCTGGGATCACAATATCCAAGGATTGGAAGTCCACCTCGTTCGTCAAGGGCCACACAGAAGCAAGTTCATCCCCCCCTGAGGTTTTGAGAGAAACCCTGTCCACGTCCGTCGAGTACGCAGTCCCGATTAATGTAACCTTCATACTCTGAATGTTAATGTCTTCTCCCTCTGCCTTCGCCTTTAGAGTCAGTACTCTCGTCTCTCCGCTGGTGCTGAGGATGTGATCTATTGGGATGGAGTTTTCCTGGGTAAGGGTGAGGATTCCAGGGCTGTTGCTCATCACATAATCAGAAGAATCCATTGATTCGTCCCACCCTACTGAGTAGAACCTCACATCAACGACCGTTTCTTCTGCTCCCAGGTGGGACCATGGGACCCTTGCTTCCATCTTCCCAGCATCAGCTGCTGCAATTCCGGTAGACACCTCGATGTTGCGGGTGTTCTTCCAGCTGTTCCAATCATTCCTGCCTTTCTCATCGTCGAAATGGAACTGGCGGAGCCTTGGGAAGCTAGGTCTTCCATTGAATCCCATCATCTCTGCCAAGTAGTCAGCCCCGATCCCTCCAACCGGGTACCCAGTCAAGGGATTCCTGTCCAGGTCTATGAACGCTCGAATGTTGTCCGTCACTCTCGGCACAGGGGCACCCATTAGAATGGAACCTCTGACCTCGGAGTACAAATAGAGATTATGTTCGTCCGAGTCAACTGCAGTTCCAGTTATGTCGATATTCTGGTTGATTGCAGGGTTCTCTTGGTTGGCCAAAATCCCTGTCCAATCGGAGAAACTGCCATCTATCCCAATTACACCTTCTGGCCCTACTTCGGTGACCGTAGTCAGAGGTAGGAAGAGAAGAATCAATGCAATAATCGGAATTAGGAAGATCTTGTACTTATTCTTGCGAGATTCCTTTCCAAACCTTCTGCATCCCAGACCATTTGTCAATCCGTTTCCGTTCGTCAGTCCGTTGGTCAGTCCTTTCAAAGCAGTGTTGAGTCCGTTTGTCAGCCCGTTTACAATTCCATTCGTTCTTCCCCTTGCAGCAAGACCGTTCGTGAGACCATTGGTCAGGCCAATCCCGGCTCTGGACTCCCTCGCTATTCCGTTCACAAGCCCGATTTCTCTATCAACCCTCTTCATGGGGGCCCGGGCTTCTTTGGCAAGTTTCTTTCTGAAGTCGATAATATCCTTCTGCTTCTCCTTCTGATCCTTCAACCAATCTCTGAGCTCAGCCTCTTCCTCTGTGATCTCCTCTGCCGGTTCGAGCTCTGGAAAAGCCTCTTCTTCCACAACTTCCTCCCGGACAGTGGCCCCGCACTCCGGGCAGATTTCCACAGTACCGGGAATACCGCTCCCACATACCGGACAGGATACTCTCTTGAGGCCTATCTCCTCTTTGATTATCTCCCTCAGCGCCTCCCTTGCTGTGGCCTTCTTCGTTACTTCCCGTAGATAGTCCCTGTCCACGAACTCAAGGACGGTCGTTAGGGCCTTCCTGTAGGCCTCGGTCGCTTCTTCGGGTCTTCCCAGATGCATGAGAGCATTTGCTTTTGCATTCCATGCTTCCTTGTAGTCTGGACTGATTTCGAGGACCTCATCGAACTTGCCCAATGACTCCTCGTACTCGCCCAGCTCAAGAAGTCTCATACCCTCTGCGAAGATTGCCTTCTCATCCACCACTCGCAGGGATTCTTCTGCGACATCTTCCTCTTCAGGCAGAGGTTCGGGTTCCTCAACCTCTGGAAGGGTCTCCAGAACCATCTCACCTTCTGAATAGGCCAGCGGGAAGTACTTGGTCTCGGTTCTGACACCTCTCATGAAAAGGACACCGATCATCGTCTCGGTTCTGCCCTCTCTCTCCTCCTTCTTGATGTCCAGGACCCCATCGAAAGCCTGGTGGATACTCGATAGTTCATCCTCTTTATGCATGTCCTTCTCGACCAAGAATATTGAAGTGATTTCCTCGTCCCGGAATTTGGTCCTGAGGGTTTGGGACAGAGCATAGACCTCTGTGGATCCAAATATCTTGACGGCTGGGGAAAGAATATCAACGATTGCCCTCTTCCTTTCAAATCCGCTGAGCTTCCCTACTGCTTCACTTATTGCGATCTCCAGGTTCACCATGCTCTCCGAGGAACGCACTACTGAACCCTCATCCTCCACCCCGTCGATTCTTGAGCTCCTATGGGAGTACCAGTCCACGATTACGAACTCCCCACGATCCTCATATTTGCTGATCTTCAGACCGAGGTCCTCCATCTCCTTCCTGAAATCTTCAGGAGAGACCTTGCTCAGGACCACAAATGCTCCTTCGCCTGCTCTGAGACCTTCAGCCAGGAATTGATACGAAACCAAATCCTTCTCGTCTCCAACAGGACCCTGGACTACAACGGCCGAACGTTCTGGAATGCCCTGCTCCAAAAGAAGATGAAATCTCCTGATCCCCATAGAAACCATACTACCTCCCCTCCGACACTTTCACATCTGACGAGACCCTAATCCCTCTGTTAGTGATGAGAAAGGGATGAACTGCGATATCATGATGGGTGAGGCGCATTTTCCTCACAACAATGGTCCTGGTCAGCTCCCCCTTAACATTGTCAAGACCAAGGAATATGAATGAATCAGAAATGAACTGCTCCACTCCGAATCTTGTAAGCTCCCCCTTCTCGGAACACTCTGTGACCAATATGGACGTGGTGTTCTTCCCCCCTAGGAATCTTCCGAATTGGAAAAGGTCCCTTCTGAACTCCCTACGGTCCTTCTGTTGCAGTCCTATGATGGCGATTGAGTCGACAATCAGTCTCTTGACTCTGTTCGTCTCGATCAAACCATCGATCATCGCTTGTATGGAATGGAAGTCAATCTCGCTCTCATCCTCCGTCAGCTGTCTGATTTCACCTAAGTCCACTATCGTAAGCGTCCCGTCCGTCTCATACTTCGTGGGGTCCATCCCAAAACCCTTGAGGGTCTCTCGTAGGTTGTCCTTCTTCTCCTCCAGAGTCACATAGAGTGAAGGTTCATCGTATTCTGCAGCCCCATTGTACGCAAAATGAAGACAGAACAGGCTTTTTGCTGAGCCGGTAGGTCCAGAAATTAGGTTGACACTGCCCTCTGGAAAACCTCCATCCACTAATTCGTCAAATCCCTCAATACCAGTGGGAATTCTTCTCAGTGAGTGCCTCCATCCGATTCAACAAACTGTTGAAAGATGTATGCAATTCTGATATTAAAAAGCTTCGCATGGGAATGACCCTTTTTCCCACGATAGAACTACCGATTTGGGGCCTTAAGTGTCCGTCACATGATCGTGGTAGGTCTTTTTTGGGGAGGTTGGTGAAAATATTTATTCCAAGTAGTACATCTACAGACGTGCCTGCTGTTCGGCTTGGTAAGCTTCTGCTGCGTTGGTGCAGGAACTGCAACCTACCCATTCTGGAACAGAAACTGTGCAGTACTTGTTCCGAACCCACTGTTGAGGTTAAGATAACACCTCCTGGAGACGCACGTCCCGCGTTCAAAGCAGATATCGATGTTCTAAAAGAGACCGTGGACAGGCAGTTTGGAAGAGGGAAAGGAGAGCTCCTGTTTCCTGACAACAAGACAATTGTACTGAATAAAGTGCCTCATTTGGATAGAATGGACGAAGTCATCATAGATGGACATGTTCTGGGGTCGTTGAGGTTTGACCCGGGCAGTGGATATCATTTTGTGTTGAGAATGGAAGGTGGAAGACGGCTGGCAAAGGGACTGAGGAAGGGCTTCATCACCGTTCACAAAGGAGCGGTTGGCTCCATCTCGAAGAAGGCCAGTCCAATGGTCCCTGGAATAGCGAAAGCCTCACCCAGCATCAAGAAAGGGGACGAGGTCATCATCCTCACCGAGGACGGGGAGGCGATTGCAGTTGGCATTGCCAGGATGTCAGGGAAGGAGATGATGAGCAAAACCAGAGGTGCTGGTGCTAAGACACGCTGGGCCTCTGCTCCCTGCCCTCCTGAGGTCCTTCCAGGCGGACAGACCTGGGAAGATGCAGTAGCAGCGAACAGGGACAACCTGTCCAAAGTCGTCAAGAAGGCCGTCGGTTTTGTGAAAAGGACAGTTGAGAAGTACGATATGCCCGTTGCAGTATCTTTCAGCGGGGGTAAGGACAGTCTGGCTACACTTCTTCTAGTTCTTGAAGCCGGCCTCAGACCTGACATACTGTTCATCGACACCGGCCTCGAATTTGAGGAAACGGTAGAGCACGTGGGAGCTATCTGCAGGGAGTACGACCTCCCATTGGTTCAGGAGATGGCAGGAGAATCATTCTGGGAGAACCTGGACAGATTCGGTCCTCCCGCAAAGGACTACAGGTGGTGTTGCAAGACGTGTAAGCTCGGACCAGCCGCCCGAATCATCAAAGAGAAGTATCCAAAGGGGGTGCTTTCCTTCATTGGTCAGAGGAGGTATGAGTCCGAACAGAGGGCTGCAAAGAAGAGCGTATGGAAGAATCCCTGGGTTCCGTTGCAGATAGGTGCCTCACCGATTCAGAACTGGACCTCCATGCATATCTGGCTTTACCTCTTCATGAATGGGGTGGAGTATAATCCCTGGTATGAGAAGGGTTTAGAGAGGATTGGTTGCTGGCTATGTCCCTCTTCTGACCTGGCAGAAATTGAGGCCGTGGGTTCAGAGATCAAGGACTATGACAGATGGCAAGACTTCTTACATCAGTACGCAGAAAGGTCAGGTTGGGGCAAGAATTGGATCGGTTATGGAGGCTGGAGATGGAAGCTTCCACCTCAACCAATGAGGGAACTCCTGGGCAGAAGGAAGAAGGAATTGAAGCCCCCTGAGGATCCGTTTGAGTTTCATCTTTCCGAGGGTTATGGTCCTTGTGTGATGGGTATTAGCGCTGAGGGGATATTCACCTCGACATTGAACATAGACAGAATGCGCGTTTTCATGAACCTGGTTGGGGAGGTCGAGTATGACGATGTGGTCCGGGCATGTCTCACGGAAAGGGTGACAGTATTCGAAGAGGGAGTTGCCATCATCAAGGCAAAGGACGAAAAGGAACTTCACGAGACATCTGGCATACTTGAGAGAATAGCGAGAAAGGCTCACGGTTGTGTGGGATGTGGAACGTGCTTAGGTCAGTGTCCGACCGATGCGATACATATCGAAGAGGTTGCACTGATCGACGAAGAGAAATGTGAGCACTGTGGGTCCTGCATTGGCCCCTGTCCAGCTGCTGATTTCACTGGAGAATTCTCATTCTAGGTCTTCTTAAAGATCTGCAATATCTCGTCAATTGGAGCATTTGTGCGGAAACCCTTTGAATCGAAATGTGTGGGCGAGGCGTTGTAACCTTCTTCGTTCAGCCTTTCAAGTATCGATGCCAATCTGGGAGTGTGAACCTTCAGGTGCGATGCGATTTCCTCGGACGAATGGTATGGGGACTCTATCTGGGATTCCAGCTTCAGAAGTTCCAGGATTCTCGATGTTTCAGAGGGCATATAGGATCTGGATCTCATCTCCTCAAGGAAACCGGGGTTCCATAGGCTCCCTATCCACAGTGGACCTGCAGCCACAAAGTCGTCTTTCTTCTCTTCTTCAAGGAACATCTCTTGCGAGGATAGATCCACAGAAAGAAAGCCCACATTCTCACGGGTGCCATTGGCCTGACTCTGACCTTGTTGTATCTCCAGATATGTTCGGTAGTAGTGGTCAGTGGAATGAGATAGGAGAGGTCGGATGTTCAGGTCATATTCTGCAGCAATTCTGGCACAATATCCAACGAGGATTCTCAATCCTGTTTCATGACTTGTCTTGCTCTTGATTGGAGTGGCCCCATATTTTCTCATACAGGCTTTGGGAGAGCTTCCAGCAAGGGCTGCAGTATCGGTTGCCGTTACCGCCAAGATTCCACCATCTCTCACTCCTTTCACAGCCTTGTCCAGAAACGGAACTGGTGTCCCATACGGATCAACGTCCAGATAGTCAAATTCATCACTTGTCAGCAGAGTGTTGAGGTCTTCATGTCTAACTTCTGTATTCTGCGCCTCGTTTCTCCTGATATTCTCCAACATAATGGCATGGCTCTGTTCGTTCCAATCGTTCATCAAGATTGACAAATTCCCACTGACTTCCATGGCGAACCTTATCCCTCTAATTCCCGTCCCAGCCAGTCCATCGAGAATCCTATTCTTCCCACTGGACAGGCAATTCTGTAGCACCAATACGGAAATGTCGCGATTTGGTTCCATCACGGGATTGTAGAAAGGAACTCCTTCCTTCTTTCCCGGTCCCTTGCCCCTGGTAGTCTTCGGAACAAGAATTCTTGCCTTACCCTCAACAATCTCCTCAACTTCAAAATCAAAATCTACCATATCTCGCCCTGCATTATCTTTACTATCTTATATGGTAGGAGATCCCGGTTCACCGGAGTGACCTCAAGGATTCGAACATCGTCCCTTCTCCTGATATCCTGGAGCAATGGATTCCGGGATTTCTTGTGAAGAGTGAGGATCAGTGCCTTGTCAACTTCAAGTGCTTCTTTGACCGCGTCAACAAAAGATTCGCATTCGATTTCCATCTTGCCCACTTCATCTATGACGATCACATCGGCGTTCGCGGACGCATCCCTTAAGGCATTCACTCCTACTTCCTCGAGTGCAGAAAGATCGACCCCGTACTTGCCCACTCTTATCTTGGAGTCCAAGTCCGTATGCGCAAGAATCCTCTTCTCCTTGGTGGCCCAGTCCATAATATGGAAGCCCACCCTCCTTTCGTCCTCCAATATAGGTTCAGTTATCATCCCTCCGACGACCTGTTCATTCGCCTCAAGCATCTCAATGACTTTCAGAAGAGCATACGTCTTCCCAGCATTGGGCAGGCCCGTTATGCCAATCTTTATCGCCTCTCCCATTGTAGGTTCCATGCGCCAAGGTGTATTGATTTCGAAATATAAAAATACGATTGCCATTGACAGTGGTTTGTTGATTGGATGAATTGGCGATTCACACAGAAGTATTGTCGTGCTACTTCTGGCATCATTTTGCTATTTCTATCCTACCTGTAGTCCTCAGGAATAAGAACCGATGGGAGGAGACTTGTTCATGGTATACCTGTTGGCCCACTGTCTGTCCGCCATGGCCCTACAATCGGTATTCAATCCGTTTCTGGGCTTGAACTACCTCTCCGTGACCAGTTTCATGTCCGGTATCGTCTCAATGCTCGTCCATCTCGACAGAGACTCCTACAACGGCAAAAGGACACCCCTTCTGCATTCTGTCTTGTTCGGTGTAATCTGGTCTTTGCTGGCTGCATTGTTTCTGTGTCTTGTCTCCATGTCTGAACTGATGACCCAAATCCAACTTCTACCTCTTGCGACAGTATTCCCAACCGCTTTCGCTTCCCACCTGCTTGCTGATGCTATGACAGAAGAGGGGATATATCTCATGCCGCGGACCCTGCATATCTCACGATGGTTCCAAAGGAAGTATGATCCAGATAACTCATGGGCGAATTGGAAAACTGCTACCCTTCCTGGAAAAAGAAGGAATGACGATCCCATACTCAACTTCTGCGTGAGCTTCGTTTCTTTGGTGGTTCTGATCGTGCTCCTAGCTCTGACCCCCCTCTAGCTCACTCCAACTATCCTCTCTATCCCATATAATTCGCTAATGTAGTCCGCAACGGCATCTGGGACAAGATGCTCCCAATCCTCACCAGATGACATCCGTCTTCTCAGTTCTGTCCCTGAGTATTCCTCTCTCCTCTCAAGAGGGAGTTCCCTGACCTCGTAGCCTTTCTCCCGAAACAACCTGACTGTCAGCGGGTCATTGGAGAAGATCACGCCGAATCTGGGTACAAGGGATTCCACGTACGGGACCCACAAGGAATGTTCTCCAACGTCCTCAATGAGAACTATCTCATAAGAACGGATATTCTCACCCTCAAGTGCTCTTTCTATCATGGATTGCCTCTCACTGGAGGTATATGGGTTCCTGGGCGTGTGACTGTGCTGGGCGCTCCCAATGCCGATGATGACACGATCGAGATCTTCCAGTATCTTCCTGACCATGAAAAGATGACCGTTGTGAAAGGGTTGAAACCTCCCAACAAACAGTGCCGGAAGTCTGGCACTCCCCTCCTTTTCGTTCAAGAGAATCCTCCACTATTGGGGAATTGCCCTGTCCGCAGCACGGGTGGGCCTCTTGGTGACCAGGGATGATAGCTTCCTCAGTAGTCCTTCCTTCTTTGCCCCCACAAGGGCCTGATTGAGGACATCCTGTAGTGTCTCCACGGGGATTATCTCCACTCTCTTTACGTACTTGTCTTCTATCAGCACGTCCTTCAGATTCGCCTTCGGGATAAGGACTTTTCTAATGCCCATCTCAGAGGCAGCTTCGATCTTGGCCGTTATTCCACCCACTGGCAGAACCTGCCCCCGGACGCTGAGACTACCTGTCATTGCCACGGACTGGTCTACCTCAACATCCTCCAATGCGCTGATAACTGCTGTAGCCACACTGATGCTTGCACTGTCACCCTCCGTTCCTTCCTTGCTTCCAACGAACTGAACATGGATATCGTGATTGCTGATGTCCTCTCCGGTGTATTTCTTGATGAGGGCTGAAACGTTCTCCACGGCCTCCTTGGCTATCTCTCCCAATCTCCCTGTGGCGATTATCCTGCCACCCTGTTTTGTCTGGGCGGGAGTAACTTCAGCCATAATGGGGAGCACCGTTCCGCTGTACTCGCTCATGCTGCTGTCGCCGATTAGGACGGCCAGTCCGTTCACTGTCCCTACGATTGACCCTTCCGTGACGAAGGTCCTGTAATCCCTGGATTTCTCAATGAATCTGTCTGCCACCTGCTGTTCAAGTGACCTTGCTATTGTCTTGGCCTGAAGCACGTCCCGTGCACTGACGGTTGTCCTTCCAGCCTCCTGGGCGATATCACCAGCTACTCTCACTAGCCCTCCGAGTTCTCTCAGCCTAAGTGTGAGCTGTCCCTTCCTTCCTGACCTGCGTCGTGCCTCCTTCATAATCACGGCGACCGCCTTCTTGTCGAAGTGTGGGATCTTCTTGTCCTTAGCAACCTCTTGAGCAATGAATCTGATAAGCTTCCTTCTGTTGTCTTCGGTATCTGGCATGGTCTGGTTCATGTAGACCTCATAGCCGTACCCTCTTATCCTGGAACGCAGCGCTGGATGCATGCCTCCGTGCCTGATTCCATGCTCATCCACCACACCGTAGATCGAATCCAGGTTTCCGGCAGCTACAAGGACGAAATCACAGGGAACCGGCTCTGTCTTGACCATGGCTCCAGAGCTCCTCTCGCTCTGTCCTACAATGCTGAACTTCCTCTCCTGGAGTGCGGTAAGAAGGCTCTGCTGGCTCTCCAACTTCAGGATATTGATTTCATCTATGAAGAGCACGCCCTTGTGGGCTTTGTGGATTGCACCGCTGTCCACTCTCTCGTGAGCTGGTGTTTCCAACCCACCGGACTGGAACGGATCATGTTTGACGTCTCCGAGAAGAGCACCAGCGTGAGCTCCAGTAGCATCGATAAAAGGCGGCATGTCCTCATCGTCGTGAGTCACCAGAATCTTGGGTATCAATAGACCCTCCTGTCTGTGGCCAGTGTACCGAGTGAACACGAAAATGATCACGGCAATCAATATTCCGAGTAGGAGTATCATGGGGTCGAAACTCACTCCTTCCGGAGTCCATCTGAAAGAAAGAAAGAGTGCCAGTAGCACAACCATGAAAATGATGGTCATCATTACGCTTGCCCTTTTCTCCTTGTGTTGCATCGCTTCTGACTTCTGGGCGTTTACGATCTCCTTGCCTTTACTGGCCGGTACGACGCGTATTCTCGGTTCATTGGGATCCTCTGGATTGTGATAGCATATAATGTCCTGAAGTTCCCCTTTTGGCAGAAGTTCGGCCATTGCGTTCGCCAGCATGGACTTGCCCGTTCCGGGGTCTCCAATCAACATGACGTGCCTTTTCTGCTCGGCAGCCTTCCTTACAACTTCGACACCCTCATCCTGGCCGATTACCTGGCCAACCAGTTTGGCTGGGATTTCCATGTCCTCTGTGGTCTTGAATTTCTGACTTTTCACCCATTCCTCGATGGGCGGTAGTCCGCTGTCTTTTTCGGTTTCAGAATCCTCTGGCATAGGATAATTTCTCCCCGCTGACGTATTGCTAATGTAATAAACTTGCTCAACCCTATTAAACTTTTCTTGCTGCTTCTACGGGTTGATTGCTGGCCATGCCTGGAACTTGCTTTCCCAACATGCTCGAGGTGCTGACTCTCTTGTCCACGACGGCCCTGGCCATATTCTTGAAGGCTTCTTCGACATTCTCCCCCGTCTTTGCACTTGTCAGGACATAGCCAGATTCGTAGTAGTCGCTGACACCTTTGATATCCACTTCGCCGACCTGCATCTCGTGCTTCAGGTCTATCTTGTTGGCCAAGAGTTGTATCGGGATTTTTCCCGCGAC
Source organism: Methanobacteriota archaeon (assembly GCA_020345725.1). Lineage (GTDB taxonomy): Archaea > Thermoplasmatota > Thermoplasmata > RBG-16-68-12 > SOIM01 > SOIM01. The sequence goes on along the minus strand of CP070767.1, from coordinate 113,466 downwards.
TCTGGTCACGGCTTCTATCCAGCTCTGCAACTCCTTCAGTGTTGCATTCCTGGTAACGTCACATACTGCCATGATTCCCTGGGCTCCTTGGAAGAAAGCCTCTCTCAAAAGGTCCCGGAAGCCCTTGTCACCCATTATGTCCCAGATAACCAGGTTTACCTGGATGTTCCCAAGTGCACTGTCCTTGATTCTAACATCCTTCTTGGTGACCTTGGCTCCCATGGTGGCGATGTAGTCGTCACTGAACTCATCCAAAACATATCTCCTTATGAGGCTTGTTTTGCCCACGGCAGATTCGCCTACCAGGCAGATCTTTGCCTTCATGCGTTTGGAGGCGACATTCTCATTGTCGTCAAGAATTGCATCACTCACCATTCCAGTAATCAATCCCTGGAGGAATAAAAAGTATTTCCACCTGATTATCTAAGTTGATATCCTTTGCCTGGCTATCACTTTGGTTGAGAAGACACTCTCTGGGCTTTGGATTCCTTTTCCAACACCCTTCTTGCCAGGCTCATGAAGACCCTATTTACATTGTCCCCTGTCTTAGCACTTGCCAGGAAATGCGGTGACTCATAGCCTCCGGCCAAAGTTGAAAGATCCACTTCTGAACAGACCAGGTCCTCCAGATCATTCTTGTTCCCCACGAATGCAATGGGTATCTCTCCTGTAATTGCTCTGGCAGCCGTGATCCAATCCTTCAAACCTTCAAATGTATCCTCTCTAGTCAAGTCACAGACTGCTAGAATGCCCCCAGCTCCATCGAAATAGCTTTCCTTTAGAAGCTCTACGAAGCCCTTCCCTCCCATGATGTCCCAGATGGTCATGTTGACTTTGATGTCTCCCTCATCAGTATCGATTGTCATCTCGACCTTGCTGATTTTGGCTCCAATGGTTGATATGTACTTGTCATCGAACTCGTTGTGAACGTATCTGCGGATCAGGCTTGTCTTGCCTACGCTTGAGTCCCCAACCAGGCAGATCTTGGCCTTCATTTCATCTTCGCTCTCGGACATGTTCTCTCGCCTTCCAGTATCCCAGAAACCTTCCAGCAATCGATTTAATTCTTTCTACTACATTATCGGGTTTGATATGCCTGTCGCCCACTATGTGGTTCTCTGTTCGACCATGGCTTCTGCCAAACTCTGAAAAGCCTTCTCAACTGCATAACCTGTCTTGGCACTGGTCAAATATGAATCTGACTTGTATTCCTTGGAGAGCTTGACTATGTCCTTCTTGGTCAGTTGTTTCCTGCTTCTGAGGTCACTCTTGTTCCCAAGGATTGCGACAGGAATCTCACCAGTGACCCCATATACCTGTTCGACCCAGCCCTTCAGTTCCTTTAGAGTTCTCTTCCTGGTGAGGTCGCAGACAGCAATGACGCCATTTGCTCCAAAAAAGAAAGCCTCTTGCAGAAGGTCGGTGAACGATTTCTCCCCCATTATGTCCCAGATTGTCATATTTATATGATATTCCTTGTCTTGATCAGACCGCACAACCTTGACGTTCTTCTTTGAGACCTTAGTTCCCAAGGTCCTGATGTAGCGATCGTCAAACTCATCCATCACAAATCTTCTGACCAAACTAGTCTTTCCTACCGCCCTCTCACCGACAAGGCAAACTTTCAGTTTCATTCGATCCTTTCTCAAGGCACGACCTCAATTTGACTGCTAGGTATCTGATCCGACGAAACCGGAGCATGATTGGTCTATTTGGCGGCCTTTTTGCTGTCTTTTGTGGCCTCTTCTGTTCCGATTTTCTTGGCGAGTTCCAGGAAGGCTCTCTCTACGTTCTTCCCCGTCTTGGCACTCGTGAAGTAGTAGCGAGAATCATACGCTTTTGCTGCCTGTTCCAGATCCTTCTCGTTCATTGACACTTCATCTTCCAGGTCGGCCTTGTTGGCAAGGAACTGGATGGGTATCTTCCCGGAAACGTTGTAGACGCCCTCTATCCAATCATCCAAGTCTTCCAGGGTGGCTCTTCGCGTCACATCACATACCGCTATGATTCCCTTGGCTCCGTAGAAGTACGCGTCCTTGAGGAGTTCCCTGAAACCCTTCTGACCCATTATGTCCCAGATGGTCATGTCCACTTTGATGAGCGTTCCTTCGTGCTCGACGGGAATCTCAAGTTCTCTCTTGGAGACCTTCGTTCCCAATGTCTGCAGGTATTTGTCATCGAACTCATCGAGAACATACCTTCTTATGAGACTGGTCTTGCCGACCGCTCCCTCGCCAATCAGACAGATCTTCATCTTCATTTTCTTTTCTTTGTATTGGGGTTCTTCGTTGGCTGTCATCCCGTGTCCATGCCCTGGGTATTGATATAAAGCTTTTTTCTGAGTTATCAGATTTGATAGTTAGTTTTGGGCAATCTCACAATCTTCCAGGCACCAGAAAGTGGGATGCTCTTCCTCCCCATTTCCAAGAACCCAAAAAACAATTAAATAATAGCGCTCACATGAACTTTTCCACGCTGTCGAAGAAGTAGAAGGGGGAAAGGGGAGGTTTTCAATGAACCTGCTCTTTTGGAAAGGAGAGGTTTGAATGAATGGTACTGAAAGCAGAATAGGGACACATGTGAGAGGCCTTGATGAGAGAATAGGTGGAGGAATTCCAGCAGGATTCACAGTGCTCATTTGTGGACCATCTGGTAGCCTGAAATCTTCTCTGGCTTTCAATATACTCTATCACTCTACAAAGGATCAGGGTTTGAGAAGTTTGTATCTCTCAGTCGAGCAGAGCAAAGAGAGTCTTCTAGGGCAGGCCTCATCGTTGGGGCTTTCCGTTGAGGACACAGATACTCTGAATGTTGTAGATTTGGCTAAGCTTAGAAGGGAAACAGAGAAACCGGAGGAGGTGAACTGGATTGCGACGTTGCAGGATCTGTTGGTGAAGTACAATGAGGAGTTCGACCCTCAGCTTCTGGCCATCGATTCTCTGGATGCACTCTATGCCCTTTCCTCACTGAAGAATCCGAGGAATGAGATATTCACGTTCTTCGAATCTCTGCGCGATCTTAATCTGACCGCCTTCCTGGTATCCGAAATGCCAAGGGAAGGTGGATTCTTCGGGAAGCACGGAGTGGAGGAATTCCTCTCCGATGGCATCATTCATCTGCGTTTGAAGGAAGTTGAAGTGGGAAGAACCACATCTGTGAGAAGATTCATCGGCATCGCCAAGATGAGGGGAACCAAGCACGAGTTGGATTATTATCCATTACTTGTGGATAAAAGTGGTTTCGAGGTGCTTGTCGAGTAGGTTGGAGCAAGCTATAAATGACAAATCTCTTCGTCATTGTATCAGTAGCCGCCTTTGCCGTCAATATGACGCTTGGGGTGTACGTGCTGCGAAAGAACCCTGGTGCGGCTGCCAACCGGTCCTTTGCTCTTCTCATGGGGAGTTTTGTGCTCTGGGATCTCTCGGAGGCTGTCTTGAGGTACATTGACAATCCAGCTGACCCCGCAATGATGGTCTGGCTTAGATTGGAGTGGACTGGAATCGCTGCAATCGGTGGAGTCTTGGTTCATTTTGTGTTGTCCTATCCCACAAAGAAGTCGATTCTTTAGAAGAAGCTGACCTATGCCCTTGTCTATGCTCCGACATTCGTGATAATCGGACTTGTATGGTCCTCGGACCTTGTATTGAGGGGGATTGCTCCTGGTCCTCTAGGTTATGATGCGTCAGTGGGTTCTGGATACCTCATTATGGCCGTCATCTACACTGCACAGATTGTGGCGGCATTGGTCGTCCTGTTGGGAACCTATAGGATGAGCGAAGTCCAGATCATAAAGAAGAGGTCAAAGATACTTCTGATGGGAGTGGCGGTCCCTGTCATTGTGGGATCGGTCACTGAGACCTTCCTTCCGGTCTTGATGGACATACCTACCAGGCTGGGTATAGGCAGCATATACACCGTCATCATGGGGATATTCGCCGCCTATGCCATAATGAAATACAAACTCCTCGTCATCGAACCTGCGACCGAGGTATTCAGACCCCCTAAGATGGAGTATCTCCTTGAGGTCGGACACAACAACTTGATTGAGTCCACTAGTTCAGAGTATGCCTACAACGCCTTCAGGAACATCGTTTCCGATACCCCAGGCCTGTGTGTCACAACGACCTATCCAGAAAAGGTGAGGCAGCAATACGGGTTGGAGAAAACGCCAATAATCTGGATCTCAAAGATGTCCAAGGGTGAGACCACCTTCAAACCCTCTGACCTGAACTTCGAGGTTTCTCAGTCAGCCACACAGTTTATGAGGGATAACCCAAGAACTTCCATACTATTGGAGGATTTGGAGTATTTGGTCCAAACCGCCGGGTTCAAAAGTGTCCTGAGATTCGTGAAGATCATCGCGGACGTGGGTTCCGCAAATCGTTCCACCGTTGTTGTCTCTGTGAACCCATCAGCGCTTGAGGATAAGGAGATTGCCACAGTCAGGAAGAGCTTCGATTCGATTAACGAGATTCCGCATGTGGAAGGGTTGCCAGGTAGGGCGATATACTCTCCAGCTGTCTGTGTGCTGTTCGAAGACCGACAGGACCTCTGCTATGACCAATTCAGAAGAGAGTCAATGGAGAGGACTGGTCTGTTCATCACCACTACCTTCCCGGGGAAAATATCAAAGAGACAAGGCTTCACAAACACCGATTTCATCTGGCTCTCAGAAACGAGAGAACTGCCTGGGGCAATTGACCCGTCCGAGTTGAAATATGAGGCGCTCAGAGATGTGACCAAGTTTGCTGAGGACAATCCGACCCATGTGATTCTTTTCGAGGGCCTGGAGTATCTCTCGTCCTCGGCAGGGTTCCCTGAGGTTCTCGAGTTCCTTCAGTATCTGATTGATTTGGTCTCCTCCGAGGGGACAAAACTCTTGGTACCCATCCATCCTAGTGCATTCAATGATCGGGAGATGGGCACACTCAAAAGGCGCTTCGATCAAGTCGTGTCCTAGTCACTTCACGTCCTTTGTCAGCACTTCCCATAGTTTGTCCTGGAACGAGAATCCAGACTCCACCATTCTTCTCATGAAGTTAATGACCTGACCCTGAGGATCTAATCCATTGTCTTCGCAGAATTCTTTGTATCTTCTCAATAGTTCGGCATCGATTCTGATGTTGTATTGGGCTTTCCCGGGCCCTTCATTCTTCATCTCGTAGGCTAATCAACGAAGTGATATTTCTATCTTTTTCCTGTTAAGATATGTAGCAATTGATAGAAAATGTAGCAAATTATATATAGATGTAGCATATTATCCTTATCGATAATGATAACAGGGGAGCTGGAATAATGGAAACATCCGTTGGTGGAATGATCGAGGAGATCATCAAGCCAATAGACATATTTGAGGCGATGAAATTCGAGAACAGGAACGAACTCTTCCCGATGCTCGTAAGGAATGGCCTAAGAACCATGACGCTCTGGGAGGCCATGAAGAAAGCCAATGAAATCACTACTCTCTCCTGTGTCCCTGATCGATACCGTGGAAAGTTGATCCACGCCAAGAACCTAACTACTCTCTTCACTGTCCTGATCGATGATGTTGTGGATAAGTACAAGGACAGGAAGCTACTGGACAAGATATCAACAGTGCCTCATGAGGAAGAACTGGGCGTCTTTCTGATGTGTGAGAAAGGCGAGACTTCTCCCTTATCCCTGGCGCGGTCAGCTTGGAATGAGATTATGGCCTTCCTCAGAACCAGTCCCCAGTTCTACCAATATAGGGACCTTTTCCTCTTTGACATCGGAGAGCTTATCCAATGTCAGAGGTACAATTATTCAATCAATATTACCCCCTCCTTATGTAACTGCGAGGAATATATCGCATATGGAACACACAACTTCAACGTGAAACCACATATGACCATGGACCTGATGTTCTCCCCCGATTTTGACGACGAGGAACTCTCGGACTTCAGAGCCGCCTTGCATCACATCCAGATTGCGGTGCAGCTTGTCAATGACGTCTACACAATTGACCGGGAAATCAATGAAGAGGTTTCATTCGGGAATTTCGCAACTATCTACACATTGGAGAACGACGGCGTTGAGATTAGGGATGTCTATGACGGTAGCGCTCACAAGGTCGTGGAGTCTTTTGCAATGAAGAAATTCGAAAAGCTTTGGGATAGGCACATTGGCCAGGCGAGAAGTCTGCTGAAGAATGTGAAGTCATTTGATGTGGACAGGTTCCTCAGTTCAGTTCACAAGATAAGAGGGATGTATGAAATGTCCAGTGGCCTCATGTAGGTTCTTCTTTTGAATCTGGATTAGAGTCTGCTCTAGCCCTTTACCACTCTTCTCATCAGTCTTGGCATCTCTTCGATTCTCTCTCTAGCTATTGCCTCATAGAACTGGATCATGATGCCTACGGCTAGCAGGACCCCGGTTCCACTTGCCTGTCCCACAGTTCCGATCATATCAGCTCCGGCAGCCAGACCGCCGACGGCAGCTCCGCTAATCACCGTCACTGCCGGGATATACCTTTCCAACACCCGTTTGAAAGTCCTTGGCGTTCTACGGAATCCTGGTATTTGCATGCCGCTGGTCTCAATCTGTTTGGCGACGGCTTCCGGACCCATGTTGGTCGTTTCTATCCAAAACTTGGCGAAAAGGATCGAACCCAAGACCATTACCGACGCGTACGTAACGACATGAGTGAGGACCTGCCAGTATGCATGGCCCCGCATGAGATAGCCGTAGCTATCCGGGTTCATTAATGGTAGGAGCCAGTCACCTACGCCATTGACAGTAGATAAGTAGTACGCTATTCCCGAAACAGGTGTAGTCCGGCTAATGCCCAAGGTCTCAGCCTGCTCGATTGATGGGTATGCGCCTATCATCCAGTTCTGACCAACGATGGGCCAACCCGGGTTCTGCCAGAATAGCAATGAGAACATACTTACGTTTGCCAACACTGCCGACATCAGGATTACGGGTATGTTGGAGGCATAGATGAGTCGGATTGGGTACCTCCCCCTCGCTCCTCTGACGGTAGCGTGCGCTAGTGGAAGTTCAATTCGCATGGATTCTGCGTAGGCCACAATGAGGAATATCACGATGGTGCCAATCAACGCGATCATGGGGTTCGGGTTCGCGAGGAGGAGACCCTCGTATCCCCCAGCCGCCATGTTCTGGGCGCTGTTGTGACTCAAATAATAGATTGTCTTGGGAATGGTCCCTGAGGGTATATCGCTGCCCGGGTTTGCAGGCATCCTGTTGAACGTTCCCACGAATATCTGCTGTGCCACGCCTGAAGCTATGAACAAGCTGATACCGCTGCCTATACCCCATTTGGAGACCACCTCATCCATAAGAAAGACGAGATAGCTTCCGATGAAGAGCTGCGCTATTATGACAGTCCTAGCCCCGTTTAAACCGACGCTCCCCACCAGTGCGCCTGAAGGTGTGAGGAATCCGAAGACCTGGGGGACGGACTCCACCACAATCATGACTATGACGAGAAGCTTCTGGGTCCCCTGGTATACCGCCTTGTCATCATCTTTTGACAGGTCAAGCTTGATTATCTTGGCGCCCACAAAGAGCTGCATTATGATTGACCCAGTGACTATGGGACCTATCCCAAGGTGCATCAGTGAACCCTGCGCGCCGGCGAGGATGACCCTCAAACTGGCGAACATGTCCACAGTCTCTGCTTGGTCGAGACCGTACAGAAAAACATTGGTCATCACAAAGTAGAGAACAATGATCAGGACTACCCAGCCCATTTTCTGTCTGAAATGGACGGATTTCTCGGGTCGTGTCACTGCTGGAAGTCTGGATGTTATGGGTCTGAGTTTGTAGAGGAGACTCTGACCTTCTTCTGCCATCTACTATTCCTCTGCCTTTTCCTCTTGTCTCTCAATACTTCCGCCTGCTTCGACTATCTTGCTCTCTGCTCTGCCTGTCGCCTCAGCGACTATAATCTTCATCTTCCTCGTGGCGTTCCCACCTCCGAGGAGCTTCTCCACGCCCAGGGAGGTGAGGTCAATCTTAATTGTTTCCTTCCCTTTCTCAGCGACACCCTTCTCGATCAGCTTGTCCAGGCTCTCCTCGAGCTGCGCAATGTTGATCGTCTTCTTCCTCTTGGTCAGCGAAGGATGTCTCTTGAATCCGTGTCTGCCAAAATGGTCAGGGTCGAACTTGACAGTGCTCATGTATTTGTGCTTGTGAAGGCCGGCCTTGCCTCTACCTCCTCGTAATCCTGCGCCTCTGCCTGCCTTCTTTCCCCTGCCGTGGGTTCTCTTTCCCCTGAGCTTCCTCGTTCTTCCCATGTTACTTCTCCTCGAAAATCATTCTGTCAAGCAGCTCGTTGATGTTGTCACCGCGATATCCCAAAGCTCCACCTTCGATAAACGATCTCTTGACCCCTTCGTAACCTTTAATCGGAGGATGCAGTCGGATCACTGGCTTGACCAATTTCAAATCCGTGAATTTCTGTTTTCCTTCGCACACTGCCTTGGCAAATGCTATAATCGAACCGAACTTGGTGTTCTTCTTGACGTACGAATCCTTGATGCCCGTTCCATCTTCCAAGCGTCCTCTCTTCAATATGAGCTTGGCGAGGACCTCGGGTTTCAGTTCACCCCATGTGATATAGTCCTTGACCTTCCGAAGCATGCCCTCGGTTGGAGGGTCGTTTGGTAGGATAACACAATGATTCACGCGGTTGAGGCGGAGCATCTGCAATGTGTCCTTGATATCCTTGCGTATGTTGACGGTTCCTCGGACTCTTACTGCTGCGTAGCTCATTTCTTCTTCACCGCTTTTTCCTTCTCATCTTCAGATGGTTCTTCTTCCGGCTCTTTTTCAGGAACCTCAGGGGGCTCTACCTCTTCCTCAGTCGGTGCTTCTTCCTCCTCTGTATCCTCTACCGATTCCTCTATGGGTTCTGGCTCTGGCTCGATTTTCAGCTCTTCCGTCGGTCCCGTGACAATGTGAAGTTCTTCCAACTGTCTCCTTGTGACCTTGGTGGATCCAGTCTTCTTGAGAGCATCGAAGGCGGCTATTGCATAGTTGACGGTTGTCTTTGTATGGCCCTTTGAGAACCCCCACGCATCTCGAATACCTGCAAGTCTGAGAATGTGTCTTGGGACCTCTGCAACAGCTAGCGCAATGCCTTGAGGTGATGGTTTGAAGGTGACAACCACCGATCCTCCCTTACCTTCAACTTGAAATGGTAGTGAATGAGCGGTCCCGCATCCGCACTCCCAGGATCCGCAACCTCTCTTGATCTCTATCATGTTCAGTTTGGCCATTTCTATGGACTTGCGAATGGTGGGTCCGACCTCTCGTCCCTTGCACCTTCCGAGTCCCACGAACCCGTCTCCGTTACCTACTACGACAGTGACAACGAAGTTCACTCTTCTCCCCGAGTCTGTCATTCTCTGAACCATGTTAACATCAAGAACTTCATCTTCCAGGTCAGGCAGCAATATGTCCACGATCTCGGTTTCCCTCAGGGGCAATCCTGAATTGAGGGCCTCGCTCATTGTCTTGATCTCTCCCTCAAGGACCTTCCGCCCCAACCTCGTCCTCGGTACCCAATCCGGTGAAAGCCGCTCCAACCTACTCAGCCTCCAGTTTCTTCATTACTTTGTCGAAATCTGCCTCTATCTTCTCGTCCAAATGCTTTCCCTTGATTCTGTCCTCAGAAGGCAATATCTCTTCGCTGTGTGGAACATCGATTCCTGCATCCACCATGCCTTTGAGTGATGCAAAGACCTTGGAGCCTCGAGATGGATTGTGACGGCCCACATCCAGGACAGCTTTTTTTAGTCCTGCCTTAGAAGCCCTCTTTCCAGCCAAGAAACCAGTCAGATACGCGGCCGGCGTGGTTCCGTTAGAGTGCTTCCAACCGAATGATTTGAGTTCTTTCGATATTGCAGATGCGACCACCAAGTCGCCTTTTAAGCTGAATGTGGCGAACTGAACCCTCGTATATCTGTTCGAATTCCTAACGACCGCTCTTGGGAGCTTGGATGTCAGCAGTTTCTTCCTCTTGCGGAAATCCGTCTTCCCCATCCTTCTCCTTCGGAAGGGTACTCTATATCTGGGTCCGTGCTTCATTCCACCTCCTCCTTTATCAGTCCCTGCGATCTAAGTTGATGTTCCAAGTGAGATTTGCTCTTGAACATGCCTCCCTTTGACTTCCGATAGAACTCCCGATATGTCCTCACGTCAATCTTCTGGCTATCTCTCAGCTCTCTCAGTCTCTCCCTAATCGGTCTGATGGTCTTTATCCACCGCTCCTTCTTGGGGTATCTGGCTTTCTTGCTGCCTTTCCTGCTGCCGTGACCTCTCCGCCTTCCCTTCCTTCTCTGGGCGCGTGCCCTTTCCGCCTGTGTCCTAGAAGTTCCCTTCTTCTGCCTTGCTTGGATGAGGCGTTGCTGTATAGCTTCACGAATGTCAGCTCTGGTGATTTTTTCGGCGACGTCCTCGGTGTAGTCCGGATGGATCCAGACTCTGTGCTCACCGCACTTCAGGATTCTCGCTGCCATTCTTCTCTGATTCCTAAGATTCATGAATCATGCTCCTGTTGAGGATCCTAATTCCTTTCTCGTCTGCCGCCTTCTCAATCTCCTCTCTCTTCCTGCTACCTACCGCAGGTCCTATCCTGGCGGCCTGCTTTTTGGGGTCCAAATCTTCCAGGTCTTCCAATCTGTGAACCATCACTTCCTGGAACCCGGAGGGATGGAAACCTCTCACCGCCTTGGGGCCTCTATAGCCAGTTGAAACGAGATTGACCCTGTATCCGAACCCTCTCCTCATCTTGGAATGAAGCACCCTGGGCTTCCTCCAGCTCTCTCCCAACCGAGAGTATCTGAACCATTCCTGCCTTCGGAATGTGGGTCTTGAATCTGCGATCTGCTTCCTGAGTTTCAGCTGTTCCTTGGTCTTCTTATCAAGCTTGGGTTTGACTGCAACGACGAATTCTTCTCCAGTTACTTCCAACTCTTCCTCTTCTTCCACTTCTTCTTCCTCTATCTCTACGTACTTGACTAGTCTCTCGCGAAGTTCAGCGGCCTTTCCTTCATGATTGAGGCCAAGGCTTTTACACATCTTGACAAGCTCATCCTTTTTGGCCTTCTTGATTTCACTAACAGTGGGCACCGCTTTCTTCTTCTTGGTAACCTTCTTCGCTTTGACCTCTTCCACGATCTCGACTTCTTCTTCGTCCACGATTTCTATATCCTCTTCCTCTTTCTTTGGCAAACTGCTATTCCTCCTTACCTTTCTGGACTATGTAGATGCCGTCCTGGAAGACCCTTGGGTCGTAGCCCTTGATCATCGTGACCTGCTCTATGTTCGCGGCGGATTGTCCAACGTCCTCGACGTTCGGTCCTGTCAAGGTGACCTCGTCACCGTTGACCTGCACTTGCGTTCTCCCTAGTATCTTGGCAATTCTCGGGCTCCTCTCACCGAGGAAGTTCTCTACCACGAATTCCTGGCCCCTCACCGACGCCTTGATCGGGAAGTGAGAGTACACTATCTTCATCTTGTACTGGAAACCTTCCGTCACGCCCTTGACCATGTTCCTGATGTGGGAAGTGATCGTGCCCACCAGAGCCATGTCAGCCTTTGACGGGTATTCAATCGATACCACTGCGCTCTTCTTCCCAACTGATACCTTTATTCTGGGATGCTCGAAAGACCTTGTGACAGTTTCCTCTCCTCCCG
>CP070767.1:93619-101681 GCA_020345725.1 Methanobacteriota archaeon | reverse complement strand
CCCCCCGGTAGAACCTCAATATCCTTACAACCCACATTGTTCGTCTCGTTCGATTCAGTGACATTGCCATAGGAATCCGCGAATGCACAAATGGTGTGTTTGCCTGCAGTCAATGGTATCCAGTCCGCGAAGTTGATGTCATACGAAAATGGTCCTATGCTGATTATGTGTTGGACACTTAAATTCTCTCCAAGTCCTGGGATCTGATTGCCATCGATGTCCACGAAGACTGCCACGGTGAAGTTCTCAGCCGAGGCGTCCCCAGTGGTTGTGACGTTGATTCTCAAATCGACAGGTTGTCCAGCTCTCAGAGGAGGGATGAATGTAAAGGCGATTCCACCAGAAGAAGCAACGATATCTGATATGGAATCAGTGTCAATCCATGTGATTGTCCAGTCACGAAGTACTGGTATCAAGGTGAAGTTGCCTTGCAGATTCCAGAAGTCAGCTCTCAGCCTAATTGAGGGATACAATAAAGGGTCTATGGATGACAATGTGAACTGGGAGTCAGTTTGGTTCCAGTATCCAGATATGACAGTCCAATTGACAGCATCCAGAATAGAGAAGGATACGAATATATCCTGATTTGGATCAGTCTTGTTGGCGAAGAAATCTCCCCAGCCACAATCGGGATGGGGACCGATGGGTTCGGATACTATGTGTCCGCTCCCACCTAAGGTCGCACGGAAGATCCTGACCTTACCTAGGCTGTCAGCTCCTTCGTACCACATCGTCACAATCGAGTTGGGTAACATAACGACTGAACCTGAGAGAACGCCAACGTCTTCCATTGAATCCGGGAGAACATCCAGAGACAACCCCTGCTTCGTCCAAGTCGCTCCATTGAGGGAAGTTGCATTGAGGATTACGAAGTGAGTTCCATTGCTACCAGAGTACCACAAGTGATAAACTCCATTGGCATCCTTCACGGCAGTCGGCTCGAACGCCCAATAGGAGTCGTAGTCGTCTGGATTCATCCCAACATCAATTGCGAGATTCTGATACGTCCAGCTCTGACCATCAGGTGAGGTGGCGTAGAGAATCCGATAGTTTATGCCATCATATCCAGTGTAATACATCTTATAGGCAGCACCATCTTTTATGACAGCTGGGAAAGTTACCCCAACAACGTCGTATGTCCCTTCAAAAGCCGGGGACAATACAGGACCTTGCCTAGTCCAGGTGTACCCATCGGGAGATGTGGCGTAGAATATGTAAGAACCCCACGGAGGATCTCGATCATCACCAACATACCACATCTTGTACATTCCACCGTCCTCGATGACTGTCGGTGCGTAGACCCTATCCTCCCAAGTCACATTCGGCCCGATGACTATGCCCATCCTGTCCCAGTTCATTCCATCAACAGATGTGGCATACCGTATGTAGCGATTGGGAACGGGCGAGGCGGATTGCGACCCGGTATACCACATGCGATAGATCCCGTCACTCCCTTTTACGACAGAAGGCCACAGAGAAGCCTCGTAAGTACTGGGAACAGGTCCGACATCCAAAACCATCCCCTGCCTGAACCACTTCATGCCACTTGGACCAAGGGAAACATCACCACCTGAGATTATCACATTGTCCTTCTGAGCTATCTTGGATTCATCATTGAAGAGATCTGTCCAACTGCCGGATTGCGAGAGACCGTTTTGGGAGAGCAGGCTAACTGACGAAAGAACGAATGCCATGGTCAGTGCTATGGAAATGAAGATCCTACTTGGGTCCATTCTCTTCAAGGCACTACCCTCCAGCCTATCGACCCTCACTCTCTACCTATCAGCAAATGAAGACGCTGATATTAATAGAGATTGGTTCAGCCTTTGTGAAACAAGGGCAAGGGTATTATCATCTTGGGATTATTGGGGGCGGGGGAAGACGAAGTGAAGGACTTCTTCGCCAAGTGTGGCTGCAACTGTGGTCATTGTCTAGCATTTAAGGGCAATTCCAAAACGGACGAGGATAGACAACGATGCAGTGATGGATGGCACAGATACCTCGGCGCAAAACTGAAACCCGAGATATGCTACTGCAATGGCTGTCAGTCATCCAATCCATGGAAGTCTGGGAATATCCTCCCTGACCGGTCCTGCAACATACGACCCTGCGCTCTGCATGTCGGTGTGAAAACCTGCGCGTACTGCTACGCATACCCATGTGAGGATCTCGAGGGAAGAATCCCCGGAGAGGACTTCCGGGAGAGAACTGAGTCCTTGATTGGAGAGCCAGTTCCTGAGGATGATTATCTTGCCTTTCTCGAACCTTACGAAGGCCTCAAGCACCTCAAGGAGATGAGGGCTGGTCTGAATTCTGAATAAATCTCGGAGAAGGTTGAGATGCCACCGCTAAGGGCCAGAATCGTTGACTTCCCAGAAGATTTGCCATTTTCAAAGACAGAAGCGGATGCATTCAAGAAGGTTCACGGACTACTATCGAAGATCATTTCTCCCAGTGCGGAAACGTACGCCAAGCAACTGTCACTCAAGAGAAGAAGGCCCCACACAATGGGGTTGCTATGGATAATGGGACTCTACGGAAAGAGCAAAAAGGAGAGAGCAGAGCTTGTTCTTGACAGCAAGAGCCAGGGAGTCCGAGCTGAGTATGGTTGGTTGGTACGCAAGCGGGACAACACCCTTTACCAGACCATCGCACAATGCTTTGGAATTCTGAAAGGTCACGGAGTGCGCGGGGAATTTCTGCCATCGAAGAAAGACTGGAAGATTAGGTTAACATTCAACAAGAAAGCAGGGGGCAAGGCAACACTGAAGGCTCTCAAGAACTATGCTAAGAAGCTCGTCGATAAGCACGGAGAACCCACCTACAAGGGAAGTAGCCGTTTCAAGGGGAAGGCATACTCACTCTTCGCAAAGGCAGATATGCGGATTCTGAGAGAAAGATAGTCTATAGGTTGCTGCTGAATCTACCCAGTCAGTGTGACCGTAAGATTGTCAATGAAGTATGTCCTTGGTGTTTCCCAAGTACCCCAGACCCCAACAAAGACCACCAACTCTCCCTGAGAGCTCGAGCTGGCAGAGAATTCGTACTCTTTTGTAAGCCATTGGTACCCGACGTCCGAGTCATGACCATTCCCGGTACTATCTCGGTAGCTGGACATCAAGTCATCAGCTGTCTCAGGACTCTTGTGAGAAGCGCCTGCAATAATCCGCCAGAGATTTACGCTTCCGAAATCAGTGGTGGCAAAATCGAACTCGATCTTTACACGATATTCCTGATCTGAATTTACATCAAATCGCCTCTCGATCCAAATCTTCCCAGCATCGTTCATGTTATCCAAATAGAACTTCAGGGAGGCGTCTCCGTCAGTGGAAATCTCCACACTTCTTTCAATCGACCAATTCAGAGTTTCTTCTCCGATTTCCAGATCTGGTCCGCTTGTACCCCAGTCTTGCATGCCATCTTCGAAGGAGAAGGTTGAGCTTTGCGAAGGGGGAGAGAAGACGATTACTGCCAATATTACCACTACGACAATCAACATCACGAAGAATGCCACTATCTTCAGTTCGTTCTTGCCTCTCTTCAGCACCTTTCTTCCTCTGGCTCTAATTCAGCCTTATGGAATATTAAGAATTGCCTTTACATGTAAAAGGGAATAGGAATAATCATCTGCACCTGTTCAAAGGATCGCCGCAACAAGGAAGCCTGTGTTCTTTTGTGTGCTCTGAAGGGATGGTCTCACCGCAGCTGTCACAAAACCATTCGTTCCCTTCGGTTTCCTTAAGTTCCTCGTCACAGACAGGGCATTTGCGCATTGGCTGAACGATTGCAGGTTTGGTATTCTAACCTTATGTATTTCCATACCTCATTTCGCGGCGTCCTTTGGAAGATCTCTTTCTTCTGCAAAAACCAATGCTCAGAACCAGTTAAAGTGAAATCCGAGGAATATCAGAACAGCCACAATTCCAACTATGCCCAAGGCCAATCCGAAGATCTTCAACCAACTCAACGGTGCCTCTCCCTGGACTTCGCCCGTCTGCCCATTTACTAGGAAATTGTACCGCTTCCCCCGATACATGTAGCTAGAAACATAGACAGGCAAGAGGATGTGCTTCCATTTCGGATCAACGATACTGGTGGAAACATTCAGACCCCTTTGAGTATCGCCGTCGAGCAATGCGGAACAGGCATCCCGCTCGCGATTGCGAATCATCATCTTAGCAGTGTCCCACAGCATCCAAGGCTCCTTGGTGTACTCCTCGGCCCCGAACCCTACAATGAATTCTGGTTGGTAGCCCACGAGCGCCGATAGTTGGTAGGGATAGATCTTGTGAAGTATCTCCTCTGGAAGGCCCATGGAAGCATTCACCAGAAGGTCATCGTAGAAGAATGAATGGTGACCAGATCGATAGTTCCAACGAACGTGCTGCACCTGCCTTGTTCTAGTGACAGGGCGGCCATTCACCGTTGTTGTATACGTTTCCGTCGTGTAGTAGTAGGTCCCTCGCCAACCGCTCCAGTTTGACTCTGCCTGTGCGTCGAATGTGAAGAAAGGCGCGTACAGACCCCTGACACCGACGAGGGCTGCCTTCTTCTTGAGGTCACCTGGCCTGAACCAAAGCTTCCTCAGCCACTGTAAATACTTGGCTTTGGAATCTTGGGCATTAATCGCAAAGGGTACCAAGGCGGTCGGACGAACGATATTGGGATTGCTGGGTGTTTCGATCACTGTGTCAGATCCACAGAAATCACACTTGGTCGTTATGACCTTCGCATCTACGGATTGTTTTGCACCACAGCTGTCACATTTGTAGGTCTTCTGTTCGACCCCCATGCCAAAATCATGTTCTGCAGCAGCAAGAGGGAATTCTTCAATCGTGTGTTCCTCGATTTCTAGCAACTCTTTGGGGATCTCATTCTCGGAGTCGCAGTAGGGGCATTTCATCGACAGCGAGCCAGGTTTGTAGGCAATACCAGCACCGCAGGAAGAACAGCGGAACTCTTTTGTCTTGTCAGTTTCGATAGAGACTTCGTCCAACGGCAGGGAATCTATAACGTGCAAATAAAATGTTTGTCCAATCTAGTGCCAGAAGCAACTATTCTTCCAACTTCTCTCCGCACTCATTGCAGAACTTGCTTCCTCTGGCAATCTCAGCTTTACACTTCGGACATGGAACCCCAGCAGCCATAGATGTTCCACATTCCGGGCAGAACTTGCTCCCCTTCGGTATGAACTCCTTGCACTTGGGGCATTCCGTGCCTTCTTCCTGACGACCTCCGCAAACGTTGCAGAACTTGGACCCTGGTGGGATAATTGCCTGACATTTGATGCAGGGTTCTCCTGGTCCGGTTGAGGGTTGTCTCATGGTGTCTGCTATTTGGTATCCCATTCCAATCCCGGCACCAATACCCACTCCGGCACCTGCACCGCCTCCAGCTGGGTTCTCTGCTGCATCTCGCATTGCCTGGCCTGTCTGATACTGTGTATACCCCGTTCCAGTCACCGCCATAGATGCCCTCTGGTCAACTGCTGCCTGGACCTCTTCGGGAAGACTGATGTTCAGTCCGCTTATCTTGACGATTTCCAACCCAAACGCCTCGAAGTGGTCCGCACACTTGGAGAGAATGACTTGCTCGATCTCTTCCAGGTTGGCGGCCAAATCCAGAACCGCCAGACCGCGTTTCTTTATCTCTCCGAGGCTGTCATATGTGACGACAACTATCTGTTCCTTGATCCTGTTCTCCACATCTGCGGCCGTTGTCAAGTTCAAGGTTCCCACGAACTGATTGATGAAATTCTCAGGCGATGCGACCTTGTACCTGAACTCTCCGAAGACCCTCAGACTCACTACGTGGAACTCTGGGTCACGGAACTGATATGGTTGCTTCGATCCGAACTTCCCGTCAAACGGTTTCTTCTGAAGATAATAGACCTCTGCACGCTGTTTGACTCCGCTCAGGAACTTCACGATGCCCCCCACGATTGGAGCGTTGATGCTCGTAAGGGCGTACCTATCAGGTCGGTCTATGTATGCCAGCGCCTTTCCATCTCGATAGAATACGGCTATCTCATCCTCCCTCACCACGATGTTGTCGTTCAGCCTGATATTGCGCGGGTTGCGCCACATGATGTTGCCACGCTTGGCCGTGTCTTCCCATGCGAAGGTATCAGACCCAAACAGACTCATTTGCTCACCTCCGTTTTGGTAATTGTGCGCATGCGTTTCTCGAAAGTAGCCTCAAAATCGTTCACAAGTGAGATTAGTTTTGCTATCTTCTCAGAAACGTCATCGCCGCCCGCTGATCTCCTAAGGGCATCTGCCTCCTGGCCCATCAATTCGACCGCACTGAGCATGGAGAGATCGTACTCGTACAGGTAGTTCAGTTCATCCTCCAATATGCGCATTGTTGCAGAAATACCTGAGTAACCGCCTTCTGCATGGCGGACCTTTCCCTCCAAAGATTGGATGCTGTGGATCAATCCTCCCACATCGTCCAGCACAGCCATTTGATAGTTCTCGGCCAGGACTTCACGGGCAGCCTCCACCCTTCTCCGGGCGTCCTCAATCATATCTGCCAACTGTCTGCGGAGCATGTTGTCCGCTGTGCGTATGTCCTCCCTCCTTCGATAACCTGCGAAGCCAGGAACATGGAGCTGTATTCTCTTCAGGAGTCCGCGCTCTTCCTCGACTCTATCTCTTATATCTGGCATATGAGCACCCTTTGTAGATAACAGAAGCTGTGGATAAGAATGTTTTGGCAATATCCAGATGTTGCTAGCGTATTGCTTTGGTCACGAGCAGATAGACCCCTGCCAACACGACCACCAAGGGTAGTACTATGTTGAGATCCGCTTCGATAACTCCTATGGCCGATAATAGCCAGATCAGACCGACTATGAGCAGGACTATGCCCCAGAATATTCCTCCGGCCTTGGTTGTGATTTCCGTGCTTGTTATGCGGTGTTCCACTTCGTCCCGTTCCATGTATGATGTATCTGAAATGGGCAATAAATAGGTAACCCCACGATATCATCCGAAGTCATCTTGAAGAGATAGATATAAGTATTATGATGAATATGATAACTATGGATATTATGGCAACTACAATCGCGGTCTCTGAAGGCACAAGAGACAAATTGAAGTCCTATGGAAGGAAGGGCGACACCTACGACCAGATAATCAGTCGACTGATGGAAATCGTCAATCGTGAGACATTTCTGGAAGAAGTGTACAAGCGCCTGGCGGAGAAGGACCAGTTCGTTCCGTTGGATGAATTGAAATGAGCTATAAGGTCAGGATACATCCAAAGGCGATCAAAGAGCTAGGTTGGTTCCCGGATGAGATTCAAGAGAAGATAAAGAAGAAGATACGGGCTTTGTCAAAGGAATTCATGAAACCCAAGTCCAGACTTGATGTCAAAAAAGTGAAGGGATCGAGAAAGGAGATTCAGCTGTATCGTTTGCGTGTGGGGGATTATCGTATCGTATTTGAATTCGCAGATGATGTCATCTGGATAGCGAGGATTTCTCATCGGAGAGATTCATATAGGGGATTATAGACTACCGTTCTGCTTACGGTGAATGAGTTGGCACTGGAAATAGTCAATCTCGATGATAATCTAGAAGAGAAGTTCTGGGAACACGTCAACCAAGACCCACTAGATTACTTCTTCTTCATTCTGGACTGGAAGTTCGACAGAGATAGATCCGAGATCTTTCTCGCACTGGAAGAGAACGAAATCAAAGGTTTGATGTTGATCTTCAACAAGTCAATCGTACAGATCAGAGGCGATTATGAGGCTGCGAGGATCTTGCTCGATCATCTTGACATGAAAGAAGTTGAAATGAATGCACCTGAGGAACTGGAAGACCTCATGCTTGAGAAATATGAACCGAAAATAAGCAACCAAATCGTCCTGATGTATCTGAGAAAGGGTGAAGAGAACATACAGAAAAGCCATGAGCCACTACGTCTTTCGGAGGAGGACGCTGAAGGGATTGCTGGGCTGATGAGGACAAGCTATCCAGATTGGTGGGGTGACACGACAGCGGAGCGAATCAGGAATCATATGAAACGCAGTTTTTGGCTAGGAATGAAACACG
>CP070767.1:90476-93519 GCA_020345725.1 Methanobacteriota archaeon | reverse complement strand
GTGATGTACCGTTTGCATTTCAACCTGGATCCGTACAGCAGTAGCAACATCTACAATCTGGTCTTCCTGCTGGTAGGTGTGTTGGGAACCTCCCTGTCTGTGGCTTACATGAGATTCCTATATCGACGTAACGTGTTTTTCAGAGACCGATTGAGAAAGGTTCAGAGATTTGAGAGATTGCTGATGGACAAGAATCTCATGCAAGAGGAGATTTGGCTGGATACCCCGATGGGTAAGAAATGGAAAGGGAGAGGGAATCCGGGGTTCAATATCGGCATTCTGATTCCGTTCTTGACATTGGCTGCTGTTACTGTCTTCTGGGCTGTGTATTGGGTTTATAGTCTAATAGTGTGATTGAGATTCCAATCTACAATCCCGTGATGTCTGGCTTGTCTTCCAGGTTCCCACGAGAAGATTAAGATAATGCGAGGAGTATCTTGTGAGGTTGGCTATCAACTACGTGAAGGGTTTGCTTTCGAAGATGATTGGGAGCTTGACATGCCTGAGAGATATACGTATCCGGGTGTGTACATAAAAGAAGTCCGAAGTGAAGTGAGGACTATTGCAGGGATCGCCACTTCGATTGCAGCCTTTGTCGGTTGCGCTCTCAGAGGTGAAGTAGACAAACATGTGAAGGTAATCAGCCAGGAAAACTTCGAACGGAAGTTTGGAGGACTGTCGCTGAATGCTAACCGTTGTGCCGCTGTGGAGAACTTGTAGTGAACGGGGAATTTCAAAGCACACATCAATTCAACCATAAATCCTTCAACAGGGTGCATTCCAGGACACCTCACCAAAAGACTCCAGCTTCGTCAAGTGCGACAACGAAACAACAACTCAGGCTGATATATATCTAGGGATTGTCAATATCCTCGTTGGTTTCGCACCGTTGAAACCAGCGGAATTCATCGTGATCAAGATCAGTCAGATGGCTGGAAAACATTTACGAGTGCGGAGAAAGTGTATGAATCGTCCAATCTAGGGCATACATCAAAATATCATTTGACCCGTACAAGAACTTCAAGTTCAGAGTGGAGTGGGACCGGAAATATGTCACCGGTGTAGGCAAAGTCAGTGGCCATATACTCAGCCCCCGGGTCCTTCCATCTTCTTCTTCTTTCTTTCTGGAGATCCGAGGTGCTCCTTGACCTTCTCAGCAGTGTTATCAATAGCAGAGGCGGTGAAATAGAATGCGATGACCACAGCGTAAACGCCAAAGAAGGCATTTACGAATGGGTTCAAGCCCACTGTGACATTCTGCGTTACGTTTCCAGTGGCATTTGTCCCATTCTCTGAAGGGACGGTAGAGGGCTGCCGCACTTCGAGCACTTCTGGGGATTTGATCCAGGTAACCACAAAGACAAGCAAAACTAGTGTGAGTGTTATTGTAATGATCGTGCGGAGTCTGGTCATCCATTTCTCAACCGTTTCTTCATCCGTTTTCCTGACTTCTTCCCGCCAGAACTTGACTGCAATAGGAATCAGAATGACAAGAATCGACAGAACAAGTAGCACCATGAACAAGCCCTCGAGGAAATTCCCATAAAGATTGTCGTCTCCATAGAACCAGAGCCTGATGAATGGATGAATGAGCACGGCCAGAATGACCGCAAGTATGATTGTCTTGGGAGCAAGGCCACTGCTCTTCTTGGGAGCAGGCACACTCTCTTCTTCAGTCTTCTTACCTTGAGACACACTATCCTTCGTAACTCCCTCCATTCACACCCTCCTCATTGGGCAATCTTAGTTTAGGATATGAATCTTTCCTATGAACTTCGAAGATATTGCAATCTTGGTGCTGACTACTTCGCAGAAGTTACAGTAGTATTCCACGACAACCCCACTGACACAAGACCCCCTCCAAACCTTTTAAGGGAGAATTCTCATACATAACAAGGGGCATCCGTGGATTTGGAGGAAGTTGCTGCAAAACTATTCACCTTCCTTTTCTGCTTCTCAGGAGGGATCCTTCTTTCGCACTATTTGATCGGAACCATTACTGAGCCCATCATATCTGGGATCCTCCTTGTGGTCGGGATGATCACTTTCGCGGTCGGTGCAATCTTCGAGGAGATAAAGATCATCATCCTGGCCTTCTTCCCTTCCGGCTTCACTCTGGGCATACTCTCCTACAGTGCTTTCGGCACCGCGCCTGTCATAGTGCTCGGCATAGCGGCGGTCATTGTGTTCGGAGTGTTCGGCATGATGATGTTGAAGGACGCGTTCTATTGAGCTGGATTGGTGTGGGAGGCTTCCTGTTTTCGGAGGGTTGATATCACTTCAATATCACCATTGGAAAGTCTGGTGAGAGATGTAGAACGGACAGGTCGTCCCAGCATCTCCGCTTCAGTACCCAAGGCCAACCTTCTTGAGGAGGGGAGGATGGGCACCCATCCAAATGTCCACAGCAGAGGAAGCAGATTCGATTTGAGAGTGGACGTATTGCCGATTGCGCTTCCTGTGACTTCTCAGGTGTTTTGTCAACTAGAAGAACGGTGTTGCCAGAAGGATCTCGGTCGATGAAATTGCCAGACCGATCTTTCGAATGGTAATGTCCGTGGTCAGGTTGCCCAGATCATCAAGGTAATAGATCGCTCCCGGTGTGAGGCCCGAGTGCACATCCGAAACACCATTGATTATCACTGGAACAGTTTGACCAGCTGTCCCGGATTCCTTTGCAGTTCCCACAGCCATGTCAACAATGTCGCCGATGGTTGCTGTGCCGCGATGGTATTTGCCGTAATCCGTATAGGCGACCACGAATTTGCTCGATGAAAGAGCGGTGGGTGATATGTAGACTGTATAGGCGTAGTTGAACACGTACTCCGAGCCGCAGGTAATCGTGCTGCCGGAGACCTCACCTACGACCGCTGTGCCGTATCTTGAGTTGGCCCGATCCTCATAGGCGACCACGAATCTGCTCGATGAAAGAGCGGCGGCTGAGACGAAATATGTTCTGGCGGGGTTGACCACTTGCTCCGAGCCGAAGGTGATCGTGCTGCCAGTGACATCGCCCACTATCGCTGTAGCATGATATGAGTCG
>CP070767.1:71825-90376 GCA_020345725.1 Methanobacteriota archaeon | reverse complement strand
GAGAGAAGACCAAGCCAGATGTGGCCGAGCTTCGGGCAGAGCTCAAGATGAAGTTCTTCTTTGAGGAATAGCAACTTCCCGAACAACAGACTACTCCTATTGCCCTCAAAGAAGCCTTAAATAGCCCTCATGGCAATGAAGGTCCGAGACTACCCAAGATTGCGGAGGTGGAGGCGAACGAATAGTGTCACCTACGTGGAACATCCAACAAGATACGTTCTCATGATGGCATATCTCTCGATATCTCTCCTATTGAGCGTTTCCATACTGCTGGTCTGCACGCAAACAGAGGGGGACATCGCGCCCGAATTCGAACTTGCTCCCGACACATCAGGTTTCTACCAATCCAATCCGTCACTCGTTGTGACTTCTTCTGGTGTAGTCTATGTGGCTTGGGATGAGGAGATTGATGGTGCCAGCGAGATCTTCGTCACCCGATCCGTTGATGGGGCTGATACCTTCGAGCAGCCCATTCAACTAACTGACAGCAACGGCCAGAGTGATCAAACCAAACCTGTTCTTGGTCTAGGTCCAGGAAGCATTCTTGTTGTTGCCTGGGAAGATCGAACAGATGGGGACTCTGATGTCTACGTTTCAAAATCTGAAGAGACATGGGGGTCGTTCGCACAACCCGTGGAGGCGAGTGATGGACCTGATGGCTCAGACCAGATATATCCCTCCCTCGCTGTCGATGGACTCGGCAACATCCATGTAGCCTGGGAAGACCTGCGCGCTGATGAAGACATCCGAACATCCAGCGCATCCACTGCCACACTCACCTTTGGAGCTAGCGTGAAGGTCAATGATGATGCTGGGAACTCACTGCAACACGAGCCATCAATCTCTGTGGACGAGAATAACCATATCTACATCGCTTGGTACGACAGGCGAGAGTTCACACCCTACATCTACGTGTCCAAATCCACTGACGGCGGAACAAGCTACATCGCTAACATACCAGTGGACAACCAGGTTGCCGATGCGCCCCAGTTTGAACCCTCTATCAAGGTCTCAAATGGTGAGATATTCGCGGTTTGGCAAGACAGACGCGATGAAGATGGCCAGGATATCTATTTCGCATCCGCATCAGTCCAAGACCTCGCTTTTAGCGACGGAGTACGCGTGAGCGGTGGACAGGGTCCTTTCAGCCAGCATGCCCCCAACTTGTACGTTGGACGGGACGATACTATCCACGTAGTGTGGGAAGACTTCAGAGGAGAGGCCAACAATATCTATTACGCCTTCTCCAAGAATGGAGGCCAGAGCTTCGTCGAAGAGAAAGCGAATAGTTTTCCTGGGAGTTTCCTCCTTGAGAAGTCGGGTCCAGAGTTGGCTGTGGACTCACAGGGTCTAGTATACATCGTGTGGGAAGACGAGCGGACGGGAGATTCCAAGATTATGATGGCAACGGGCAGCCCGGGTGGTGACGGTGAAGACACGGACCAATCATTAGACCCGCTTCTGATTGTCGCACTCATCATTCCGATCATCGCCTTGGTGGTAGCCTTCTGGTCATGGAGAATAAAGAAAGGACAGGACTAGAGCCCTGGAGAATGCAGGAAAGAAGGAACGGAAGACGATTTCAGGGTGGATAGAGCCAGAACCTCAGGAACACCTTTATACTGGGGAGGGCATTCTAAATACGGACATTTGGAAAACTCCAGGGATAGTTCCGGAGGTAGGGGAGGATACCGCGATGATGGAGAAGAGCAGTTATCAGCTTTTGTGTCCTTTGCTTGGAGGATGTTTGATGGCCATGGCATTGTCTCTCGTTACTGCCTATACGCCTCAGGATGGATCAATGGACGGAGCCACTGAGGCCTACACCATTGAAGAGTCAGGTTATGATGTAACGCTTTCAAACGGGTTGTCGTGGGATCAAGCAAATCCGCAGGCTCTGCCCGACCCGCCCTGGGGATCAACCAGTGAATACATGATGGGAAGAATATGTACGAGTGTGATATTGCTGGAAAGCGATGGCACGATAGACTCAGAATCAGAGGATTGGACTTCAAAAGAGAAGAAGAGGATCAGGAATGAGGTCGAGGAAGGGCTTGGCTGGTGGGTCGGTAGGGCTGGGAAGTATGATATTCCCATTGCATGGAGGTATAACTACTACTATATTGAAAACCCAATCAACACGGGGTACGAGCCGATTAGACGACCCCATACCGACGACCATTTGTGGATCCAAGAAGCGATGACCAAATTGGGCTTCACAAACTATGGAACTGCTTCGGAGAACGTGCGAGATTATAACAACCACATCCGTGACTCGTGCGGAAGTGACTGGGCCTATACGGCGTTCGTCGTGGACGATAGCCATGACAAGGACGACCAATTCTCTGACGATTGGTCCGCCTATGCCAATCCCGGCGGGCCGCGCACGGTCCTGACCAGAGGAAACGGCAATTGGTTCTGGTGGCAATTCAGCAGAGTCTTCGCCCACGAAACAGGACACATTTTCTGGGCAATGGATGAATATGCTAGCTCAGGTTGCAGCCCAACTGATAGTAGAGGTTATTTGAACGGAATCAATAGCAACTGTGAAAACGGAGGCTCGGGGAAGAACAATATCATGAACAATAACTGGGTGTTGGGCAAGTCTCCGAGGAGTGAAACTAGGGTGCAGATTGGATGGCGAGACTCGGACGGGGATAAGATCCCTGATATCATGGATACCTATCCGGAGACTACGCTCAACCCATATTCCCCCGATCCTTCATGGGACACAACGCCCACATATACTGGGTTTGTGAAGGATATACCGTTGGAAAACAAAAACCCGTCTGGTGTAGGGGAGGACATTAGTATCAACGATGTCTACGCTCTGTTCAATGTGGATGGTGGTCCGTACATTAATTGGGCTTCTCCATCTGATGGAAGGTGGGATGGAGCCATAGAGGACTTCACCTTCACGACACCAGTGCTTTCCCCAGGCGTTCACACGATTTGCGTCCGAGGACTCAATATGGTTTCACATTGGGAACACTCGGCATCCTGTGATACTCTGACTGTCGCAGACACAATTCCTCCTGTAGCGAATGCAGGAGCGGACCAGACGGTAGACGAAGGTTCGCCCGTGACTCTCAATGGAGGTGCCTCCTCTGACAATATTGGTATCGTCTCATACGAATGGGACTTTGACGCGAGCGACGGCGTGAGCTTCTCCCCGCCGGATGCTACTGGTGTCTCACCTACACATACCTACGGGGACAATGGCATCTACATAGTGACACTTCAGGTGAAGGACACTTGGGGCAATTCAGACACGGATACCATGACAGTGACCGTCAGGAATGTGGCGCCGTCTCTAACTGCAGAATCCAACAAGGCGGTACTGGAAGGTTCCTCAGTTGCGGTAGCTGCTACTTTCTCTGATGCAGGATGGTTGGACACACACACTGCGGACATTGATTGGGGTGAAGGAACGATCAGCTCAGGAGTGGTCATAGAGGAGAATGTAAAACCAGACGCGACTGGCAGCGTATCGGGAAGCCATATCTATGGAGATAATGGCGTCTTCACCGTCACAATAAGGCTCTGCGATGACGATGGCGCGTGTGTTAGTGACACCTTAACAGTAACCGTTAGAAACCTAGCTCCTGCTGTGATCTCCAGTCCGGCAACCGCCACAATCAACGAAGGACAGACGGTGTCATTCACAGGGAGCGCAACCGATCCAGGCTCAGATGATCTGACATTCAAGTGGTCTTGGGACTACAGAAGCACCTGTGACAGCACAAAAACATATCTGAACGACCCAATGGTGGGTCCAGATCCTTACCCGAGTCCAACATTCAATCCCAGGAACGTCGCGGAGTCTCAAGCCTGTCAATATGGGGATAATGGTGTTTTCACAGTGACTCTCATCGTAACAGACGATGATGGTGCGAGTACGACAGTAACATCTACCATAACAGTAATCAACGTCGCCCCAGCTGTTGATCCGCTTCCTGACGTAACATTTGACGAAGGACAAACAGTATCTTTTACAGGGCATGCAACCGATCCTGGTTCGGACGATATGACCTTCTCATGGTTCTGGGATTATAGAAGCACTTGCGACATCACTACCATATACTTGAACGATCCCTTAACCGGTTCAGATCCTTCTCCGAGTCCAACGAACAATCCCAGGGATGTGGCGGAGTTTCAAGCCTGTCAATACGGGGACAATGGCGTTTTCACAGCAACTCTCACTGTGACAGATGATGATGGCGCAAGTACAACTGTCACGTCTACCCTAACGGTGGTCAACGTCGCCCCAGCTGTTGATCCGCTTCCTGACATAACAGTGAGCGAGTGGCAAGACATAGCCCTAGTGGGACACGCGACCGATCCTGGTTCGGACGATATGACCTTCTCATGGTCCTGGGACTATAGGAGCATTTGCGACACCACTACAACTTACTTGAACGATCCGCTGGTAGGTCCAGATCCTTCCCCGAGTCCAACGAACAATCCCAGGGACATAATTGAGAATCCCGACTGCCCATATGGGGACAATGGCGTCTACACGATATCATTGACAGTAACGGACGATGACGGAGCCAGCACAACAGTCAGTATGACGCTGACGATGGAGTACGTGGACCCATACATCGATTTGGACTACGAAATCTACGTCCTTGCGGATGTCACCCTACGTGCGGCAGGTGAGAAGTGGCACGATGTGGAGCTAACATTGTACGAGGATGGTACAGCAACAGCATCAGCCTCAGTGGTACGATATCCCGGTTCACCAGATGATCAATCTGTTACGCTCACTGGCGTACGGATAGATATTAGGAATTGCTCAATCTCTGGGGTGGCCAGATACACACCGATGGATGATCCAATCAATGGGCAAATCACTGGCGCTACGCCTGGTTGGGTCATTTTGACTCTGGAGGACGGTGCTGAGATTTGGCTGAATCACACATTCAACGTGAATCATCCAGAAACTTGGACTTGGACCGTCTCGGACTTCTGTCCCCACATTGACCTGTTGAATCTTCCCATATACTTAGAATTCACCGCCAGCGACCCAGGAAGTGATGACTTGACCTTCACTTACCAGTGGGGTGACAGCACACCTGATACTGTGGCCACGTACTATAACAACGGTGTGAATCCTGATCCCTACCCATCGCCTGACGTGAATCCAATCAGTCTGACCCATACGGCTGTCCACACCTACACAAGCTACGGAACGTATGCGATAACAGTGGAAGTGAAGGACGACGACGGTGGCGTGAGCTACGTTACGTTCAGCCTTACAATATGAAGAGACAAGAATCCTAGTCTCGAGTAGGGAAACTCAATAATATGAGAGGGCAAATCACCTTAGACGGTAGGATGAAGAGCGACAGATATTCTCGCCAGGAGATTCTTTCTGAGATTGGTGAAGAGGGTCAGAGAAGGCTCTCTGAAGGTTCTGTTATGGTCATAGGTCTCGGGGCTCTGGGATCAGTTAGTTCAACCCTGCTGGCAAGAGCAGGTGTGGGAAGGCTTCTGGTGATCGACAGGGACATAGTTGAACTGAACAATCTGCAGAGACAGATCCTTTTCTCAGAGGAGGATGTGGGAGAAGCGAAGGCTGCCGTTGCAGTTGAGAGACTGAAGAGAATGAACTCGGAAATCAAGGTGGAAGACCTGGCCATTGACTTGAACTACCAGAACATAGAGAAATCCATGGAGGACGTGGATGTTGTGGTCGATGGCACTGACAATATGGAAACCCGATTCCTCATAAACGATTTCTGCGTGAAGAATGGGATTCCATTCATCTACGGTGGGGCTATAGCTACATACGGAATGACACTGACTGTACTGCCCAAGAAGGGTCCTTGCTTGAGATGCCTCTTCCCTCAGATGCCAGTTCCTGGGACACTCCCAACCTGTGATACGTTCGGAATTCTCAACAACGTTCCGACCACAATAGCGTCCATTCAAGTTACAGAAGCTCTCAAGTTGTTAATCGGAGTGGAGCCCAGGGAAACCCTGCTCATCTATGATCCGTGGCACAACGATCAACAGGATATCACAATGGCGAGAAATGAGAATTGCAAATGCTGTGGAAAGGGAGAGTACGATTTCCTTGATGCGAAAGAGCGGGATGTCGTCGTGGCTCTGTGTGGAAGAGATGTCTGCTCGGTCACACCGCCAACAGGTTCCAGAGTATCATTCGAGGACCTTGAGGAGAGACTGAAGAAGGTTGGGGAGACCAAATCAGGGATGGCGACTCTATCTGTGAACGTCGATGATTATGAGATAGTTCTTTTCAAAGACGGCAGGGCGTTGATAAAGGGTACAAGCGACGAGTCGAAGGCCAAGTCTCTCTATTCGAGATATATTGGGCATTAGGAGGCGGTTGGATTTGAAGGTCGTTTCGTTGGTATCTGGCGGTATCGATTCCCCTGTTGCTACTCATCTGCTACTGAAGAAAGGTGCTGACATTGTCGCTGTGCATTTTGACAACCAACCATTTACAGATGATAAGCAGCTCAACAAGACTCTGGAATTGATCAAGACCCTTGAGAGTATCTCTGGAAAGAAGATGAAGAAGTATGTTATTCCCCATGGACCTACACAGACAATCATCGCAAGGAATGCACATCGAAGGTATCAGTGTGTGCTGTGCAGGAGAATGATGTACAGGATAGCAGAACGGATTGCCAGAGAGGAAGGCGCCACCGCCATCGCAACAGGAGAATCCTTGGGGCAGGTCGCATCTCAGACACTTACGAACCTGAGGACTGAGGAACAGTCGATTCAGATACCCGTTCTTCGTCCATTTATAGGTCTGGACAAGGTTGAGATCGAGAGAATCGCGAAGGATATCGGTACCTTCGAATTGTCAATATCTCCAGGACTTTGCTGTACTATTGTTCCAGACAAACCATCCACAGAGGCAAGGCTAAAAGTGATACTCGAAGAGGAAGAGAAGATGGACATTGAGTCCTTGGTGGATGAGGCCATCAAAGGAGCAGAGGTAGAATGACCTTCTATTTGCTTAAGCCATGCAAGGGATATGCAGGATATCTCTCAACCACGAAGAAGAGCACCAAGGTTGATCTCAAGTCCTTGATCGGAGATCTGGAATCTCATGGTTACGAGGTTCTGGACGTAAAACACCTCCTCGTTGCCAAGAAGGAGATGGAGATAACAATCTATCCGAACGGAAAGCTCCTCGTGAAGACCGATGATAAGGAAGAAGCCCGGAAGGCCGTGGAATCCATCTATGAGATAATCTTCCCTGAGAGGTAGCAATAATCTTTTTCATCACGGTACATATGGGGTATTGTGTCTTACGTTCTGGATTCTTCAGCACTACTTTCTGGAAAGGACCTGCTTTTGGATGATATGTACTGCACTCCAGAGGTGCTCAGGGAGGTCAGGGGCAAGGGTCCCACAACACAGCTTCTGTCAATGATAGAGACCAAGGTGGAGGTGCGCTCTCCTACCGAAGAAGCGATTGCAGAGATTTCGGAACTTGCGGAAAAGACAGGCGATTCAAAGAGGTTGTCTCCAACGGATGTGGGCGTTCTGGCTCTTGCATTGGATTTGGGGGCAACAATACTAACGGACGATTATTCTATCCAGAATGTGGCCAATGAGATGGGACTGTCCTATCGTGGCTTATCCTTCCCAGATATCGATAAGATGATCGAGTGGGGCTATAGGTGTAAGGGATGCGGAAAATACTTCGATGAATGGAAAAAGGAATGTCCAATCTGCGGCTCACAAATAAGAACAACACCCAAGGCTACTTCCCATATCTCCTCTGCCTCATCTGATAAGAACGAATAGAACGAAGGAAATCGATCTTTCTGAACCCAGGCCAGTACACATCCACGAAGTATAGCTCGGAATATGCTATCTGCCACAAGAGGAAGTTGCTTATCCTCTCCTCACCAGATGTGCGAAGTATTAGATCGGGATCTGGAAGTCCGCTCGTGTAGAGTCTGCTAGAGATGAGCTCCTCATTGATGTCCTCTACGTTGATCCTGCCGTCCCGTACATCCCCAGCCACATCTCTGATCGCGGTCAAGATCTCCTCCCTTCCTCCATACGCCACAGTCAGATTGTAGAAGTAGTTGTCATAGTCCTTGGTTATGGATTCCGCGTGCTCTATGGCTTCAACCACATCCTTGGGGAGCATGTCTCTTTGGCCGAGGACCTTTATCCTGATTCTGTACTTGCTGACTCTTTCGTCCGTACCAGCCTTTCGGAAGTTCTCTGCGAAGATCTTCATCAGCTTATCCACTTCCTCTTTTGGTCTCTTCAGATTCTCGGTGGAAAAGGCATAGACCGTGAGTATCTTGACGCCAACTTCCAGACACCACTCCAAGACTTCTTCTAGCTTCTCCTTTCCTTTCTCATGACCTGCAGTCTTCCCAAGGCCGAGTTGGTATGCGTACCTTCTGTTCCCATCCATGATTATGGCCAGATGTTTTGGAATTGCTCCTTTCTTTATTTGGGAGAGGAGTCTCTTCTCATAGGCGAGGTATGCTGTTTCTGAGATGGCCTTTGCGATTTCGGTCGCCATTCCCCGTTTCATAGAACTATCGCATATTTTATCCTTTCTGGGCATTGGTTATCTCTGGACTTTCGTCCCCAACCAGAAAATGTCCTGAGATTCCACGCCCGAGTCGCGCACTCGAATCTCTACTGCCCTTCCCGCGCCATTTGAGGCCTGAGATTCATTCTTGTTTGTGCTCTAGTACAGATTGTTCGGTTTTGCCGATTCTGGCCGATTGTCTATAAGCGTTTGTACAACTATGCTTAAATACGGCTGGATGGTATGTTTCATTGATTTGCAGCAGACCAGTCTGCCAAAGACTGGTTGAGGCTGTTTGGAGGCAAAAGACTCGTGGTAGCAGGACACTCTTCCGAGTTAGTGGACAATCTTAGAAAATCGCGATTAGTTGATGTGGGACGTCATAAGCGAGCATCTCTTCTTGCGTGGGCATTGCTGCAAGCGTCCCTCATCATCCTATGCACCATACTCATAGGGCCACTCACGAGCCAACCTGCGCAGGCTGGGACTTGGGGGGATGAACTTGAAATCAGCAACGACCTCATGACTGGAGGTCATGCCGGTCCCGTGATTGTGGCGGAAGGAGGACAGGCTCATGTTGTCTGGTATGTTCCTGGACAAGATGGCGACATGGACATAATCCATCGTCACTTCAATGGGACTGCCTGGCAGCCGTTAGAGGAGGTAAGCACAGATCCGATGTCAACCAACGATTTGACTCCCGCGGTTGCAGTTGACGGAGATGATGTGCATTTTGTGTGGGCAGATACTAGAGGTGGAGACTGGGATATCTACTACAGGCGCTTCAATGGAAACACATGGGAGCCCGAAGTGGAGGTAAGTTCGGACGTTCTTGCCGAGCAGCAGGGGGAGCCTTCCATTGCCGCTGATTCTGGCAAGGTGCACATTGTATGGCCAGATGGAGATCTCGACAGAGACATCTACTACAGATGCTTCAACGGGACAGGCTGGGAATCTGAAGTCGAACTCAGCAATGACACCACCATCGAGGACCAATACTTACCCAGAGTGGCGGCTGTGGGTGATGAGGTGCATGTTGTTTGGAGTGATAAGGAAGATGGCGATTGGGATATCCACTACAGGCGGTACAATGGATCAGACTGGGAGCCTGAACAGGAGATAAGCACTGACTCTGGCACCGAGGACCAGGGACGTCCATCCATTGCAGCCGATGGAAATACTGCTCACGTGACCTGGATGGATCACGGAGATGGCGACTGGGATATCTATTACAGGCGGTACAACGGATCGGACTGGGAACCCGAACAGGAAATCAGTAAAGATGTTGAGAACGAGGATCAGAACGGATCCTCTATTGCATCAGAGGCTGGTGGAGTCCATATTGTTTGGCAGAACTACGATCCTGGGGGAATTCTAGATGCGGACATATACTATAGATACTTCAACGGAACCGATTGGCAGTCCGAAGAGATGATCAGCACAGACGTCGGTGGGGAATTGCAGAAGGAACCCTCAATCGCGGTCGATGGCAACAACGTCTGGGCTGTGTGGACAGATAAGGAAGATGGCGACTTTGACGTCTATCTTCGAGTGAAGGAGATTGATGACCTGACACAGCCCAACTCAAGTGTCAGTCCCATCTCGTCCTACTGGCAGACCACTCCAGTATATGACATTCAATGGACGGCATCAGACAATGAGGACCTTTCAAGTGTGACCTTGTTTTACCGGTACAGCTCTGATAACGTAACATGGACCGCCTGGTCGGCTTTTGCCACGAATTACTCGATTAGTGGTTCAGACTCTTCTGGTAGTTTCTCCTTTGATTCTCCCGACGGCGAAGGATATTACGAGTTCTATTCAGCAGTCATTGATGTAGCTCAGAATTCCGAAATGCCCCAATCTTGGGCGGAAGCGTCCACGGGACTGGATATTGCGCCACCTTCAGGTTCAATAGTCATCAATGGAGGAGGGTCACAAACCAAGTCAACAACGGTGACCCTCGATCTGACCTACACGGACGCGATTTCGGGTGTGAGTCAGGTGAGACTCAGTAACGACGGCGTCTGGGACACAGAGCCTTGGGAAACTCCATCGCCGACGAGAATCTGGAATCTGACTGGAGGAGAAGGCATAAAGACAGTCTACTATCAGGTCAAGGATAACGCAGGATTGATTTCGATTTCCCACCAAACAAGTATTGTTGTCAGTCAATCTCTGGATGTCCTATTAATCCTTTCGATTCTTCTCGCTCTCTTCGTCGGTGCCTTTATGGTTCCTGCCGTTTGTGTACGAAGATATGAGTGGTTGAAGTATGGTCTCCTGATGTTCTTCCTGCCTCTGTATACCAGATTGAAAAGAGAGACCGTTTTGGACCATGAAACCAGAGGTATGATTCGGGGCTACATAATCGCTAACCCCGGGGACCACTACAGCTCTATCAAGTCGGCTTTGGGTTTGAACAATGGCACTCTTGCCCATCATCTCCACATCCTGGAGAGAGAGATGTTTGTCAAATCCATCAGGGATGGTAGATACAAAAGGTTCTTTCCGGTGGGAGCAAAGGTTTCGAATGGAGCCCATCTCACCAAGATCCAAGAACTCATTGTGGAGATGATCAGTGAGAATCCTGGAAGGACCCAAAAGGAGATTGCCAGGCGAATAGGTGTTACGCAGCCTGCAGTAAGCTATCACGTCAATAGACTGATTGAACTTGGAAAGCTTCGTGCCGAGAAACGCACGATTAGTCTGCGATACTTTCTTGTGGAATCCAACGCATAGAACACTTCTACATTGGACTCTGACTCCTTCCTATGTGATATCTTGAAGATGCTGGCGGGTCCGCGGACTTTAACCGCTCTGGATTGCCGCATGACTTAAGTCTCCTGGGGAAGGATACTCTCGAAACATTTGGCTTCCCGGTAGGACCCGCATGTTCTTGGTAAAGAAAAAGAAAAGGTGGAAGATGGTTGGTTGTGCCAGTCTTTTGTCTGTGGTCTAGAACCCATACACGTCTTTGCGGTCTCGTCCAGTCAGTCCACCGTTGCCGTTACCTTCGTTACCTTCCTCTTGGCCAGGTGCAAAGCCCCAGTACTCCATACCCATGCCGTAGTGTCCAGTCAGACCTGAAGAGGCTGAATGGGCGTGTTCGACATCGTTATGTCCGTTCGCTTGACACCCGCCTTCATAGAAGCTGAGTAACAATAGTACAGCGTCCTCGGGAGTCATTGTTGCACCGTCAAGCAAGACAAGGTCACCAGGTTCCAGGTTGTGGAGCATGCCCTCGTCGTCATCCATGTCGAATGCTCGGATGGTTCTGAGCGCATTCTGCCTATGCCTGTAGCACGATTGATCATCACCGAACATCTTGAGGATGATCGGCAGCGTCATCGTACTTCCCTTAGTCACGCCACCATATGTCACCACTATCTTCATGGTGAGCGGACCGATCGGTGCTCCAGCAGGGACAGTCAATGCGAAGACGAATCTTGCAGTCTCCTGGGGCTCGATGATCCCATCAGGACCTATTCTGTCTCTTGCGCTTAGACCCTGCAGCTTGAATCCCTTGTCGACCTCTATCCCACTGTCTTCCTTGATTTTGATGTTGGTTTCGCCAATGTTCAACAGGTCGAAAGTTCCAATGACTGTGCCGCCAGGCTGAACGTCTCCGGTGAAGATCCAGTCAAGCGAACCAGGACCGAATTCGAAGTCTGGCTTGGTCAGTTGTAGCCAGTAGTACGTATGGAACCAAGTGTAACCTACTGAGAGGTCGCCGTCGGCATCGTCGTGCTGTGAGGATTCTTCAAAGAAGTATGGCATCACGACAAGACCACTGGTGGTGCCGTCTGATGAGTAGTACACGAAACCTAGGTTGATGACTGGTATCGAATTGGTGTAGA
Organism: Methanobacteriota archaeon; assembly: GCA_020345725.1. Taxonomy (GTDB): domain Archaea; phylum Thermoplasmatota; class Thermoplasmata; order RBG-16-68-12; family SOIM01; genus SOIM01. The sequence continues at coordinate 77,971 of CP070767.1, read as the reverse complement.
AACCCTTGGCGAACTTGGACGTTGGCTCGACAAGCCAGCTACCGCCTCCTCCGGTTCCTTCCGGGCAGAAAACGGTATTGTATGTGTCCGTTGTGTCGCCATCACCGTTGGCGTCAGCACTCGTTCCCATGAGCACTATTCCAGCAAGTCGAGCGTTGTATTCTCGTGTGTAGATTTGGATGCACTCACCGCCGGGCGTGGCGCTCGGCTGGCCGACAGCCAGATGATACTGCGGAAGCATTGTGTGGCGGTTGCCGTCGTCATCACCTACGACGGAGTAGTAGGTGTGGTAGTATCCCTGAGAAGAACCCAGGTTCCTGTAGTAGACAGATCCGAACTTCAGCGGGAAGGTCTGGAACTGGTAGTAGTTGTTGTAAAGAGCCCACCATCCGAATCCCCAAGCGGGCACGGATGCTGTGAAGGTGAATGAGGTGTAGACATGGCCTTTCATTGACCATGTGCTCTCGATGTCATGGTAGAGCTGCATGTAACCAGATACTGAGCCACTCTGGTCCCAGTCCCTTTCATCGTAAACCTCTCTTGTGGTTCCAGGTGTCAAGAGCACTCCAGTGTTCCTGGGATACTCTCCATAGACACCAGTGTTTACGGTATTCTGTCTGCAGTTGCCAGTTATGGGGTCGATTGCGTAGTAGGCAGCCACACGATCGCTTGTGTCGCCGTCACCGTTCCAGTCTTGGCCGTCATAGTACTCCCTGAGCTCATAGCTGGTGACGACCCAGCCATCGTCTCTCAGGAAGGTGATGCCCATATAGAGCCGCCAGCCTGCCGAGCAAGCCTGATCGACAGGAGCTCTCCCCGGGAATCCTCTTGCGTCGATGTTTCCAACGTAATAGTCTGTCTGGTCGCTGTCCATCTCAGGGTTGGCGTTGACTCCGTTGGTGCCCTCATAGGCATAGTAGGAAATGAAATCACCAGCCATCTGAGGATAGTTCGTGAATCCCCGGAGCTGATAGGCCATCCAAGCGGGTGTTACTCCTGCTCTCCAGATCTCAGTGGCCTGGATTGAAGAGTACCAATCCACAAGTGTCATGAGTGTCCCATCATCTCCTCCTGCATCAGGCAGACCTCCGGTTTCGAAATACCGTGTCTGATCGGGAATCAGGTCGCAGCCAACTTGACCATCCCAGTCGCCGTACGTCTTCTCGTCCACGCAGCCATCTCCATCGTTGTCTATTCCGTCCTCACCCCAGGGTGCAAAGCTGTACCCAGTGACCCACTCGAGATTGCCATTTCCGTTCTGGTCGCCTATGTAATACTCGTGTGTATCACCTACAGAGTACTCACCAGATCCACCCGTGGCGTCGGTTGAGAACCAGCCTCCAGGGTTGTTTGGGGGAGCGTACATTACATCAGAGACGTAATGATCACCCCAAGGCGTGTGCTCTGGTCCAGGCGGAGACCCATCATCGTCGATGTGCGGATATGGGCCATCTGTATACGAGAGAGAGTCTGTGTCCAGAGTGGTCGGGACGACTCCTTCGGACTCCAGCCTGTCCAATTCGGCCTTTGCAATCAGATAGTTTTCGAGATTGGACATCTTGGGAACAGATGGCGCATCGTCTTCCGCGGAAGCGACAACGGCGAAGGCCGTCGCTACCATAAGGAACGATGTTAGAACTGCCGCATATTTCCATTTCATTTGCCCTCCTCCTTAGAGCTTATTGGTATTTCCTCATGGCGCCCCACCTCGGCGCTCCTTATAAGAAGTTGACCACGATTCAGACAGTTGGAACCAGGAGACCTGTACCGGAGTGCTTGTTTGGAGATGCGGTTCCCACCTCTTTCTTGTCTTCCGGTCTTCCTCCTCGTTTCCTCTATCCTTTTGAGCGATTGCATCTCTTTGAGAACAGATGCGTAGAAGGCTATGCCTGCTCGTCTAACCTTTTCTGAGTCACCGAAACCCGTGTTCATCTTGAGACATTATTTGGCGGGATTCACATAAATGCAGATTGGTACGACTTTTTATAACCAGGCAACTTATATAAATACTGATTTGTATGATCTTTTATAGCCATACTCACGCAAGAGGCGCAAGCTCTTTTTGGGAAAGTTTGGGAGGCCGCTCGCAAAAAGGAGGGGGGGCGAACGACCTCGAGGTTGTGGAGGGATGCTTAGATCTTTGAGATGACATTGGTGCCTTGAATATTTAAGCAGATTGGGACGAAACCTTATAAGGTCAAGGAAATCGGGACGAGCCATGGTTGGGGATGTGACACCTATTGAGTGATTGATCTAGTTAACCTATTTATCTAACAATCAGGATTGGCAAATCAGAAGTTCTGCGATTATTCACTTCCAGAATGTCGCAGTCATTCAGATCTTTGTCTGGTCTTCTTCTTGTGTGGGGATGAGCGTTCCCAAAGGGCAATGGAGAGTCTTTCTCGTAAGATATTTATATCCAAGACTATCTCTCAAAGAAAAGCCAGATTTCTGGTGATTACGAATGAAATACAAGGAATACAAACAACTTACCAACGAACTCAACAATCTATCTGACATTCCCAGGCTCGCACGGGAGAGAGGATTGCAGGTCGAGCTCTTGCATGTAATCTACACCCAGAAGGTTGTGAGGGACGTAACCAAACGGTACTACAGGGTCAAGAGGAAGTCCCCGAGGATGCTCTATCAGTGGAACAAAGGGAAGAACTTCGTTCAGATAGCCAAGGAAAACGATTTTCCGGCATCTCTTATCGCAATGATGGTTCTTCAGGAGAACAAGATCCCTAGGAAGCGGGCGTGGAGAATGCTCCTCGATCCCACGGAAATTAGGGACTCCCGGCTTCGGAAGGAGATAATCAAGGCAAACAAGTCGGACGGTATCTATTCACCCAACGGCTCCAAGAGACAGGTGGAGAGGGGGAAGTGGGGTGAGAACAGAATGCGAAAATGGCTGAATACCAGGAAGATTGCGCATCAGACCGAGGCCGATCTCAGGGGCAAGTATCCAAAAACCCCCGATTTCCTGTTGCGGAAACCTCTTGTCTGGGATGGACACAAGAAGTTCTGGATAGAATCAAAGGCCACCTTCGGAGACGCGGTAGAAATCAAGAAACATCTCAAGAAGCAGCTGACGCCATATGTAGATCTTTTTGGGGACGGATTGGTGGTCTATTGGTTCGGGTACATCGATGACCTGAAATTGAGCATACCAGATGGCGTGTCTGTCACTGACGGCAAGGATTTTGATATAGACATGATGGACTAACCCAAATGCTTATAGCAACTGAGTGGATTGTCTACCTGAGGTTCACATTGCCATATTACAAACGAGGAAAGTCAAAGGGTAAACCGGAAGGAGAAATAACAAGAGTGAGGCTTCCTCGTACGCGTGACAATGAGCTTTTTGCGGTGGCTGATCAACTCCTGGGAGCATCGAGGATAAAGGTCATGTGCGAGGATGGGAAGTCCAGGATGGGCAGGATTCCCGGGAAACTGAAGAAGAGGATGTGGATTCGGGAAGGTGATCTGGTAATTGTTAAACCCTGGGACTTCCAGGAGGACAAGGCGGACATAAAATACAGGTACACCAAGACTCAGTCCAGCTATCTGAAGAGAAGGGGAATGATCCCCAAGTCAATAGATGTGTTTTGATTGGGATGCAAATGCTCGACAAAAGGAAAATGAGGCTTCTAGAATCAAGAATCGACTCCTTCAGAATCAGGGAGAAGGATGCCGATGACAGGAAGGTCGTGGACGAGGTCTTTGATCAGGAGACACTGATGGCCTTGTACAAGATGTTCAACGATAAGATCATGAACACTCTGGAGTATGCTGTCTCCACTGGAAAGGAGGGCAATGTATTCATGGCAACATCCGATGATGGCGATTGCGCCGTCAAGATATATCGGATATCCACATCCACATTCAAGAACATCTCGAAGTACATTGTTGGTGACCCGAGGTTCAAAGGCATTTATGGAAGTCACAAGAAGACAGTGCTGGCATGGGCCCAGAAGGAGTACAAGAATCTTAATCGGATGTATGATGGAGAAGTGAATGTACCCAAACCCAAAGGCTGTTACAAGAACATCTTGGTGATGGATTATGTTTCGATCGATGGATTGCCCGCGCCATTGTTGAAGGAAGTAAGGGTTTCAGCACCCACAAAGGTGTATAGGAATGTCGTGGAGAACATGAGGCTCATTGAAGAATCTGGACTGGTTCACGGGGATTTGAGCGAGTACAACATCCTGATGAGGGATGGCGAGCCAGTCATCATCGATGTGGGTCAGGCGGTGACCTTGGATCATCCTCTCGCGGAGGAATGGTTCATGAGGGATGTCACTAACATCACCAATTACTTCACCAGAATAGGCGTTCAGACGGACCCGGAGAAGGTCATCAAGAAAGTGAGAGGTGGGTAGAACGCTTTACGTTCGCATTCCGCTGGAGAGAGTTGGAGTATTGATCGGTCCTAAGGGTCAGACCAAACAGAGGATTGAAGAAGAGACCGGGGTCCAGATCTCGGTGGATTCCAAGACAGGTGAGGTCTCCATCGATGAGAGCAAGGCGGAGGACCCTTCCATGGCACTCAAGGTCATAGATATTGCCAAAGCGATTGGCAGGGGCTTTTCCGAAGAGAGGGCTCTCAGGCTCTTCGACCCAGAGGAGTACTTCCGAAGCGTAGATATCAGGGACTTTGCTGGTAAGAACAGGAAAAGAGTTGCTCAGATCAAAGGACGACTAATCGGCACAAAAGGAAAGACAAGGAGGATAATCGAGGAGCTCACTGGCATAGATATGTGTGTCTACGGAAATACCGTCTCCCTCATCGGCGACATGGTCAGAATGAGTATAGCAGAAAAGGCGGTGGAGATGGTTCTGGAGGGAAGTGAGCACGCTTCTGTCTACAGGTTCCTGGAAAACAAGCGAAGAGAGATAAAGATGGCCGAAATGGGTATCTGACGGTAATTGAGAAAGGATAAATATTGAGCAAGGACTTGAGGTTGAGGATTACAATTACAAACCAATCCTAAGGGGGAATCAAGTGAGTTCAAAGAAAAAGAAATTCGTACTTTGGTTCAAGGAAATCAGAAAGAAGGACGTGCCCTTGGTGGGCGGAAAGGGAGCTTCTCTAGGAGAGATGATGGCAAATCTTCCAGGGGTACCAGTCCCCGATGGCTTTGCGGTGACGACACATGCCTACAAATATTTCCTGGAGGCCACAGGGCTTGACAGTTACGTGAAAGAAGTCCTTTCCGACTTGGACACTCATGATGTGAAGAATCTCCAGACAAGAGGTAAGAAGATCAGGAATGCCCTTGAGAAAGCGAGAATGCCTGAAGATCTGGCATCGGAGATAGAGAAAGCCTACAAGAAACTGTGCAAGTTGGTCGGTGTCAAGAACGTGGATACCGCGATTAGGAGTAGTGCCACAGCAGAGGACCTGGCAGACGCCTCTTTTGCAGGTCAGCAAGAGACTTACCTGAATGTCCATGGTGGGGAGAATGTGGTGACCGCAGTCCAGAATTGTTTTGCCTCCCTTTTCACGGATAGGGCGATTTCATACAGAGAGGACAAGGGCTTCTCCCACTTTGACGTGTATCTTTCGGCCGCAGTCCAGCTTATGGTTCGTTCTGACTTGTCCAGTAGCGGTGTGATGTTCAGCATAGATACCGAGACGGGCTTCAGGGACGTGGTTTTCATCAACGGATCTTACGGTCTAGGAGAGTATGTGGTCCAGGGTACGGTCAACCCGGACAATTTCTTCGTGTTCAAGCCAACCGGCAAGGTGATTGACAAGAAGCTTGGATTGAAGGACAGGAAGCTGGTGTCCGCACCTTCAGGTATCGGTGCGGTTGACAAGAAAGTTCCAGAGAGGGACAGGAACAGATTCATAATAACAGACAAGGAAGCCGAGAAGCTGGCAGAATGGGCGATAGCGATTGAAAAGCACTACAAGGTTCCGATGGACATCGAATGGGCGAAGGATGGGAAGACCGGGAAGCTCTACATAGTGCAGGCCAGACCCGAGACGGTTCATGCGATAAAGAAAGGTTCCGAGCTCATAAGATACAGACTGAAGAGGAAAGGAAAGAAGCTGGCCGGTGGCGAGGCCATTGGTGCAAAGATAGGCCAGGGTAGCGCGAATGTGAGTCACTCGGTCAAAGATATGCATCGGTTCA
>CP070767.1:26341-71725 GCA_020345725.1 Methanobacteriota archaeon | reverse complement strand
AGGCGAGAATTCCTGTCCAGGCTATCATTGCTCCATTGTCAACACACAGCTCAGGGTCAGGTACGAACATCTTTGCATCCCTCTCAACTGCCATGCGTTCCACCATCTTTCTGAGAGTCTGATTACAGGCAACTCCACCTCCCCGAAGTACTTCCTCCTTTTCCAAGTGTGCCATCGCCCTCTCGGTAACCTCGGTGACCATCGCGAAGGAGGTCTCTTGAAGAGATGAACATATGTCTTCCAGCTTCTCCCCCTGATTCATCAAATTGAGGGCTGCAGTCAGTATTCCGGAGTAAGAAACATCCATACCCTTGACGGAATAGGGCAGGTTAAGGAGCTTCTCCCCCTTCTTGGCCAATTTCTCAATAGCTGGACCTGATGGAAACTGCAGACCGACTTCCCTACCGAACTTGTCCAAAAGATTGCCGATTCCAATGTCCAATGTCTCCCCAAACACCCGGTAGCGTTTCTCGGAGTATGCTATGACTTGTGTATTACCACCGGAGAGATAGAGAAGCACAGGGTCCTTGCAGCCGGTAGTCTTTCTCCCTATCTCCAAGTGTGCAATGCAGTGATTGACCCCTATTATTGGGATGTTGAGAGACAATGACAAAGATCTGGCAGCCGTTGCGACAGTTCTGAGGCACGGACCCAAACCAGGACCTTGGGAGAATGCTACAAGATCCAGGTCGCCGAAGTTCTTGCCCGCCTTCTCAAGAGACTTGTTCAGAAGATGTATCAGACAATCGGCATGATGATTAGCAGCTTCCCTGGGATGAATACCACCCTCCAAGGGTTCGTACATGTCCATCAGGTTGGATAACACTCTGCAGTTCTCATCAACGACGCTTGCGCCAACCGTATGGGCCGTTCCTTCGATACCTAGACAGAGCACGCTGTAAGATTACCATTAGACCTAAAATCCTTTTCTACCCATTTTCTCACACATATCGGTGGAGGATAGCCATGATTAGTCTTTTGGGTGCTTCATTTCGTCGGTTTTCTACCGTTTATAGAGAAATCGTTAAGTAGAAATTTGCACATCCACGAAAGCAAACCGAAATCCTTTTTTGCATGATGCAGAGGAGGACCGTCGATTGATGAGTCAACGATGTCAAGGGGAGGAAGGGGAGCGATACACATGAGCGAGGAAGACGCTGGGAAGGGTAAGGGATCTGCTCCGACTCCAGAGGAAGTCGAAGCAATGATCAAGAAGGCGGAACTACCGGCTCGACAGGCAGCCGCGTACCATCCGTTCTATGAGGGAAAGATAGAGATAATGCCCAAAGCGGCCATCAGAGATTTCAACGATTTTGCTATCTGGTATACACCGGGAGTGGCAGAACCGTGCCGGATAATAGAGAAGGACGAGGAAGAGGGTTTCAGGCACACCAACAGGTGGAATACCATTGCGGTCGTTTCGGATGGCACTAGGGTACTAGGATTGGGGGACATAGGTCCTGTTGCGGGGCTTCCGGTTATGGAAGGGAAGTCTTTGCTTTTCAAGTACCTGGGTGGTGTTGATGCATATCCCATTGTCTTGGACACGAAGGATCCAGATGAGATAATCACTGCTGTGAAATGGTTGACACCATCTTTTGGCGGCATCAACCTGGAGGACCTTTCTCAACCCAAATGCTTCTACATCCTCGACACACTCAGAAAGGAGGCTACCATTCCGGTATGGCATGATGATCAGCAGGGGACTGCCACAATAGTCGTGGCGGGCGCGATCAACGCACTCAAGGTCGTTGGAAAGAAGATGGATGAGGTCACCATCTCAATGATCGGTGCGGGTGCATCGAACATCGCAATAGCACGGGTTCTCATTTCGGCTGGTTGCGACCAGAAGAAGATAATGATGGCGGATAGTAAGGGGATTCTTGGACCCAACAGAACGGACATCAAAGAGAAGTACCCAGAGAAATGGGACTTCGCCCTCAAATCGAACGAGGAGGGAAGGGAGGGTGGAATCCCCGAATGCATGAAGGATACAGACATGTGCATCTCCGCTTCGAGACCTGGACCAGGGATCATAAAGAAGGAATGGGTCTCAATGATGGCTGACGATGCTATCATCTTCCCAATTGCCAATCCCGTCCCTGAGATATGGCCGTGGGAAGCACTTGAAGGCGGAGCAAGGGTCGTTGGAACAGGAAGATCGGACTTTCCCAATCAGGTCAACAACTCACTTGGCGTCCCTGGGATCTTCAGAGGCACGCTTGACGTGTATGCGAAGACGATCACTGACGAGATGTGCATAGCTGCGGCATTCGAACTGGCGAAGACAGCGGAGGACAATGGCATCCACGAAGAGTACATCGTCCCAACCATGGATGAATGGGAGGTCTTCCCGAGAGAAGCCACTGCAGTAGCCCTGAAGGCAATAGAGCAAGGCATCGCACGTGTGAAGAAGAGCAAACAGGAGATTTTTGACAGAGCCGAATCCATCATCAAAGACGCAAGGGAGAAGGTCCAACTTATGATGAAAGAAGGCTATATCAAAATGCCCCCCGAAGTAACATAGTAAATTACTTCACGGAACCCATCAAGAACCCTGGCAATCGGTCCTTAGGCAAAAGCCACCAGTACAGTTTGTTGAAGAGAATCTTCTTCCAGTAGGCCCTTCTTGAGAAAGGTGGCGGAGATGGGGGGTGTTCGTAATCAAAATCCATCATTATCCCCTTTTTGAACCCACCATCACAGAAGCAGGTAACCCTTCCATCATATTTCTTCGACGGAGGAGTACCTGTCATGTCCGAGACTATGCCATCAACTACAATCGGGCTCTCATAGTGGGCTGCTGCTCCGGATTTTGACACGGGAAGATTGGTGGCGTCTCCGATTGCGTATAGGTCATCAGCATTCTCGGCTTGCAGAGTGTGTCTATCAGTGAGAATCCAGCCTCCTCTATCCCCCAATTCGGAATCTCTGATCACCTGGGCCCCTTTGTGGGGAGGAATCAGTATCAGCAGGTCGTAGTCAATCGACTCTCCTTCCAAGGAGTGAACCATCTTCTTCTTTGGATCCACGTACTCCACGTTGAAGAAGGTCTGTGTATTCACGTTCTTTTCCTCCATTGCCCTTGCGACGAATGGATCTACCGTTTCCAGAGGGAAGATCCTCACTAGTGGAGACATGAACCAGAGGTCCACCTTTTTCCTAATTCCCCTCTTGTGGAAGTAGTAATCGAGAAGACAAATGGACTCTGCTGGGGCAGGGGGGCACCTGTATGGTACACCGCCGATGGCTACAACGATCTTTCCACCATTGAACCTCGCCAGTGCATTCTTTAGCTTGACAGAGGCCTGCATGTCATAGAAGTGATGTGCATCCTCATAGCCCTGAATCTCTTCCGGATGGATTTCTGCGCCAGTAGCCAGGACGAGATAGTCATAATCCAGAGAGCCATTTGCTAGCTGCACTCTCCTGTCTTCCTTGTCAATCTTTACAGCTTTGTCCACTACCAGTCCAACATTCTTTCTTAGTAGCTTCCTCTCGTCCTTGACGATCTTGTGGGGCTTTTCTTTCCCAAAGGAGATGTACACAAAGCCGGGTTGATAGACGTGTTTCCCATCTTCATCGACAATGGTGACTTCAGCTTCCTTCTTCAGTTCCTTCGCTAATGCGTTGGCTACCATCGTTCCGCCCACACCACCTCCCAGAACTACCACTTTCTTGGGCATCTTCCTGCCTCCTCCCAGTATGTCAAGGACAGCAGTTCCGCCTATTTCAACTTCTTCACGATGAACCTGGCGTGGTCTTCCTTGTCGAAAATGCCAACCATTTCGTGCCCGGCATTATCGACCCAAAGCGGAATATCTCTCCGAGAGCCTGTATCGCTTGAGAGCACGGCGATTATGTCCCCGACCTGTCCTTCCCTAATCGCACGAATCAGTTCCATCAACGGACCAGGGCAAAAGCTGCCCCTGGCATCTACCGTCACTGTTGGTTCTAGTTCCTCAGACATTCTAGCACCTCAATCGCGACCACACTAGATAAATAGTGTTATCTTTGCGTCCTTCGCATTGTCCACGAACTCTCCGACGCCCACGACATCGTCCACGATGTCAATGAAGCTGTCCTTGTTCATTCCCATCAAGTCCATGGTCATCGAGCAGGCGTACACCTTCACATTCCCAAGTTCCTTGGCGTTCTTCAGGGTGTCAATCCAGGAGGGCACATTCTTCTCTTGCATCATCTGCATCATCATGGGTGCCATATCCTCAAAATCCTTGCTCATCCTTGGAGGCTGCTCAGAGGCTCCCTTTGAGAGAGCTTGAAGTCCCCAGAAGGTAGCGAATATCTCGACATCCATTCCCATTGCTACTCCTCCAGAAGCCAGGATGCCCACAGGCATGAGCTTATCTACTGTCCCGGAAAAGAGTATAATTGACATCTTATCTGCCATGTTTTTCACCTTTCTTCGAATGAGCATTTTCGACCTTATATGCATTAGCATGTAATCGATGGGAATTACAATTCCTAGTTTCCCGCAATCTCGTCCAGAACATCAAATGCATATCTGACATGGGGAATGGTTATTGAGCCACCAATCACAAGCGCCACTGAGAAGGCCTCATAGAACTCTTCTGCCGTCACACCTTCCTCCACGCACCTGTCGATGTGATAGAACACGCACTCATTGCACCTGAGGACCAGGGAGGCGACCAGTCCCATCAATTCCTTCGTCTTGGCAGACAGTGCCCCCTTCTCGTAGACCCGATTGTCAAGAGCAAAGAACCTTTGAATATCCCTATTGCCAGATGCTAGTATCTTCTCATTCATTCTCGATCGGTATTCTCTTATCTCATCAATATTGACCAACGGAACACCCCCTGACCATTGTCTATCCGAAAGACCGCTGACAATAGAATATACTTTCCGTTAGAAGAACCAGATGATGTGGAACGAGGTGCTAAGTTTCTAGAAGTTTGGACTTGATAGTCTTCTTTGCCGCCATCTCTGCTATTTCCTCAAATGCGAGCTCCACGTTCTTTCCCGTCTTGGCGCTGGTGAGCTTATGAGGAGACCCGTAGCTCCGCCCCAATTTGTCCATTTCGTTCTTGGATACAACCAGTTCGCCCTCCAGATCGACCTTGTTTCCCAAGAGCTCCAGAGGAATTCTACCAGTCACACCGTAGGCGTTCTGAATCCAATCCTCCAGGCTATCGAACGTCTCACCAGATGTCAAATCGCAAACTGCGATCAATCCCTGGGCACCATAGAAATAGGCCTCCCTCAAAAGACTTCGGAATTCCCTCGCACCCATGATGTCGTAGATTATCATAGCAACTTCATATTCGACTCCAAGCTCAGGGAATTTCACAGTTGACAACTTCTTGGTCACCTTCGCTCCAAGAGTGGCGATGTACTTGTCTTCGAAGTTGTCAAACACAAACCTCCTCACAAGACTGGTCTTACCGACAGAATTGTCACCAACCATGCAGACCTTCATCTTGATTTTCTCTTTACGGAGGGGAGACATCACGCATTCCTCAGTCCATTCCAGTCGTTCCATATCTCATTAATGGTTTCCTTGTCCGTATCAAAATTGATAATGTCCCAACTTGACATCTGGCCAATCTCATTGTCCCCGGCCAAGATGCAGGATTCTGGAGATTCTAGGCAGAACATCATGAAGGGTTTCAGGGTATCTCCTGGATGGTTTGAGCTTCAGGAAGAATATAGAGCCAATGAGACGGCCAACGGTCGACACCATATACACAATGAAGAGCCCTGTCCAGAGGCCGTACATCACTGTGAAATGGTCCGCCAAATAGCCTGCTGACACAGATCCCACGAATGTCACAATCCCCATACCAGCATTGAATATCGCGAAATACCTGGCCGTTTTGGAGGCGGGAGCAACATCCAGCAGGTAGGTTGTGAAAGATATGTTGATTATTGCGATGCCAGCACCAGCCACAATGTTTAGGACATACAGGTGCCACATTTCAGTTGCGAAGGCGTATACAAGGGGTACAGGCACGAGCATGAATCTGCTGAGTTTGATAAGAACTCCTGGACCCACCCTGTCCTGCAATCTCCCAATCTGCATTTGAACAGCGAGGATGCTCACAGAACCCACTACTGTCAACAGCACGATCTCCAGGTTATCGGCCCCAATGATGTCCACCGTCGTTTTGGGCATCAGTGGCCACAGCATTGACATGAAGAACATGTAGAAGAGCTGGAAGGTGACAAGATAGCGAAAATCTCTCTTCCTTTTCCATTCCTCTTCCTCGGTGACCTTCTCCTCCTCTTCCTTCGTTGGTTCCTTGGCTGGAATCCTGAAGAGGAAAACCGTTGCCAGTATTCCCAGAATCATCGCAGCAATGAAAGGATACTGGAACACCCAGGTGGCGTCAGGAGGACCATTGATTACCATGACACCGGTAAGCAGATTCCCAACCAGAGCTGCCGCCACACTTACCATCACGATTCTTGAGAAGACGTAGCCTCTGTGCCCCTTGCCGACCTTTTCCCCCAACAAAGCAGACCAGGTGGGTATCATCATAGATATGGCAAATGACTGGACAGCGACCAAGAGGATGAGCAGAGAGGGTGAAACTGAGAAAGCTATGAACAAGAACATGATCGAAGATATCCAACCTCCCAAGATGAGGAAAGGGATTCTTGTCTTCAGGCGATCGCTGAGAGACCCCCAGGGCAACTGCATGATGTTTGGAAAGAGATTCCTGAATGCCTGGAGCCAGCCGAGCTCTGCTGATGTTGCACCTAGCCGGGTGGCGTAGAAGGGGATGTAGGGCATCGCGAGCCCGTTGCTGAGACTGCTCACTGTCTGATTGGCATAGAGAGGACGATGTGCCTTTCTTTCCTCTTCTGAGACGGGTGTCTTGGACTTGCGCTTCTCCATTGAGAACCACTGAAACAATTTCGATATAAAAGGATAGTGAGAATGGTTCTATTCAATAGCAGATATGGACAAGCATCCAAAAGAGGTTATTTAATGCTCTTCGGATTAACCCTCGAGGGGTTGTATGAAGACGACTTTGGATGTGAAGACAGGATCCAGGGTTGAGCTGGTGGACATGACTGACAAGGTTCGGAAGGCTGTCCGAAAGTCAGGAGTGAAGGAAGGGGTGTGTCTTCTCTTTGTACCCCACACAACAGCAGGTATTGCCATCAACGAGAACGCTGACCCGAGCGTCAAGAGGGACATAGTGATGGAAACGAACAAGATAGTGCCCTTCGAGGATGGGTACGCCCACATGGAAGGTAATGCAGCGGCTCACATCAAATCAGTAATGTTCGGACCAAACCTCTCCCTGTTTGTGGAAGGAGGTGACATAGTCCTGGGTACCTGGCAAGGAATATTCTTCTGTGAATTTGACGGACCGAGAAGCAGAAGGGTTCACATGAAGGTCATGGAGAGTCCTTGACCGTCTCTAAAATGGTATCTTCGGACTTGCTCGTCTCTCCGTGGGTGGGGCAGTTCCAGCCGAGCTTGCAATATCTGCACTTCTTGGGGTCCACTGGCATCAGGGGTTTGACCATCCTCCCATATTTTCTTCTCGGGATGCAAGCACCGAACCTGAATAGCACTGCGGAAGATAAGGATAGCGGAATCGGTTGGTGCCGTCCTCCCGAAAGTATCATTATTTCTTGATTTATCCACCAAACGATGAGAATCAGCATAGAACCTTCACTGACAAGGGAATATGATGAGCTGGCCGTTCATGAGACAACAATCCCAAACCTGACGGTGAAGAGAGAGAACCCCGAGCTGGAGGCGTTCAAGAAGGAGCTGATTGCCAAGATCGAGGACACCTATGAGCTCGAATCATTGAAGGACGTGGAGACAATCAGGAAATACAGAGATTTCTTCTGGCGCTTGGGGATTGATCCGACCAAGATAAGACCGGCGAGCGAAGCCCTCATAAGAAGGATTCTGCAGGGAAAGCCCATTCCCAAGATAAACACAGCAGTGGATGCCTACAATCTGGTGAGCATTGAGACCCACATCGCAATCGGAGCTTTTGACGAGGGTATGTTAGAAGGAGCTCTGATGATGAGATGGGCAGAGGAGGGCGAGAAGTTCCTCGGAATAGGTATGAAAGAGCCAATGGTACTGAAGGGACGCGAGATAGTAGTCTCTGATGAGGATAAACTGGTTGCAATCTACCCATACAGGGATGCGGACGGGTCGAAGGTCACCAACAATACAAAGGAGATCTATGTCCTTTCGTGCGGAGTACCAGGAATCGAGATGGAAGAACTAAGAACTGCCAGTATCATGACAAGAGAGTACTTCGAAAGGTTTTGCAGGTAGATGGGGAGATTCTGGAATAGATTCAGATGGAGATTTCAGCGAGATAATCCTTGCCCTTCTGGGTAATTCCAAGCCTCTGGACTATCGTCACCGCATAGCCTTCCCGGACTTCCGATTCAACAGCAAGGACTCTAATCATGTCGCGATAGAGAAGGGAAGTAGTATAGCATTTGAGATCACCTGGGTCGATGCCTGTCTCCTGGGACAGAGCAACCTCCGACACATCTGGATTCTTGGTGAGGTGGTCAAGAATTGTTCTCTCTTTCTCTTCGTCCCTCAAATCGCAGAAATGAGTGATACCGTTCATGTCCTCGATTGTCTTCAACCTCTTCTTGAGGTCCACAAGCTCCTCATAGAGTTTTGCCACGTCCATTCACTGCCTCCTCACGAATCGTATGCCCCAATGGATATTTATGATTGTTGAAAGGCCGGATCACTCTTGACCGACCAGCTGGAACCCTTCGAAGGTTACCGAGGGACAATATGCCGCCCCAGGACTAGTGATCATCCAGGGTCCCCCGATCGCGTTGTCATTCCCAATCATCAGAACCTTTCCCAGACTTTCAAAGAGGTTACCAGACAGCAGCGCGAACTTCACATACTCCTTGATCTCGCCTTTTTCTATGATGGAGGCGTTTCTAACTTCAAGACCGAAGGCACCAGAGAACTGATTGACCTCTGGAGCGGCGAACTTCTCCACCAAAATTCCTTTGTCCAATTCCGAAATCATTTCATCCAACCCTTTGTCTCCAGGTGGAATCGTGAGATTCGAGACGGAGCATGAGGCAGGGATGAAGTGGCTCTTCTCTATAGTACCCACACCTCTTCTGAACCCGTTCCCGCCCTCTTGCTGGGCGATCTGAGCGTTGTAGTGGTCGTAGATGAATCGCTTCAGGACTCCCTTCTCAACAATGGTCTTGCGCACGGCAGGGCTGCCTTCGTCATCAATGGGAGCGGATTGAATTCCTCCTGGGAGAAGAGGGTCGTCCATGATGTTCAGGGTTTCCGAAAACATCTTGCTCCCTATCTTGTCAATCCAGGGACTCCTCTTCTTATTGACATTCTCCCCACTTATGGCATATCCCAAGCTAGAAAGAAGCATCTGACCTAGCTCCGAGTTGGCGATTATTGCAGGGGCCTCGAACTTGCCCTTGAAAGGAATTGCGTCAAGTGTATTCACGGCACGGCTGGAAATCTTCTCACCGATTGATTCGAAATCTATCCCCTTCAGTTCTGTGGAGTATGCCTTCTCGATACCTTCACCGCTATTGCCTCCTGCTGCGATCTTCGAGGAAAATGACAGAAAGAGGATGGTGCCCTTATGTCCGTTCTCCAATCCAGTTGAATTTGATATCTTGAACTCATAATCTTGTGCCCTGATCATCCCCTTTGGCACTTCCATGTCCTTGGTGGCAGTCGCTGACTCAACAACAATCATGGCCTTGTCCATGAGATCTGCCGACGAGGATTCTGGTATGCTCCCATCATACACTCCATCAACAGAGCCAGTGACCTCCTTGATTGGTGGAAATGATTCGAAATGTGCATCATCTGGAGATAGTCTGGCAATCTTAATCGCGGCATCCAGTGCGGCCAAAGCGTCCTCTTCCTTTTCAAGAGATGATGAAGAAAAGCCCACCTTCTTGCCAATCGCCACCTTGACTCCAATTCCAGATTGCTTATCCTCGATTACGAAGTTAGGCATGGAATCTTCTATGTATGCACTCTTGGAGCGCCAGCTCACCGAGAAGGTCTCGACGGCTGATACCCCTTCCTTGTTGGCCTTGGAGATAACCCTCCCATTCACAGAACCCAAATCAATCATCTATGCACCTCCCACAACAATCTTTGCGCGGATATACGGCCCACCGGAGGATACGTTAACCCAATCTTCATCCCCCTTTCCGCATGTTCCACCGCTCAGTTCGAATTCCTTGCTGGCCATGTCCACGGTGTTCAGTATGTCAAGTGCACTTCCTGCCAGTGTGAAGGATGGAATTGGATCTGTCACCTCACCATTCTTGATAATATAGCCTTTGAGTGCCACGGCTTCAAAACCGCCACCTACAGGATCTTCCATGCCTCTCATCGCTTTGGAGGTCAGTATGCCTTCCTTCGTCTCTGCAATCATCTCATCCAAGCTGTCAGGACCCTTCTCGAAGTAGGTGTTGGTCATTCTCACCCATACTCTCCGAGAGAAATCCTCGGCCCTTCCATTTCCGGTGGGTTCCACTCCCATCTCAGCTGCCGTCTCCAGATTGTGCATGTATCCACGGTACACCCCTTTCTCGATTATCGAGGTGTGAGCAGACGGGGTACCCTCACTGTCGAATGGTATCATCCCATTTGCACCAGGATATGTTCCATCGTCCACCATTGAGATCAAATCGCTCCCCACTCTCTTTCCAACCATTGGAGTAAGGAAGGATCTCTCCTTCACCACCTCGTCCGCTTCTGAAGCATGACCCATGACCTCATGAGCCAGCAGACCGGAGATATCAGGATCTGCAACGACTGTCATCATACCGTTTGGAGGTCTTTTCGCACCGAGAAGCTCAATTGATTCATTGCCGACCTTCTCCCCCATCGCATTGGGATCGATCTCATCGATGAGCTCAAAGCCCTTGGTACCGTCCTTGATATCGTAGGAGAATTCCCTCTTATCGCCCTCTGCTGCGACCGAGTGAGCAAACGCGAAGGTCCTAATCTCCTCCCATTCCAGTTCACTGCCGAGTGAGTTAACCAAGAGAAAGTTGTAGATTCTCTCTCCATATCTTGAGTTCGTGTTGACTACCCTGTCGTCCACTTTCTGTGCTTTGGTCAGGTCCATTACGAAAGAGAGTTTTGATTCTGAATCAACGTCCAGTGGATTCTTCTTCACCCTTGCTCCGAGGCTCTTCTTCAACGATCTTGCGGAGTCCAGGGATACTTCCTTCTCCACTTTCTGCGCATTATGCTTCGCAATCCTAACGGCCATCTCAGCCGCTTCCAGGAGCGAATCCGCGTCCAATTGGGTTGTGGAACTCAGACCCCATGAACCACCTACGAGAGCCCTTATCCCAACCCCTCTCACCGACATGTTCTGATAGGACCGCAACTCATCGTTGACAACGAAGATGGTTGACAATTTCCTGTTCTCTAATCTTGCGTCCGCGAAGTGCGCTCCCATCTCCAGCGCCTTCTCGACTGATTTGGAAAGCCTCTCCATCATAGGAATCTCGCCCCAATATCTCAGAATGGCGAAGCCGGACCAGATGAGCTTCACCGATTGATGACGTACAGACCATTCGAAGATAAAAGGGTTTGGAAAGCGTCACACAGCTAACCATTGAGATCGTATTCCAAGACCATCTTGGCTTTATCCTCTGGAATGTACTTCACGGACTCTTCCACGTCCTTCTTGCTGAACTTCGCCTTATTATACATTAGATATTCATAAACGAAATCGGGGTAACCTTTCCCCATCTCTCTCAGCACCCAGCTGAAAGCTTTCCGCACGTAGTATTCCTTGTCCTCCAGAAGGTCGTTCAACATTGTGAACGTCCAGAAGGGATCACCCTTGCCCTTTCTATTTCCTATCATTGTGGATAACAGAGCGCCACGCCTCTTCCAGAAGTTATGGGATTTTGTCCAGCTCATTATCTCAGGAACCACAGATTCGTCCTTCAGAACGATTGAACCGAGCACATACACGGACAGACCGTCGCAGTGGGACCAGTTGTCGATGTCATCATACCATGTCTCAACCATGTTCAAAGTTGACCTATCAACCATCCTGTCGAATCTCCTGAGGATTGATATGGCCAAGGTCTTCACATCATAGATCGGAACGCTCCAAAGCTCCTTAACAACCTTATGGACATGGTCCAGATTTCCATCCTTCTTATGTTTGTCATAGAACTCCTTCGCCAGAGAATGGAGAATGGGTTTCCTAACACCTAGACATTCCAAATCCGTCTTTATGTATCGCTTCACATGAGGAGCGTCCTTGAGGTTCTTGTTATTCTTCACAGTCTTTGCGAGCTCACTGGTCTCTTTCTGCACGGAGGAAGATTCTGTTGGGGATATATTGCTCTTTCTAGCAGTAAATGGCGATACACGTTATGTCCTGGCCAGCCAACATAATCCTTATATCCCAATCCGCTGTTGGACGCAGCAGTGTCATTAATTCCGGACTATGGTGACCCCTCAAATCCTGAAGTGAGAGCCAAGTATGGATATCTGGAATCCACAGTGGGTCTGATCGGGAACTCCTCCCTTTTCGCAGCTAAGTTAGTGATTGGACTTCTGATCTCAAGCATAGCTTTGTTCGGAGACTCACTGAACCATCTGACAGACCTGGGTATATCCCTCGTGCTGCTCTTCGGATTCAGGCTTGCCAAGAAGGAAGCAGATAAAGAGCATCCATTTGGTCATGCCAGAGCGGAGGGGATTCTCTCCATTGTGGTTGCGACCCTAGTAGTGGCAATGGGCATTGCGGTTTTGATGGCTTCAGCCCAAGGTCTAATGGCCCCTATGATACGCGGGAGCCTCACCATTGCCATCCTTGTTCTTGTCTTCGCCTTGGTGAAAGAGGCCATGGCCAGATTCGCATTTGCTATTGCCAGCAAGATAGACAGCAAGGCCCTGAGAGCAGATGGATGGAACCACAGATTCGATGCCATCATTTCAGTGGTAATCGCGGGGGGGATCTACCTGTCCACGCTCGACGCGCAACTCAGAATAATCGATCCAGTTCTTGGTGTCGTTGTGGCAGTCTTTGTGATGTATACCGGTTTCAGGCTCATCAAAGAGACCGGGGATGAGCTGCTGGGAAGAACACCTTCTGAGGATGTACTGAGAGCGGTACGGGAAGTCGCTTCGGAAGTGGAGGGTGTGGAGGATGCTCATGATGTCCTTGTCCATGACTATGGAACATACAAGACTATGTCTTTGCACGTGACCGTGAAGGAGTCCCTAACAGCCGGGGAAGCTCATGACATCGCATCAGAGGTCGAGACTGCCATGAAGGACAAGATGAACGTTGAGTCCATCGTGCATATCGAACCCAAACAAGAGGCCATGGATGTGAAGGAACTGGAGAGGCAGATTGAGGAAGTCATCTCGGGATACAAGGAGGTCTTGTCCTCACACAACATCAGGGTGGAGCCTCACGGCAGAGGGGGCAGAATCGACATGCACATTCTGATAGACAAGCACATGAATGTGGAGGATGCCCACAAGTTGGTTCACGACATCAGTTCCAGCATCTCCAGACGATTGCCAGACCATGAGGCAAACGTTCACGTGGAACCCTGTGGGGGCGAATGCAAGGTCTGCCAAGAGATATGTTCTAGGGGTTTTGAGAAGGAAGCTTGACGACTGCAAACGAATTAATATGGTGAAGGATTTCTTTCAGATGATGAAGAATGTCATTATCCTGGTTGGATCTCCCAAAGTCAAAGGCAATACTGCGAGGGTTGTAGAACAAGTGGAGGAGATACTATCTGGGAAAAGCATAGATACGGAGGTTGTCTTCCTGGACAGACTTGCCCTGAATCCTTGCCGGGGTTGCGCATCATGTGAAGACACTGGAGACTGCATACAGAAGGACGATATGGAAGAGCTGTGGGAGAAGGTGGAATCGAGTGATGGGTTGGTTCTCGCATCCCCTACATATTACTCGGGCGTGACTGCTCAGATGAAGATGTTCATAGACAGGACGGGGAGAGCAAAGGTGATTTGGGATTACAAGAACAACCTACCAGCTGGCAGTCGGTTCTCAGAAGGCAAGAGAGCAATGATTATCTCAGTCTGCGGACAACCAGGTGAGAAATGGTTGGAAGGTCCATTGATGGAGATGAGGTCCCTGCTTCATGATTTGGAGATCCCGTTGTTCTCAATCATCAAGATGCATAGTGCTGATGTGGGAGGCGGGTTGTTTGAAGGTAGGCCGGAAACAGAAATAGACATCTCAGAGGCCACTGAGAAATTCATCCTTAGCTCAGAGGAAATCCTGTTGTATCCCAGGAAAAGCGGTGTGTAGAATCTTCAATCTTGTTGGCAACATATCACGAATCTCGCAATTCTATCGCACTATTCTGTAAGTTTCTTTCATCCATTGCGTACAAAAACCCATCCGTTGCAGAGCAAAACACGCCAACTATTTATATCCTGAAACCAATCCCGAGAACAGAACCACACATGGAGGTGGGGAAGCTGAAGAAAAGTTTCATAACAGCAATAGCTTTGGTAGGGGTAGTGTTCTCATTGTTCCTACAAGGGGCCAGTGCAGGAGCTCCGCTCTCGGGAGCGATCTTCACTGGGTTGGAAGACGGAGGACAGGTAAACGCTAACCACTACGCGGACAAGCGCGATGTGTATCTGAACGCAGGGCCACCGCCCAATGCACCACAGACCTCAGCGGGTCTGCCAGACGGTAACTACTATTTCCAGGTTACCGACCCATCAGGAAAGACCCTGCTATCAGAGGATCCAGTGTACTGCAGAGAGTTCAGAGTTGAGAACGGTAGGATCGATGAATACGTGTCGATTGGTCGGACATACAAGCACAAGGGCAAAGATGTGCCCTGCTACAAGGATGGATGGCAATACGGCAAGCACGATCTTGGAATAAGCGTGGATCATCTGGCAATATCAATCCAGTTGATGCCCTACAAGAACACACCAAACAAAGGTGGTGTGTACAAGGCTTGGGCAACACCAATCGAGCACTTCGATGGTGATCCAAATAAGGTTGACAACGGATACAGAGGCGGTTACTTCCACGGATTCATTCCTGGGCACTCAAAGACAGACAACTTCAAGGTGAAGAAGGGTAAAGTCTGGCCCACACCTGAGTTGCAGATGTGCAAGTTTGAGGACCTGAATGGAAATGGAATCTGGGACGATGGCGAACCTGGAATAGCAGGTTGGGGCTTCGATGTGACCGATCCGCTGGCCGTGTTGAACACATACTACACTGGAGCCGATGGCTGTATTGTAATCGATGTCTCAGTGGACGGATTCTACACAATCCAGGAGCACATGCCTGAAGGTTGGTCCGTGACCGCGACGATAGTGAATGGAAATGCGGTACCTCCAACACAGTCAGTCACCATAGAGGTCGTCGGGAAGGAATCTGTGAGCTATTCAGTTACCTTCGGTAACTTCGAGTGCTTCATGATTAACGGACACAAATACAAGGACCTGGATGGAGACGGAACACACGACATGGGCGAACCAGGAATAATGAACTGGGGAGTCACCCTGTATCATTCCACCGATGGCGGGTTCTCATGGACAGAGTACGCATCCACAGTGACCGATGCGAACGGACACTATGAATTCGAGGCCTGCGACGGAGGATCCTACAAGGTTGTCGAGGAAGACCGAGATGGATGGACACATACAAGCGATCCATACTTCATCTTCGATGGAATAAGTGGTGCCGATCAAGGACCATTTGACTTCCTCAACTTCGAGTGTTTCACCGTGAGCGGATACAAGTACGATGACAAGGTCGGAGACGGAGACTGGGACGAAGGCGACACCGGCATCGAGGGTTGGACGATATCCCTCTACAAGATGGACGAGTTCGGAGCTTGGGTCCTCTTCGACGAGACTACCACGGATTCGAACGGATACTATTCCTTCGGAGTCTGCGGTGGTGGCGTCTACAAGATAGTCGAGGAGAGCCGAGATGGCTGGATCGCAACAAGCGATACTTCATTCCAGTTCACAGCAGAGAGCGGAAAGTCTTGGACACAGGACTTCTTCAACTACAAGCTAGGCAACATCTGTGGACACAAGTGGTACGACTTTGACAAGGACGGAGTAATCGATGCGGACGAGAGCTACATCGAGGGCTTCAAGATAGAACTCTGGAAGGACGGCGTCCTGATAGAGACAGTGTACACAGATGCGAACGGAGAATACTGCTTCAACGACCTTGGACCTGGCGACTATGTCATCCAGGAAGTGATGCCGTTGGATCCGGGCGACTACCTTGCTTGGGCTCAGACGTATCCAGAGGGCAACTGGGAATTCATTCCATTGATTTCCGGAACTGAAGTGAATGATGCGGACTTCGGAAATGTGGTCGAGTTCACAGGTGGCCTGACTTGGGGATACTGGAAGACCCATACAGGACTGGATGCGCCAGCGAGAGACCCAGCATACGACCTGTTGCCTGACAACCCGATGGACGTGGATGTCGAGACACCTGACGGTGACTACTGGGTCGAGTACGACTACGAAGCCAAGTGGATCTTCGACGGAGCCGGAGATTACCCAGCATCCTGTTCGGACGACTGCAGGAGCTTGTTCAGGGCCCAGCTGTTGGCCTTGCACATGAACTTGCTGAAGTTCGACGGAATGGGAGATATGATCTACCAGTATCCGGGTGATTCACACAGCGGAGACAGCGTTCAGGAAATCTATGACGACGCCATTGCATTGTTGACCGACGGAATGGACCATGACTTCACGTCATTCCAAGAGACGTTGGATAGAATCAACAACAATGGACACGCAGATCCAGGTGGACACGTACTAGTGTTGGAGACTCCTCCGGCACCCGAGTACTAGAAGCACAAGTGCAAAAACCGAAAGCGGGGGAGACCCCGCAATATTCTTTATTTTTCGTAAACAGACGAAGTGTTGCGGACTTCTTCCAAAATGCAATGATGCCATACCCCCAGAAAATCCGTCATGTTTTTAAACAAATCAACATTACAACAGCGGGGAATAGATGGCTGACCTGTCGCTTGTGGGAAGGTGCGGATTGTATTGCGGTGCTTGTGGAATCTATCGCGCTTACAGGGATGGAGGAGATTATCTAAAAGAAGTGGCCGAATCCTTTGATTGTTCTCCTCAGCTTGTTAGATGCGAAGGGTGTCAGGAACTAACACCAGAATGCTGGGGTCACAATTGCAAGATCGTGAATTGTCTGAGAGGAAAAGGGTTCTCATTCTGCCATGAATGCAGCGATTTGAAGAGTTGCCCCAAACACTCGAAGTTGCATGAAGGATATGAGGAACTGGGAGTGGACATAAAGGGAAATCTGGAGAGAATCAAAGCGGGTGATGCTGAAGGTTGGGTTATGGAACAAGAAAGCAAATGGCGGTGCAAGTCCTGTGGCAAGCCCATTTCATGTCACATGGAAGAATGTCATCAGTGCGGTGCAAAGCTGGATATCATTCCCAAGTAGCTAGACTTAACGAGTCTTTCTTGGCAATCCTACATCTATGAGCGTGGACAGAACTAGCCCGGGAAGATCACCTTAATCAGCCACATGAGGGCTATGCCGCCCACGAAGATCAACACTGTTGCCACAGATTTCTTCACGTCCAATTCATGCTTGATCTCAGGTACAAGATCGGTGGCAGCCACATAAATGAAACCTCCAGCTGCGAACGGCAATAGATAGGTCACGGCTCCCTCCACCTGACTGGATACAAAATAACCTATGATACCTCCGACCACAATCAGGGTAGACACAGCAAAATTGAGCATAAGAGCCCTTCTTCTCTTGAAGCCTCCATAGACCAGGACCCCGAAGTCCCCCATCTCCGGAGGTATCTCGTGGAAGGCGATTGCAATTGCCGTGGTTATCCCCAGTCCCACAGAAGTGATGAATGCGACGGCCAGTATCAGGCCGTCTATGAGATTATGTACGCCGTCTCCAACCAAGTTCATATACCTGAAGGTGTGGACATCGCAAGGACCTTCGTGACAGTGGTGCCAGAAAAGAGCTTTCTCGATGACCAGGAACACTACGAAACCCAGTAATGCAATGATGATTACGCTTGGACCAAAGCTTGAACTCTCCACCGCCTCCGGAAGAAGATGAATGAACGCTCCTCCCATGAGGGCACCTGCCGAGAAACTCACGAGTGCCAGAAGTATCTTCCTGAGCAGATTCTCGCTCATGGCTAGGGAGAAAATTCCAATAAACGCTATTAGACTAATGATTAGCGTGGCCAGAATTATTATGACTAGTATGATGTCCATACCATTTCCTGTTCTCGACCATCCATTTATTTTGCTTAAACCTTTTGATTTTCAGGCTGATGATGGACAATCGAATAACCAAAGATGTGAAAAGCTTATCAATGAGATCAATCTAACAATCAGCAGGTGACAAAGTGGGAAACAACGTAGAGGTAGGGGAGAAGGCTCCGAGCTTCACACTTCTTGATGAGAACAGAAACAAGAAGAGCCTTGAGGAGCTTCTCGATGGAAACCTGGTTGTGGCATTTTATCCAGGTGCATTCACGTCCGTATGTACCCAAGAGATGTGCGCCCTCAGAGACTCATTGGCAAGATTCAACGAAATGGATGCAAGAGTGGTAGGGATCAGCGTTAACGATCCATTCTCCAACAAAGCGTTTGCAGAGCAGAACCAGTTGAATTTCCCCCTGTTGAGCGATTATGATAGAGAAGTTGTGAGGGGATATGGGGTGGCACTGAATGACTTCGCTGGGATGATAGGATACACGGCTTCAAAGCGGTCTGTGTTCATCATAGACAAGGAAGGAAAGATAAGATACAAGTGGATATCAGAAGACCCGGCGGTAGAACCAGACTATGGAGAAATCGAGATCAAGCTCAGGGAAATCGGTTGAACCACTACGGCAAGAAAGCCTCTATTGCCATAATCACACCAACAATGATGAAGATGATTCCAGAAGCAAGAACGATCCATTCGAGCTTCACCCTTTTTCTAATCTCTCTACCAATCAGCACACCGACCGCAATCACCAAAGCGAAACCTATCAAAGCTCCGATGAGAACGGACGCGGGGTACCCTGAAGTGGCAGTCAGGGATATCACGGCCAACTGGGTCTTATCTCCGAACTCTGCCAAGACGAAGAGTATAAATGTTTGTATGAAGACCTTCTTCTCAGGAATCTCCTTCTCCTCCAGCTGTTCTTCCTTCTTCATAAGCACCCAGACGCCGAAGAAGATGAATATGGCAGCGGCAACAATTTTGACATAGAAGATTGGAAGGGCTGCGTATAGTGCGATGCCAATTGCCACCCCAATGATCGTTATTATCCCCAGGCCTAGCAATGCTGCAAGATAGATAGTCCTCCTTGAGTATCTGGATGCGAGGGATATCGTCATTAGCTGCGACTTGTCTCCCAGTTCAGCTACCACAACGATGCCGAGTGCCAGTAATAGGAAGTATAGGACATCCATGCATAGCTTGAAAGCTCAGACGAACAGATAAACTTTCCCAATTTCTGACGGACTAGTAGGGTTGCGGAGAGCAATTCATACAGACGATTTCTCCCGTGAGGAGCTGAGAGCCCATATTCTCTGCCTGTCTACCCTTTGAGGTGAGTTGCCCTTCGAAGCGTGTTCCAGTAATGATATTGTCGACCAGTACGCCGATCTCGTGTATTCCAGTGTTGCCTGCATAATCCGTCATAGTGGCTCTTAGGAAATAGAAACCATCCGGAACACCGAGTGAGTCCCACTCTACCCACCATCCGTCCATTCCATCGATGTCCTCCCCGATTTCCATCCAGATGATCGCGTCTGGAGAGAACTCGAAGTAGGTGGATATGACATCATCAGCCCCGCTTGTCTCAACAGCTTCCACAATGACCCAGCCGCTGACTATGGCACCATCCAGAGGATTTACTATGAACGGTTCTGGAGGATAGAAGTCCAGACCAAGCATGTAGTGAGCGATGTGATCAACCAACTCCAGGACCTTGTCCGCAACCTCGTCCCCCAACTTGCTTCTCTGGGCATTCACGTGGTTGATGTATGCGTTGAGCTGGTTCATGGCTGCCCCGAACTGCCCTTTGTAGAATGATTGAACGGCATTGACAACTAAGTGACCACGCAACTCTTTCGATTCCCTAGCTTCATGGAGCGCTTCAACGAATATCTGGCCGTAGCTGTCACCCCATATCAGGTCATCATCGTAGGCATCGAAGTCTTCAACCTGCTCTGCGACCTCCATCGTGTGAGCAAGTTCTGCTGGCATAATCGTCCCGGATGTTACCCAACCGTAGAAAATCGCCTTCTTCATCAAGATTAGGAGAATTAGATCACGAGGGAACCACTTTCTCAACAAGTCCCTGCCCCAATCCTGGCTCGAGATGTTGTTCCTGTCAAAGCCGGCCTTCTTAAGACGCTTCTGAAGGTTCTCCATCTCTCTCTTGAACTCGTCCTTCATTGACTTGGTTTGGAACTCTTTCTTCTTCATCAGTTTCTGTATGAACTTCAATGTCAGTCCGGATGATTGGACCTCCTTAAGTCCTGTGAGGTTCCTGTCCTTGGTCCAGTTCCAGCGGTGATTGCCTCCACCAATGTCATCCCATTCTCCATCAGTATCTCGCCATTGCGCGACGTGTGTGAGCTCATGGAAAAGGACGACCTTCATTCTCGCCAAGTTCGAGTTCACGTATGATACGTTTATCGAGATGTTCACCTGGCCGTTTGGCGTATATGGCGGTTGTGGTACAGCGACACCTGCTGATGTCGGAGCTGGTGTGCCCGAGTTGTTGGCAGGAAGTGCAATGGTACAGTTGTCAAAGGTCAAAGTGGGAGTGGCCCCACCATCAGTTGTCCCTGATGTCAGACCGGCATCGCTACCGTCCCATCCACCCCATGTGCTGGCGGGGAGCAAATCACCAAATTCGTTCTTGATCTGTTTCAAAGCCTTCTTGAGCGTGCCTTCTGGCGTCGGGGGAGCAATTGCTCCATCCACAGGCGTGAGCGAAGGCATTATTAGAATAGCTGCAACTAAAAGCGCACAAAGATAGACTGTCTTCACTTTCATGATTATCCCCTCCTCCTATCCCCTGAGGGTTGGAATTCAAATGGTTCTGGAATGCTAAATATGTTTCGGCCAACCAGTGCTTCTGATTTGTTTCGACAGTCTTTGGGGAAAACTAAATCGGAGAAGAAGATATGCCTTGCTTGTGAAACCCAGGTTCGACCCCCGTTTGGCGATCGTGGTGGCGGTTGTATCCATCTCTTTTGCTTCCATCTTCATCAAGTGGAGCGAGTCGGATGCACTGACGATAGCCGCTTACAGGTTGGGTTTCGCTACTCTGATACTTCTCATTCCGACCTTCCTATTGAACAGACAGGAACTCTTTGGACTCTCAAGAAAGGAATTTGTCGTCCTGGCTCTTGTTGGCATAGCCCTTGCCTTCCACTTCGGATTCTGGATATCCTCTCTAAAACACACAACCGTGGCCAATTCCGTCCTTCTGGTGAGCACACATCCGATCCTGGTGGGGATCATCTCACACTACTACGTCCGAGAACGAATTACACTCATTGCTGGTGTTGGGGTGGGAATTGCCCTCATTGGAATGATAATCATTGGTTCAAGCGACCTTGCGCTCAGCCCAGAGTTCTTGCTAGGTGACGTCCTCGCTCTGTTGGGCATGTTCGCCTTGGCAGCGTATCTGCTCAGTGGAAGAAAGATACGACAGAAGACCTCGGTACTGCCATACGTGACCGTGGTATACGGGATAGCTGCTGTCTGCCTGTTTATCGGATGCTTCATATTCGGTGCTCAACTGATTCCAAATCAAGGCCAAGAATGGATTCTTTTCCTGGCACTAGCAATCGTTCCGACCATATTCGGACATACGGTGTACAATTGGACACTGAAATATGTGACAACACTGATTGTTTCGATGAGCATTCTTTTTGAGCCTATTCTGTCCGCAATATTCGCCACATTTCTTTTGGTCCCCGCTGAAATCCCAAGCATCTGGGTTCTCTCTGGGGGAATTCTAATTCTGGTTGGAATCTACTTCGTCGCTTCTCGTTCAAGGAGCAACGGCAACTGAAGACTTAACCGACTCCTCTCTATTCTTGATTCTACTGGGAAGAGTCCAAGAAACGGCCAAAATCAAGGAAGAAGTTTAAGTCGAGCTCGTCCGAGGCCTCAGTTATCCTGTTCCACTCTTCCTCGCTTAACTTCCACTTCGTTGCATTGATATTGCTCTCCACTTGCTCGGGAGTCTTGGCACCTGGTATCGGAAAAACATCATCGAATCTCAATAACCAGTTCAGCGCGACCTGTGCCACAGTGGCTTCATGTGCTTCAGCGATTTCTCTCATAAGGCTGATAACTGGCTGAACGCTTCCCAGGTTCTCCCCGTTCTTGAACAGTGGATCGCCCAGTCTAGGATCCTCTTTCGGAATCTCGGTAGTCTCAACATACTTGCCAGTCAGTATTCCCATTGCCAAAGGAGAATAGGCGATTGTGACGATTCCAGTTTCCCTCAAGAAAGGAAGCATCTCGGCTTCAATATCCCTCATCACGACACTATATTCCAATTGGTTGGTTATTATGTCCCCATTCTTGAGACATTCAATGGCTTCCCTGGTGCGACAAACCGGATAGTTCGAAAGACCCACATATCTCACCTTTCCCTCTTTCAACAGCCAGTCCATGGCTTTCATTGTCTCAGATGTGGGAACGTAGCAAGAAGGCGCATGAATCTGATATAGATCGATAACGTCAGTCTGCAAACGCTTGAGACTCGCTTCCGCGGCCTTGATGACGTCCTTGTATCTCAGATGAATGAGGGAAACTTTGGTCACAATAACCAAGTCGTCTCGGTCACCCCTATCCATGATGGTCTCCCCAATCACAGTCTCGGACATTCCCAGACCATACCTCTCTGCAGTGTCAATGAAGTTAATCCCGTTGTCCAAGGCGCATGCAAGAACCTTCTTCATCATTTCCTTATCACCGATCCATGCAGGTGCGAACTGCATGGCGCCAAGTCCAATTCTTGAAACTTTCAAGTCGCTCTTGCCCAGTTCTACGCATTCCAAACAGACACCTCCTCTTCTCTGACTGCAGACGGCATAGGAGATAATGCAATATGAAACTGATGATTGAGTTCGGAGTGTCTCCCCATTTCTCTTTCTTCAAGGAAAGCTTAAAGAACCTAAGAACTGTTCTTCACTACGAGAAAGGTGGGATGTTTGAGAATGGAACCGGACTCCTATGAGACACTGCGAAGGAAGGAGAGGTGGTACGGTAGACTGATGGTCATCTTCTTTGTCGCCGGAATTACTCTGAGTTTCATCTCCTACGCGTACTGGATTATGTCTTTGGAAGTTGCTTTCGAAGGGACGGGTGAGACAGCTCCTGAAACGTTGATTGAGCTGGAGAAAAAGGCAGAGGTATTCAGGATTGGTTACGCTTTGGGTTCTTCGCTCGTAATCGTGGCTTTCATCCTTCTGATCTACTGGGCTTATTTGATGGGTCAACGCAAAGGAATGGAAGAGCCCGGAGAAAAACAGAAGGAAAAGAGAACATGGAAGGTCCTCCAACCTAGGAAACTGCATTGATTGGGATGGGATTGGACGGATTCGATTCTCAACAGCTGGCAAACAAGCAAATCAAGCACTGAAGAACACTACCCCTCTTCCCTCACCTTCTCCTTGCCGTGTGACTGAATGGTAGTGAATTCCTCTGCTGACACACTGACAGTGCGACTCTCGAAGGGCCTATGCTTATAGGGAACGACTTCGACATGGGGATAGGCGATCTGGACATTGTCGACCGCACGGATTCTCTTCAGAATGACAGAAGTTATCCTGGATCTAACCTCCCTCCGTCTGTGTACTGGACAGAAGTAGACAGCGAAGAGTTGAACGCAGAAATCACCCAATGTGAGAAGCACTCTCGGCTCCTCAATCATCATCTCCCGCATATCGCTGAATTCATATTTCGCCCTGACCCTCTTGGCGTACTTCCGCATGAATTTCCCAACGACCTTTTCAGTGGATTCCATGACAATCTTTTTGGCTGCCACGATGTCGCTCTCGTACGTGATGCTGACCATTACCTCGTCCCAGATGAATTTCGTGTCTCTTGTGTAGTTGAAAACGTTGGTTTCCAGTATCTGGCTGTTTGGAATGGATACAAGTCGTCCAGTGAAGGTATCCCCGCTCATCCACCCACCGAACTCGCGTACGGTTGTGTTCATCACTGAAATGTTGGTGACATAGCCCCTTACATCACTGACCTTGATCCTATCACCGAGATGGTATATCCTTCGGTATGTCAGAACTGCCCAGCCCACGATGTTCAACAATGGTTTTTGGAGAACATAAATCAACGCAGCGCTAACCAGGCCAAGGCTCAGGAAATCGATTCCCTGCGGACCACCGGCAACAATCCACAAGACAGCTCCTAGAGCGACAAACCAGACGACGTAACCGAGCATCTGGAAGACTGCGGCCGCGTCAGCCTCCGATTTTGTTCTTGAGGTAAAAGCCCGAATGAAGAGAGGCTCGACAAGATCCAACCATATCTTCGTGGCTGCAATAATCAGGACTGTCACGAGAAGGGGTGCATATTCGCCCAAATATATGTCGAAAGGAAGGTAATTCGGAATGAGGCCACGGCTCATCATCAGAAGGACTAGGGTGATACCGAGTAGAATGATGAGGATTACGGTTGGCCATTTTCTCTTTCTACGGACTGGCATTCTAACGAAGAGACCCCTAGTAGCTATTTAGACGTTAGTTTACGGTTATCATTTAAGAAAATCGGACTGGATTAGCGGGCAAATCACAATGGTCAAGCGAAAGAAGAGAATGGGTATGGGCTCAGCCGGGATCGAACCGGCGACCTTCACTGTGTGAGAGTGACGTCATAACCGCTAGACCATGAGCCCATTGGGTTAATCGTCGACTGGATTGTTGTGCTCATTCTCCTTACGTCTGTAGAAGATTGAAGTAGACATATATAAAGACTGGCGGGATAGACCAGTAGAACATTTCACATTAAGATTGACGTGTCACTGAGAGTATTAGAGAAGTGGACAGAAACACCCACCACTGGGGTCCAGCACACATTCACAGAACCGAAACCTAGATTTAGTTGGAGAATAGTTGGAAAGATGAATGATAGAAAATGGAGATGGTGACCCATGGGGGGCCATGCCGCCTCGATTTCTGAAATCCTTGATGAACCTTCCGAACTATATCAGACATGATCAGGATATGGAAGTTGAAGGAAGTGAATTTCATTTCAGAATCGAAGACTACCGTCATTCTCATGGAACATCGACCAGTTTGAGAGGGTTTGCCACAGAGGACATAGAGATGTACGGTTTCGCGATTCTAGTTTCCGACTGCAAAGTTCTCCTTGAGATTTGGAATGATAGGGAACTCAATTGCTGGTCTGAATTCGACCTATCATCAAACTCGCAAATCTTTGTGAAACGAGATGAGCTCGGACCATACATTTCCCGATATGTACCAAATGACACCGTCATAGAACACTATCTTCGGGAGATTGAATCGGACTACTCCACTCTCTCTATGCAATACTGTCACTACTACTTCGAATCTGATAGGATTAGGGATCTCAGAAAGCTCGAATCTCTGAAGGGTCTCAACACTGAACAGAAGTTCAGCGAGGTGCAGAAGGAGGCTGAACTACACTTTGAAAGAAACACCAAAGAGGGTACGTGGAGAGGTGTGTGTATTCTAAATCATGCGCGTACGCTCATTTTCAAGGGTAGCGAATTTGAGCCATATCTATGGGCAGAAGTCTACCTGATTGGAAATACAGCTTTGAATTGGGGAGGGAAGTCACAGAAATGGTACATACGGAGGGCAAGGAAGTACATTCCATTCATATCTCTACTTTACGAGAAGACTGATGAAGAGTGCAGGAAATCGGAGCTTTGGGACTTAATATTCGACCAGCTCCTGACATCTATGATGTTTCGCAACTGGCTTAGACAAGGAAAAGACAAGATTAAGGACCTATCACGGATTTCAAGCAAAGGAGAAACAAGTGGGGGCAAGGATGCCAAGATCGCCAAAGTATTTCTGGAAGAGCTCCTGAGAACCAATTTGCCTACGAGGAAAGAGAGGAAACATGTCAAGAGCCTCGTTTATAGAAAGAGGTAGCAATGGACTTCCCATAATGAGAGGAGAATAGCTGTTAGACCACGAGCCCTTTTCTTGTTTCAATCTGCCTAATAATCGTGACGGGAATATATAAACAATCACAACCAAGAACCAATCCCTCACAGATTATTGCGGGCCTCCGCCTCTTGAGAAGGCCATAATCACCAAAGATATAGCAATCAACACTATCATAAGCAAGAAGATCGTAGAGAGACAGACGGAAGGATCAGTCTCGTGGACAGCGTGCCAAGTCTCGTTGGTTTCATTGCCGTTGTCATCATCTGCCAGACCGACTGAAGCCAACTGACTGAACAGAGAGAACGATACCAGGAGTATCAGACCAAACCAAGCCCTTCTCATTCGATTTCCAGAAAGCCAGTGATATATATCAGTCTTTCGTAAAGCAATGGCCAATCCCCCCGCCTGCAACAGTTTTTTATAGATGCTATTGGCTTAGAGAGACGAGCCTATGGAAGTGGAAAACGTACTGCTGGCTTTAGAGGAGCGGGACAAGTGGGTAGAGAGGAGGAAGAAGCTCCAGAAGAAGCTAGCCAAGATAAGAGAGAGGAAGGCGTCCGTACTGAAGGAACTTGAAGAGGTTAAGAGACAGGTCGCCCGCTATGATGGAATGGTTACATCCCTTAAGGATTCAAAGAGCCCCAAGGACACCCCGACCGTGCCCTCATTGAGGTGATTGGACTGGAAGAAACCTTGAGAATGGCCCAGCAGGAACTGGAGGATTGGAAGTCCAAGCAGATCAAACTGGAAGAACAACTGGCAGGCATCGAGGAGGAAGAGAGAGGTATGCTGTCTGAACTGGAAAGGGTCGAGACCCAGATCGCTTATTATGATTCTCTGGAAAGCGACATGAAGAAGGAGTTGGAACCCCCCAAGCTCTCGGGAATGTTGAGCACGCTTCGAAAAGGCTAGGTGTTTTCTTGAAGGTTGTTTTGGAGGGGGAGGAGAAGGAGATTGAGACAGTCTGGATGGAGGGAGAGACTGTAAAACTCATTGATCAGAGAATATTGCCAGATGAATTCAAGATCTTCTCTGCTGGAAGCGTTGAAGAGGTCGCATTCGCGATCGAGGACATGGTTGTCAGAGGTGCTCCTGCCATCGGTGCCACTGCCGCGTACGGTATGGCTCTGGCCAAAATGCTGGGAAGAGAGATGGACGTGGCTGCTTCCATTCTGAAGGACACCAGGCCTACAGCGCACGACCTTTTTCATGCAGTGAATCACATGGAGAAGGCAATCCAAGAAGGACTTGATCCAGCTAGTGCCGCGAGAAGGTATGCGGACGACATAACTGCAAGATGCAAGAAGATAGGAATGAACGGTAACAATCTCATAAAGGACGGAGATAGGATCCTAACACACTGCAACGCGGGGGCACTGGCAACTGTAGATTTCGGAACTGCTTTGGCACCGATCAGAGCCGCACACAGGAGTGGCAAGGGCATTTTCGTTTGGGCTGACGAGACCAGACCCAGATGCCAAGGCGCGAGCTTGACGTCATGGGAACTGCTCCAAGAAGGCATTCCACATGCCATTATCGCAGACAATGCTGCTGGCTATTACATGAGGAAGGGAGAAGTGAACCTCGCAATCGTTGGTGCAGACAGAGTAGCTGGGAATGGTGACGTGGCCAACAAGATTGGAACGTACGAGAAGGCGGTCGTGGCCAAGGAAAACGGGATTCCGTTCTACGTGGCTGCGCCAGCCAGCACCTTTGATTTCAGTCTATCCAATGGAGATCAAATACCCATCGAGGAGAGGAGTCCAGAGGAGGTCCTTGTCATAAGGGGGAAGAATATAGCTCCCGAGGGTGCCGAGGCAAGGAACCCGGCCTTTGATGTAACACCGGCCAAGTACATAGCAGGCTACATAACCGAGAAAGGTGTTCTTTCTTCTGAAGAACTGATAATGTTATCGGAATGATTTTAAAGGCATAACATTGTTGAGAACGCAATGAACTGTCCTATTTGTGGTTATGAATCTGGAGACAAGGACAAGAGTTGTGGAAAATGTGGAACTGATTTCTCGCTATTCGCCACAAAGGGTGAGGTGGACGAGGTCCAGATTCTCTCTATCAAAGGGGGGGTCAAGAAGAACCGAAATAAACCAAATAAGCCAAACCGCCGCTAGCTGAGATAACATTTTAACCTATCAACACTTTTTACCAGTGCATGTATCTAGTCACCACGTGGTTCGGTTCCTTCCTTCTCGAT
The DNA here is from genome assembly GCA_020345725.1 of Methanobacteriota archaeon. Taxonomy (GTDB): domain Archaea; phylum Thermoplasmatota; class Thermoplasmata; order RBG-16-68-12; family SOIM01; genus SOIM01. The sequence continues at coordinate 43,292 of CP070767.1, read as the reverse complement.
GACGGTGAGGTCTCTGCTGAGAAGCTGTTCCCAAAGGATAAGGATGAGATCGCGGAAAGGCTCATCAAGGTGGAGGACTACGAGGCTCTGAAAGAGGAGAAGGAGCTGGCCAAGGGTCTGGATGAGTTCTTTGTGTTGGAGAAGAGACTGGAGAAAAGGATGGGAGGGACATACTCACCCATGGAGGTTGACCTTCCCAAGCCAGAGTATTATGATTTTGATAAATCGCTACTGAGGGACGCAATGATTGAGGTCGCCAAGAAAAGGCTCCGGAAGGCAGTTGGTATAGACGACCACATATCCCAAGCCATACAGACAATCGATGACCTAACTCACACATCCAATCTTCTAAACGAGAGGTTGCACGAATGGTACAATCTTCACTTCCCTGAGCTGGAGAAGGTGGTAAGCGGACGCAAGTTCGCTCAACTGATAGCTGAACACGGGAACAGGGAGAGCATCCCAGAGGTGGAGTTCGAGGGGTCCGTTGGTGCCGAGCTGACAGAAGAGGACAAAGATACGCTAATGCACTTCGCCAGACTCATCACGGACGTTGACTCGGAGAAAGAGAAGCTGGAGAAATATATCGAAGCCAACATGAAGGAGTTCGCACCCAATGTGGAGCATCTGGCTGGGCCACTCATAGGAGCCAAACTGATATCAATGGCAGGAGGTCTAGAGGATCTAGCGAAGATGCCGTCCAGCACTGTCCAGTTGCTGGGAGCAGAGAAGGCCCTCTTTAGGCACGTTAAGAGCGGAACCAAACCGCCGAAGCATGGCATGATCTTTCAGCATCCATACCTACACAAGGCCCCATACTACCAGAGGGGGAGTATTGCGAGGGCGTTCGCAGGAAAGATTTCAATAGCGGCCAGGGCTGACTTTTACTCGAAGAATTTCATTGCGGATGAATTGAGAAAGGATCTGGAACGGGCAATCACGGATATCAGGAAGAAGCGCAAAGAACCGCCGCCGAGGAAGAAGGGGAAGAGGAAAAAGTAGGTCGTCCATAGACAAAAGTATAAGTCCAATTGACATTATCCACATGGGATTTTCATGTCCTGGAATTTGGCCGAACTCAGAACACTGAAACCGAACAGGTACATCATGATCGATGATGAACCCTGTAAGATATTGAGCATTAAGACGGGAAAGACGGGGAAACACGGAGAAGCGAAGGGCAGAATCGAAGCCGTGGGCCTTTTTGACGGTCAGAAGAGGAGCCTGGTGCATCCAGTTACCCACAAGGTCAAGGTTCCCATAATCGACAGGAGAAAAGCACAGGTCCTTGCGTTGATGGGTGCCGAGGTCCAGCTGATGGACATGGAGACCTACGAAACGTTCAACGTACCAATACCGAAGGAGTTTGAAGGTAATCTACAGCCAGGAAAGGAGATACTATACGTAGTGGCGATGGGTAGGAAGAAGATAACAAGGGTGTAGTGGGGGACTTATGCCAGAATCCCTTTTCGCGGACGCGAATTCAAGTTTGGAAGAAGCAAGGTTTGCCATCTTCGGGGTTCCTTTTGACAAGACCAGTTCTTTCAGGTCTGGCAGCGCACAAGCACCTGATAAGATAAGGGAAGCTTCCCACAACTTCGAAACGTACATGTTCGAGCATGGGGAAGATATCGAATCGATCAAATACTGCGATTTGGGGAATCTGGAGGAGTTCGAGGACGTTAGCTCGATGATCCGGGGAGTGGAGGAATTCACTGGAGGAATTGTAGAGAAAGGCAAGATACCAATCGTTCTGGGAGGAGAACATTCCCTAACACCTGGTGTTGTCAAGTGTCTCGATGATATCGGTGTGATTGTCCTGGATGCGCACCTGGATTTCAGAGATGAGTACGAGGATGAGAAGTTCAGCCACTGCAGTACTGTCAGAAGGATATCCGATTCTATTGGTGTGAAGAGCGTGGTTCCCATTGGAGTCCGCTCCTTCTCTAAGGAAGAGGAGGTGGACGCTGAGGAACTTGGTTTGAGATTCATAACCAGCTACGAACTGAGCGAGAAGACCACCATACAGGAAGCATTGGAAATGGCTCTGAGATGGATTGACAAGGACAAGATCTACCTTTCCCTTGACATGGACATAATAGACCCGGCCTTCGCTCCCGGAATCAGCAATCCAGAACCTTTTGGACTTGCACCCATCGAGATCAAGAAATGCATCAATTATCTTGCTGGCAGATTGGTCGGCTTTGATGTCGTAGAGGTCTCCCCACCATTCGACAACGGCAACACATCCGCTCTTGCAGCTCGACTTGTGAGAGAAACAATCATGGCCACCTGGAAGGCTCAGACATAACCGGGAATGTCCTTTCTCTTCTTCCATATGTTTTCCAGATCATAGCGCCCCAGTTCATCTCCGAACTTCTTATCCAGCTTATCCTTCTTCTTCTTGAGGTCGGTAGGAGAGGTCTTCGGATCATTCGATGCTTTCTTGAGTTTCTTTATGTCCTTCAAAATGGATTCATCTACCTTGACACCGCCCATGGCCATTATGGTGAGGGTGTTCTTCATTATGTCCAGTTCCATGCCAATCCGTTCCCTCATACCGATCTTATAGACTTTTTTGTTCATCTTGACCAGGAATTCTCTGTGGCTCTTCAGGGCGTTCAGGATGTTGTCGATCCTCTCGCTCGTCCTTAGGAGGTACTCTTCCAATTTGATGATGGAATCGTTCAGATCCCCCAGAATGGCTCTGTCGCCCTTCTTGGTTCTGCTGGACATTCCCATGGCTTCCATCACTATGCTCTCTCTCTTGACCCGGGTCTCCATTTTCTTGGTGAGCTTCTTGGTCTCTGTCTTCTGTTCGCCGACCTTCTTGGAGAGTTTAGCAACAGTCTCCTCGACCTTCTTCACAGATTTCTCGACCTCTTTGATCCGGGAAGCCATGTCGTTCTTTTTGGATGGCATTGGTTGTTCATACTCCAATGGTGAATATTAATCTTCCGTTGAGAATCTCAAATGGGAGAGTCCACTGGCGAGTCGCGCTGAACTGCCGCTACTGTTAGTTGAACGATACCCATATAAACAAAGTCCCAAATCTCCTAAGGTCAGTTGGTCATATGCCGAGAGCAATCATCAAAGTTCAGAACATGTCCAAGACGTTCATATCCAAAGAGAGAAAGAAGTTCCTCAGACCCGAGAAGAGGGAGATACAGGCTCTCAAGAGCGTCGATCTGGATATCTACGACGGTGAGATATTCGGCCTATTGGGCCCCAACGGAGCTGGAAAGACAACACTCATCAAGTGCTTGACAACCCTCCTAATCCCTACTGAAGGGACTGCCTGGGTAAACGGTTTCAATCTCCAGAAGGAGGAGAATCTGGTGAGAGCTTCACTTGGTTGCATGCTGATGGGGGAGAGGGGGCTCTACTGGAAGCTGACCGGCAGAGAGAATCTGGAATATTTCGGAGCGCTCTACCATGTCCCAAAGGAAAAGAGGAAGGAAAGGATCAGCTACCTCACAGATCTTTTGAACTTGCAGGAATTTCTGGACAGAACAGTGGAGACCTACTCAAGCGGGCAGAAAATGATCATGGCCTTCGCAAAATCGCTGGTGAATGATGCTCCGATCCTGTTTCTGGACGAACCCACAGTAACAATGGACGTCCATGCCGCACGAGAGCTCAGAAGGATCGTCAAAGAGCTTAACAGGGAAGGTCACACCATAGTCTACACAACGCACCAGATGTTCGAAGCGGACGAACTGTGCCAGAGAGTTGCCATCATCGATAGAGGGGAGATAATCGCACTTGGAACACCAACCCAATTGAAGAAATCGCTAAAGATCCAGGACGTTGTAAACCTTGAGGGAGTGATTCCAAAGGGCGTGGCCGAGAAGGTGAAAGCCATACCCGGCGTGAAGGATGCTGTCATCAAGGACGTGAAGGCAGGGAAATCCACACTTGGAGTGATGTGCGACAATAGCAGAAAGTTATTACCCAAGATAATGGAAGTACTCCTTGAGAACGAAGTTCAGATCGAATACATCCAACCGCAGGACATTACACTTGAGGACGTGTTCATCGCCAAGACAGGAAGGGCACTGAGCGTTGATACTTCTGAAGTTCCCGAGGAGGAGAAGGGAGGAGCAGGGGGCAGAGTATAGTGGGGACGGCAATCGCTGGCCTGGGTCTCTACAAGAAGACTCCGAGGACCAGTTTCGGCGTCTTTGCTTCTGTGTTGAAGGCGAGATTGATCATCATTTCCAGATACAAGGGCTCACTAATAATGGAGCTCTTCATGCCCATAGTCTTCGCCGCCCTTCCGATAATGCTCGGCGTTTCCCTGGCAAGCGGTGGGACTCCCGTTGCCGAGAATTGGAAGATCTCCTCTGGAACCGCTGATTTCAGGGCTTTCATGCTGATTGGTGCCTGCACCTTCTCGGTCGTATCGCTGATGACCTGGTTGGTTGGATTCTGGGTTCGAAGAGAGATGGTCACGGGCACATTGGAGTCAGTATGGGTGACTCCGGCGAAGAAATACCTGGTAATCGGGGGTGTGACTGGCTATGCACTGATTCGAGCCTTCACAGCCTTCATCATTTCCTTCCTAATAGGCTCATTAATCTTCGGCGTAAACCCGTTTCAAGGGAACATCTTGATAGCTGTGCTTTTCATCATGATCGGTCTCCTCCCCCTCTGGGGTATCAGTTTCATGTTTGGGGCTCTCATTCTGAAGGTCAAGGAAGCCAACTCTCTCATCAACATGCTGCAGTGGGTGCTGGCGTTCTTCATGGGAGTCTACTTCCCGGTCACAGTTCTACCCGGCTTCCTGCGGTATGTGGCACTGTCATTTCCTCCCACCTGGATGACGAATGGGGTGAGGGCGTCTCTACTTGAGGTTGGATACTTCTTCGAACACTGGTACATTGATTTGGCGATCATCTTCGTGTTCGCTGCGGTAGTCCCGCTCCTGGGATACATGGTCTTTATGAGAACGGAGAAGCGATTGAAGAAGAATCAAGGGATGGGGTTGTATTGAAGTCTGGCGGAACTGCTCACAGAGGATTCGGTTACTCCGACCATAGCCGTAAGCAGAACTTCTTCACCTTCCTTAGCATGACAAAGAAGCAGGTCATAGAGTTCTCTAGGTATCCCATTTCTTTTGTGGCTGAGTTCTCCCAGGTCCTCCTCATAGTTGGCATGTTCATGTTCGCTGCCATCATATTCATCGGCGAGGGGGGAGCAGGTCTGCCGAGGATAGCTGGCATCATGATGTATGGATTCGTTCTCAACATGTTCCTTATCTTCGTTCTTTGGGAAATCGGTTTCTCAGTCAGGGAGGAGCAATACCGCGGCACACTGGAGTCACTCTACCTCTCACCTGTGAACAAGTTCAGCAATCTGACCTCCAGAATATTCGCGATTGTTGTGTGGACTGTAGGGATGGTTGGCATAGCTTTGGTGGTGGTCAATTACTATGTCGGAGGGCTCCCCGCAGAAAACGTGCTTCTTGCATTATTCCTACTGTTCTTCTCTATCACTGGCATCCTTGGAATGGGCTTCATGGCCGCATCCCTGATACTGAGGCTCAAAGAGAGTGCGAACCTGCTGTTGAATGTGCTCCAGTTCTTCTTCATGATATTCTGCGCCATGTTCTTCCCCTTCTCCGCACTCCCTCCAGAAATCCTGAACACCGTCACGAGATGGATACCACTGAGCTACGGCGTGGATTCTTTCAGATCGGTCCTCGTCGGGCAAAGCCCAGAGCTGATGGCCCTTGAGTGGGAAATCGTGGTAGTTGTACTGTTCGGCATTCTATCTCCAATAGTGGGATATTATCTCTACAGACGCGGTGAGAGAAAAGCGAGATTGAAAGGAACACTGGGCGAGTACTGAGCTCACTATTTACACATTCAAGATCTTCTCACACAAGTCCAGATCGCGTACCAACTTCTCATGGATGACTGATTTCTCATCTATCACGAGTTTCAGCTTCTCTTTGGTGTAATCCTGGCTCGTTTTGCCCCTCCACTCCCCAAAGACCACAACGCCCATTCCACTGAGTACCAAGACTCCGAATCTGACTGCCAGGTCGTGGAATAGACTGAGACAACGCCATGGGTTGACGTGTCCACCTCCGTATTCTTTATTAGGATAGACCAGGGTGTGGTACATAACTCCGCTGTTCTTGGCATGGTCTGCCATGTTCTGGTCCATGGTGATGAGGGCGATGTTCATTCCGCAGGTTTGGGAGAACACCTTGTAGGTCCTTACAATCTCGATGTCCCTTTCTTCGCTGTCTTTCATATCCACTTTCGATATGCGAGGGGCGGATAGCTCCTGGGTGAAGGTGTCCAGTTCCAATTGAGCCAGTTTCGCCTTTCTGGTGCCCAACATGTTCCGGTTGGCGAATTCGTCAAGAAAACGCTTGTTGCGAAAGACCGCCTTCATCTTCTGTATGTTTGATGACCTGTACTTGTACTTAATGCGACTGGAAACCTCTCCCCTGACCACATCACTTATGACAACGTCGATATCATCGATGTCGAAATCGATTTCCTTTCCAGGCAGATAGGAAGAGAAGAGTTTGTTGTACAGAGCACTAGTGTCAATCGCAAATGATAGGGAACCCACCATTCTCCTCGGGTCCTTCGAATATCTGACCAAATCGGTCATCCACTTCCTGAACTCGTCCCAATTCTCATAATCCAGCAAACCACTCGAAAGGAAGCTAGTCTCCAGTTCGTCATACCCAGGCAAATCATCCCGCAGGAATTCGCTATCTGGTACGTGCTCGGAACGCAACTGTTGCAGCCTCTCCTTCCCTACCACGTTCGAGATCCGGAAATCGGTCCGGAAGTCAAAGAGATCGATGTCGTAGAAGGGGTACTTCACGCGAAAGGAGTCCTTGCCTATCGAATGCATCTCGTTAATCAGAACCATGAGGGAATCCTTGCCCACAATCAACTCAGTCATGCCTTCCCCCCTGAAAGGAAATCGTTGGAATGCTGGATCTTAAGAGGAATCATCATGTAGGGTCTGTTGGCGTTGGCCACATCCTCAAGGTACAGGTAGAATATGTGGTCGGCCTTGAACTTGTCCGCAACGATGAGCGCGGGGCTGGCAATGGCCTTTCTCGCTGAGGTAATGTCAAGAGCCACCTCGTTCCCGGCTTTCTTCTCCTTCTTCAGAATATCAGCTATCTTCTCACCGATCACGACAAAATCGTTCTCAGGTATCTCCACCATTGTCACGGTCGCTTTTCTTCCGTACCCTTGCAGGAGAATTGAAACCCTGTCCTTGTTCTTCGTTGCGCTCTTCATGTTCTTCTTGGTGCTACAGATGTACACCTTGTCCGGGATATTTCCCTGTTCCTTGATGCTGGCCCAAAGACTGTTAGGCAAGGCCCATTCCGCTTGTCCTGCTAGTGTTATGTAGACTCTCAGTGGGTCTCCTCCTCTTGGTTTGAAAGGATATATGGCATAATATAGGTTTTGTATCAGTCTGGAAAGTTATTTGTGGTGGTAGGATTTCGGAGTATTGTGGACCCTTTCTCCCATTACATGGTCGCTTACGCAGCTGGTCGGAAGGCGAATGCTAGCCTCAACAAGATGAGGGCGATCACCCTGGCAGCGGTCATACCTGACATTGACGGCTTCTCCATCTTCTTGGGAATTCAGGCCTTCAGAGACATTCACGGAGGACCGGTGCATTCCCTTTTAATCGGAGTGGTTCTGGCCCTTATCATAACCTTAGGATTCTACATCTACTCGAGAGAGAATGTGGCCTTGTTTGCTTTCTCCGGTGTCTTCATCCATCTTGCTCTAGATATCCCCAACACACTTGGCTATGTGAGACCACAGGACGGTCTATTCTATTTCTGGCCCTTCTCAGATTACGCAATAAGACTGCAGAATCAAGTACCAGATGCAGCGAACTGGCACATTGTGATCATTTCCACGATATTCATACTCTCCATGGTGTTCTTCCTGCTACTTGTCAGAAAGCGCGAATATGCCTGGAGAATCTGGTTGGATGAGAGGAAATTCCTAAAGAAGAAGACCCAGAGTGAATAGAACCGATCTGTCTCAAAAGGTGTCCAAACCCAACATGCAGAATTTACCCTTCTTGTACTGGTATAACCTTGAAAGCTCTCTATGTGAAAGCGATTTGGACAATGGAGTGGCCATTATCAGGTCCCAAGACTCATGAGTCAATCTGTATCCTCTCGATTTGAAATAGTCTATCTGCTTCTTGCCTGCGAACGTATGGGCCATGATGTAATCACCCTTCTCTTGCGATTCAAGATATCTGAGAATCCTATCAGAATTCTGCACTGAAGGAACCACATACTCTTCGAGAACCACGTCTCCATCCATCTCTCTCTTTATGACATAGCCACAGATGCCTTTCTTCGTTTCAACAACTGAGAGAACATCCTTCAAACCCGTCCAGGCTTTGCCCCGAGCACCAATGAAATCATCCTGCCTCAGCACAAATCCGTACAAATCTCTCGTGAACCGCCTGTGGATTGCATCAATCTCTGGTGCATCCTTCTTCCGATATTTCCTTAGGGTAATACCCTTCGGTTTCTTCCTCTTGATCAATGGTTTTGCAGCTCTGGGGAAGTACTGGATATCTCTGTAATCGAACTTGCGGTACAAAGGATAGGCTACCAATGACTTGCCCGTGCACAAGAACGCAATCCTAATCCCCTCTTCGAGAAATCGTTTGTGGAGTTCTTCAAACAGCTTGTAAGAGTAGCCTCTTCTGGTATGCGAAGGCAAGGATGTCACACCGGCTACTCCCATTACCGTCTCTTTCCCATCAACAGTCCTAGTTGGAATCCTCAATCCCACAATCTGGGATACCGCCTTGCCCTTGACAACAGCGTACAGAGGTGAGTCATCATACCATCTGTCATCATGTTTGACCCGGGCTTTCAACCTGGTCGGGGTGAGGGGCCATCCAAAGGCCATCATGTTCAGTACGTACGCGTCCTGCTGGTCGATCTCATCATAACCGAGGAATTTCATTGGAAAATTGGGAGGGCAAAACGGCTACTTAATCATAGTCATGCAACATATCTTATTCTCCAGCTTCCCAAACAGTTACTCCGTGCTCACCTGTGGCAGCTATTTTCTCACCGGTAGGCGACCATTTCACAGAATAGACATCTTTGGGTGGTGAAGTTACACAAGGCCTGAAAAGCAGAGTGTCAATACGATTCTTGCCATCTCCACTCCAGACTTCCACGAGACCGTTGTAGTGGCCAACTGCTATCATATCTCCACTTGGACTGTAAGCCCCCGAATACAAAAGCCCTACTCCTGCAAAGCCCAATTCTGTCCCACATGCATTTTGTGATGATTGTGGGATAACATGCCTTTCTTCAGCAGATTCAACATCCAAGAGAATAAGACCGTTTTCTGCCGGGACCAGAACAGTAGAAGAATCAGGAGACCAGGAAAGCATGTAGTGACATAGTGAATCCTCGATAAGGACTCTTCTTTCTTGAAGCTCTCTATCGAAAAGCACAAGGGGATTATGCCATCGAGTACATCCAATCAGATGAGAGGAGTCGGGAGACCACTCCAACACATCGAAGGCCTTTTCGATGTTCCGCGAGTAAACCTCAATCAGATTTGGATAGGTTAGAACATCGAGAGATATGGAAGACGTTCCGTCATCGACCCAAGAAACCGCAATCTCGTCCCCCAAGGGAGACCAAGCAACGCTTCTCGCTTGCCGTCCCCTAATCTCTGACAGGAGATTTCCCTCTAAATCATAGAAAGCGAGACCTTCGTACCATCCTACGGCAGCTACATCGAGATGCGGATTGAACTTGACATCCCAAAACGCATTCCCCTCTTCATGGGGATCATACACAGGAAGGTCAACCGTTTTTAACTCCCCTCCGTTTGTATCGTTCCAGAATGCTGCACCAGAGGCTCCGAAATTGCTTGCTAGGTGAGTTCCACCGGGTGACCAAGACAAAAAGAAGAAGCGATCCTCGTGGTACTTCCCGGGTCCATCATAGTCCCACCTGTACTCATAGACACCTTCGTACTGCAGACCCGGTTCGGGAGATATGATGAATACAAAGGTCGCTGCGATAATACCAATAACGACGATTCCGGTCACAACTACCACAAGCCAAGCCTTCCTCAAGTGCTTCCTCCTACCAGTAGTACCCTTGAAACCCCACCTTTGGCGAACAATGCAGTTCCTCCACCAAGGGAGGAATGGTTGATGGTTCTTATCAAAATATCGGTATTTGAAAATGTGTTCCAGGCACAGTAGGAAATGCATCTGGATTCTCTGGGAAGCGATTCAACAATTGAACTTGACCATTGTGGCTATCGCCCAATAGCATTTCTCGAGCCTTCTGGTAAGGCGAGGTGGGTGTCTTCCCTGTCATCTCTCTGAGAAAATCGCCTTAATCTCTTCCAAAGGAGCCCCTTTCTTCTGTGCCGGTATCAACGTTCCCAGCAGTTCTTTCTCGTATGTTGGTGCCTTGGACTGATAGAGAATGCCTATCGGAAGCTTCTCCGTTTCCTTGGCCTTCTCCCAGGCAGCATCGAAGTCAGAGGGATCATGGTTCTCCAAGATGTATGTCATCTCTTTCCAGAGCTTGAAAGTGTTGAGGAACGTCACGCATGGCTGCATGACTTCCACGAAGGAGAATCCCTCGTGCTTTATCGCTTCCTTGAAAATCCCTTTCAAATGGTCAATCTTGCCCACAAAACCCCTGGCAACGAATGTTCCTCCCGAGGCCAGTGCCAGCATGGCTGGATTCATGGGTTCCTCTACGTTCCCCTTTGGGGTGCTCTTTCCTTTGAACCCTTTCTTGCTCGTAGGTGTGAACTGTCCAGTTGTGAGAGAGTAGACCTCGTTGTTGTGAACGATCATTGTGGTGTTTATGTTCCTCTTGGCCACGTGCACGATATGTCCTATACCCTCAGCAAGGGCATCTCCGTCCCCTTGGAAGGCAACCACTTGGAGATTAGGGTTTGCCAGCTTCATTCCCGAAATGGTCGTGATTGCCCTGCCGTGAATGGAGTAGAAGCTGTTCAGATGGAGGTAGTCCACGATCTTCCCGTGGCATCCAATACCTGAAGAGACAACAAGGTCCTCCTTCTTGCAGAAACCTTCTTCCACAAGCTCACTGACGGCCCTCTTGAATGCATTCAGAAGTCCGAAGTCGCCGCATCCAGGGCACCAAGTGTTTTCTACAGGAGTGTCCAAGTCCATCACATCACCTCCCTGATTCTATTGGCCAGATCAACTGGGTCGAAAGGCCTTCCGTCATACTTCCTGACCGAACCATCAACATTGATTCCGTTGTGCTTTAGAAGTGTGGTGAACTGTCCGCTGATGGTCAGCTCAACAGTGATAATCTTCTCCGCCCCTTCCAAGGCCTCCTTCACTGACCATATTGGGAATGGTTCCAGGTAGATCACCTGAACGACCTTGACATTGTCCAGATGTTTTGCGGCCTCCATCACGGAGAGAGTTGTTGATCCATAGGTCACGAGCGCTATCTTTCCTTCCCCGTGCGTTTCAACAGTTGTCACCTGTCTCAGTCCTTCTTCGATCGCCTTGCGCTTTCTATACCTCTTCTCGAATGAAGGAGCGATGACCGAAGGAACCTCAGTCGTATAGCCAAGTGGATCTGTCTCGTAGCTCGAAGCCTTTACCACCGCATTCTCAACGGGTGGGAAGAGCAATGGTGATATGCCAGATTCTGTGTCCTGGTACCTTCCATAGTCCTCGGGCTTTCCATCGTACACCAATGGTTCTTCTTCCTTGACAGAATCAACATCCACATTGGTGGTCATCGTGCTCTCAGCTAGGTGTTTCTCAGTGAGCAATATTCCCGGTACCTGATATCTCCACAGTAGGTTCATGAGCTCAGCTGTCTTGTAAAAGGCCTGATTATTCCCAGAGGGTGATAGGACTATCCTCGAGAACTCTCCGTGGCCCTGATATATTGCGAAGTTCAAATCGCCTTGAGATGTGTAGGTCGGTACTCCAGTAGAAGGTCCGGGTCTCGTACCCAGATAGCACAGGACAGGTGTTTCGGATTGTCCGCAGAGACTGAAAGCCTCCTGCATGAGGGCAAAGCCTCCGCCACTGGACCCCACCATCGTCTTGGCACCAGCATACGCGCATCCCAGGGCCATATTCATAACGGCGATCTCGTTCTCGGGGTGGCAGACGGCAATGCCCAACCTGTCCGCTTGCGCAGCCAGATAGTGAAGAACGGAAGACGCAGGTGTCATTGGATAGGCGATGTAGACCTTCATCCCGCCAGCCACAGCACCAAGAGCAATCGCTTCATTGCCCGTCATAATAGCCCCAATCTTCTCATCCTTCATCTTGATGGGGTACTTTCCGATGTGATCTGCAAGAGCATCGTATGTCCTCTTTGCCATCGATACATTCACATCTGCTACCTTTGGATACGCCTTTCTCAACGAATCCTCCAGAATCGCAAAATCTACTCCTCCCAGTGCGCATGCTGCTGCAACCCCAACGGTCCCTGCCAAGATAGGCCTATTACCTTCTTCTTTCACCCAGGTGTAGACAGGGAGACCAATTCCCTTGACATCCTCTTTGATCGCTTCCGAGTTGTATACCAGAGTTCCAGTCTCCTTCACCTTCTTGACATGAAGATCATAGCTTCTATCGTCCAGGCAGGCGAATACGTCCAGGTCATCGTAGTGGCTGTAAATCGGAGATACGCACGAGGTGATCACCGAGAAGTTGTGTCCCCCTCGAATCAAGGACGGATAATCGTCCATCTCGAAGACATATCTCCCCACTTTGTTCATGATCTGTGAAAACAGGATTCCACTCATTCGCGTTCCCTGACCAGCTTCTCCCCCGATGAGGACAGAATATCTGTCGTGTTCCATACCAAATCCTCCTCTGCGTTGCCCCCTAATACCCTTTAGGTTTTTCCTTGTTTCGATTGGCACCATGAAAATGGCAACAAATATTAATGTTATTCGCAATGGGGCGAAAGGAATCGTAATCACGGAATCAGAATGTGGGGATAAATATGAGAGCAATGACAGAGATGAACCTGAAAAGCGCCTTTGCGGGCGAAAGCCAGGCGAGGAACAGATATGATATATATGCCGGGAAGGCAGAGGTAGATGGTTTTCCGAACGTAGCTAGACTGTTCAGGGCGGTTGCATATGCTGAGCACCTGCATGCAAAGAGCCATTTCAAGGTTTTGAAACAGGCCGAGGACGAACTCACCGTGTCTGGAGGCGGATTCGGCTTCAAGGACACTTCAGAAAACCTGGTGGTCGCAATCGAAGGAGAGACATTTGAGGTTGAAGAGATGTATCCAGCATACCTGAAGGTGGCCGAGGAGCAGGAGGAGAAATCAGCGGCTCGAAGCTTCAGCTGGGCTCTCGAGGCAGAGAAGATGCATCAAAAGCTGTACACGAAGGCCAAGGAAGCCGTAGATGGCGGAAATGATGTAGACCTTGGACCCATCCAGATATGTGAAATCTGCGGCTGGACTGTCGAGGGAGATGCCCCGGACGAATGTCCGCTATGCAAGGCAAGAAAGGACAGGTTCAGGACCTTTGAGTAGTCTAGGAGTGGTTCTCACTCCAGTTTCTTCATTAAAGATGTGATTTCCTTCAGGGCGACCCAGTTCTCTTCACTGGCTTCTCCAGAAATAACTTCCAAGCTCTTGTTGCACACCTCACGAGCCTTCCCATTCTCACCCAAAGAACGATACACCTCCGCCAGAGAGAGATATGTCCAAGGATTTTCAGGTTCCAGATCCAGAGACTTCCTATATAGAGAAATACATTCGTCCAAATTGCCGTAACTCTCCATAATCAAGGCCAACTGATTCAAAGGAACCGAGTTCTCAGGTTGAGTTTCTGCCCATTTTCGATAAAGCCATTGTTCATGACTTGAGAAACCGACCGCTCCGGCGAAGGAGGCAAAGTTCTCGAAGACTTCGTCGGTGTGATCCTCATCAAGCGCAAGATTGACCGCCTTCTCCAAATGCTCTGAATCGTCCGGATGTAACAACCTCTCCCCGATCATTCCCATGTAGAGATTTCCATACGGATCGTCTGGCTCTCTATTGAGATATGCTTGACAATGCTTCTCCGCCAACTCGTACTGAGCAATCATTGCCAAGGATTGGATAAGGAACAATCGAGCTTCGACCAGAGAATCGTCCCTTCTCAAGGCTTCTCTCAATTGCTCGATGGCGGCTGCTGGTCTGCCTGTCTCTATCAAATGCTTCGCATAGATGACCCTCAGTGTGGGGACTTCTGGATATCGTGTGATTATCCCCCTCAGAGATTCCTCGAAATTGTCTGGATCAACCTCGGACATGAAGTAGGCCAGACCCGTGGGTCCCGATTTCTCGAAGTATTCGTTCAGTGAATGTTGAACTGAATCCCTCTCCTTTGCATCTTTCTCGATTTCAGAAGAATCATCGATCATTTCCCATCCCTTCGATGCGGGGTAATATGAACGGAGGTCTATAATTCTTTCTAGAGCATGTCCTCTTTAACAGGAATCGAATGGAATCGTGATTTGCTGCCAAAATAAACATATACTGGCATTTGCATAATATCCACAACGACAGGAGAGGGGAGAATAATGAAACCGCTAACGACTGGAATCCTTGTAGCTGTGGCAATTGTGAGTCTTGTTGCGGCAGGCCTTGGTCTGGTGCTTCTCAATGAAGAGCCTGAAGAGCCTTCCCTGAAGATCTCACCGAGCACCCTCAACCTTGGAAGCGAGGGGAACACTGTGCTCTTCTCTTTGAGAGGTCTAGGACCGACTCCGGACATCTTCCAGGGGGTGGGATTGGATTTCGGTTGGGATCTTCTTGGGCCGTCAGCTCCGATGGCCAGTTTCGATGAGGTCGGGCTGTGCGCTGAGGACAAGGACACAACGATTTGCATGCTTGAGAAAGAGGAGCCCGATGAAGCCACGAAGTTCAAGGTCAGTAGAGAGCTTGTGAGTAGCCTAGCACAAGAAGCTTGCGATATGGGTGGATGTCATCCATTGGACAACGGCAAGAGTTCAGTGAATGTGACGATGTGGGGAGAAATCGAGCCAGGGGTGTTCTTCGAACTCAATGATATGTTGGAAGTCATTCCAGTGTGTCCGGACTGTAGAGTGACAGTCACGCTCAAATCCATAACTTACACTGGAGATGATGTGGGGGACGATTGGCTGATAAGAACCAGAGTGGCCAAAGGAAAGAGTAGCGGAGGAACCAAAACATGGCTGCCGGGGGATAAGAGCAGCATGGAATTGAACCACAGTGAGACCACAAACATAAACACGGTTGTGTTCGATGGAGTCATAGGAAAGAAAGGTGACCTTGTATGGATTCGCATCTATGCAAAGGCCTGGGAATTCGACCCATTGGACGATGACGAATCCAGCGATGAATGGGAATTCAGCGTAGAACATTGCCCTTATACAGAAGAAGTGAAAATCACGCTCCTGGTAACTGACTACGACATATTTGGCGGCTATCTGGGAAAACTTGAACTCACTTTCGAAGTGGTCGCGGATCCGTAGTTGACCGATTGTGGAATATTGTAGCAGAACCAACAGTCCCACCTGATGGAGCCCTTGTCATATAGAAGATTGAACAACATTCTTTAAATACACTCAAAGGGCATGTTTTTTCGCAGCGAGGGACATTTCAGGTCTAGCGGTCAGACAGGTGGCCAGATGACACGCCAAAGGAGAGAGAGGGACACCAACTCCAACGGTCTCAAAGAAATTCTATTCGTGATGGTTCTTCTTCTAACTCTGTTGGGGCAGTTCGCAATTCCAAATGCAAGGGCGAACCCTTTGTTGAGCCTGGGCATGGTGGTGAGTTCTCCGGATGTGGAGCCTGGTGATATGCTGACACTGAACGTCTCCTTCGACAATTCGGGCACGAACCAATCCTCTACTGTATGGATAAACGTCTCGGCCTCCGTTCACTTGATCTACGCTTGGGATAATTCTTTCATTGAAGGTGGCATGAAGACGGGAGACTACAACTGGACGTTTCCAAACGTGACGATAGGAAATCACTATTTCTTGATCGGGTTCAATGTGTCAGGAACCGTCTCAGATATGGAGAAACTGGACTTCCTAACTCACCTAGACTATCTGAACCACCTCGGCCAGCCAATGGCACCGCCACCGGATGTCTTGGTATCCTCCACCGCTCACAGACCGGTAATGACGTTATGGAAGGAAGTTGAGACTGCCAGTATCTCACCCGGACAGACCTTCAACTACACAGTCTTCTTTCAGAACGTTGGCAGCACAAACGCTTCCGAAGTATTGATCAATGAATTCCCACCAGCATCTCTAGTGTACATCAACGATACCGCATCTCTAATCGGTGGCACAAAGATTGGTCCATCTAACTGGAGCTTCTCTGACGTCATAGGTCCGCTCAATTTCAATATCGAATATCAGGCTCTGTCCAGTCTTCCAGATGGATTGTTAATCACCAACACTGTCAATCTGCAGTACCGCAATGTCAACGGTGTCTGGTTCCCTGAAGAAGTCACATCAAACAATACGATGGTAGTTGTACCGAACATACAATTTCAGAAGGTAGTGGACAGAAGCGTTGCCGGAATTGGTGATATTCTGGACTATACCTTGACGATAAGCAACTCAGGGCTCGGCAGTGCAAAGGTAGCCTGGATGAACGATACTCTCCCTGATGATACGGACTACTTGTCATCTTCTCCAGTTTGTCATTCTATCATTGGCAATACATGCTCTTGGACGCTGACCGACGTCGCAACAGGCGTCTACCAATTCAGTATTCAGGCTAGAATCAACAGCTCTGCCCAATCAGGTTCGACTCTGACAAATACTGCCACACTGAACTACACCAACACGCGGGGAGTACCTCTAGCCAATCTTTCTTCCAACTCCTCAACTATGTTCGAGCAGACGTTCCTCCTAATAGTTCTGC
>CP070767.1:14786-26241 GCA_020345725.1 Methanobacteriota archaeon | reverse complement strand
GTAGGGGACTTTGAAGGTGGAAGCCATTGCCTTGGTGGGATAGCCCATCCCCGTCCAGCGGACGCCTGCCGCAACGAACTTGTCCTGGACCTTTGTCATCGCCTCTCGGTAAGCACCAATTCTCCTCTCGGATATATGGGACAGTGTCCTGGGATCTTGTGTCGGGTCAATCGAGATTGCACCGTCGACATCTTCGTACCACTTGACCCAGAACTTCGGAGTCTTCTTGAGGTACTTTATGGGAACCTCCTCGTAGGTTCTTCTGGTCATCTCATCGGAATACGTTTGAGACATTACGAACGCCCCCTTCTTGCGTATGTTCACCGCAAGTCTCTCGTTCAACTCAAAATTGTGGATTCCTGACCTCACGACTATGACTTCGTTCTCCTTCACTCGCATGCACTTGTTCACAATCTTCCGAGCGATTGCCTCAAAATCAACTTTCATCATGGTGATCGGATCAACGTATGGTTGGCTGCGTAATTAATCTTTCCAAATTCGGTACGAGAACTGTCAAATTGCCTGCGTCATTCTTGCCTTAGAAGTCTGCTGTGAATTCCTCTTTTCTAAGGAGAAGCTCCCATTCTCTGTCCACTCGGCGTTGCATCTGTTCTACCTCATCCTCCGGCAAGTGTCTGAACCTTCCCTGTATTGCGAGATACTCCTTCACTGGAATCCTCTTCTTCGGCTTTCGGGTGATCTTGTACTTGCCGATCTCCACCTCGAAGAGCGGGAATACGTTTGAATCCGTGGCCATTTTGGCAATCGAGACTGTCAGCTCGGGAGGATGACGCCAGCCGGTTGGACATGGTGCAAACGCGTGATAGAACTTGGGGCCATCAATGTCTATTCCCTTCTGGAGCTTCTTGATGAAATCCTCGGGAAAGGCAACGTTAATGGTCGCAGTGTAGGGAATGTCATGCGCCACCATGATTTCCACCATGTTCTTCTTCGCTCCCTTCTTCCAATCCTGAGTAGTTCCAACGGGCGTTGTAGTTGTCCAAGCACCTGGAGGTGTCGCACCGCTTCTCTGAATGCCCGTATTCATGTAGGCCTCGTTGTCATACATTACATAGAAGACGTTCGTGTTTCTCTCAACAGCACCTGAAAGTGCCTGTATGCCTATGTCCGCAGTGCCTCCATCCCCAGCGAATCCGACCACGTTCACATCCTTTATGTCCTTGGCATCCAGTGCTGCCCTGATTCCTGAGATTGACGCACCTGTCACCTCGAATGCCGTGTCAACAAGCGGGACTCCCAAAGCAAAGCTCGGATGTTTCCCGTGCATTATTGCCCAGCAGCATGCGGGAACGCTGACAATCGTTCTCTTCCCGAGCGCCTTAAGCGTGTAGCGCATGGCGAGTCCACCACCACAACCCAAGCAGGCAATGTGACCTGGATGCATGTTCTCTTCTTCAGGAATCGTGATCTTTCCCATCAGCTCACCTCCTCTGGAGGCGCGTCCTTCAGGTCCACCCATTCTATCTCCTTTTCAGTTCCGTTCTCAGGCAGACTTAGCACATCTTCGAAGAGACGGCTCAGTGTCTTGGGAGTGATGTCTCTACCACCCAGTCCAGCAACATAATTCTTCAGGGCAGGCTTGGCCGGTGAATTGTACAAGGCCCCGCCCACTTCTGAAAAGAAGGCTCCTCCATGAGCAAAAGTGAAGCTCCTATCAAGCACACCAATGGCATCAACCTCTTTGGCGAGTGATCTCACCTCCTCCGTCGGGAAGGGACGGAAGAACCTGATTCTGGCAAGACCCACCTTCTTACCCTTTGATCTCAAATCATCTACAACTTCCCTACAGGTCGCTGCCGCGGTACCAGCAGCCATCAGGACTGCGTCCGCATCATCGCATTTGTACATGTCTAGAAGCGCTCCGTGATTCCTTCCAAACTTCTTCTCGAAGTCTTCCACCACATCGTAGATTACGCCCATCGCTTTGTTCCAGGCTTCATACATCAGGTATCTGAATTCCATGTACCAGTCAGGCATGACAAGGGAACAAAATCCCTTGGGATCGTCGACATCCAGCTTCTCTGGAGGGTCAAAAGTCGGAAGGAAAGCGTCCACTTCCGATTGCTCCGGAACGTCCACCGCTTCCGACGTGTGTGACAGGAAGAACGCAT
Organism: Methanobacteriota archaeon; assembly: GCA_020345725.1. GTDB lineage: Archaea > Thermoplasmatota > Thermoplasmata > RBG-16-68-12 > SOIM01 > SOIM01. The sequence continues at coordinate 24,109 of CP070767.1, read as the reverse complement.
CCTCCATTATCATGCAGGGAAGAAGCACCTCATTATTCTCGCAAAACTTGTATGCCTGGATGATTGAGTCCAGGACTTCCTGATTGGTTTCTGCGTATATCTGCATCCATCCGGTATCCCTCTGGGCAACGCTGTCCAAGTGGTCAGCCCAAACGCTCCAGGCAGGGGCCATTGCTCTGTTGATGTTTCCCATAACGATTGGAGTGCGGGATCCAGATGCCCATATGAGGACTTCGTGCATGAGCGTGAGTCCGTGTGCCGAGGTTGCGGTAAAGGTCCTTGCACCTGCCAGTGATGCCGATATGAGGGCGGCCATTGCAGTGTGCTCGCTCTCCACCTTCACATATTGCGTGTCCATCTCACCGTTCGCTACGAACTCTGCCAACTTCTCCACTACCGTCGTTTGAGGTGTGATTGGATATGCAGCCACCACCTCCACTCTCGACAGTTTCGCTCCATAGGCTAGCGAGTAATTGACAGTGATAACCATTTTTGGCATCGCTATCTCTCCCTCTCCATTTCAATCGCTTTGACCGGGCAGACCTCAGCACAGATTCCGCAGCCTTTGCAGTGGTCGTAGTCAACCTCAATACTGCCATCTTCCAAAATCAGAATGGATACATCTGGACAGAACTTCCAGCAGATGTAGCAATCAGTGCACTTCTCCTTGTCTACAATGGGCCTGTAGGTTCTCCAGACCCCTGTCTTTATGTGTGTGGTTGGACGGTCCATTATTGCCGTATGCGGCAGATCCTTGTAGCACTTCGGGTCCCAATCATATGTCATTGGATCACCTTGACCTTTTCATACGCATCCTTCGCTGCTGCAGCGTTCTCCTCCCGTTTTGCAGGCGCTTTTTCCAGGATGCTGGATACAATGGAATCTATGTTCACGATACCGGACGCTTTCGAGAAGGCCCCTAGAATGGCACTATTAACAATGGGTGCAGTTCTGCTCCCAAGCTTGTGCTCTATGGCAATCCCAGTGGCATCCACCGTTGCGATGTTCTTCACATCTTTGAGCCCCAACTCCTCAGGAGATTTCTCGGTGTTCACAATGACCACACCGTCTTCCCCCATGCCCTCTGTGACATTCACGACTGTGACCAAGGACGGGTCCATCACAATTACATAGTCGGGGTTGTAGACCTCGGAACGGTCACGAATCGGTTTCTCATCAATCTTCGCGAAGGCAGTAACCGGTGCGCCTCTCCTCTCTACACCAAAATAGGGAAAAGCTTGGACATATTTCCCCTCTCGAAAGGCGGCCTCCACCAGAAGTTGGGATGCGACAACGGCCCCCTGGCCTCCCCTTCCGTGGAACCGAATCTGTATCATCCAAACCCATCTTAACCTAAATCAGAGCGGATATATTATGTTTACTTTTTCGGGTGGCCATATTCCGAATTTCGATAATCATCTGAGATAATCTTGTCGAAACGTATAGACCCCCCCAGGTTAATGAGATTAGCGAGGAGAAAGAAGCGTGCCGAAGATAAGAGATGACTATACCAAGAGGATACTCGCAGGTCTCTCAACCTCCCCCAAATGTCCGAGAGAACTCAGTCGCATCTTCGACATACCAATAGCCATTTGCTACGAACGAATACGCATGCTAGAGTCCAGAGGAATTATCGAGAAAGTCCTTACGTTGTTTACACAGACGGGTAAAGCCCTTCGATTCTACAAGATATCCTGCAGAAGACGACAATTGATAGTCCAGCCTCTCACCTGAGCCTTGAACTTCTTTTATCTATTGCTAGCCCAAGTACCCCTGTGCGCTTTGAATCTCCTCAACTATCTTTTTTGCTGTTTCTTTGGGTGTCGGGGAAGTGTAGATAGATCTTCCGACTATGATGTAGTCAGCTCCGGCCTGGATCGGGGCGGCTGGTGTCCCTCCCTGAGCGCCAACACCTGGTGTCAGTATTAGTAGGTCGCCCACGAACTTCCTTAGTTCTGCCACTCTCTCGGGACGTGTGGCTGGGGCGATAATTCCAGAGGCACCAACATCCACAGCCAGCTGGGCCAACTTATCAGCTATGGGTCCAGTGAAGACCTGTCCTCCGGGATGGCTCATCTCGGTTACCACGAAGACATCTCCTTTCGCGGCATCCACGCATGCCCTTACCGAATCCTCACCCACAAATCCTTGTACGATTACACAGCTGGCTCCGTTGCCGAAGACCTGTTCAACTATCAGTCTGTTCGTGTTGGGAATGTCCGCCACTTTGAAGTCGCAAATGACGTCCTGTATCTTAGCCAGATCGCTCACTGTCTGCATCCCACAGGAAAGTGCCAGTGGGTAGTTCACCTTGATGGCATCCACGTACTCTGAGACCTCCCCTGCTATTCTCAATGCCTCCTCCGGTGAAGTCACATCCAAAGCAAGGATCAATCTGTTATTCTTCTTCATCGCACCCGAATGGAAAGCCTGTGTTAAAACCCTTTTTGAGAATAAGGACAACAATTTTAAGTAGAAATCACAGAGATTTCGAGACAGTCAGACCGAATTAGAGAGGGATCCCTTGGCCAACGAGGAGACAATGAAGGTGAAGATATGCCTCATAGGAGAGGCAGCAGTAGGCAAAACCTCCATGATCAGAAGGTTCGTCCATGACGATTTTGATGACAAGTACATAACAACACTGGGTGCCAAGGTCTCCAAGAAGGAGATGGGTTTCGATCTCGAGAAGCAGGATTTGCACGTGGATATGGACATGACCATATGGGACATAATGGGGGAGAAGGGATTCAGGGATCTGGTGAAGGAGGCATTCTTCATCGGGACAAGAGGCGTACTTGCCGTTTGTGACATTACAAGATTTGACACTCTGAAAGAGCTGGACGACTGGGTCCAGTCCGTATTTAGGATCACTGGAAGCATACCCGTCGTATTCGCGGTCAACAAGGTGGATCTGAAGGACGAGGTTCTTCTCTTGTATGGTGATACCGAGCTGGAACAGGCGACAAGAGCCTTTGATGCGACTTACATGTACACGAGCGCCAAGACAGGAGAGAACGTAGAGGAGTCCTTCCGAAAATTGGGACAGATGATAATCGATTCCAGTGTCTCACCAAGACTAGCAAAATAGGATTAAAGCGTGAGAATCTTCTCGATACTTTTAAGTATTTCTGGATTCATTGAAATGGCTTGATGGAGTCCAATTCTTCTGATCAAGGTGATTCATCTCAATCCTCCGGATTGAAGAAGAAGACAATCAAGACCAAGATATGCTTGATAGGTGAGAAGGCGGTGGGCAAGACTAGCCTCATCCGACGCTATGTTCTGAACATGTTCGATGACAGGTACATCACCACCATTGGGACAAAGGTGTCCAAGAAAGAAGTCATCATTCCCAGACCCGATGAAGGACTGGAAGTGCAGATCGATATGACCATTTGGGACATAATGGGAGAGAAGGGTTTCCGGGAACTTCTGAAGGAGGCCTATTTCTACGGTGCAAATGGAATTCTGGCAGTTGCCGACATAACAAGGGAGAAGTCTCTCAGCGACCTGGATGACTGGATTGACTCAACCATCAAGATCGCTGGAACGATTCCTATAATAATCGCTGTGAACAAGACGGACCTGGAAGGAGCCATCCAGTACGGTGACAAAGAGGTGTCCCAACTGGCAAAGGCGTTCAACTCACCCTACATATACACCAGTGCGAAAACGGGCGACAAGGTTGGGGAAGTCTTCAAGAAACTTGGAGAGATGACCCTAGAAACCCAGCTTGGTCTCTCGGAGCCTGAGGAATAGATACTGGCCTCTCAGATTGGGCACTCCGATACTTTTAAGTATTTCGGCCTTAATGAGAAAGGTTAGCGTTCCCTTATAAATCGCAGCGATCTCTGGTGGAGCCCTCTATCGTGATTGGGCCGACATCGAGGGTGGGAAAAAGGGGGAGCATCCAGCTACCCTGGCCTCGGGGAAGAATCATGAGAGATCGCAACCTTGCGAGGAAGGTCAGCCACTTCCTGATAGTTGTTCTAGTCTTGCAGAGTTTCCTGGTGGGGTTTTCGGTTCAACCTGCGACTGGACAAGAACCAATCATACAGGATATCGGTGGGGGAAGGAGGACCGCGAGCTGGACTCTGGATAACGAAGCACACTACACTTCTCAGAATGTTGCTTTCGAGGGCGGAGGGGCGAATCTAGCTCTCAACAACTACACATGGCACGAGAGCCAACAGAGTGATTTCTTGGATGGAACTTGGAACAGCACTGTTATGGTCACTCCGAACGGGAATCTGTCTTTGGTTGCGGATAACACAAATCTTGTCTCAAATGGAGATTTCAGTTCTGATATGGACTGGGTCTTTGCAAATGGTTCGGGTAACAACATAATCTCTGAACGCGATGGTTTCTTTGAGAAGGCACATCTTCACTACTACGGGGGAGCTGGGCCTTTCAGTGTGTTTGATAATATGGATGATTCGACTGGTAATTGGACGCGAGTTGGAACCGCGATGACTGTCCCTCCCATCAATAATGCTTCTGACTGTTGTGGTGGAGGTGGCAGTTTACAGGTTGGGTGGATACCATCTGCTCCTGATGAATGGGGCGGAATCAGACAGATTGCAGGATCACCATGGGACTGGTCGAATTACAACAGACTGAGCATCTGGTTTGCCACTAACTACACTGGTAGCAGCCTTGAGGTCTACCTGAACATTACAGATACTGACAGTGTTCGATGGGATACACCGAAGGAAGAAGTCGCTGGTGATTGGAATCAGTCCGTCTTTGATTTGGGACTATTCCCTGGCGACCTTTCCCAAATCACAAGAATCGACATCAGGTTCCTTGGTCTTGGCGGAACGATTCAGTACAACGTATCTGTGGACCTCTTTGAGCTATACTGGGTGAAAATCTACAATGAGACCGCCTCTGTGAATCAAACCTTCACCAAAACAAATGTGACCGACAGCACACCTGGGAATGTTATTCTGGACTGCGACGTTGTGATTGAAGAACGCCTGAACCTGGTCAACTCCAGTCTGTATCTTATTGTCTCCAACTCCTCAAACCAGTATGTATGGGAGAAGTATGATGTGATCCCGCCAATTTCTAACCATATCAGCGTCGATCTTAGCTGGCTGATGGCGGAATCTGGCCTTTACAACATCAGCATGCAACTATTCCTGTCTGTGAACACCACCAACGAATCGAGCTATTCGGTTAAGTTCGACAATATAATCATCGTCGCGCCAAATCGGAAGAACGGGACATATCTATCTGACCCACATGACACTCTATCCCAGTCTATTTGGAGAGAGATAAGCTGGGTTGACGGGCCATTTGATCCTGAAACCAGCGTGAATGTATCCACAAGAACCGGAAACTCAAGCAACACTTCAGATGCGTCCTGGTCTGGCTGGGAATCTCCGAGCAGTGGCAATATTACATCTCCGGCCAATAGATACATACAATACAAGGTAGACCTGAACACAACGAACGCAAGCAGGGGACCAGATGTCAGCGAGATGAATACCAATTACGAGCAGTATGTGTCACTCGGTATTGTAGAAACGGACAATCTAACGGTTCCTGATTTGTACCTGTGGGAAGATTTCTTCGTGAAGGATCTTGTTAGTCCAGAGACCGAAATAGCGTATTATTACTCCTCTGACATGGGTGGCAATTGGTCATCGATTCTCAATGGAACCAGCCTGTTCTTCGTCACGAACGACACACTGAAATTCAGAGCAGAACTTAGAACATTCAATACAACCCGGACTCCTTATCTGTACGAGATGAATCTTACCTACCAGTATCTGGGAATCCTGGACCACATTCACATGTCGGATAGTTCTCTTTCAGTGTCGGCCGGAACTGTCGTGTATCTCTCTGCCTGGGGGCATGACGCTTTTCATCGTAACGTATCATTCCAGCAAAAATGGGAGACAAATGACCCGTTGAAATTGATCGACCCATTCGGCAACTACACAGCAGGAGCAGTGGGTAGCTGGAGGGTCTACTGCAATAACACGAATGACAGTATCTCTAATTGGACGATCATTGACGTCTCAGTTGGGGCTTTGGTGCGCATAGGTGTGGACCCATGGAATCCTGGGACGTTAACTACAGATGATCAGCTGCAATTCAACGCCACTGGCTATGATTCTATGAGCAACTCAATCGGTCCAGTTGATGTCACTTGGTCTGTCCTTGGAAGCATCGGAGTTATACCTCCAGGACCTTCAGCTTCTTCTATGTTCGTCGCAACCACCGTCGGTCAGGGAAGGGTCCATGCGGAATATGGAATCCACACCAATCAGACCGAACTCTTCAATGTAGTGGCAGGCCAGCTGGATTCAATAGTAGTGGCACCAAATCCAAAGGACATACTCCCCGGAATTTCGTGGAACTTTACTGCACAAGGTTATGATGCTGACATTAACGAAATCACACTGACATCGACTATCTGGGAGACGAACGTTGGAATTATAAATAGCTTCGATGCAACCAACGTCAACTTCACTGCTCAATCCACTGAGTATCTGGGCGGCTACATTAGGGCCACAGAAGGTTCTGTGAGCGGAGAGGCGGTGATTAATGTTGATAATAACGATGACCCACCTTGGCTCGCCGGTGTGATACCTAATCAGATCAAACCCGAGGACTTCGGAGCGTGGATACTAAATCTCACTGACTATGCCAGAGATGCCGAAGACCCTCTCTCACTTCTGAGATGGCACATAGATGGGGTCAATACTTCTCTTTACTCAGTCACAGGGGATGACAAACCCGGTAACCATTTGCTGACTTTCACCACTGTTAGGGACGCTTTCGGAGACGATGAAATCACTCTCAGCCTGCTTGATAGGTTCGACCAGAGCGTGCAGCAATCTCTTTGGGTGAATATCACCCCAGTCAATGATAGGCCCAAGATCAGTGCCCCCGAGAAGGTCTATGTCAGATATGACGTACCCTACCCCGAAGACTATACTCCGTTCATCGAGGATGTTGACAATCCTATTCAAGACATCACTCTCACGACGGATGATCCAATACATGCGACAGTCCAAGGCCTGGAAGTGACCTACAACTACCCCCAGAGCATGGTGGACAAGCCGATATTTGTTGTTCTGACAGTCTCAGATGGAATCGACCAGCACATAGATGTGGTCCAGGTCTTCGTCTCCGGCAACTATCCTCCCCGCTTGATAACCAATATCCCAGATATCACTATGAATGAGGACCAGCAGCTTGTGGATGGATTTGACTTGGACGATTACTTTGAGGATCCAGATGACGACGTGCTCTCCTTCGATTCAATCTCGAACAAGGTTGGGATAGACATCGATTCAGGTGGATTGGTGACACTGACACCCGAGCACGATTGGTTTGGTGATGAGTTGGTCATCTTCACTGCCACGGACAGCGCGGGCGCGGAAGCTCAAGATGCTGTTCTGGTGCATGTCCTACCAGTGAATGATGCACCTGTGATTGCAGGACTACCAGACATTGTAATCAGGTACAACGAGACTTTCGATTTTGATGTAACGCCATATGTCTCTGATGTTGACAATCCCCTCACCGAATTGACAATCTCCTGTTCTGACGCTGGTAATACCTCAGTTTCCAAATTGACGGTGTTCTTCACTTATCAATCCCCAATGGAGCTGGATGTCACAATTACTGTCAGGGACAAGGATAACGCAGAGGCTTCAGATACTATGGGAGTAAGAGTGACCGATAATCGCCCACCTGTCTCCAGAGGGCCTCCTGATGTCATACTCAACGAGGACACACCTCTTCTTCTAGCATTCGACCTTGACCAGTACTTCTATGACCCGGACGGAGGCAATCTGACTTATACCTTCTATCAAGCTTTGTACTACGTTGATGTAGATTTGAATGGTACAAACTGGATGAACTTCACACCTGTGTCAGACTGGAGCGGGCAAGAGGTCATTGTTGTCCGAGCCATGGATGAAGAGGAAGCCATCGTGGAGGACATGATTGTCGTCACTGTGCTTCCCGTGAATGACGCACCCGTTTTCACCCCCATTCCCAGACAATCGGGAGAGATTAACAAACCCTGGCTTCTTGACCTGAGCCAGTACGTCTACGATGTTGACAACTCGACAGAGGATCTGATGTTCCTAATCGATTCTGAATACGTGACGGTAGTGGGTCATTACGGTATATTCCTCTGCAATGAGAGTTTCAGTATTGATGTCGCTGATGCTACAGTTAGTGATGGTTTGCTGCAGGATTCTCAACCGATCGAGATCAGTATTTCTTCACTTGTATCACCCGAGGTTAACATCTTCATCTGGCCAGCATCCATTGGGATTGTCCTCCTGGCTTTGTTTGGATTGACGTACTGGAGAGCCACCAGGAGATATGCGATGGAGGACCTTTTCATAGTTGGAAAGGAAGGGAAGCTCATTGTCCACAAGACGAAGAGGGCAAGACCGGACCGGGACGAAGACATATTGGCAGGCATGCTGACAGCCGTACAGGAGTTCGCGAAGGATGTGTTCCGAGAGGAGAGAGAGGAACTGAAGGCATTCGAATTGCAGCAGAAGAAGATAGTTATTGAGACGGCGAATAACTTCTACGCGGCCGCCATTTTTGCAGGGAAGGAACCCAGATGGGCCTCGAAGTCATTGGAGGCTTTCGTCGAGGACGTCGATACAAAATACGGGACAATGATAGAAACCTGGTCTGGAGACATGGGTGAACTAGAAGATCTCCCTGACATGGCAGATTACTTCGTACGAGCAAGAAAATACGAGGTTGGTGATTGGGGAGAAGACTAGGATTCCTCATCTTAAATTGGTTCTTCATCGGTGGGTTCTTCTTTTGTGAATGTAGTGCCAAAAACACGGTCCTTGTATTGATGATTGGGTCCTCTTCTCCAGGGAAGATCCATGACACCAACGATGTTCTCATACAGGCTGGGCAGTAGAATGAAGGCAACCACCACCAGAACCACTAGAGTAACCAGACTGATGGATTTTCCAATCACCCCGTGTGCGAGATTGAATGTCATGCCCTGCACATCGCATAAGTGGATCACGAGAGCATTCCTGCCAAGGTTGACAAGATATGTTGGCACGAGAACCAACCCAAGAACTGCGGCCTTTCTCTTCCATGACTCCCAACCAAGCAATATGAAACTGCCAGCAACGGCCATACCTTGCAGCGCGGTGCAGGCAAGGACCATTCTGACGGTCGATGGGACTATTGGAACGCTCAACTCCCCCATGATGATCCTGGGTTCCAGGGTGGTATAGCTGTGTCCCACCGCTTTCAACAGACCAATGCTGTGATCCGAAACGACCTTGATCAAAGGTCCAGACAAC
>CP070767.1:9943-14686 GCA_020345725.1 Methanobacteriota archaeon | reverse complement strand
TGTGGTCACCTTTCCATCCCTCCTCTCAGTAATTGATTTCCGCCTCCACAGATGATCATTCACCAGTACTTCCCTACAATTCCTCGTGCCCCACAAGATGACCATCTGCTTGGTTCTCTGTGGGTTCTCCGGATTCTTGAAGAAGAGTAGCCACCACCACCACCACCAGGTGCGGTTCTTGAGTTCGTTAGTAGTGTCAATATCCATGATCGCGGAGTAGCTCATCCGCTTGGGTGATTGCGTTGATTTGCTAAAACGTTGTGGTGGGAATCATCACGTTAGGTTTTAATAGAGAGCTTGGGTTTGTGGGTTTATGGCAAGGAAAAGGACGGATGAGGGGAAGGAGTGCGACGTTATTGGTTGCTCCAGACCAGCGTTGAGATCAGTCGCAACAAAGAAATTCTCTTCTGCCGTTCCCGATGCTCAGGTTCCTGGTTCCAGACGGGTTCATGTGTGTAAGGACCATTACAAGAAGTTTAGGAAGAAGACAAAACGAGATAGGAAGCTGGAAAGACTCGACTGGTAGACCACAACTTTATCGTGTTAATCGCCTTCCGTAGTGCGTGAAACCCTCGAGCATTCAGTTCTTTTCAAATGCTGGGATTTTTGCATCCATTCTCTTCATTCCCATATTTGCCAAGGATCTGGGAGTCGACGAGGTTCAGTTGGGCCTCATAATTGCACTCTATTCTCTGTCCTTGCTAGTTTCGAACTATATTTTCGGACGATGGGCGGATGTGCATGGAAGAAGGAAGATATTGCAGCTGGGACTGTTACTCAGCTCTCTGGCTTGCATTACCCAGGTGTTCGCATATGATGCCATTACTCTGACACTTACCCGTGTATTGGTGGGCCTTGCTCTCGGTATGTTTCCATCTGCGCTCTATGCCTATGTCTATGATTCCAAAAGAAGAATCGGGAAGTTTGCCTCTTTCGGCTCACTTGGATGGGGCTTGGGTACTCTGGTGGCGGGATATCTAGCTGTCTTCTGGCAGGTCTTTCTGCTCTCCACATTCTTCCTATTCTTGGCTTTTCTTATTGCTCTGATACTGACGCCCATTCCTGAAGTGAGATTGAAGGTTCCATTCTTCCCAAAGGATGTGATCAAAAGGAATCTACCTGTTTATGTCGCCGTGCTGATCAGACATTCTGGTGCTTGTGCGATTTGGGTGATCTTCCCGCTTTTCCTTCTCAACTTGGGCATGGATACCTTCGGCGTTGGAATACTCTATACTATCAATGCTGGAACACAGTTTGTTGTGATGCAACTGGTTGACCGTTTCCAATCTACAAGACTTGTTTCTTTCGGGATTATCCTATCTGCATTGACGTTCATTTCTTTCACATTTGCCAGGAATTTCATGGAAATGATACCCACTCAAATCATGCTGGGAACATGTTGGGCGACGATCTACGTTGGATCCTTGAAATACATAATGGAGAGGAATGTTGAAAGAGCGACTTCTACTGGCCTTTTGAACTCAGTTCTCAGCATATCCAGCATCGTCGGTCCTCTGCTTGGAGGAGCCATCGTTGGCATTGCGGTCTCCTTTGGAGCACTTACGAGCATCGCCTATGAATATACCATGTATGCCGCAGCTGTGATGGCTGTCATCTCATTTGTCTACTTCTTATATTCTATACGAAAGAAGGAATCAGGAGATCTGGAGCTCCTTGAGACCAGTGGCTGGATTTAGTCTTCTTGAGAGAACGACATCATCCAATTTTCGGATAACAATCTCATTCAGTGAGCAAACCTCTGCCTCGAACAAATGACCTCCAATGACATTCTGCTTCTCATCTGCTAGAGATGTATGGAGGTGGATCACCGTCTCTCCCTCTGTGGATATGCTTCCTTGGAGGGAAAGCAATTCGCAAGGGTCGGCGAATTTCTTCTTTTGATACTCGGACCCATTGTAATATCCAAGCACGAAATTACGCAACATGCCAATGCCTGAGAGTATGAGACCACTTCTGATTTCATGCTTCTCAATGATGTTCTCAAGCGATTCAAAGAGATTCTCACCATCATCTAGCTTTGCAACGATTAGGTTCTTGTCTTCATTGGACTGCATAGGAATACCTCACAGCTTCTTGACCGCCTCCGCCCTTATTCCCAGCGTATCTCGAATCTCAGCTGCCAGGTCTTTTGGATGACCATGACAGGTGTACACCACATCAGGAGAACAGGCCTTAACAAAATCCATCAGAGAATCGAAATCTCCGTGATCGCTGAACGGGAACTGAGCATCTATGTCGTAACTTCCAGTGTAATTGTATATGCCGCACCAACCAGAGACATAACAGGACATACCACCTGCTTCTCTGAACTTCACCATCTTCCCGGCCAATGGTCTCTTCAACTCCCTCTTTGCCACGACAAACACATGCGGTTCCTTTCTCTCCTGGGGCGTGAGGTCATCAAATCTCCTATACTTGAGAGAAATACCATGGGCCCTGTAGACGTCCGCAATATCGGCAATGGGTTTGGTCACCACGACCTCGCAGTCAAGTTTGTTCATTAGAGCGATGAGCTCCTGGGCCTTTCCGAACTCATAAGATCCAATTGCCACTGGTGATTCCTCAAGCTGTGAACCCACCCAACTCAGAAGGTCATCCTCAATCTCCCTTTTGGAGGGAAAACGGAAGCTTGGCTTTCCGTAAGTAGCATCGATTATCAGTATATCGCACTTCTCTCCTTTGGCTTGTCCGCAAGTCAGTCCGCCCTCTGGATTCACATCCCCTGTGTACAGAACATCCCCAATCCTCACCATGGCAGATCCGAATACGTGGCCGGCTTCTGTGAATGAGATTGTAAAGCCATTGAACTTCTTCTCTTCATCATACCCCAGAATACTCCCGTTTGACAATCCTGTCCTTACTTTCATAATCTCGAGTGTCTCAGGAGTCATCAATGCTCCAGGTATCAGGTGATCTAGATGGGCATGGCTGACGATGGCCGCATCGGTCGACCTCCTTGGATCCAGGACGACTTCCCTGATTCCATCTCTTACGTGTATTCCGTTCTCCAGAAAGACCTCCAAGCTATCTCCTCGTGAAAACATAACGCATGGGAACTCTCTTCCTCAGTCCGCTCCAGTAGGCGCATCTCGGGCACTTGAAGCCGAGTGTGACCGAACCTCCGAACACCGTCAGGTTCCTCACTTTCTTCAGTTTGGACCCGCAGACCGGACACTTGGTTAGGTGTCTCTTCTCCAGGCTTTCCCTGCAATGGATGTCCACGTCCAAGAGATCTGAGTCCAACACAACATGCCTTAATCGTTGCTCACCCACCTTGAATTCCTCATCGGACCGCAGTTCCTTCTCTACAAGCTTCTTGAGCTCCCTCTGGGAGTTCACCACCCTCCTCCTGAGGAAAATGCTCTTCAGCGCGTCTAGGACCTGTTCGTTTTTCGGGACGCGATAGTCGGGCATCAAGAAGATAATGCTCTAGTGAGATTCAAACTTTTCTCTTTTTTGGGTCTTTTGGAGGTTTGGGAGAGCTGGCTGTGGTTCATCTTATAATCATAGCCCAACACGATATCTGACGAAAGCCTTGAAAAGGCAGAAGACGATGGGAGAAGTCATGCAATCCTTAGTCGGAAAGGATGAAGAGATTGTCATAACATCAATCATAGATGCCCAAGATGGTCTGGTGATGACCGGAAGTGTCAAGAATGACAATTACAGGGTTCTGGTTCTGAAAGTGGACAAGAATGGAGAGTTGGAGTGGAGGAAGACTTACGGTCAGAACTCCGTGGATTACGAGGGGCAGAACATAGTTACAATCGATGATGGCTTTCTGATATGCGGATGTTCAGAAGGTCATGCCTCTGAAGATGGTGGACGAGATTGGAAGGCGTATGTGCTAAGATTGAATTCAAATGGAGAAGAGATGTGGGAAAGATCATTTCGAGTCAAGGGGAATGAGTGTGCCTATTCACTCGTGGCAAATCAGGATATTCTCTTGTTCGGTGAGACCAGAGATATGTCCGGAAATGCCCATTTCTTTCTTCTGAAGCTGACTAACAAAGGGGAGGAGATATGGAGAGAGATATACTGCATTGCCGAAGATGTAGTGGCTGGAGGTCTTGTTCCACTCGACCAAGATTACCTGCTAGTGGGAAGTCTGACGAGAAACGGGAAGTGGCATTTGCATCTATTAGGGGTTAATGGGGATGGTAGTAAGATATGGGAGAGGTCACACAAAGATGCTCTTGTATATGACATTATCAATGGAGAAGACAGACTCTTCTTAACTGGAATGAAAGGGGAACGCGTTTATCTTGCCAGAATCAGTGAAGATGGGGAGATGGTTTGGGAAAGAACTTATGATAATGGTTGTGGAGTATCCATTGATTGCAAGAAGGACAAAATCATAATAGCTGGCGAGATTGAAGCAGGTGAATCATACCTTCCAGTATTGTACGGAATCTCCGAAGATGGAGCAGTCGAGTGGAAGAGGGTTTTCGATGGTGAAGGATTCATTGAGAAGGTGAAACAACTGGACGATGGATTCGTGCTCTTTCGACATGGACTAACACCGAGGGAACACACTGAGATTATCCTAGTGGACGGAGATGGATTGGACCAAACAATGTAGGCAATATCCCGAGATGTAATCTTATTATAGCCAATTTACATTCAACGTGAGACGCGAGGGTAGCCAAGACTGGTCAAAGGCGACAGACTCAAGATCTGTTCCAGAAGTGGTTCCGGGGTTCAAATCCTCGCCCTCGCACT
>CP070767.1:0-9843 GCA_020345725.1 Methanobacteriota archaeon | reverse complement strand
GACATGTCTCTCTCGCCCTGCAGGACGTGGACCTCCACGCTTGTCTGTCCATCAGCAGCAGTTGTGAATATCTGGCTCTTCTTGGTCGGGATGGTTGTATTGCGGTCTATCAGTCGGGTCATCACTCCTCCGAGTGTTTCAACACCGAGTGAAAGCGGAGTGACATCTAGAAGCACGAGATCTGTAACCTCGCCTGCCAGTACTCCTCCCTGAATCGCAGCTCCCATGGCAACACATTGCATGGGATCCACGCCTCGCTCTGCCTTTCTTCCAAGGATTGTTTCGAACTTGTTTTTGACAATCGGCATTCGAGTCGGGCCACCTACCAGAATGACCTTCCCGATGTCCTCGTATTTGAGCTTGGCATCTCTGAAAGCCTTTTGAATGGGTTCCTCGCAGCGTTTCAAGACTGGTGCCACGAGCTCCTCCAGCTTCGCTCTGGTCAGCTCCTTCTCCATGTGCTTAGGTTTCTCATCCTTTGAAGCTATGAATGGCAGGTTGATCGTTGTGGAGACAGTGCCTGTCAGTTCTATCTTCGCCTTCTCGGCAGCATCTCGGATTCTCTGTGCGGCATTCTTGTCCCCTTTCAGGTCGATTCCCTCTGCTGCTTGGAACTCTTCGATGAGCCAGTTCATTATCTTCTCATCCATGTCCGAGCCACCGAGATGTGTGTCTCCGCTCGTGGAGACCACTTCGAAGACGCCCTCTCCTATCTCCATGATTGTGACATCAAAAGTCCCGCCACCTAGGTCCAGAACCACTATCTTCTGCTCTTCCACTTTTTCCAGTCCGTAGGCAATGGCTGCTGCTGTAGGCTCGTTTATGAGCCTGCGAACATTGAAGCCAGCAATCTCTCCAGCATCCTTGGTCGCCTGCCTTTGATTGTCATTGAAATAGGCCGGAACAGTGATGACCGCTTCTTTGACCTCCTCTCCGAGGTAAGCCTCTGCGTCCGTCTTGATCTTGGTCAGTATCATGGCGGATATCTCTTGAGGGGTGTAGGCCTTGTCTCCAATGGTGACCTTATGGTCTGTCCCCATCTTTCTCTTGATTCTCAGTACTGTTCCATCAGGGTTCAGAACTGCCTGTCTCTTGGCCGCTTCTCCAACAAGACGCTGGTCGTCTTCGGTGAAAGCTACGACCGAGGGAAACATCTTCCCCCCGAACGAGCTACCTTCCGCGCTTGGAATGATAACGGGTCGTCCTCCTTCCAGATAGGCCGCTTCCGAGTTCGTAGTCCCCAAATCAATCCCTATTATCTTCGCCATTGTTACCCTCCTTGGGTTTGTTCTTCACTACCACTACTTTTGAAGGTCTAATGACCTTGGATTTGAAACTGTAGCCTTTTTGGACCACTTCTGCGATCTGGTCACTTTTCAAATCATCATCTTGGACCTGTGCAACCGCCTCGTGTTTGAAAGGGTCGAAATCCTCACCCACCGAACCCATCTCTTCCAGTCCTTCGTTCCGAAGTGTTTCCATCAGGTTGTCGAATATCATCTTGACCCCGTTCGCGTCCTCCTCATTCTTGATGGATGTGCTGGCCCTCTCAAGGTCGTCTATGACCGGCAATATGCATGAGATTATCCTCTGGTTCGAGTGCTCGAGGAATGTCTGCATTTCCTTCGCTGCTCTCTTTTTGTAGTTTTCGAACTCAGCCTGAAGGTACTTCAGTCGGGACAGCAATTCCTCAGGGTCCTTGGTCTCCTCTTCCGGCTCGGCCTCTTCCCCGTCCTTGAGCCCTTCCTCTTCGTTTCCTTTGGACGCCTCTTCCTCTGGCATAGAACGTCACCGTTCTTGCGGACGCTGAAATCGGTTTCGATGATTTAGGTTTATTGTATTGTCAAAGAAAAAGGGAAGAAGGTTAGTATTCTTCTTCACCCATGCCGCCCATTCCACCTGGTCCGCCTGGAGGCATTGGGCCTTCTCCCTTGGAGGCAATCACGTCATCTATTCGGAGCACCATCACTGCCGCGTCCGTTGCGGACTCGATAGCCTGTCTGCCTACTCGGATGGGTTCCAGGACGTGTTCTCTCTTCATATCCATCAGTCCGCCGGCATGGACGTTGATGCCCGCGTGCCTCTTGCCTTTCTTGTGCGCCTTCCTCAGTTCGATGAGGGTGTCTATCGGATCCAGACCAGCGTTCTCCGCGAGTGTTCTTGGAACGACTTCCATGGCGTCCGCGAAAGCATCGATCGCAATCTGTTCCCTTCCTCCGACCGAAGCTGCATACTCGCGCAGCCCCAGAGCGACCTCTGTCGCGGTCGAGCCACCGCCGGTGATCATTCTACCGTCCTCGATGGCAACTCCGACCACGCTTACCGCGTCCTCAAGGGACCTCTCGAGTTCGTCAACCACATGTTCCGTGCCGCCACTGATGAGTATCGACACAGCCTTTGGGTTCTTGCAGCCAGTTACGAAGGTCATATCGTCATCGCCTATCTTCTTCTCATAGACGTTTCCTGCAGTTCCTAGATCCTTCTTGGTCAATTCGTCCAGCTTGGTAAGAATGGTTCCACCGGTCGCCTTGGAAAGCTTCTCCATGTCGGATTTCTTGACTCTCCTGATCGCGTAGATGCCTTCCTTTGCCAGGTAGTGTTGGGCCAGGTCATCGATTCCTTTCTGGCAGAAGACCACGTTCGCCCCGCTCTTCTTGATGATTTGCACCATTCCCTTGAGCATGGACTCTTCCTCTGACAGGAAGGCCTGGAGCTGAGATGGGTCAGTAATCTCGATCTTTGCGTCCACCTCTGTTTTCTTCACTTCAAGAGCGGAATCAATCAAGGCAATCTTGGCGTTCTTCACCGTCTTGGGCATTCCGGGATGTACCGCTTCCTTGTCCACGATTATTCCCCGGATCATCTCTGTGTCCGTTACCGAACCGCCTTGCTTCTTGATTACCTGGATGTCGTCGTCATCAACGACGTATTTGCCCTTCTTGACCTCTGTCGTGATTGCTGTCACTGCATCAACTGCCACGTCTGCCAGCAGGTCTCTGTGCGTAC
Source organism: Methanobacteriota archaeon (assembly GCA_020345725.1). Taxonomy (GTDB): domain Archaea; phylum Thermoplasmatota; class Thermoplasmata; order RBG-16-68-12; family SOIM01; genus SOIM01. Next base: position 6,837 of record CP070767.1, on the reverse strand, counting down.
TTGCACTCTTGCTGATCATCGCGGTCGTAGCGATGTTGTGGAGTCTGCCTCGATCCTTTATCGAGATTTTCTGCGCGACCCTGTCCATTATCGATCTTGCCTTGTTCGCAGCCATCCTGAAACCACCAGCGATGATGGTCGGGTGAATGTTCTGCTCTATCAGGTCCTCGCTCTTCTTCAGAAGCTCTCCTGCCAGAATGACCGCTGTGGTCGTTCCGTCTCCGCATTCTTCGTCTTGCGTCTTGGCGACTTCCACCAACATCTTGGCTGCTGGATGTTCTATATCAATCTCTTTGAGGATTGTCACGCCGTCATTTGTAATCACAACGTCCCCCATGCTGTCCACGAGCATTTTGTCCATGCCCTTTGGACCGAGAGTTGACCTAACGGCATCAGCCACGGCCTTTGCGGCCGCGATGTTGTTGAATTGTGCGCCTTTTCCTTTTTCCCTTTTTGTACCTTCTCTCAATACCAAAATGGGTGTCTGTCCACCTATCATATCCTTCCTCCATATTTGGTCGAAATCTGTTCCTCTATGATTGTCCTTCTATATAAAGATATTGAGTTACTGGGATGGTAACGACCCCACAATATTATAATAATCCAGAAGTTCTGTGCCCAAACGATGATCGACCTCCTTCAAGAGCTCTCAGAGGCCGTCCACATCGCCTTGAAAGGACGGAAGATGGAAGATCTCAGTTCTCAGATTGCCATGGGGGCGGACGGCACACCTACCCAGGAGATAGACAAGATCGCTGAGAATGCGATCCTGGAATGTCTGGAAAAACATGGAAACCCGCTCAACGTTCTTAGTGAGGAAGCTGGGATCATCGATAACGGTGCTGAGAACACGCTTGTGATAGACCCCGTTGATGGAACCTTCAACGCACTTGTTGGGATACCGTTCTATTCCGTATCCTTGGCCGTAGGAAAGCAATCACTATCCGACGTCCAATTCGGTTTGATCAGGGATTTGGTTCATGGGGCTGTCTATATAGCGGAGAAGGGCAAGGGAGCATACATGGATGGCCAGAGATTGAAAACAAAAGACTATGACCCTGGGAAGACCGTTTTCCTTGTTTATCTGGGCGAATCAGCTTCGCCAATGTCTTTCGAGATAGCGTCAAAAGCTAGGAGAACTAGGAACTACGGTGCGGCGTCATTAGAGCTCGCAATGGTCGCCAGCGGTGTGGCAGATTTGTACATGGTGGACGCGGAGCCTATGATTCGGTTGGTGGATTTGGCTGCCGGAGTTCTGCTCCTTAGGGAGGCGGGAGGAGAAATCTACAATACGGATGGGGATGTTTTGGATATGAAGTTCGGCCCTCGCGAGAGATCCAATTTCATCGCGGTCGGAGACAAGAAGGTGCTGGAAGGGATAGTATGAGAATAGGGATATGTGCGAAACCTGACTTAGAGAACTTGGAAGAGCTTGTGAAAAGGGTGGAGGACAAGCTGGGAGACGATTCTACCGTTTATCTCGATACTGGAGTTGCCCAAGTGCTGGGGAAGGAGCCCTCACCTATTGAGAGGATGGATGTTGACGCGGTGGTGACCATAGGTGGGGACGGCACAATCCTGAGGGCCATGCAGCGCTCCAATGCGAAGTTGTTGGGGATTAATGCAGGTGTCATGGGTTTTCTCACAGAGGTCAAGCTGGATGATATTGAGACATCCATTGATAGGGTTCTGAATAACGATTACAAACTGGACGAGAGAATAAAACTGAAGGTCCAGAAGAACGGCAATAGGTTGTACGACTGTCTGAACGAAGCTGTCTTCCACACAGCTCAAGTGGCCAAGATGAGGCACTTCAAAATCACCATAGACGGCCATTTGGCGGACGAATTCCGCGCGGACGGCATGATGATAGCCACACCCACAGGTTCGACCAGCTACGCAATGAGCGCTGGCGGACCCATCATTGATCCCAGGGTTGAGGCCATGGTATTGGTTCCCCTTGCTCCATTCAAACTATCCCAGCGACCTTTGGTTGTTCCCGCCAAAAGCACGATAGAACTGGAACTTATAGAACCCAAGGAATGTCTTTTGGTCCTTGATGGTCAGGATATCCAGAAGTTTTCTGGTGACGAGAGGGCCTCGATTACCGTCTCCGAGAACAAAGCTTCATTCATCAGGTTCAGGGAAGACTTCTATGCCAGATTCGGCGAAAAACTAGTCTCACAGTGATTATCTTGGACAGGAAGAGGGCTTACGCGATCAAGAAGGAACTAATCGATCTAATTCTCGAGGTGTCAAAGGACAGTTTTCCCAACGAATTCGCTGGCATTCTCCGATGCGAAAAGGGAGTGATTACCGAGATCATGTTGTTGCCAGGTACGATATCAGGTGGTCGGTCAGCACTTCTGCGGTTGCACATGTTGCCGATAGACTACACAGTTGTTGGGACGGTACATTCTCATCCAGGAGAGAGCAACAACCCTTCTCAAGGCGATCTTCAGCTCTTCCGCAAGTTCGGATATGTTCATATAATAACCAAGGTCCCGTATGACAGGAATTGTTGGAAAGCCTGGGACCTGGACGGGGAACCGTATCATCTTGACATTCTGGATGAGGAGAGAACCTCTTCGTAGAGTTCTTCCACTTGGTCCGCAACAGTTGCGATGGTGAACCTCTCCTCCACCTTCTTCCTTCCTTGTTTCCCCATTTCCTTGCGAAGCTCTGGATTCCCGAGAAGTATAGACGCCTTCTTTGCTAAGTCCTCGGCATCCATCACGTCAAACACAAGTCCTTCTTTGCCGTCATCGATGACTTCCCTGACACCCGGAATGTCCGCGACGATTACTGCCTTTCCCGTTGCCATGGCCTCCAACGTAGTGATTCCGAAAGCCTCCAGTCTCGAAATGGAAGGCAGTACGAAAACATCGCTTGCAGCATAGCACTTCGGCAAGTCTGACCAAGACAATCTTCCCGTGAAGATCACCCTGTCAGCCACCCCCGATTCTAGAGCCATCGATTTGTAGTTTCCCAGATGCTCCCCGCTGCCCACCACAAGGAACTTCGTGTTCTCCAGATGCTTTGATGCCTCAATCAGGTACTCCACTCCCTTATGCCAGACCATTCTCCCGACAAAGAGGATTACGTGCTCGTCCGGACCTATCCCGTGCTTCTCCCTGATCTCAGATCCATCCACTTCTGGGTTGAACCTGTTCGCATCCACCGCGTTAGGGATTATCCTGGGATTGTACTTCCAAACCGTTCTCGAGGTTGCGTGGTAGCTTCCAGATGTTACGATGATCTTCTCCGCTCTTTTGACCGTGTATGATTCCAGAGTTCTCCTGTACACACCAGCAATGATCTTTCCCATTAGAATTGGTATCTCCACGTCACAGTGGTATGTGATGATGAAAGGGATATTGGCCGTCTTGCATCCCCTGGCTGCGTAGTATGAGCTTAGCGGTGGTGGGGAATGGGTGTGTATGATATCGGCCTTTGCATTCTTCAAATACTTCTCCGTCCTGGGTACTATGGGCGTTTGGAACATCGTTGAAAGGGGCTTGAGTCGGATAACCTCAACATCCATCATGGATTCCTTGTCAGGCATCTTCCCCAGGTTGGTTGTCAGAACCGATACGTGGTGCCCTCTCGAGACGAGCTCTGTTGAGAGGTCTAAAACATGCGACTCCACACCACCTACATGTGGGTAGAAGTATGGAGAAACTTGTACTATCCTCATGGGCACCTCAGAAGACCCTGCTGTTGGGGGCGATCACACCTCTGGCCACAGCGCCCGGACCTATGAACGTGTTCTCACCTATGATGGCTCCCACGTCAATGGAGGAGTTGATGCCGGTCTTCACATCGTCCCCTATGATGGCACCCAGCTTGCGGAGACCCGTGTCGATTATCTGACCCTTGAAGGAAACCATTATGTTCTTCTCGTCCAGCCTCAGGTTGGCGATCTTAGTGCCGGATCCCAGGTTACACCTCTCCCCGATAACGCTGTCTCCAACGTAGTTATGGTGGGGGACGTGGCTGCCGTCCATCACAATGGAGTTCTTGACTTCCGAAGCGCTTCCCACTTTGCACCCTTCTCCAATGTAAGTGCTGGGTCTTATCAAACAGTTGGGTCCGATCTCGCAGTTCTTACCAATTATTGTGGGCCCTATGATATGTGAGCCGTTCTTTACGATCGTTCCCTCCCCTATCTGCACATTATTCTCAATGACGGCCTCCTTGCGAACCTCCCCGTTGTTCTCCTCTTGAACATTCTTCAGAAGGATCTGATTGGCCTTCAACAGGTCCCAGGGTCGACCTACATCTATCCATTCCTCGGCCAGAACATTTCCGTGGACCTCCTCCTTCTCCATGAGCATTTGAAGCGTGTCCGTTATCTCGTACTCTCCTCTGCTCGATTGTGGGGTCTTCTCTATCAGCTCGAAGATGTTCTTCTCGAACAGGTACATGCCAGCGTTGATGAGATTGGACTTGGGAAACTTGGGCTTCTCCTCTATGCTCTTGATGACATCATCCTCCAATTCTACAACTCCTAAGTTGCTGGTGTCCGTCACCTTTGCCAGGGCCACGCTAGTACCTTTCTTCTTCCCGAAGGATAAGAAGCCCTCGATGGATTTCGGTGTGAGGACCACATCCCCGTTTACGCACAGGAAGGTATCCCCTACATGCTTCTTTGCCAGTCCAATTGCGTGAGCCGTTCCCAACCTTCTCTCCTGCTCTTCATAGCCTATGTTCAGCCCTATCTTTGATCCGTCTCCGAGATATTCCCGTACCCTTCGACCCCTCCAGCCTATCAGAATCGTGATGTCCCCTATCTTGTTTTCCCGAAGGGACTCCAGCGTATGCATGAGGAAAGGTTTGCCTGCGACTGGAAGAAGTGGCTTGGGTATGTTCGCTGTCAATGGACGCATCCTAGTTCCTTCACCGGCCGCAAGAATGAAAGCCTTCATCATAGCACTTCTTTAGCGATTGAATGGATGGAACGATATATCTCTTTTACCCTTTGAGGGGTCCTGGCCTCTACCTTCAATCGAACCTTGGGCTCCGTTCCTGAGAGACGAACCAGGGCCCATCCATCCTGGAACTGCAGTCGCCATCCGTCCACAGTGGTCATCTCCTCGCACGGGACAGACCTCATTCGCTCATCAAGCGACTTCAAGATGCTCTCCCTCCTCTTCGGATCGAAACTGAATCCTTCCACCTTCTGAGGGTATTCTGGTACCTTGTCTGCCAGTTCTGACAGCTTACTCTCTGAGACCATATTAGCAAGTAGTGCAGCGGCATAGACGCCATCGGGGCAAAGGAAATGTCTGGGGAATATCCAGGTTCCAGAAGGCTCTCCACCAAAGTCTGCCTCTCTTCTTTCTATCTCCTCCCCAACGAACACGTCCCCAACTCTTGTCCGGTAGACCTTGGCATCGGGAACCAGATCATCTATGACCATTGATGCATCCACAGGGACGACCACGCTCTTACTGACCTCCTGCTTTGCGAAGATTGAGAGGAGTTTATCTCCGCCGATGTATCTCCCCTTCTCATCCACGGTCGTCATCATGTCCCCATCTCCGTCATGTGCGATGCCCAAATCTGCATTCTCGCTCTTCACGGTCTGGATAAGCGTAGAGAGATTCTCTTCAGTAGGTTCTGGCATGCGAGAGGAGAAGTGTCCGTCAGGTTCTGCATTCAGTGCGAAAACCTCGCACCCCATGTCTTCCAGTAGTGTCGGAGTTATGTTGAACGTCGCTCCGCCCCCGCAGTCAACAACTACCTTGATGCTTGATTCTCCCAAGCTGGACAAGATCGCATCTTTGTGTTCTGAGACTGCATTCTCGTAAGCATGAAGTTGACCAATTTGGTCCCATTCGGCAGGTCTGAACTCCTTCCTTCTCAGTAGCTCGTCAATCTGGTCCCTCTGCTCCTTCAAGAATGCCAGTCCGTTCGGGTTCCAGAACTTGACTCCGTTGTAATTGCCAGGATTATGAGATGCGGTTATCATCAGTCCGCAATCGAATTGCTTACCCGCCCAAGCAAGCGTAGGAGTGCTCACTATACCAGCATCGGAAGCATCAGCTCCTGAGGAAAGTAGGCCTGAGACAATGAGGGATCTGTACATCTCACCTGAGGTCCTGGTATCACGGCCCAGGATGACGTTATTGTGCAGGCTCCCTACCGCTCTTCCCATGTCCAAAGCCAGGTCCATCGTGATTTCATCGAAGACCAAGCCCCTTATTCCTGAGGAGCCAAAGAGGGACATGCGGACTCCATCTCTAACACGATTTAAAACCTTTCCTTGAGAAAAACCTAGCAAACACGAAAAATGTGAAATTCCTCACCTTGACTGGCGATTTTTATTTTTCTTCTTTGTAAAAATCTGGCTTGAGAAAGTGTTATATATGGACATAGCCATACAGGTCTGGTCAGAGGACCTAAACCCCTTGGAGGGAAATAAATGGTGATGCAACCAATAACACCTGAAAAAGCAATGGAAATTGCGAAGAAGAAGGGATTGAAGCCTGGAAGGGTAAAGGGAACAACCGGGATTCAGTTTACCAAAGGGAAGAACGACCGCCTGGAGATCATAGACTGGGACGAGTTCAAGAAGACTCTGTCCAAGAGGAGACTTCAGGTCTATGAGAGTGGCGGCTGGATGAAGATAATGAAGAAGAAGAGATAGACCTTCTTCACTCTCTTTATTTTTTGGTGAACACCCCCTTTCCTGTATGGGATACTCATAAACCCGAGCTGGGTTACCTTAAGTACTCCTGATTTTCTCTCGCCTTTTGGTCAAGAATTGGGAAAGAACTTGTATCTGTAGGACATTGGGTCAGTGGATGTCTGACGTTGTGATTTTTGATCTGG